>CAYXDE010000023.1:0-46608 GCA_964463525.1 uncultured Dehalococcoidia bacterium | reverse complement strand
TCAGCCCCAACGCCCCGGCGAAGGAGATGTAATTTATGTCGTGTCCGGCCATCTGCGAGTAGGGGCCGTCCTGACCGTAACCGGACACCGAGCAGTAGACGGCTCTGGGGTTGATGGACCTGACCTTCTCATACCCGGCGCCCAGGCGGTCCATGACGCCGGGCCGGAACCCTTCCACCACCACGTCGGCGGTCTCAACCAGTTTGTGGAATATCTGCTGGGCTTCGGGCTCTTTGAGATTGAGGGCGATGCTGCGTTTGTTGCGCTGGAGTGCATTGAAGGCGGCGTGGCGGCGCTCATCATCCTCCCCTTCTATCCCCGCCACCAACTTCTCGTAGGCGGACCGTGTTTCGTCCATGGGCCGCTCCACCATCAGGACGTCGGCCCCCAAGTCGGCAAGCACTGTTGTGCAGAACATGCCCGGCGCGTTACGGCAGAAGTCCAGTACCTTGATTCCCTCTAGCGCTTGCATAAAACCCCTATCCCCAGTCCAGAATTGCGCCCAATTATAGCCGACATGTTCCCAACCGGGCCTTTGATGGAGCCTATGAGTCAGGATGTGGTGCAACAGAGGCCGTCTGCATCTATAATCCCTGAGACAAAATCCGGGAAGAGATATCAGGAGGCGGCAATGGACCTGTCGTTGCAGGGCAAAGTAGCAATGATCACCGGTGGCAGTCACGGACTGGGCAAACAGGCGGCGGACTCACTGGCCCGCGAGGGCTGCAAGGTCGCGATCTGCGCCCGAGGACAGGAGAACCTGGACGCCACGGAGGCTGAATTCAAGGCCAAGGGGTATGACGTCCTGGCCGTCCAGGCCGATGTCATGAAGAAAGAGGACCTGAAGCGGTTCCACGACGATACCGTGAAGGCCTTCGGTGAGACCGACATTCTGGTGAATAACGTGGGCGGCAGGCGCGGCACCGCCGACTTCCAAGAGACAGGTGTCGAGACCTTCCGCGAGGGGATGGAGTTCAACCTGTTTAGCGCCGTTGAGTTGATCGCCCTGGTGCTGCCGCACATGCGGGAGCAGAAATGGGGCCGGATCATCAGCGTTTCGTCCATCTACGGGCGGGAGTACGGTGGGTCCATCGACTACATGACCGGCAAGGCGGCGCTCATCGCCTTCTCCAAGCACATGGCTCTGAACCTGATGAAGGAGAACGTGCTGGTCAACTGCATCGCCCCCGGGTCAATCGACTTTCCCGGCAGCAGTTGGGACCGGTTCCAGCAGAACAGCACTCCGGAGCAGGTGGCTGACTTCATCGACCGGAACCTGCCCGCCGGCAAGTTCGGCTGGCCGGAACCCATCGGCGACACCGTAGCATTCCTGGCCTCAGAGAACGCAAACCTCATCACCGGCACCTGCCTGAACGTAGACGGCGGCCAGTCAAGGTCATTGTTCTAGGGCTTTTCTCTTCTCACTCTCTAAAAAAAATCCCTTCCCCCGTCGCAACGGGGGAAGGTTAGGATGGGGGCGTAGCTTCTCCCGAAACCAGACTCTCCGCGGACAGCGCCCTCACCCTAACCCTCTCCCGTGAGTGGGAGAGGGGATTGCTTTTCTGCGGGGGCTTAACTCGCGCTGATCTCGCCCAGGAATTGACGCCAGGCAAGGACGCATTCTTCTGGGGCTGAATGCTGCACGTATCCGCTGGTGCCGGGGATGGCAACCAGACGGCCGTTGCCAAGTTTCTCGGCGAAGAGCGTGGTGCGGTCGGGGTTGTCTTTGGCGTTCTGCTCCGACGCCAACACCAATGTCGGTGTCTTGATCTGGGGCAGGATGTCGGTCAGGTCTTGGGTGGCAAGATAGGCCAGTGTTTCCAGTACCACCCTCTGCTCCGTCTGACCCATCTGGTCCACGTACCACTCATGGTGGGCTGGGTCCGACTTTCCCGGCTCCAGTCTTCTTCCACCGGTCTTCCGGGCCCAAGCCTGCACGCCCTCTTCGCTGACCAACTTATAGAACTCTTTATAGGTGTCGATGCCGACGAATTTGTAGGGCGATGTGCAAGTCGTCAGGGTATGCAGCCGCTCGGGATGGTCGTAGGCGAACTGGAGTGAGATCGTGCCGCCCACCGTCTCGCCGATGAGGTGGACTTTATCCAGTCCCAATTGGTCCAGGAGAGTCAGCAGGTCCGTCCCGAAGTTGCTCAGCGACCAGTCGTAGCCTTCCGGCGGAACAGAAGACTGGCCGAATCCGCGGGCGTCCAGCCGGATGACCCGGTACTGCCGTGCCAGCAGGGGCACCCAGGCGTACCACAGCTTGGTGTTCTTGGAATTGCCGTGGTGGAGCACGATCGTCTCGGGCTCGCTGCGCCACGGGTCGGTGAAACAATCATCCTCGTAGAACATCTCGAGGGTGTCGTCGATCTTGGCGAAAGGCATGTTTGACTCCGATTCGGCGGATGGGGGTATTAGTCGATGACGGGGATGGCTACCGAGACTCGCACCTTGTCGCCGTAGACCGCGGTTGTGTGGCCGCGTCCGGTTAAATCGTCCGCCAGCAGGACGTCGCCCGCTCCGAAGACCCGCTTGGTGCCATCGCCCAGGCCGACCTCAACCTGGCCCTCCAGGGTGATCACGTACTGGCGGCGAGGGGCCGGGTGCCAGTCGATGAAGCTGCCCGGCTGGTAACGGCGGAAATGGATGTTCTCGGCGTTCTCGACGGCCGTCCTCTCTGAAGTCTCCATCTGCTCGTAGGGCAGGTCAAGCTCTTCGAAATGGGACTCACCGTCGTCACCGGTATAGATTCGTATTACTTGCATGGGGCCTCCGTGATCTTCGGGGTTTGACGCGACCGGGGCATCATAACCGCAGGCGTGTTCGGGGTCAATTCAGCCGTTGGTCAGCGATTTGCCGGTGGGGCAGATGTCCAGCAGGCAGCAGTTGCCGCACTTGGGGGCCAGTTTGGTACAGGCTGCTTTGGCGTGGTGGTCCCAGAGGGCGTGGAACTCGTTGTAGAGCTGGGTCTCTTGGGGCCTATCTTTTCCCGTCGGTAGATTGGTGTGAAAGACGGCCTGGTAGTCGGCGTATTTGGGTTTCGCGGCGTCCGGCGTCATGTCCATGCGGTCCATGATGCGGCGGGTGTAGGTGTCTATGACGAACGACGGCTGCCCAGCGGCATAGACCATGATGTCGTCGGCCGTTTCCTCGCCGATGCCGTGTATGGAGAGCAGTTCCTCCCGCAGGGGGGCCAGCGGCTTGGCAAGGAAACGACCCAAGTCTCCCTGGTAGTTGACCGTTACGTGGGCCGCAAAGGCCTTCAGCTTACGGGCCTTGGCATTGAAGTAACCAGACGAGCGCACCAACACAGCCAGGTCTTCTTCCGGGAGTTGGTGTACCGCTTCCAGAGACCAACAGCCAGCTGACTTCATGTTTGCCAGGGCCATCTCCACGTTGGTCCACGCGGCTGACTGGGTCAGGATGGCGCCGGCTATCACCTCGAAGGGGCCGTCGCCGGGCCACCAGCGCTGCGGGCCGTAGGCAGCGTAGAAGCGGTCATAGATGTTCATGAGCCTCGCGGCAAGAGACTCAGGGTCAGGCATTGCCCACCGCCTCGGCATAGTCACGGATGGGCAGGGCTTTATCCAGGCGGATCAGCTTCTCGGTGACCTCGCAGTTATATGCGTAGGCTTCGACCCCAGCGGCCACGGCGGAGCGAAGGGCCGCTGCTAGGTCTGGGTCGGACGGGTCGCTGGTGGCGAAGGCGGTGGCGTCCGGTCTTTGAATCACGAAGATCACCGCGGCCCGGTGACCTGCCTCAAGCACTGTCTCCAAGGTGTGCAGGTGCTTTGCCCCGCGGACGGTCGGGGCGTCGGGGAAAAGGCCAACCCCTTTCTCCACCAGAGTCACCGACTTGGCTTCGATGTAGCATCGGCCGGTTGGGCCTTCCAGCATCAGGTCAAGACGGCTGTCGCCAAAGGTCACCTCGCGGCGGGCCTCCGGGTAATCGCTGAACTGGGCCAGATGTCCGTTGGCCACCCCCTCGGCGATAAGGGCGTTGGGCATCCGGGCGTCGGCCGAGGCCAGGGCGTGGCCCATGTCCACCAGCACCAGATCGAACTTGGTCTTTCTGTTCTCGCCGGCAACAGGCCGTACCAAGACCCGCCAACCGGGAACGAACAGCTCTTTCATGCGGCCGGAGTTGGCTACGTGCACCCCGACCTCCCGTCCGTCCACCTCGACACGGGCCAGAAAGCGGTTCTCGCGCTCCAGGAAAATGCCCTCAACCAGGTCTTCGCCCAGGTCCAAATCAGCCCTCCTGATATAGCCACGTTATGGTAACAATCAGGTCGGATCACTAGCAATATCCGGCCCCTCGAAGCTGGCCGGATCAAGCGTGGGTTCGTGTATACTTTTGCAACTTGCCGGTAGCGGCTGCCACGCGCCGGTCGCGGATGGATGAAAGGGAAAGAGGAGAACGATGAGCGGTTTTACCGATCGGCTGGACGAGGCATCGTCGGCAACCAAGAGCTTGGTCTGCGTGGGCTTGGACCCAGACTTGGCCAGGATGCCGGTTTCCGGCGTTTTCGAGTTTAACCGGGCCATCGTTGACGCCACCGCCGGGTCCGTCTGCGCGTACAAACCCAACCTGGCCTTCTATGAGGCCATGGGCCTGCCCGGCCTGGAAGACCTGCATAAGACCATCTCCCACATCAGGAGCGCCGCGCCTGCCGCAGTGATCATCGGCGACGCCAAGCGGGGAGACATCGGCCCTTCCGCCCAAGCTTACGCCAAGGCCTTATTCGAAGTTTGGGGATTCGACGCGATCACCATCAATGCCTGGGGCGGTCAGGATACGGTAACTCCCTTCACCGAAGACGAATCCAAAGGCGTGTTCGTGTGGTGCCGTGGATCGAATCCCGGTTCGGCGGATTTCCAGGATGTCCAGATCGTGACGGACGGCGGTTCCATGCCGCTCTACCGGAACATGGCCCTGGCCTGCCAGGAATGGGACACCAACGGCAATCTGGGTCTGGTGGTGGGCGCAACCGTGCCCGAGCAGCTGCGTGAGGTCCGTGCCACCTGCCCCACCATGCCCTTCTTGATCCCCGGAGTTGGGGCCCAGGGCGGCGACTTGGAAGCAGCGGTGCGGCAGGGCGCCGACAGCCGCGGCCGTGGCGCTTTGATCAACTCTTCACGGGGGATAATCTACGCGTCCAGCGGCCCCGATTTCGCCCAGGCAGCGGCCAGGGAGGCAGATAAACTGCGGACGAGCATCAACGAAGTGCTAGAGGCTGACGGGAAGGGATGGCCCTAGAGCTAAAGATCGGCGACGTTCTGCAGATGAAGAAGCCCCACCCTTGCGGCGGCTCGCTCTGGACCGTGTCCAGGCTGGGGGCGGATATCGGAATGAGCTGCCAGGAATGCGGGCGGTACGTGCTGTTGGCCAGGTCTCAGTTGGCGCGGCGGCTGAAGCAGGTGGTCCCGGCAGCCGATCTGCCGCCGGAAGATTCTTAGCCGGCTAGTCGTTCCCGGGGCAGGCTTAAGTCTGCCGGGCGATGGCCTCGTTCTCTTCCTTGGACCACAACTCTGCGTGGAATCCCTGGATCTGGTCAGACATCATTTCGATGAAGTTTCTAACCGCCTGCCCGGCGAACTTGCCGCGCAGAGTGCAGACGCCAATGACCGAGCTTGGGAACAGGTGGTCGAGCCGGAGCACTCCGAACCTGTTGTGGTCCTCGGAATGCAGTGTGAAATCGCTGCCGATGGCGATTCCCATGCCGATCTCAACGTAACGCTTCATGGACTCGGTGTCGTCCAACGCAAGGACCACATCAGGGGTTAGCCCGCGGCCCTTGAAAGCCTGCTCCACCCTTTGCCGCAATTGGCTCTCCGGCGCCGTGAGGATCAAGGGGAATCCCGTGATGTCTTCAAGGCTTATTGGGCGGTCCTGCAAGAGGTCGTGTCCAGGAGGGGTCAGCAGTACCGTGTTGTACTTGAACAGCTCCTTGAACTCCAGGGTGGTGTCGTCGGCCGGGGGTGAAGAACAGAAAGCCAGGTCGATCTCGCCGGAGCGGACCAATTGTATCAGTGGGTTATAAGACCGGGCCAGGAGCCTGATCCGCACGTCAGGGTAGTCCTCGCGGAACCTTTGGATACCAGAGGGCAGATGATGGGTCACCAGGTCTGGGTAGGCTCCCACTACAAAGGATCCCCGCCTTTCGGCATAGTCCATCTGGGTCTTCAGGGCGTCTACGGACGTGACTACCGGGGTCACCAACTCCAGAAGGGTGAGTCCTTCAGAGGTCAGTTGGATCGGACGCTTGATGCGGTCGAAGAGAGTTATCCCGAACTCATCTTCCAGTTTTCTCAGGTGAGTGGTCACCGTCGGCTGCCCGAGCTCCAACGTGCGCGCTGCTTTCGAGACGCTGCGCACCCTGGCAACATGGTAGAAACTGATGAGTTCCCTGAGTTCCATCTACTCCCCTTTTTACACCACTAATCGTCCGATATAATATATCATATACTATCCCTTGACAAAATAAGTTGCCGATTTGAAAATGGCTCTGCCCATCGGTCGAAATTGGGGTAGTATTGCGCCTGATGACGCGCCCGACAGACGGTCTGTTTTGGGGTATCATCAAGTATATGGATGAGCAAAAGTCTCATAAACTTTCCGCCAAGAGAATGGTATGCCCTACGTAATAACAGAACCCTGTATCGGGGTTAAAGACGCCTCCTGTTTAGAGGTCTGCCCCGTTGACTGTATCCACACTTTGGAATCGGAAGAACAGTATTTCATCGACCCTTCCGTTTGTATCGACTGCTCTTACTGCGTGTCGGTATGCCCCGTAAACGCGATCTACGACGAGTTCAATATCCCCTCAGAGTGGCGCACCTACATCGCGAAGAACCGTAACTTTTACAAGTAGGCCTTCGCCGGCTCTCTCCACCTCCCTGTTACCGAGTACCTGAACTTTCCCTTGTAGCCACCGTCTCTATCCGGTCGTATACTAGCCTGCACCATACGGCCAAGGACTTTCTGCGTCAGGCCGACAGCGGAGGTTTCAACGATGACCCTTTTCCTCAAAGATGAAGATGTGGCCCAATGCGTGGATATGGACGCCATGCTCGGGGCCATTGAATCCATGCAGCACCAATACGGCGACGGTCAAGCGCACAACATGACGCGCCGGAAGATCATCGCCGAAAGCGGTATGTTGTCCGTGATGGGCGGCGGCCTCTTCCACCAGGGACTTCTAGGCGTGAAGACCTACACGGTCGTCAAGGGCGCCTATTCCTTCCAAGTAAGCCTCTACGACGCCAACACCGGGGCGTTGCTCTGCTACACCCAAGCCAACCGGCTGGGCCAACTGCGGACCGGAGCGACCACCGGCGTGGCGGTGAAACACCTGGCCAATCCCGGGGACGCCACCGTGGGAATCATCGGGACAGGCGGACAGGCCCCCACTCAACTGGAAGCTGTGTCTAAAGTGCGGGGCATCAAGAAGATCAAAGCGTTCAGCCGAACGCAAGAACGCCGGGATGAGTTCGCCCGCAGGATGACCGACGCAATGGGTGTCGAAGTCACGTCCGCTGCCAGCAATGAAGACGCGGTTCGCGATTGCGACATCGTCCTCTGCATCGCCGCCACCATGGAGCCGGTGGTCGAAGGGGCTTGGCTGAAGAATGGCAGTACCCTGATCGGAGCGGGTCCCACCACCTGGCGCGCCCGCGAGGTGGATGAAGCCACCATCACCCGCGCTGACAAGCTGATCGTTGACTCAACCGAACAAGCCGGGATAGAAGCAGGCGACCTCTGCAGCGCCGTGGACAAGGGAATAATCCAGTGGAGCAAGGTCCACGAGCTGCGGCACGTGGTGTCGGGCGCGGTGAAAGGCCGCGACAACCAGGAGCAGGTGGTCTACGCCAAGATCATGGGGACAGGCGTGGCAGACGTAGCCGCCGCCAAGCTGGCCTACGATTCGGCCATAACCAAAGGCCTGGGCACGGAGATGGACTGGTAGGGGACAGACAAGATAGCGTTGGCATATTGATGTCGGCGGCACATACTGGTGATGTATGAGAACCACGATTCGCCTCAACGACCAGCTACTCAGAGACGCCAAAGCCTTGGCTGCCAGCACTGGCCGCAGTTTGACTTCGGTGATAGAAGATAGTCTTAGACAGACCTTGGCGCACCAAGAAGCCTCCTCCGGGAATTCCCCGGTCAAGCTCCACACGGTCTCAGGGAACGGCCTCAGACCAGGGGTGTACCTAGACGACTCCGCCAAACTGCTGGACCACTTAGACCGGGCAGACGTACCTAACTGACGTCAACGTCCTGGTCTACGCACACCGCCAGGACTCTTCTAATCACGAAGCCCACCGGCAGTGGCTAGAAGGCGTGATCAACAGCGACCAAGCCTTCGGCGTCTCTGACCAGGTTTTGGCTGGGTTTTTGCGAGTTGTAACTCATTCTTCGATCTTCGATCCACCGAGCAGATTAGAAGACGCGTTAAGATTCGCAGGCCGATTGAGAGACCGGCCCAACGCCGTCAACATCAGACCTGGCCCTCGGCATTGGGAGATATTCGTCCGCTTATGTCATGAGACGGGCGCGGCGGGCAATCTTATACCGGATGCTTTCCTTGCGGCATTGGCCATAGAGTCGGGAAGCCAGTGGGTTACCACGGACCAAGGTTTCAGCAGGTTCGGCGAACTCGATTGGCGGCATCCCCTCCAGAATTAAAAGGCCTGGGCACGGAGATGGACTGGTAGGGGTTAGTCGGCCTTGAGGTATTCGCCGATGGTTGCGATGTCGTAAGACGCTTGTTCCACCGACAGGCTTTCCGCCGCAGCCCTGGCGGTGTCCATCGAGGTGAAGCACGGGATGTGTTTCTCCACCGCCGCCCTCCGGATGTAGAACCCGTCGCGCATGACCTCTGGCGAGCCGGAGATGGTGTTGACCACCGCGCTCACGCTGCCGTCTTCGATCACGTCAACCACGTTGGGGTGGCCTTCGCGGAGGCGTTTCGTGGTCATGCTCACTGACAACCCCATGGCGGATATCATGGCGGCTGTGCCCTCGGTGGCGTACAAAAGGCAGCCAGCGGCGGCAAGGTCCCGCACCAGAGAGACTCCCTCGGCCTTGTGTTGGTCGGCGATGCTGAGCAGCACCCCGGTGCCCGGTTTGATCTCCAAGTTGGCTGCCATGAGAGTCTTCGTCAGCGCCATTTGGAAGTCGCGGTCAACTCCCATGACCTCGCCGGTAGACTTCATCTCAGGCCCCAGGTGCCAGTCCACTCCCACCAGCTTAGCCATGGAGAACACCGGCGCCTTGATGCCTACCAAGTCTTGAGCAGGCCACAGACCGCCGGCATAACCCTGGTCCTTCAGGGTGTCGCCCAGCATCACCCTGGTGGCTATCTTGGCCACTGGGACTCCGGTCAGTTTTGATATGAACGGGATGGTCCGGCTTCCCCTGGGGTTAACCTCAATGATGTAGATAGTAGTGGGTTCGCTGTCATCTTGCGGAATGGCCGGACTACGGTAAGCGCTGCCGCCATGAATGACGAACTGGACGTTCATCAGGCCCTTGACCCCGAGCGCCATGCCGATGCGAGTGGTGTAGTCGACGATGGTCTCCGCTTCCCTGGGGCTAAGGTTGAGCCCCGGGTAGATGGCCATCGAGTCGCCGCTATGGACGCCGGCCCGTTCTACGTGCTCCATGATGCCGGGGATAAGCACTTGCTCGCCGTCACAGATGGCGTCGACCTCGCACTCTTTGCCCTCCAGATAGCGGTCGATCAGGACCGGTTTGTCCGGAGACATTTCCACGGCCGCTGTTAGGTAGTGGATGAGTTCGGTGGCGTTCTGGACTATCTCCATCGCCCGCCCACCGAGAACGTAACTTGGCCGGACAACGGCGGGATACCCAATGTTCTGGGCCACTTGGAGCGCTTCTTCCACGGAGGTCACCGCCGCGCCAGGAGGCTGAGGGATACCCAATCGCCCAAGAAAATCCTCGAATTTATGGCGGTCTGAGGCGATGTCTATCACCTCTGCGCTGGACCCTAAGATCGGCAGGCCGGCGGCCGCCAGAGACTGGGAGAGGTTTATCGCGGTCTGCCCGCCGAATTGGACGACCGAGGGCGGAGACTCGTCGTCCACCTCTTCGTTCTCAAGGATGTCCCGCACCGATTCCTCGTCCAGTGGCTCGAAATACAAGCGGTCGCTGGCGTCGAAGTCGGTTGATACCGTCTCGGGGTTGGAGTTGATCATTATGCTGCGCACCCCGGCCTCGGAGAGGGCGGTGGCGGCATGGACGCTGCAGTAATCGAATTCGATGCCCTGGCCGATGCGGATGGGACCGCTCCCTATAACCACTGCCCGCTTGCCTTCCAAAGGCAGTGCCTCGTTCTCTTGGTCGTAGGTGCTGTAGTAGTAAGGCGTGATCGCCTCAAATTCGGCGGCGCAGGTGTCCACCGTCTTGTAGACCGGCCTGAGACCCCACTCATGGCGCTGGTTGCGTACCTGTTCCGGCAGCATGTCCGCCAGAGTGCCTATCTGGCTATCGGAAAAGCCCATCCGTTTCGCTGACCTGAGCAGGGTGGGCGTGAGTTCCTCGCCCAGCAACCGGCGCTCCATCTGCACCGTGCGCTCAAGAGCGTTCAGGAACCAGGGCTCGATGTAGGTATGCTCAACGAGTTGGTCCACAGTGGCGCCCTGACGCAGGGCCGACATCAAACCCCAGAGCCGCTCGTCATTGGGGCCCAAGGGCAGGTCATCCAGGGACAGTTCTCCTTCGGTGCGCCAGGCCGGGTCCTCCCAGAGCAGGGTGCGGCCACTGAGTTCCAAGGAGCGCGCGCCCTTCTGCAATGCCGCCTCAAAGGACCGCTCGATGACCATGACCTCACCGGTGGCTTTCATCTGGGTGGTGGTGCGGCGGTCACCGTGGGGGAATTTGTCGAAGGGCCACCGGGGGATCTTGAGCACACAGTAGTCCAGGGCCGGCTCAAAGGCCGCAGTGGTCTGTTTGGTGACGGCGTTCTCGATCTGGTCCAGCGTCTTGCCGACCGCTATCTTGGCCGCGACCCTGGCTATGGGATAGCCGGTGGCCTTGCTGGCTAGGGCCGAGCTGCGGCTGACCCTTGGGTTGACCTCGATCACATAGTAAGGGGATTCGGGATTCCATTCCTGACCAAGCGCCTCGCAGACTCTAGGATGCGGCTGCAGGGCCAACTGGACGTTGCAGCCGCCCTCGATACCGAGGCCCCGGATTATCTTGAGGCTGGCCGTGCGGAGCATCTGGTATTCCGGGTCGCTCAGGGTCTGGCTGGGGGCGACAACGATGCTGTCTCCGGTATGGACGCCCATGGGGTCCAGGTTTTCCATGTTGCAGATGGTGATGCAATTATCAGCGGCGTCCCGCATCACCTCGTACTCGATCTCTTTCCAACCGACCAGCGAGCGTTCCAGCAGGATCTGCGAAATGGGGCTGGCGGCCAGCCCGGAGCGGGCGAAGTTTTCGAATTCCTCTTCGGTGTTGGCGATGCCGCCGCCGCTGCCGCCCAGGGTATAAGCAGGACGGACCACCAGAGGAAGGCCCATTCGCTTGGCAGCGTCCCGGGCTTCTTCCATGGTGTTGACGCTTACGTTCTCCGGCTCGGGTTCTCCTATCTCGTGCAGAAATGTGCGGAAGAAGTCCCTGTCTTCGGAGCGCCTGATGGTCTCCAGCGGGGTGCCGAGAAGACCAACGTTGTAGCGATCGAGGACTCCGGCATCGGCCAAGGCCACGGCCAGATTCAGCCCGGTCTGGCCTCCGAGGGTGGGCAAAATGCCGTCGGGCCGCTCCCGTTCGATGATCCTTTCCAGGACCTCTACGGTAAGCGGCTCGATGTATACACGGTCTGCTATGCCCTGGTCGGTCATTATCGTGGCCGGATTGGAATTGACCAGGACTGTTTTAACGCCCTCCTCGCGGAGGGACTTGCAAGCTTGGGTGCCTGCGTAATCGAACTCGGCTGCTTGCCCAATAACAATGGGGCCGGAACCGATCACGAGCACCTTTTCTAGCTTGTCGGGAATGATTGTCTCCCTTTCCGCAGTGCTCTGCGGCCACGGCCCCATCTGGGGTCTGAGATATTAACCTACCGATGTTATACCCGGCCTGGCGTTTTGGCTATACCGCGTTTTGGCTATACAGCCGTCTGGCCCTGCCGGGGTTTGCTGCGAATCAACCGGTAGGAAGCATGCCCGGCAGCTCTATCAACTGCCGCGTATGCAATGAATTCAGCAACTGAGAGACGAATGAACCGAAGAGTCTGCCGTCCCAATCGGCGGCATCCGCTCCGTGAACCGTCTGTTGTAACCGGGGTGGGACCCTAAGGTTCACCATTCCCGGGCCTTCGGGTTCGACCTCTATCCGTCCTAAGGGAAATAGGGGTTGGCCTTCCATGTCCGGGTCCATGGCGTTTATCACCAGGTCCCAGTGCTGCCCCAGAGTCCCTCTGCCTGCTCTGATCTTGTAAATATACTCACCACATGAGTATCGAGACGTTTCCTCTTCTAGTAAAGAGGCCACGTTGTCAAAGTCTACCGCCACCGCCACATCCACACCCCCCTCCAGTAAAAACATGGCGAATGAAGACAAAATAATCCTCCAATAAATAACACGCCTGTTGGGGTTGGAATAAGTAGGTCGGGCTTTTTAATCTGCCCTATTCGTAGATCGCCATTGGTCCAGTGGCATCCTCCTTGTTTCAAGGGCGCAGATACGCCCGGCAATCATTCCAGTTGGCTTCTGAGTTGCTGAGGGTTAGCCGTGGAAATCCTCGACCATCTCTATGAACTGGTCGAAGAGATATTCGTTATCCCTGGGTCCAGGTGAAGCCTCGGAATGATATTGTATGGTAAACAGCGGTAGGGATTTATGGCGAAATCCTTCCACAGTTTGGTCATTTAAGTTGATATGTGAGACTTCCAAGCCTGAGGGCAATTTGTCGGGACTGACAGCATAACCATGGTTCTGCGCGGTTATGTAAACGCGGCCGTCAGCCAGGTCTTTCACCGGATGGTTCCCGCCCCGGTGGCCAAACTTCAACTTGAAGGTATCGGCCCCAAGAGACCGGGCAATGATCTGGTGTCCTAAGCAGATCCCCATGACCGGGACCTGGCCCAAGACCTTGCGGGTGTTGTCCACAACGTAGTCCAACAACTTGGGGTCGCCCGGGCCGGGAGAGAATAAGATCCCGGAAGGCTCCATTGCCAGAAGTTGTTCGGCTGGTGTGGCCGCCGGCACCACGGTCACCCGGCAGCCGCGGCGGCGCAACTGGCGCAGGATGTTGTACTTCAGACCGCAGTCGGTGACCAATATGCGGTGTTTGGCTTCGGCCAGTTCCTCATCTTCGCCGCCCCAGTCGTACTCTTCCGGTGTGGTGACAGTGGCCACATAATCACGGTCGTCGTAGGCGGGAGAGTCCTGCAGTCTTCTTAAAGCGGCATCTGGGTCGCCGTGGGTGATGACGCCCAGCATCACTCCTTGGGAGCGCAGCCGCCGGGTGATGGCTCTGGTATCAACCTCTGCGATGCCGGGGATGCCCTGCCTGGCTAGGAATTCGTGAAGCGTGCGGTCGCTCCGGCCGTGGCTGGGAAGTTCGCAGTTCTCCCTAACGATCAGTCCGCCCGCCTGGATACGGGCAGACTCAAAGTCCTGGGGGTTGATGCCGTAATTTCCGACCAACGGATAGGTCAAAGTCACCAGCTGCCCAGCGTAGGACGGGTCGGTTAAGACCTCTTGGTAGCCGGTCATGCTGGTGTTGAACACCACTTCTCCGAGACCGTCAGCCTCGGCGCCAAAGCCGACCCCCTCGTGTACGGAGCCGTCTTCTAAAACCAGATATGCTGGCTTGTGCAATCTAGCGCACCCATCCCAATATCAAGATTTCAAACCGCCGGTCCTCAACTGTCATTACCGGCCCGGCCTAGCAGGATTCTCGCTGAACTTCAGCTCCGGGCTCTGGTAGGCCAGACGGCCCGAGGCGAAGGTGGCCATTACCCGGCCCTTGAGCTTGGTCCCTTCCAACGGGGTGTTCTTGCCCTTGGACTCAAACTCGGAGGCGTCAACCGTCCATTCTTGGTCCGGGTCGAAGAGGACTACGTCAGCGGCGGTTCCCGGCTGCAATGAAGCCAGGTCCGAGTAGCTCTCCCCCAAGACTCTGGCCGGGCCGGCGGTCAGCCTGTCAACCAAAGCGCCCATGCTCAACTTCTTAGCATGGACCAACTGCAAGAGAGAGCCCAAAGCCGTCTCGAGCACGCTGATCCCGAAGGCCGCGTCCTGGTAGGTAACCTGCTTACTGGTCAAGTCGTGGGGCGCATGGTCTGTGGCTATGCAATCTATAACGCCATCAGCCAAGGCCCCGATCAGGGTGTCAACGTCCCTCTGGGAGCGCAGGGGCGGGTATACCTTGGTGCTGGTGTCGTATGCCAGGTTTCCAGCGGCCTCCGCCGGTTCACCCTTCCGGCCCAGCGCCCATTGGTCGGTGATGGTCAGGTGATGGGGGCAGACCTCGGCGGTCACCGTAAGACCCCGCTCTTTGGCCTCGCGGAGGAGCGGAACACTGCCGGCGGTGCTGAGGTGGGCCACATGGAGGCGTCCGCCAGTGGCCTCGGCTAGGGCGATGTCTCTGGCGATCATTGCCTCTTCCGCCGCGGCGGGGATGCCGTCCAGGCCCAGGTGGGTTGCCACCGGGCCTTCGGCCATGACGCCGTTGCAGGAGAGGGATTTGTCCTGGCAGTGGTTACTGATGGGCAGGCCCAGGTCCAAGCTGTAGACCAGCGCCAGGCGCATAAGGTTGGCGTCGTAAACGGGGTCGCCGTCGTCGCTGAAGGCCACAACACCCGCACTGGCAAGTTCTTCCATCTCGGCCAGTTCGTGGCCCTTGCGGCCCTTGGTGACGCAGCCGATGGGCAGGATGCGGATCAACGAGTCCTGCAACGTCCGCTGTTGGATGAACTCGACGACAGCGGCGTTGTCGATGGGAGGGTCGGTGTTGGGCATGGCGCAGAGGGTGGTGAACCCGCCCTTGGCGCCAGCCTTGGAGCCGGCCGCGATGGTCTCTTTGTATTCGAACCCCGGCTCGCGGAGATGACAGTGCAGGTCTATGAACCCGGGACTGGCCACCAGTCCACTGCCATCGATGACCTGGCAGCCCTCGGGTATCCGGTCGACCCCCAGCCGGCCGGCGGCGACGATCTCTCCCCTGCCGATCAACAGATCGCCCACCCGGTCCAACTGCCGGCTGGGGTCGATGATCCTGGCGTGGCGAATCATGACGTTATCGTTTTCCACACACCTCTCCCAATTTGTGTCTATCCATGTATCGGTTAAGCTTCGCTGCCGGGTCCTATGGTCAGCTTGTAGAGCAGGGCCATGCGCACGGCCACCCCGTTGGTAACCTGGTCTTCGATCACGGAATTACCGCCGTGGGCGATGGCGTTGCTGATCTCGATCCCTTCATTCATGGGGCCCGGATGCATCACCATCGCGCCAGGCTTGGCCCGTTCCAAACGGGCGTCGGTGACCTGCCAGCGGCGGATGTACTCCCGCAAACTGGGCAGGAACCCGGCGTTCTGCCGCTCTTGCTGTAGCCGCAGCGCCATGACGACATCGGCGTCTTCGATGGCCTTGTCCAGGTCTGTCTCAACCTCCACCAAGGAAGCGAAGGGAGACCGTGCCAAATTTCCGCTGGAGCGCATCAGGTCGGGCGGCATCAGAGTGCTGGGCCCCGAGAGGACGACTTTGGCGCCCATCTTGGCGAACCCCCAGATGTCGGAGCGGGCGACCCGGCTATGGAGCACGTCGCCCACGATGACAACTTTCTTACCCTCAAGACTGCCCAGTTTGTCCTGGACCGTGTAAAGGTCGAGGAGCGCTTGGGTCGGGTGGGCGTGGAGTCCGTCGCCCGCGTTTATGATGCTTACCTTGTCCAGTTGCTGGGCCAGCAGATGGGGCGCCCCCGAGTGGGGGTGCCGTATGACGATGGTGTCCACACCCATGGCCTGGATGGTCAGCCCTGTGTTCAGCAGCGACTCGCCTTTCTCCGTGCTGCTGCCGGAGGCCGACATATTTATCACGTCGGCGCTTAGCACCTTGCCCGCTTCTTCGAAGGATATCCTGGTGCGGGTGCTGGCTTCGTAGAACAGAGTGACCACCACTTTGCCCCTAAGCGCCGGTACCTTCTTGATGTCCCTGCCCAACACCTCTTTCATGTTGCGGGACGACTCTAGTACCTCGGCGATCTCCTCTCTGGAAAAATCGTCCAGGTCCAGCACGTGCTTTCTTGAAGTCGGCTCCTGACCCAGTACGCCGCCGATCTCCGGGGTTTCGATGGTTCTGGAGAGGCTCATATCAGTATTTCCTAACTCCCTTGATCATTAGGGCCACGCCTCGTTTTTCTCTCGAGTCTGCTGACTTATTCATCTGCATCTTCGTCATAGGCAAGGTCGTCAAAAACCAGGGCAACTTCATCGGCGCCGTCGGTCTCCAGCAGCCGGACTTTCACCCGCTCTTCGATGGCCGTGGGCAGGTTCTGGCCGACGTAATCGGCCCGGATCGGCAGTTCCCGGTGTCCCCTGTCCAGCAGGATCGCAAGCTGGATGAGCTGCGGACGGCCAAAGTCCACCAGGGCATCCATGGCGGCGCGGATGGTGCGCCCCGTGTATAGAACATCATCAACCAGGACCACCCGTTTGCCCTGGATACCCATGGGTATATCCGTGGGCTGGAGCTTGGTCTGGGACTGGTCTCGGGCTCTCAGGTCGTCACGGTAGAGGCTAACATCCAGAGTGGCCACCGGCACGTCGATGCCTTCGAACTCAGCCAGGTTGGCAGCGATGCGCCGTGCCAGATGGACCCCTCTGGTGTGGATGCCCACGATAATGAGGTCCTCCGCGCCACGGTTATGCTCAAGTATCTCGTGGGCCACCCTGGTCAGGGCGCGGCGCACGTCCTCTTGGCTCATGATCTGTCTTTCTTGCATTCGTCTACCTGGGCGGATTTTGGACTTACCTGCGGGCACAAAAAAACCCTTGCCATCAGCCGGCAAGGGTATGAGCAAATCACGCAATGGGCGCAAGGAATGCACGCTGCGGAGATTTGGGGCGCTCTACTTTGCCAGCCTCACGGGACCGTCTTAAAAGTGTGGCCAGGTCTGGTCAAGACCGGCCGCACGACCCATCGAAATATTCGATTGTTCAATCATCTTAACAGAGCATAGGTCCCTGAGGATAGGTAGGCCGGGGCAAGATTGAGCCCCCGTTCTGCGCACTGGTAGCTATTCAGCCTTGAAGCTTGGTGCCAGAGGAGCGACGGGCCCCATCCAAACCTTCCCTCCTTCCGCGGAAGGACGACGGGAGAAGGGACTTATCGACGTTTGTTTAGGCCGAGACCCGCTTGCGGTGGTTGGTCACGTAGTCGACCAAAAGGTACTCGCCCAGATTGGCGGCGGAGCTGTAAAAGGCGCGGCCGCTGTTGATGCGGGTCATGCGCTCCACAAAGTTGACCAGCTGGTAGTTGTTCTCCAGCATGAAGGTGTTGATCAGGATGTCTTCCTGGGTACACCGGCGCACCTCTTTCAGGGTCTCCAACTCGGTCCGGTGGCTGGGCGGATAGGCGAAGAACGCCCGGTCGCCTTCCAAGTGGGCGGTGGGTTCGCCGTCGGTGACCACCAATATCTGGCGGGTGCCGCCCTTTTCCTTGGACAGCAGCTTCCTGGAGAGCATCAGTGCGTGATGCAGGTTGGTCCCCGACACCCAGGCGTTCCAGGTGCATTTGGCCAGTTCTTCTTCTTTGATCTCCCGGGCGTAATCCGAGAACCCGACGATATGGAGGCTGTCCCTGGGGTACTGGCTGCGCATGAGCGCCATCAGGGCCAACGTTACCTTCTTGGCCGCCTGCCAGTTATTGAACAGCCCCATCGACCTGCTCTGGTCAAGCAACAGAACGGTCGACGACCGGGTCATATGCTCGTTCCGGAAGACTTCAAAGTCCTCTGGGCTGAGGCGCACCGGCACCTGCGGCCCGCCCCGAAGGACGGCGTTTTTGACCGTGGCCTGCAGGTCTACTTGGAATGGGTCGCCGAACTCATATGTCTTGGTCTCACCTAAAAGGTCTCCGTTGGCGCCGCGGGCGTCCATCTGGTGGTTGCCCATGCGGTCTTTCTTCAGGTGAGTGAAGACCTCTTTCAGCGCCTTCTGGCCGATGCGGCGGATGCCTCTGGCGGTCAGGTCCATCTTGTCGTCGTCAGTCACATAACCAGACTCTTGGAGCATCTTCCGCAGGCGGTCCAACTCGTCGTAGATGCGGCGGGCCTCGTCTCCCAGTAGCTCGGCCAGCTTGTCCGGGTCGATGTTGTCCATGTTCCCGGTGCGCATGGCTTCTTGTAGGGACTGTTCCAGTTGGTCCAGTTCCTGAAGACCGCGCATCATCTCCATAGCCTGTTCCATGGTCAGGCTGTCATCTCCCAGGAACGGGTACTGACGGCGGAGGTCGTCCATGGGCATCAGCTGTTCCATCAGGGAAGCGAACTGGGCCATCGCCTGCTGGGTCTCTGGGTCTAGCGCTTGGTTCAGGGCGTCTTCCATCTCGCGGCGGGCTTCGGGAGACATGCTGTCCAGCATGGACTGCGATTGGGCCAGCTGCTCCTGCAGCTGCTGCATCAGTTCTTCGAAGTTCTGGGGAGGGTTGTCACCGAACATACCGCCGAACTGCTGCATGAAGCCGTCGAAGTCGGGTTCCTGGCCAGACAACTTGTGTTTGATCATCTGGTTGAGCTGCTGCATCATGTCCCGGGTGGCGGCCATGTCTTCCGGCGACATGCCCTTTATCTGGTCCATCATCTGCTGACCCATGTTCTGGGCCATCTGACTCTTCAGCGAGTCCATCAGCTCTTGGAATTTTTGCTGGGCATCGGGGTCGATGAAATCGTATTCGAGAAGTTCTTGGATCTGACCGCCGAGGCCTTCCGGCAGGTTATCCAATTTCTCTTGGTTGTTCTCGGCCCGTTTCTTCAGCAGGTCTAGCAGGCTCTGCTGCTGGTCCTTGTCCTCGCCGTCGTCGGCGTCGACCTGACCTTGGGCTTCTTCCAAGCGGCGTTTGATCCCCTCCCGCTCGGTCTGCACGATCTCTTCCAAGCGTTCTTTGAGGTCGTCCACCACCGAGTCCATGTTGTGCTGTTGCAACTGCTGACGGCGTTGGTTCTTGAGCTGCTCCATCAATTCCCGCAGTCCGGGCATCTGCTGGCCGTCGCGGTCCTGAGGGCCTTGGCGCATCATGTCCCGCAGGGCCTGCATGACATCGCCATGGTTGAGGATGTCTTCGGAGAGGAGGTCCATCAATTGGTCGGCGTCGAGTTCGAATATCTGCTGGCTGCCGTCCCATTGGGAGTACCTATGTGTACGGTAGAGCATCGCGCCTTCCTAATTTCAGGACGAGAAGATTAGGCTCATGATACCTGGGATTTTCCGGCAATAGCAAGGTTGGAAGAGGGTTCTAGATTATGTTTGCGCCCAGTATGTCCTTCAGGTGAGACAAGGCCCATTCATGGGCGTCGGATTTGAAGCTGGCCACACAGTCGGCAGGCACTTCAACCGCGTAGTCGCGGTTGCGGGCATCGGAGGCTGTGTGGAGGACGCAGATGTCGGTGCAGACGCCGCAGATGATGACCTTGTCCGGCTTGGCGGCGGCAAGCCTGGCTTCCAATGGCGTGTTGAAGAACCCGCTGTAACGGTTCTTGGGGATGACATTGTCTGCAGTCACAAAGCCGGCAAGTTCGGATATGACGTGGGGTTCTTCCGTACCCTTGACGCAGTGGACGGGGAAGATCTGAAATTCCAGGTCGTCGGGGTCGTGGTGGTCCGATATGAAAAGAATCTCAGAGCCGGCGGCCTTCTCTTTGTTCAGCAAAGCATGGACCTGAGGGATGATCTCCCGCGACTCATCCCCGCAGAAGAGATTGTGGCCCGGCTCCAAGAACCCTCTGACCATGTCGATGACCAGCACTACGTTTGCCATGTGTAATCTCCGTTGCTAGGGTTGCCTTGGCGGTTGAGGCGGAAGCGGCTTCACCGGTGTTGCGGGCGGCCTTCTGGGGTCAAAGGGGAGTCCGTCCACTATCAGGTCCTCGATCACCGCCTTCCCATTATCGTCAACAGACGCCCGTACCTTTACGTCCCTCGCTCTCTCAACAAGATGGCCGGTGCCTTCGGGCAGGAAGAAGGTGTCGATACCAAACTCCAGTCTGCCATCGGATTTTACGGTGCCTGCGATGAATACCCGGTTAGGACCCGGCTTTTCATAGAGATACCCCCTCGCCCTCCAGACCCCGTCCCCGTCTTCGAAGAGGTCCACGTAGAACTTCGTTCCCTGGCTGGTCCCCTTGGCATGAGCGGGCAGTTCAGCGATCTCATAGTCCAATATCGCGTAATCGCCCTGCAGCGGTGAACGGGGGTCTATGGGCACTGCCTGGAGCAGCACGCTGGTACCCGAGCGCAGGGTGTTCTCTTTGAACCCGATGAAGACCAGAAGCAGGATGATCTGCCCCGCAACGGTTGCCCAGAAGGCGATCTTGAGGGTACGGCTCATCGGGGGCCTCCAGTGGCCCTGATGCGCTCCAGCATCTGCTGCCGGGTCCGCTCCACCAGATATCCGCCCAGGAGCAGTATGACGCCCGCCGCCACGAAGATGAATGAACGGTCGAGCAGGTCCCAGCTGTACTCGAAGTAACGGGCGAAGATATCTAGACTGATGAACGCCAGGCCGATGTTGACCCAGGTCTCCCGCCCCCGCATGTACCCCGATACCAACACCCCGAGTAGCGTCAAGGCCAGCAGAGCATTGAACACCACTGCGAAGAAGACCTCGCTTTCACTCTCCACCCCGATCACCACGTATGCGGCGGCTAGCAGGATGGCCATGACGATGCCTTCTATGCCGTTAAGGGTGAACTCGCCTTCGCTGCGCCGGTGGAGCCACGCTGTGATTGAGATTAATGCCAGAGTCAACGCCCCGGCCGCGCCGATCAATATTCGGAACGCGATCTCAGTCTCGCCCTCGGTATGCAGACCTTCGCTAGAAAATTCGAAGATCTCCTTGAACGACAGAGCGAATACGGCTCCCAGGGCCGTGATCATCCCCACCAGCTGGAACACCTCAGAATAGGGGCGGAGGACAATGATCTCTTCTTTGATTCGCCCGACCGCCAGGACAAGCAGCCCCAGGATCAAGAACAGTGAAGCGCCCAAGATCCCTTCGCCGCGGTAGACGTCGTCCAACCAGTCCGGCAACCTGAATCCCAACGCCAGGAAGAATAGGACGAGACCCAGGAACTGGATCGGCTGGGACCTGACGATGTAGACCAAGGGAAAGACGCCAATGAACCAGAACAACATCAATCTGGGGTCGTTCACATCTACGTTGTAGACCTGGCCCACCAGGTGCACGCCGGCCCCGTAGACGAGGCAGGCCAACAGCACCATGGCCGAACCGACGCGGAAGTAGCCGCGGTGATAGCGCAGGTAGTAGCCAAGCCCATGGGCGCCGATGATCGTGGCCAGGATGATGACCAGCTTGGGCCAGCGGTCGATCCCCTCCCAATTGGCGGCGAAGAAGAGGATGATGCCCAGTCCCACCAGAACGGCCCCGATCACCGAAAGGCCGGCGACCAAACGTCCCTGGGCCCGGTAGGACTTGGGGGCTAATTCGGCGGAGTACCTGTCTCGGATGGCCTGGCTCTGCTCGGCCGTGATGATGCCGTCAGACTCCCACCGCTCTAACTCGCCGGGCAGCCTTTCGAGAAAACCCCGGTCCCCGCCTCTGTTGGAATCGTTCTGTGCCATGTCTCTATTCTAGAGACGAAAAGCGTCCAGTAAAAGTTCCATCCGTACCGAACTGGCTAGAAGTCGTGAATTCGCCATGCGCTTGCGCCCGCCTAAGCGTGTATGGCGAACTGGGCGTCCTCGGCCAGCATGCTGGAAAGCCCCATGGCCTCGAAGCAGTCCTCCAGGCTGACCATGCTGTCCATCAGATGGGCGGTGGTGCCCTTCTCTTTCAACTGGGCCATGACCTGCTCCACCACATGGGTCACCGACAGCAGAGCGCTGGCCGGGTAGATGACGATCTTAAAGCCGAATCGCTCTAGCTCAGATGCTGGTAACAGGGGCGATTTGCCCGACTCCACAAAGTTGAACAGCAGCGGGATATCCAGGTTCTTGCCGGCGCGCTCAACCTCTTCAGGGGTGCGCAGGGCTTCGACGAACAACACATCGGCCCCGGCTTTCACGTACTCATCGCAGCGGTGCATGGCGTCGTCCCAGCCGGTGACTGCGATGGAATCGGTGCGGACAATGATGGTGAAGTCGTCATCGGTCCGGGCGTCCACCGCGGCCCGTATCTTCTGGACCATATCCTCCGTGGAGACCACTTTCTTGTCATCCAGATGGCCGCAGCGCTTGGGCATCTCTTGGTCTTCGATATGGATCGCCGCGACACCGGCCCGTTCGTACTGCCGGACGGTCCTACGCACGTTCAGCACTCCGCCGTAACCGGTGTCAGCATCGGCTATCAGCGGCACCTCCAAGATGTCGGCCAGGGAGGCGGCATTCGCTACCATCTCGGTCATGCTAGCCAGGCCCAAGTCGGGATGACCAAGTTGGGCCACCGATGTCCCGGCGCCGGTCATGTACACGGCAGGGAACCCCGCCTTCTCGATCAGTTTGGCAGTGAGGCAATCATAGGCCCCCGGGGCTTGAATGATGCCCGGCTCTTTGAGTAATTGGCGAAACTTGGTAGTGGTGCGCATGCTGGCCTCCGAACCATGGTAAGGGTCTGGAATCTACTAGATTTGGCGACATTATACAGAGGACTGAAGCCTGGGTTGCGGTAGCAGGGCAGGATGGGGGCCGGAAGCTAGGCGATCATGCCGCCGTCGATGGTGAGCACCTGGCCGGTGATGTAGCTTGCGCCGTCGCTGGCCAGGAAGACCACGGCCTCGGCAACATCCTCGGGCGTCCCGAAGCGGCCCATGGGGATGGTGGAAAGAATCTTGTCCTGGGTCTCTTCGGTCAGTTCGTCGACCATGGCTGTGGTGATGTAACCGGGGGCCAGGGCATTGACGGTAACGTTGCGGGAGGCGACCTCTCTGGCGACCGCCTTGGTCAGGCCCACCAGTCCGGCTTTGGCGGCGGCATAGTTGGCCTGGCCCGGGTTGCCGGAGAGACCCACCACCGAGGACATATTGATCACCCGGCCGGAGCGCTGCCGGATCATGTGGGTCATAGCGTAGCGGGTGCAGAGGAATGCGCCGCGCAGATTCACGTTGATGACGCTGTCGAAGTCTTCCGGCTTCATCCGGATCAGCAGTTGGTCTTTGTTGATGCCGGCGTTGTTGATCAGGATATCGATGCTGCCGAAGTGCTCCACCAGGTTCTTGATCACTTTTTCGGCGTTCTCTTCCTGGGAAACATCGCCGCCAACCAGGATGGCTTCACCGCCGGCCTTGTTGATGGAGTCGACAACGATCTCGGCTTGGTCGGAACTGGCGTGGAAGTTCACTCCGACCCTGGCCCCGGCCTGGGCCAGACGGCAGGCGACAACGGCGCCGATGCCCCGGGAAGCTCCGGTAACCAGTGCGACTTTGCCGTCCAGTTGGATACCGGTCATATGGCTGAACTACCTGCCCGCGCCGCTGCTGGCAGCTTTGGCTGCAACTTCTTTGTTCATGTTGGCCAGGTCTTCGCTCATTATTTCGACCATGCCCAGGTCCACGTAGCGGACGGCGGTGCTCACCGCGGCTGATATCTCGTCTGCCTTGCTGGAGCCGTGGCCCACGATCACCGGGCCTTTTACGCCGAACAGAGGGCCGCCGTTGGAGCGGGTGCGGTTGGTCAGTTGGACCATCTCAGCGGAGAATTTGGAGATTGTTGTTTCGTCTAATGCAGACCCGAGACGTTTTTGGGCGTAGGCTGCGAAAGCCCTGCCAAGACCCTCGGTGAACTTGATCAGGATGTTGCCGACAAAGCCGTCGGCGATAATAACCTCGGCCTTTTCCGTGAAGAAGTCCATGCCCTCGACGTTGCCGACAAAGTTCATGCCGCTGTCCTGGAAGACTTGGTAGGCCTCCTGGACCTGCTTGTTTCCCTTGTTCGATTCCGAACCCACGCTGAGCAGGGCCACCCTGGGGTTCTCGATGCCCATATAAGTGCGCGCCCAGGTTACGCCCAGGGACGCGAAATTGAGCAGCAAGGCCGGCCGGCAGTCTATGTTTGCGCCGATATCCACCAAGACCGTGTTGGGGGCTAGACCGAGGAAGGGACCGCCGATGCAGGGACGGTCCAGACCCGGCATCAGGCCCAGGTTCAGCACGGCGCTGGCCATCGACCCACCGGTGGAGCCCATGGAGACCATGACGTCGGCGTCGCCGCTCTTGACCAGTTTGGTCGCCACCACCACCGAGGAATTGGGCTTGGTGCGCATGGCTTGCAGCGGGTGCTCGTCGTCGCCCACCTTACCTTCAGAAGGGACCACGCTGACGGTGATACCCGTGGTGTCGTGTTTGGCTAATTCGTCCTCAACCGGACCCTGGTCTCCGACCAGTATTATCTCGGCGTTGGCGGCCCTGGCTGCTGCCAGGGCACCCTTTACCGTCTCGACCGGCCCGTGATCTCCACCCATGGCGTCCATCGCGACTCTAACCGGCGCCGATCCATTGCCCGTCGTCTTCTGCATAATGTTCCTTCCCCGTCCTCCCAAAGCCCTGCCCTGGCTGATCGGTAGGACCGCTAAAAGGTTTTACTCCTGAGTTATCGTTAAACCGGCGGCGCCGGTAATGAGTTCTTGGCCGGTAGCGCTATTCCTAACACCCACCGCGTAGGTCCGGGATGAGTCTTGTTCTTTGCTCAGGTCGCCCCATGTCTCCACCTGGTCTCCCAGGTAGGCGGCGCCCTTGAATCTAACCCGAAGGTTGCCCGTTCGCAGCCAATCGCGGCCGTGGGCGGCAGCCATCATCTCCGACACAAAAGCCAGGGTCAACATACCGTGGGCGATGATCCCGCCGAACTGCGTCGTGGCGGCGAACACCGGGTCTAGATGCAATGGATTGTCGTCGCCGGACGACTTGGCGTAGGCGTTCAGACGCTCTTGGTTGATATCTTTTGAGATAACCGCCAGGCCGCTCGTCTCTCGTTCGGCGTCCTGGTTCTTTTCTTCCCTGGGCGATGCGTCCGGGGCGGCCTCGCCGGGGACAAGCACGGTGCTCTTGGACTTGAGGGCCACTGCTCCCGCGGACTCCACGGTGCAAACCACGGTCACGAACTCGAGCCCGGCGCGGCGGCGGGGTTTCTCAACCAGGGCGTTGACCTTAACCTGGCTGCCGATGGCCACAGGGGTTATGGTCTCGACTTCCTGCAGGCTGTGGATGGCGCCTGGGGGTAGGGCTAGTTCCCGGAGCAACGCGCCCAATGCAGAGGCGGCTGAAAACAGAGGCGGCGCGATGCCGGATTCCGTATAGACAGGCAGGGCATCGCCTACGGAGCGCAGGTACTCGTCGACCGAGTCCTGTGTCGCGTCGATGGAGCCCAAGTCCAGGTTTTGTTCAGCCTCAACCAGCAATGCCAGCCGTCCTCCCAGCGCCGTTGCCTCCGGCAGGCCCGATTATAACTAGGGCCAGGCTCCCCAGCAACATTATGTACACCCAGCTTAGCCAGCTTTGGCGCTGAAAGCGCGGTTCGTCGGGTTAGGCTCCCCCGAAGTTGTCTACGGCCAGACCAGCTATGTGTTCTCCGATGGCTAGGGATGATGTTGCGCCCGGTGAGGGGGCGTTTAGCCCGTGGATGGCGTCACGGCCTTGGATGATGCTGAACTCGTCCAGCAGGGAGCCGTCTCTGGCGACCGCCTGTGCCCGGACCCCGGAGCCGCCGCTGTCCAGGTCAGAGTTCTGAATCTCCGGTATCAGCCGCTGCAGGTCGTGCAAGAACACCCGCCTGCTGTAGGAGCGGTAGATCTCACCCATACCGATCTTCCATTACTTACGGGCCATCTTCCAGTAGCCGGGGTAGGCCAGGTTGCCCAGGCTGTCGCCGAGGCTGAAGTCCCGTTTCCGGTAACCCTCCCTCCGCAGCGCCATCACCGCGTTGGGGCCCGCCTCTACGTGGCCCTTGATGTTGCGGGTGAAATGGACGCCCAAGAAGGGGAACTGGGGGTCGGGCACCGGGTAGATCAACCCGGACACCAGGTAATGGCTCTCGGGTTTGAGGGTGTAGTACTCGCCCCGGAAGGGGATGATCCGCACGCCGACCTTCTCCTCGGTCATGGACGCCACTTTGTCGGCATATAGTCCGCCGCAGTTGATAAGGTGTTTGGCCTGCACCGTGCCCTTGGTCGTCTCCAACGCCACCGATCCTGAGGAGTTCTTGACGTTCTTTACCTCGGCCCCGGTGAAGATATCTCCGCCCGCCTGTTGGAACCTATCGGCAAAGGCGGCCGCCACTTTGGTGAAGTCCACTATCCCCGTATGCGGCGCCCATAGGGCTTTGATACCGGCGGTGTGGGGTTCGATCTCCTTGAGTCTTTCCGGACCGACCATCTCCAAGTCGGGAACTCCGTTGGCCGTTCCCCTTTCATAAAGGTCCTGCAGGCGGCCCAGTTCCGACTCTTCTAGGGCGACGATGACCTTGCCGCACTGCTGGTATTCGATCTCGTTCTCTTCACAGAACTTGACCATGTTGTTCAGCCCGGCCACACAGAATTGGGCCTTGTGAGAGCCGGGCCGGTAGTAGATGCCAGAGTGCATCACCCCGCTGTTATGCCCGGTCTGGTGGGTGGCCAATTGGTCTTCTTTCTCGATGACCGCCACCTTCCACTGTGGGGCGCGTTCCAATAACTGCATGGCGGTGGACAGTCCCAAGATGCCGCCGCCGATGATCGCGATGTCGTACTGGCTCGATTCCATGATGTAGCCTCTAAAACTCTGCTTGGACCGGTTGGTTTGGGCCGGTGTATCGCTAAGCGTAGTCTGCCGGGCCGGACCGGTCAAGAAAACCGGCGAGCGGGTTTTCTTGACCCTTGGCCTCCCATGAAGTAGTTTGGAACGTGGCTTTGCCCAGGCTGCTGTCCTCCGCCCGCGCCTAGCCCTATCCCAAGGAATATCACGAAATTATGGAGCACCCTATGCATTTCGGCGCATTCATGGAATTCGGCAACCGGGCCGGGGTCAGCGAAGCCCAGGCGTTTCAAGAAGGCTTCAGGATGGTTGACGCGGCCGAGGAGATGGGCCTGGACGGTGTTTGGCTGGCCGAACTCCACTTCAACCCAGCCCGGTCCGTGCTCTCGTCCCCCATCGTCGTCGCCACATCGATCGCCACCCGCACCAAGCGGCTCCGGGTCGGCATGGCGGTCTACGTCCTGCCGCTGAGCAACCCGCTCCGCATCGCCGAGGAAGTGGCCACCGTCGACCACATCAGTGAAGGGCGGTTCGAATTTGGCATCGGACGCAGCGGGTTCGCCCGTTCCTACGATGTTTTCAGCATCCCCTACACCGAGAGCCAAGAACGGTTCGCTGAGTCCCTCAAGATCATCCTTCAAGCGTGGGAAGGCAAGGAATTCTCCTACCACGGGAAGCATTACAACGTGGAGAGCGCCACCATCTCGCCGGTGCCGTACCAGAAGCCTCACCCGCCGCTGCGAATCGCCGCCAACTCCGCCGAAACTTTCATCAGGCTGGGCGAGGCTGGCCATCCCATCTTCGTGGGCCTGCGGGGCATGGACATCCCGGAGCTCAGAGAGAACGTGAAACAGTACCGCCGCAGCTGGAAGGAAGCCGGCCACGACGGCAATGGCGATGTGTCGCTGCGCATCCCGGTTTACGCCGGAGAGACCATGGACCAGGCTATGGACGAGCCCTTCGAGAGCATCAGCGGCTACTTCGGCCGCATGGGCAGTCTGTACCGGGAACGGGCCGGGAAAGCCGGCTTGGAAGTGACCGAACTGGCCGACGGCCGTGCTGACCGCCTGGCCGCCCTCAGTTACGAGGATATGCTGCAGACCAAGATCGCCTTCGGCACCGCCGAGAGTCTGGTGGACCGCTTCACTCAGTTGAAGGAAGAACTGGGGCTGGACGGCGTTGTCGCCGAGTTGAACGCCGGCGGTCTGATACCGGAAGAGCGGGTCCTCCGCAGTCTGCGGATCGTCACCGACAAGGTCATGCCGGCCTTCAAGTAATGCCCTAGCCAATCATCAAGCAGGGAGTTGACCGAGTTGAAACTAGCGATACTGGACGATTACCAAGGCACCGCAAAGGACCTGGCCGATTGGTCGCAGCTGCCCGCCGGAGTTGAGGTAGAGTTTTTCCAGGACCACATCGTCGATGAAGACCAACTTGTGGAGCGGCTGAAAGACTTCGACCTGGTGCAGGGCATGCGGGAGCGCACCCCGTTCCCTCGCTCAGTCCTGTCCCGTCTGCCCAAGCTTCGATTGCTGATCACCACCGGCCGCCGTAACGCGTCCTTCGACATTGAAGCGGCCAGCGACCTGGGAATCACGGTCTGCGGCACCAACGGCGGCGGCGAAGGCCCAACCGAGCTTACCTGGGGTCTCATACTCGCCATGCTGCGTCACATCCCGGAGGAGGAGCAGCGTTCCCGTGCCGGCAGTTGGGGCACTACTATTGGCATCGGCGTCAAAGGCAAGACCCTGGGGCTGATCGGGCTGGGCCACATAGGCTCTCTGGTGGCGAGGGTCGCCACGGCCTTCGACATGAACATCATCGCTTGGAGTCAGAACATGACCGCCGAGCGGGCCAAGGAATGCGGCGCCACTCTGGTGGACAAGGAAACTTTGTTCAAAGAGTCGGACATCGTCTCGGTCCACCTGGTGCTCAGCGACCGCACCCGGGGACTGGTCGGCGCGTCCGACCTAGCGTTGATGAAGTCTTCGGCCTACATCGTGAATATATCCCGGGGGCCGATCATCGATGAGAAGGCCCTGATCGACGTCCTGGAACGGAGGGCCATCGCCGGGGCGGCCTTGGACACATTCGATATCGAGCCGTTGCCTAAAGACCATCCGCTGTTCAAGACCCCCAACACCCTGATCTGCCCTCACCTGGGCTACGTCATAGACGACAGCTACGAGGCCTTCTACGCCGGGATCATCGAGAATGTGCGGGCGTTCACCAGCGGGGAGCCCGTCCGGACCATCAACGAAGACGTGCTCACTTCTTCCCAGTTCCGGGGCTACGCGTAGGGCGCACTGGACAGACCTAGGCTGATGGAGAAACATCGCCCCACCCTAACCCTCCCTCCTTCTGCGGAAGGACGAGGGAGGGAATCTTCCCCTTCGGGAGGCCTCTCAGATGAAAGCGGTCAGATTGAACGAGTTCGGCGGCGTGGACAAGCTCTTGATCGAGGACGTCCCGGAGCCCACTCTCAGGCCCCACCATGTGATGATCAAGGTGGATTCGGCGGGAGTTAATTACGCCGACATCCTCCGCCGGGGCGGCAACTACCCCGGCCCCAGCCTCCCATCATCGATGGGCCTCGAAGCCGCGGGAACAGTCACCGCAGTTGGGTCGGAGGTCAGCGGAATCTCAGTGGGCCAAAAGGTCATGGCCATGGGACCGGGCAGCCAGGCCGAATTCGTGGGCATCAACGGCAATCTGGTGTTTCCATATCCCGACTCCCTGGACCCGATAGAAGCCGGCGGCATGCCCATCGTGTTTCTGACCTCCTATCACATCCTGAAGAGCCGAGGCCACATGCAGTCCGGCGACACCGTGCTGGTGCAGGCCGGCGCTTCCGGGGTGGGGACCGTGCTCATCCAGTTGGCCAAGGCCTGGGGGGCCAGGGTGATCGCCACGGCTTCGACCCAAGACAAACTGGACCTGTGTAGGTCACTCGGGGCGGACCTCACCATCAACTACACCGAGGCCGACTTCGAAGAGGTGGTCAAAGAGGAATCCAAGGGCGAAGGCGTCCAGTTGATCGCCGAGTGCGTTGGCGGCGAGGTATTGGAGAAGAGCGTCCGCTGCCTGGCTGCCTATGGGACGCTGGTCAGCTACGGAAACGCCTCGCAGACCACCGCCAACCTGGTGTCGTCGGACATCACGTCCAACAACCGGACGGTTATCGGCTTCAGCATGGGCCGGTCTCCCGTTGGCACCCTTGACCACAAAGGGGCCATGGCGGAGATGTTCCCCATGATCGGGGAAGGAAAGGCTAAGTTGATCGTTGACCAAGTCCTGCCGCTGGCCGAGGTCGGCAAAGCCCACCAGCATCTGGCCAACCGGGGCGCCCACGGCAAGGTCATCCTCACGCCGTAAGGTTCTCCGGTCCGGCTGTACGGCCTGCCTCTGTCACCCGGAGCGAAGAGCGGAGTCTCTTCGCTCTCGGCTGTATGTCCCACCGGCAATGAGATTCCTCGGCTCGCGCCTCGGAATGACAATCTGCGGGCGGGCGAATCGAACATGCTTGACTCAAGCAATGGTTCGACAGGCTCACCATGGGCGGAAACCCCGGCCCTTATTCGCTCATCCTGGGCCTGTCGAAGGATGGGCATCAATCAAGGCTCTGGCCTAGCCCCTTTATCGCCTACCCCACCAATGGTTCGACAGGCTCACCATGAGCGGAACTGATGAGTCCGCTGGCGCCACCGCTCGTCCTGTCCTCCCGCGGAAGGATTTCGAAGGGCCTGTGAGCAGTCAGGATGTGGCCAAAAACCCTAGTCCCCTTTCTCCCAGATGGCCTCTAGGACCGCGCCGGGAGACATCGGGGTCTGCGACATACGGATGCCGACCGCCTGGTTGATGGCGTTGGCTATTGCGGGCACCGGCGGGATTATGGAAACCTCGCCCACACCCCTCACTCCGGTTGGATGGTCGGGGTTTGGCACCTCCACGATCTGGGTGTCGATCATGGGCAGGTCTTTGGCGATGGGCATGCGGTAGTCCAACCAACTGGCATTCAGCATTCCGCCCTGCTCGTCGGTCACGTATTCCTCGTTCAATGCCCAGCCGATCCCCTGGACGGCCCCGCCCTGGATCTGGCCCTCCACGTAGGTGGGATGGACCGCTGTGCCGGGGTCCTGAAGCGCGGTGTACCTGACGATGTCCGTCTTGCCGGTCTCCGGGTCAACTTCAACGTCCACCAAGTGGACCGCGAACCCGGGGCTCTCGCCGCCCCAAGCGCCGCCGGCCCGGCCGATCAGCGGCCCTCCGGTGGTGTTCTGCCGGGCGGCCAATTCCTTCAATGTGAGGCGTTGTTCGGGGTTGCTGCGGTCGGTGAATACACCGTCTGCGATGTCCACATCTTCCACAGAAACCTCCCAGATCAAGGCCGCCCTGGCCGCCAACTGGCGCAGCAGATCGCGGGCCGCCTCGAAGGATGCCCAGCCGGTCTTATAGACGGCGCTGCTGCCGGCGCTGATGGCCGTGTAGCCGATGGCGTCGGTATCTCCTACGGACGGGTGCACCTCCTCAGCAGAGATTCCCAGGACCTCGGCCACGTGCATGGCGGCGGCGGTGCGGCTGCCGGCCAGGTCTGCTGATCCCTCAACCAGGCCGACGCTGCCGTCCTGCTGCAAACTAACCACGGCGCTGGCTGGTCCGGTAATGTTGGCACAGACGGCGGTGGCTATCCCCCGGCCTCGGTTGGGCCCACCCAGTGGGGCGTTGTAATGGGGATGGTTCTTGGCCGCCTCCAGCGTCTCCACATAGCCCACTTTCTTGTAGGGGATGCCGGTGACCCGCCGGGTGCCCTCTTTAGCGGCGTTCAGGATACGGAATTCGATGGGGTCCATGGACAGCTTGGCGGCCAGCTCGTCGATCAGGGTCTCTCCGGCGAACCCTGCAGGGGGACCGAGGGGTGCGCGGTAGGGCGAGACCTTGGGTTTGTTGACCACCACGTCATAGCCCTCGGAGCGGACGTTGGCGATGTCGTAAGGCGCGAATACCGTGAGGGAAGCCAGGTTGACCAGCGCGCCGGGGAAAGCCCCCGATTCATAGACGAAGTGGGCATCGGCGGCGGTTATCCGGCCGTCGTTGGAGGCCCCGATCTTGGCCTTGATATATCCGCCCGCAGTGGCTCCGGTGGCTTCGAATACCTCGGCGCGGGTCATGGTGATCTTCACCGGCCGGCCCGTCTTCTTGGACAGCATGGCCGCCACCGGCTCAACGTAGACAACCAGTTTGCCGCCGAACCCGCCGCCCACTTCCATGGGCACCACTTTGACCTGGGAGATGGGCACCCCCAACACCAGCGCGGTGAAGTCCCGGATGGCGAAATGGCCCTGGGAGCTGCCCCAGACGGTCACCCGCCCGTCCCGGTCCCAGCGGGCAGTGGCGCTGTGGGGCTCGATGTAACCCTGGTGCACCGGCTTGGTGCGGAACTCCCGCTCAACCACAACGTCGGCGTCTTTGAAGCCCTGGTCTGTGTCGCCCAACTCGAACACGAAGTGGCTGGCGATGTTGGTGGGCGGGCTGTCGTCATCGTCGTCCCGGAGACCGCCGGGACGGAAGAATTCGCCCTCTGAGTGGAACAACCGGTCGTGGAGTATGGGTGAGCCGGGCTCCATGGCCTCTTTCCCGTCCAAGACGGGGGTGAGCACCTCGTAGTCAACGTCGATGAGGGACAGGGCCTGTTCCGCCGTGTGCACGCTGTCAGCCGCCACCGCCGCGATGGCATGGCCTTTGTAGAGGGCTTTGCCGCTGGCCATCACATTGTTGCTGAGGAACCTGGGGTTCAGTGGCGAGCCTTCGGCCACGTCGACTGGCCGGCCGGACAAGACCGGCAGGTCATCGGAGGTGATCACCGCCTTCACTCCAGGGAACGCCAGAGCTTTGGAAGCGTCGATGGACTTTATCCTGGCGTGGGCGTGCGGACTTCTAAGTATCTTGCCGTGGAGGAGGCCGGGCATGCTGATATCGGCCCCGTAGCGGGCCTGCCCGGTGACCTTGTCCGTGGCGTCGTGCCGGATGGGCGTGGTGCCGATAACTCTGAATCCGCTTTCGCTAACCGGAGATTTGGCCGTCATTCCAGAGCTCCTTCTATGACAAGAATCGGATTGTTATTCGTAGCGCAGGGCCTCGGCGGGGTAGATGCGGGAGGCCTGGCGCGCCGGCATGAAAGTAGTCGCCAGGGAGAACACGTATGCGATGGCTATTATGATGCCTATCTGCAACCAGGGTATCGCGAACCGGACGGTCTCAACGTCTTCTTGAATATCCTTGACGATGTTCCAGGAGATGATGGTGCCCAGACCCACACCGATGGCTATCCCCATCAGGACGACGAACGAAGACTCGGTAAGGAAGCTAAGTTGGACCATCCTCCTGCGGTATCCGATGGCCCGCAGCACGCCGATCTGCTGTCTCCGCTCCACCACCGCCCGCAGACTGACCACCCCCAGGGAGGCGATCCCCACCAGCAATCCCAGGCCCATGAAGCTGGTGAACAGATAGTTGAAGGCCCGGTTGGCCGCGGCGATATCGTCCACCAGATCCGACAGAACGTCGCTCTCCATGCCGTTCTCTCTGAAGGCTGACTCCAGGTTCTTGGAGAGGAGGTCTACATCGACCCCATCGGCGGCCTTGAACCGGTAGGTGGTGGTCGGTATACGGAAGGGGATCGCCTCATCGAGTTCGTTTCTTGATGCGATCATTCCGACACCCAGCTGCCCGAAGGCGTCGGTCAGCCGGTCCAAAACACCGATGACCGTGAGGGGAATCACCTGCCCGGTGCGGGGCTCTCTGACCTCTATGTCGATGGCCTCCATTTCGGTGTCCTCGTAGAAGAGCCCTTCAAGTTCGAAGGGTATCTCATCGTCGGAGAATCCCTCTCTGGAGGGCACAACCAGGGAATCGACTACCACCAGATTCGAGTCTTCCCGGACCGCCGCCCAAACGTCGTCCTGGGTCTCGTAGCCGTTGGCGATCAGCTTCAGGTTGGCCCCGGTTTCCTGCAAGAATTCATCGTCGGCAGCCCTGATGGCATAGAACTCCCACCGCTGCTCCTCCGCGCCGGACTGCCGGGTCTCCACGGGGAAGGTCGTGTAACCGCCGATGGTCGTGATGTCCTGGTTATCCAGGCCCGGGCGTTCGTCTATGGCCAGGCGGATGTCGTCTATCGGCGTGTTGCTATTGACCGTGGCCTGGATGTCCCAGCCTCCGGCCACCCGTTCAGAATCCCCGACTGCGGCGCTGAAAGCCTCGGTGAGGATGGACATCACGATCAAAGTGAATATGACCAGGGCGAACATGGCCAGGGTGAGCCCGGTCCGGAATTTGGCGGCCATCGGGTAGGCCACGGCGGTTACCAGCACCGGTCTCAGTTGACCGAAGGGCCCAGTGACGAAAGTCAGTAACCGGAGCAGCAGGTCGGCGTTGTACATCACCGTCCAGACCGCCGCCGCAACCATCGCGATGCCGGAGATGAAGAACATCTCTATACCGCCTTCAACTTCGCCGAAGATGGACCTCAAGACCCCGAACGGAAGAATCCAAAAGACCAGGTTCACCACGCCCATGAAGGTGTAGGCGAACCGGTCTCCCACATCGGGGCGGACGCCGGTCCGGTGGGACAGCGTTCTGATGGTGAGACCGATGCCAATGATGAACAGGGTCATGCCGATACGGAGCGGAGCCGCTTCATCGGACGAGGTGCCCAGCCAGGTGAGTAGTCCTCCAACAACCGCGGTCAACCAGCCATGGCTCATCGGCACCCACAAGGCCTGCGCCAGGGCGCCGAAGAATCTCGCCGGGGAGGTGGCCGCTGCCCAGACCGAACCGAGCAACAGTCCGGTCCCTCTGGCCAGATCCAACCTGGCGAAGGCCCAGACGCCTGTCCCGGCCAGAACCACCGGGCGGGTGAACGCCCGCAGCGGGGCTAACAGGCGGGAGCGGAAGGGGGTCTCAGACCGCTGGACCGGTGGTGGAAGGCCACGGACCGCCGCCACGATGTTCAAACGGCTGACCCTGTATGCCGATATTCCCACTGTGCCCAGGGTGATTACCATTCCCAAACAATACGCAACCACGGCGCTTCTAATCTCGAAGTGGGCGAACATGGTGAAGTTCTCAGGGGCTCCCGAACCACCCGATTCGAAGATCCGGTTGACGGTGAAGACGATCACGGAGCTGGCCCCCAGACCCAGTACGACACCTACAGCGCCAGAAACGATGGAGTAGGCTGTCCCCTCGAAGATGAACATCTGGACCAAATGGCGGCGTTTGGCGCCCACGGCCCGGGCCATTCCCATCTCCGAACGCCGGGCCGCCGCCAGCATCACGAAGATCAGGAAGATCAGCAGCACCCCGACCATGATGGAGAACAGGCCCATGATGACGAAGATGCTGGTTACGCCGGAACCGGCCCGGTCAGCCTCATCCAGCACCTGTTTCTTGATGTCCAGCACCCGGAACTCGGCCAGACCCGCAAACAGCGTGCTGGCCTGGCGTCCCACCTCGTCCAAATCGGCCTTGCTTACAGCGCTCAGAACTTCTTCTTGGACATCTTCGTCAGCAAGCGCGCCGATGAATGCGTCACTCATCTCCCGCTCGCCGAGACCTTGTTTAAGGGCGTCCAGCTCACCCGACAGTTTCTCGCCCAGGACTGGTTGCTGGAGGTCCAATCGCTCGATTACGTCGCCCCGGTTGAGCAAGGTCTGGAGTTGGGCGGCGATGGCCCTGTCGGCGAATAGCACCCGGAGCGCATCGGTTACTTCGTCGCTCACCTCGGCCCCGCCGAAAACGCCCCCCAGGTTGGAAACGGCCACCGAGTTGATCAGGCCTTCCCTGCCGAACATCTCCTGGGCGCGGTCGAGACGGACGAGCAAAGTCGACCCTTGCCCGGCCAGCCCGCCGCTATCCACCACGCCTTGAACACGGAACGGAACGCTGGAACCCGCGACAAAGGTCACCAGCTCATCCCCGGCCACCGCGTCCAGTTCATCGGCCGCTTCTTGGTTTATGAACGCGTCGTTGGGGCCCAACGCTTCCAGGCGGATCTCCCGTCCGTTGGTCAAGTTGAACCGGCCGAATCCCGCCAGTGAATCGGGGTCAACACCGGTAACCTGCATCTGGCCTTCGCTCAATTGGGTCCTGGTGTTGATGGTGGGAGCGAACTCACCGATGCCGGGCGCAAGGCCGTCGATGGTCTCCATGTCCGCCAGTTCAACCTTCAGTTGTTCGTAGCGTTGGAGGGAAAAATAATTGAAGCTGCCGATGGTGTCGGATTCGTCGGCGCGTGCGGAAACGATGATCTCGTCGATGGTGCCCAAAGCGTCGATGGCATTCTTGCGTATGGAGAAGGTGATGGAATCGCCGGTGCCAAAAGCTGCCGCCATGATCAGGGTGCTGATCATGATGCCGACTATGATGAGGGCAGTTTGGGACTTGCGGCGGGGGATGTTGCGCAGGCCCAGTTTCAGCATCACCCGGTTGCGCCAGGCCACGGCGGCAACCCCAGCGGTCACCGGGATAAAAACGGCCAACAGGACAACCATGATGATGTCCATGTCTAAGCCGAACAGTTCTTCCATCTTTGTCCTGGCGCTTGTCTACGGGGCCCGGCTGTTGCCGGTATCTACGATCTCGCCGTCCCGCATCCTGACGATGCGGTGGGCCCGGGAACCGACATCATCGGAGTGGGTCACAAGCACGAAGCTCTGGCCGTTCTCGGCGTTGAGTTGGCACATCAGGTCCATGATCTCCGCCGCCGTTTCGCTGTCTAGGTCGCCGGTCGGTTCGTCGGCCCACACGATGGACGGTTGATTGACGAGGGCCCTGGCGATGGTGACCCGTTGGCGCTGGCCGCCCGAGAGTTCGCCGGGCAGGTGCTGGGCCCTTTCGGTGAGGCCGACCAGGTCCAGCAATTCCATGGACCGCGTGCGGGACTCGGCGGGGCTGATTCCCGAAACCAGCAAAGGCAGTTCGACGTTTTCCACCGCAGACAGCACCGGAAGCAGGTTGTAGAGCTGGAAGACGAACCCCATGCGGCGGGCGCGGTAGTCGCTGCGTTCGTCGTCGGGCAGGTCATGGAGCACCACTCCGTCGATCAACACTTGCCCGGAATCGATCTCGTCCAGGCCGGAGAGGCAGTTCAACATGGTGGTCTTGCCGCAGCCGCTGGGGCCCATGATAGCGACCATCTCGCCCCGTTCAACGTTCAGATCAACACCCTTCAGGGCGTTCACTTTAACGGTGCCGGTGTCATAGGTCTTGTGGATGCCGGTGGCGGTGATAATAGAATCGGGCATATTCTGGCGGAGCGGTAGACCTCAGATTACTCACAGCCAGTATATCTGAATACTAGGCGCACCAATATAACGTTATCGGTTGCATCCAGTGGGAGCTGATAACGGCAGCGACGGGTTGACTGCTAGGGATCATCGCCGATCCTGGCTTTCACTTGTTCCAGCCACCACCACATGCGGCTCCAGACCAAGCGGCGTTCCATGTCCGCCAGGTCCCGGCCCGCGTGGCCCCGCACGGTGCTCACGGCCTGGCCGGCCAAGAACCCCCAAGAACCCGGCTCACCCTTGATCCAGCCGACCACTTTGTCCTGGTTCTCCGTCACCACATCAGCTAATATCGGATCGATCGCCTCGTTGTTTACCGAAAAGGCCTCAGCCATAAGAAAATATTTTCGATCGGACCCGCTGAGCCCGATATCGATCTCAAGATCTCGGTTGGGATAACCATTCCATATCCCAACGGGTAAGGAAAAATTATCACCGGGCCGGATAGGTGTCAATGAGTAGACCGGCCAGGCATAAGCAAGGCCGAATCTAGTTACCGCCTAAATTCTGTGACCTCCGCCACAGTCATTATCAATGACATTGATTTACCATGAATTCCACAGGATGATTTAAGTAGTGACCCTTACCGCCCGGAATCCGATCGTGACCCTGGGTGACTGGAAGGAACCATGGCGATAGAGATTTCTTTAGCCCGTACGGAATTGACGAAGCATCGCAAAAGCTGGAAGGCCGCGGCACTCCTGTTGGCCGGCCTTTTTCTGACGGTAGCTTGTGCGGTGGACGATGCGCCAAACGATAACGGCGGTGTCTCGACTCCGGCACAACCAGCTACGCAGGCGCCGGCCGATACTCCCAGTCCCGGAGAGACAGTCACTCCACGGACTCCAGACGCAACCACCCCGCCCGGACCCGATCGCCGGTCAATCCCGGAGAGCGGCGCCACCCCGCGGATTCCGGACACGCCGGTCCCCGAGCCCGAAACCTTGCTGCCCTACAATACCTTGGCCTTGGTCATGGCGGTTAGAGGCGGCACCAGCACGGGCACCCTCAAGACACTGGTGACTCAACCCGGCACAAGCGCGGTAACAGGCACGGCCTTCATCCAACTGGAGAGCAGTTCCAAATCCGTGGTGCTCTATCTCCCCGACTCCGACGATGCCACTGTGATCGATTCCTATACCTCGCCCAGTTACGCCCCCCATTTCAAGAGGCCCTACACAGTGGATGACGCCTTGTATGTCTCCAACAAATTCACCATTGGCGGGGCGATGTCCATCACCGAGTACGACACGGGTGATCTTTCCAGGGTCTCTGAATGGGGCACCCAGAAGGACGCTATAGACCCAGGTTACGCCGTGGCCGGCGGCCAGGTGTATTTCAAGACTGGCAGCACCCAGGAATGGTCCATGTCCAGGGGTTTCTACAGCGCGCGCGGCGATTACATGAGGTCTACATACAGCAGCCGCTCGCAGACCGAAGAGATGGATTGGCCGGAACTCTCTTTCGCCCTGGTCTCAGGAGGGGATATCCTGTACGGCGCCACCCTGCCAAGTGAAGCCAACCCTATAACCGGCGTGTTCACGGTGGACCCTGATACGGGCCAACCGGCTGACACATACATCACCGCCTTCGAGATCGAGGACTGGGACGACTATCATGGCAACAGTTGGCGGAATGTGGTGATCGCCGACGGCATGGCCTACTGGGCAGGGTTCCTCGAAAAACCGGCAGGCTATTCGATCGAGATCCTGGCCGCCAGCGTTACTAACCCGGACGTCTTCACGGTTTATGAGTTCGATATGCCGTCCGTAGGAAAGGCGGTCACGGGGTTCAATTCGACCATCGATGCCGACGGCGGCTTTGTCCTGATCAAGCCGTTCTACGAAGGCGGAGACCGGTCCAAGGTCCTGATCTACGACACGGCACAAGAGACCGCTGAAATCGTCGACACGGGGTTCCACGTCGTCGACGCCCAGTTGATATTCCTCGAGGGATAAGAAGCTAGAGTTCGAACTCTTTAATGTCCGGCGACACGGTCAACTTGGCCCCGGTTAGTTGCTGCACCTCTTCGGGTGTCCAATCCGGGGCCACTTCTTTCAGGGTCAGGCCTTTGCCGTCGCACTCGATCACGGCAAGGTCGGTGACGATCAGATACACGCAGCCCTTGCCGGTCAACGGGAAGGTGCACTCTTCCACTATCTTGGGCTCGCCGCTGCGGTCGGTGTGTTCCATGGCCACGATCACGCCGCTGGCCCCCGTAGCCAGGTCCATGGCGCCGCCAACATTGCCCACCCCGCGCTGGGGGAGCATCCAGTTGGCCAGGTCGCCGGTTGCGGACACCTGGTGAGAACCCAGCACCGTCACGTCCACATGACCGCCCCGGATCATGGCAAAGGCCTCTGCTGAGTCGAAGAACGACATCCCGCCGATGGGCTGCAGATACTGGCCTCCGGCATTGATCAGGTCAATGTCTTCGTTTTCCTCATCTCCAGGGTCCACAACGGGCCCACAGTTAAGGATGCCGCTTTCGCTGTGGTAGAAGACGGTCCGGCCCTCCGGCACGAAGCTGGAGACTAGGGTGGGTATGCCGATGCCCAGGTTGACGTAGGAGCCGTCGGGCAGCTCTTTGGCAACCCGCATGGCGACGATCTCCCTGGGCAGACGCTCTTTATCAGGTAACGATGTCATTAAGTTGGCCCTCTATCGGAAAGATCAGAGATAGGCGGAGAAGTCAGGCGGCCGTAGGACGATCCGGTCGATGAACAGGCCGGGCGTAACGATCTCTTCGGGGCCCAGTTGGCCGGGTTCGACTATCTCGTCGACCTCAACCACGGTGGTCCTGGCGGTGGTGGCCATCACCGGGTTGAAGTTTCGGGAGGTGCCCTTGTATACCACGTTGCCCAAGGTGTCGGCTTTGTGGCCCCGGATGATGCAGAAATCGGCCCGCAACCCCGTCTCCAGGATGTAGTCTTTCCCGTCGATGTTCCTGGTCTCTTTGCCCTCGGCCAGCAGCGTCCCAGCTCCGGTCGGGGTGTAGAAGGCAGCTACTCCGGCCCCGCCGCTACGCAGTCTTTCCGCCAGGGTGCCCTGGGGCACTACCTCCAGTTCCGTCTCACCCCGGTTGTAGGCCTCTTCGAAGGCGCTGGGCCGTGAGGCTGAGGGGGAGACTGGGAAGGACGCGGTAGCCTTCACGACCTGGTTGTTTTCTACGAGGATGCTGTGGTCGATTATGTTGGGGGCTCCAAAAGCGCTGACCCTGGCCACGCCCGCCGTATTGCTGATCAGCTTGAGTCCTTTTACGCCAAGGTCCCGCAGGCCAGTCATCAGATAGTGGGCCATCCCTCCCGGACCGGCAAACCCGTCCACATTCACAGTTGATCCCTCGGGCACGTCCTCGAGGGCTTCCACGGCGTTGGAGTAGACCTTGTTGATGGGCTCCAGGGTTGGGACCTCGAATGTCATCTCTTTCAAATCAGAGGATACGGTGAGAGGAGCGTCTGTGATAGCCACCACTTCTTCGGCTGTCCAGCCGGGAGCCGTTTCGACCAGTTCCAGGCCATCGGCGCCCACTTTGATCACCGCCGCAGAAGTGATGATTATGTCAACCTTCCCGGCCCCGTCCACCGGCAAGCTGCAATCTTGGACGATGTTTGAGCGGCCGCCAGGGTAGCGGTGGGGCATCAACGCCACTACCTTCGACGCCCCGTAGGCCATGTCGACCGCCGAACCCGGCGCGAACAACCCTGGTGTCTCCTCGGTCGTCCAGTGGACGAAATCGCCGTTGGCGGCCACCTGCGATGGTTGCAGGACAGCGATGTCCGTATGACCGCCGCGGAAGATTCCTGCGACATCCACAACTCCGGTGATGCTGCCGCCGGATAGAAGCGCCACGGTGTTTCCTCCGGCGTCGACAGTGCCAGCGCTGGTATCCATGCCATCGTTGCCCAGGACACCACTGTCGGTGATGAACCAGACTCCGTCGGTGGCAACCTCACCGGGTATGTAGCAGGGCAGACCCATGCCCAAAGCGGCGACCGCTCCAGGGAACAACTCCTGGGTCGCCCGCCGGGCCATGGCGGTGGTGTCTAGCGGCGTACCGGGCATCTGGAAATCCTCTCCTCTAATCAGGCGGCCAAGACCAAACGGTCGATGAATATGGCCTGTGTGATAACCAATTCCGGGTCTATCCCACCCGGCCCAACCACCCGGTCAACCTCGGCCACGGTGACTGCGGCGGCCATGGCCATGATCGGGTTCCAATTGCGTTCCGTCCCTTGGTAGACCATGTTTCCGAGGGTATCGGATTCCTTGGCCCGGAGCAGGGCGAAATCGGCTTTTAGGGCGAATTCCAAGACGTGTTCTCTACCGTCGAAGGGACGCAGTTCTTTGCCTTCGGTGAACCTGGTGCCCGCGCCGGTGGGCAGGAACACTCCGCCGATGCCCGCTCCCCCTGCTCTCAACCTTTCAGCCAGGATCCCCTGGGGCACTACTTCCAGGTCCAACCTGCCCGATTCCCAGAGTTCTTTCACCGGGCCGCCGTGTTCCGGGTGAAACGGCATGGGGGAGACCATCTTCTTGACCTGTCCGCCAGCCACCAGGTCGGCGATCCCGTATGTTCCGTTCTGGGGCAGCCAGGTTCCTTGGCAGATGAGGGTTAATTCTGAGACGCCGGTTGCCGCCAGTCCTTGGAGCAAGGATTCCGGCACGCCCACCCCGGCAAAACCGGCGATCAGCACGGATGCGCCGTTGGTGATGCCTTCTAAAGCCGCTGGGGCCGTGGGGAAGACTTTGCCTTTGGAGGCGGTGTTGTCTGGGTCGCTGGTCATGGAAGGTTCTGTTTCTCGTTGGTATCCGGAGCGCTGAGGGAATCTCAGCAGCAACGCATTATAGCGGCCTATGCCTGGATATACCACGATGCAGGTTCTCTGGCGTTCCGGTGCAGGCCGGAATGCAAGAAGCGAACGAATATCTTGGTTGGCCACCTAGGCCATACTAAATTCCAGCCTTCGCTGGAGATACGGTGGGCCTCACCCGCAAATCACCCAAGAGTCTTAGGGGCGGGTTTCCAACCCGCACTGCCTGTGGCCAAACCGTATTGAGACTTGAGAGGAATAGGCCTGATGCCGATGAAAAGATCGCTGCCGCCAACCTGGGCAGGTTGGAAACCTGCCCCTACGGATAACAATTTGATCGATAGGCCGCAGTGGATTCCGGCTTTCGCCGGAATGACGGGAACAATCCCCTCCCCCACGTCCTTCCGCGGAAGGAGGGAGGGTTAGGGTGGGGGCAAGGGTTATCTGCGATTCAGTCAGCAGTCCCAGGATGTGGTTGCGTGGATTCCGGCCTTCGCCGGAATGACGGTGGTGGTGTGCGGGACCAAAAAAAGAACCGCCCCGGTAAAACGGGGCGGTTCTGATACTCGTTTGAGCGCCGGAGGTACGGACGGAGTTGTACTCCTCCCTAGAAGTCCATACCGCCGCCAGGAGGCATGGCCGGCATGGCCGGTTTGTCCTGGGGGATCTCGCTGATCACGGACTCGGTGGTTAGCACCATAGCCGCGACGCTGGCCGCGTTCTGCAGGGCGGACCGGGTCACTTTGACCGGGTCGACGATGCCACGTTCCATCATGGGACCGTATTCGCCGATGTCGGCGTCGTAACCGTAGTCGTCAGCCTGCTGTTTGACCTGATTGAGGACAACGGCGCCCTCGAATCCGGCGTTCTCCACGATCAGCTTCATGGGCTGCTCGAGGGAGTGACGGATGATGTTGACACCGACCTGCTCGTCGGCAGGGATGTCTGTCAGGCTGTCCAAGCCGCGGCTGGCGCGGACAAGGGCGACTCCGCCGCCGGGGACGATGCCTTCCTCCACCGCGGAACGGGTGGCGGAAAGGGCGTCTTCTACGCGGGCCTTGCGCTCTTTAAGCTCGATCTCGGTGGCCGCTCCGACCTTGATCACGGCAACGCCGCCGGACAGCTTGGCCATCCGCTCTTGGAGCTTCTCCCGGTCGAACTCGGAGGTGGTGTCTTCGATCTGGGCTTTGATCTGGTTGATCCGGCCCTGGATGTCGGCCTCGGAACCCTTACCCTCAACGATGGTGGCCTCGTCCTTGGTGGCCTGTATGCTGCGGGCTGAACCGAAGTCTTCGATGGTTGCGGTGTCCAGTTTCTGGCCGGTCTCCTCACTGATGACGGTGCCGCCGGTGAGGATGGCGATGTCTTCGAGCATGGCCTTGCGGCGGTCGCCGAAGCCGGGGGCCTTGATGGCCAGGACGCTGAGGGTGCCGCGGAGCTTGTTGACCACCAGGGTGGCCAGGGCTTCTCCGTCTACATCTTCTGCGATGATCACCACGTTCTTCTTGCCGATCTGGAGCAGTTTCTCCAGGGCGGGAAGCATGTCGGAGACGGCCGAGATCTTCTTGTCGGTGATGACGATGGTGGGGTCTTCCAGGACCGACTCCATGCGGTCGGGGTTGGTGATGAAGTAAGGGGAGATGTAACCGCGGTCGATCTGCATCCCCTCAACATATTCGATCTCGTCGGCCAAGCCTTTGGACTCTTCAACGGTGATGACGCCGTCTTTGCCGACCTTTTCCATGGCTTCGGCGATGGTCTCACCGATGGCTTCCTCGTGGGCTGAGAGGCTGGCAACCTGGCCGATGCGCTCCCGGGTCTCCACGACCTGGGCCATGGACTGTACTTCTTCGACCACTGAGCCAACGGCCTTCTCGATGCCGCGTTTGATGGCCATGGGGTCTGCACCGGCAGTGACGTTCTTGAAACCCTCGTTGATGATGGCCTGGGCCAACACAACGGAGGTGGTGGTGCCGTCGCCGGCGGCGTCGTTGGTCTTGGTGGCGGCTTCTTTCAGAAGCTGTGCGCCCATGTTTTCAAATGCATCGGGCAGTTCGATCTCTTTGGCGATCGTCACGCCGTCGCTGCAGACCTGTGGCGGGCCAAACGACTTGTCCAACACCACGTTCCGGCCCTTGGGGCCAAGGGTGACTTTCACTGAATCGGCCAGGATGTCGATCCCGATACGGAGCGACTTCCGGGCTTCTTCGGCGTAGGCCAACTTCTTTGCTGGCATCCTAATCCTCCTGTAGGTAGGTCAAGGCTGGGCTGCTGCCCGCCCTGGTTCTTTTTCTAGATTGGGTATATCGGGATTTGGGTTAGCTGATCTTCGCGAGAATATCGCTTTCCCGAAGGATCAAAAGCTCGTCGTCGCCGTCTTTGTACTCGGTTCCGGCGAACTTGGAGTAGATGACGCGGTCTCCCTTGGCAAGCTCCATGGGAATCCGAGATCCGTCTTCGCTGACCCGGCCGGGTCCAACTGCGACGACCTCACCCTCTTGGGGCTTTTCCTTGGCGGTATCAGGTAGATATATTCCACCCTTAGTAGTCTCTTCACCCTCGCTGGGCTTCACCACCACACGTTCTCCCAATGGCGTAAAGTTTGCCACCGCGGCCTCCTTCTATCTCGCCGGGGAATATGGTAGCCCGGCATTAAAATCAGATGGGATTAGCACTCTCGATTTGAGAGTGCCAAGTAATGTTAGAACGGGCACAACACCTTGTCAAGATTGACGTGTCCGGCCTAGTATTTAGGGGTCCCTAAGTAGTCGTATTCTATCGTTAATGTCTAGGCCAGGACCGTAGGCCAAAAGGGGAAACACAATCGCCGCTGAGACCCTAAATATAGGTCCCCTGAAGCTGGCTATTGACGACGGCGTCGCCACCATCACTCTGGGCCGGCCGGACGTCGGCAATCGGATCGACGTTGATATGGCCGATGCCCTGTCCAGCGCTTGCCGGTTGATAGCGGAAAACGATGGCTTGCGGCTGGTGGTCCTGACCGCCAACGGAGAGGTCTTCTCGATAGATAAGGGAAACGAGCCGGTTGGAAACCCAGCCGAACAGGTTGCAGGCCTCGCTATCCCGGTGCTGGTGGCTTTGAACGGCGACGCCACCGGGCCCGGTCTGGAACTGGCCTTGGCCGGTGACCTGCGCGTCTGCGTGCCTTCCGCCAAGTTCGGGTTGCCCGGACTGGCCCAGGGCGTCCTGCCGCAGAACGGTGGAACGCAACGATTGCCCCGGCTGGTAGGCCCGGCTTGGGCCAGGGACATGCTGCTCACCGGACGCATGGTGGATGCCAAAGAAGCCCTGTCTATCGGTCTGGTTAACCGGATTTCTGATGACTTAAAGGGAACCGTGGCCGAAATCTCAGCCCAGATCACTGTGAGCAGTCCAGTCGGCGCCCGCTACGCCAAAGAGGCGGTTAGCAAGGGAATGGACCTGACGCTGGAGCAGGGACTGGGACTGGAAGCCGACCTTAACGTTATACTGCAATCCACAACGGATAGGGCCGAGGGGCTAAAATCCTTCTTGGAAAAAAGAGACCCAGAGTTCAAAGGCTCTTAGGGATAAACGCTTCGATCTTAGGTAAAGGGAACCTTCTTTGAAACTTAAACTGGACCTCCACACCCATGTGTGGGAGGCGTTCAACTTCGTGCCACCGACCGTGGAGATCGCGGAAAAGGTGGTCAACCAGATCAAGTCCCGGGGCATCGACGGCATCGGTATCACCGACCACCACAATAAAGAATGGGGCATGGAGTTCCGCGAGATTGTGGAGAAGCACTTCCCGGGACAGGTGACGATCATCCCCGGCTGGGAGATCGAGATCCGGCCCGAGGCCAACCCTTTCGCCGAGTACCAGGTGGCAGAGCTTTACCTGCCCAACGGCGGCGGGGTCTTCCGCACCTACTGCCACCCTGGCTACTACTCCCCTGAGATATTGATCGAGCCGGATATCCACGCCATTGAGATAGACAACTACATCCACAACTGGCACATCCGTAAGGACCAGGTAACGGAGGTGGCGACCGAACACGACCTGATGCTGATGGAAGTGAGCGACGCCCATAACCTGGAGAACATCGGCCTGCGCTACACCGAAGTGGAGATGGACGACCTCTACGCCAGGGCAGTTCCCGAAGCCTAGGCTTCCCATGCCTTCATCTTCCGCTTTCGAGACCCTTCTGTTCGAGAAGCGTGGCGCAGTTGCCCATATCTCGTTGAACCGTCCCCAGGTGGTGAACGCATATAACGTCCATATGCGGGACGATTTCTCAGAAGCCCTGTCGGCCGTTGATGTAGACCCGGAGGTCCGGGCGCTGTTGATAACCGGCGAGGGCCGTGGGTTCTGCGCCGGCGCCGACCTAACTGAGTTTGGCACCGCCCCGTCCCAGGTGATAGCACGGCAGGTACGCTGGGAAAGGGATGTTTGGGGCCAACTGGTAAACTTGGACAAACCCATAGTCGCCGCCGTGCACGGATTCTGCATCGGCTCCGGTCTGGAAA
>CAYXDE010000022.1:0-48480 GCA_964463525.1 uncultured Dehalococcoidia bacterium | reverse complement strand
GTCGTTGCCCATCTCTGGGGCGTACATGCGGGAGAAGCGGTCCAGTATCTGGTCACGCTGCTGTTCGCCGGAGATCCCGGTCAGCAGTCCATACGACTCCAGGTTGTCCACGCAGGCGACCGGAACGCCGGGCAGGACCAAGGCCCGAAAAAGGCTGGGTCCGAAACTAACGGTGGTGACGATGTTCTCTTTATTGGGGTCCAGGTCTCTGGTGGCCAGTCCCAGCCAGCCTTCGGTGCCCAGGGTCTCCGGCTCGCAGGTGTGCCAGATGTCCATGGACCGGAAATGGGAGCGGGGGGAGTCGGGATAGCCGACGCCGTGGATGATGGCCATCTTGTTCTGGTCGTACATGGTCTTGAGCGGCCCCATGGCCGGGTTCAGCCCGAAGCCGCCGTCGATGTGCAGGACCTGGTCCTCAGTGAGGGCCACCGCCTTGCGGTTGTCGTGGTATAGCCCATCGGAGAACGGGACCACCGTGTTCATGTAATCGTTGCCGCCGGAAAGTTGAAGAACCACCAGCACCGGGTCTTTCTTGTTGGTAGCCATTACTTTCTCCAAAGTAGCCTACTTAAGGCCAAACTCAGCAGTATTGGAACTCTTTCTGATCGAGTACCGGTGCTTAACTTAGCAGTATTGAAACTCTTTCTGATCGAGTACCGGTGCTTAACCTAACAGTATTGGAACTCTTTAACTGAAGAGATCAATTGGAGCAGCTCGCCGATCCGTGCGGTTGAGACGGCCGTTTCTTCTTCGTTGCTCCAAGTGAACTCGCCCTTCTGGGAGACGTGTTCCACCAATTGCTGGTGGCTGGACGCTCCGGCCTTCACCGGTCCGATGATGTCGAGGCAGCTATCGACCAGTTCTTCCGCTCCCAGGTTGCCCTGGGCTTGGAGGCGGCCGATTATCTTCTGCACTCCCGGCATGCTGGTGTCTCCCAGCTTGTCGGCGACGAAGTTGATCCGCTTCATGAGCGAACCGCTGTTGATCCATTCAACTCCGGTGTGCCAGCCTTCCACGCTGGGCGGGTTAAGCAGTTCCTGCCCCATGTATCCGGTTTGCTTGGAAAGGTCGCCGATGCCGGGAGGAGGCAGCTTGTCCTGGCCCACCAGGCGCAGGGTGCCTACCACCACCTCAGCAGGACTCTTGATCTTGGTGTACCGGGCGTGTTTGAAGAAGTCCGAGAGGAACAGGACCCGGAGGACCGAGCGGATATCGTAGTTGGAGTCGACGAAGGTCTTGGCCAACGTTTCGATCGCTTGAGGGTCGTTGGGCGGGGTAACCGACCAGGCGGGGACCTGGGGCTCGTCGGCCACGAAGAAGTTATAGAGGTGCCGGGCGATGAACTGGGCCGTGGCCGGCTGCCGGCAGATGATATCTATGATGTCTTCGCCGTTGAAATTCCCGGTCTCACCCAGGAAGGTCTTTTCCCCGTGGTCGTGGTCCTCTTCCTGGTATTCGAAAGACCAGTCGTGCCTGGAGTAGTAGTTCCGGGGCGGCACGGTGGAAATGGTCCAGCCGGTGAAGGCCCTGGAGCACTCAAAAACATCAGTCTCGGTGTAGTTGCCCACGCCCATGCTGAAAAGTTCCAGAAGCTCCCGGCCCCAGTTCTCATTGACGCCGGACTCGTGGTTGTCGCAGTTGTCCAACCAGTAGATCATGGCGGGGTTCTTGGCCAGTTCCACCAGCATGTCCCGGTAGTTGCCCATGGCCATCTCGCGGAACATGTCCACCTGAGCGATCAGCTCATGCCAGTGGTCGACCTTGGACTGGCCGGTGGCGAAGATCTGGTGCCAGAAGAGCACCATCTTTTCTTCCAGTGGCAGCTCGGTGTGCATCATGTCGTAGAGCCAGGCCGAGCCTCCCATTCCGGGAGAGGTGACCGGGCGCCTGAAGCCTGGGTGGTAACGGAGAAAGTGCTGCCGGTCGGCGCGTTGGCCGGTGGGATTGAGAAGCTCCTCAACCGTGGCTTCATATCCTTTGGCGGCCCTGGCTTCCAGCTCTTCGCGGTCTGCGCCGAACCCGGCACGCCGCATGAGATGGGCCATTAACTCGATGTCTTCAGTGGCTACAACGGCCATGGGATCATCTCCGCCCTGATAGTAATTATTGAGCGTTCAGTGGTGAGGCCCATTTTCCTAGCGGCCAGGCGTCGTGTCAAGCAGGTTGCGCCTGTTTAGAGACCTGCTTCGCCGGCGGCCTTGCGCATGGATTCCAGGTAGGCGTCGCTGGAGGTCTGGATCAGGGTCTGCACGGTGCCGTGGAAGTACTGAACACCAAGGTCCAGGAACTTGGGAACGAGATTGTCGGGACAGCTAACACCCGCCACTTTTCCGGCATCCCGGATCAGATTCACGCCCCGCTCCATGACCTCTTGGACCTCGGGGTGGGTCTGTTGGCCAACGTAACCCATGGACTGGGACAGATCGCCCGAGCCGATGAAGAAGACGTCCACGCCCTCCACCTCTACCATGGCCTCCAGGTTCTCGATGGCTTCCACCTCTTCCAACATCAGGCAGACCAGGGTGTTTCTGTTGGCCTCTTCGGCATAGTCGCCTGTCGTGCCTGAGAAGCCGAACCCGGCGGGGCGGCTGCGGCTGAAGATGCCTCTGGTGCCCATCGGGTAATACTTCACGGCCTCCACGGCGTTCTGAGCTTCTTCTGCCGTGTTCACGTGAGGGACTTGAACGCCCCAGGCGCCGCGGTCCAAGAACGGGCAGATGAACTCCAATTCGTTACCGATGGGCCGGACTATGGGCGCCATGCCGGTCAATTCCGCCGCCCGGATCATATCTTCCGAGTTATCCACTGTGATGGAACCGTGTTCGTTGTCGATCAATATCCAGTCGTAGCCGAGGCACCCAAGCATCTCAACCACCGTGGCCGAAGGAAAGGTGATCATGGTGCCGAAAACCGCCTTTCCGTCATTCAATTTCTGTTTTAGGGTATTCTCCCGCATCTGACCTCTCCAAATGAGTCTGGTGTCCGGCTTACTTTTCTTCGTTGCATCCGGGAATCACTGGAGTATACTACCCGGCACATCGGGGGATGACCAGCCGGCCCCCGGTATAACGATGACCGAGACCGGCTTGACCAGTAGACATAAATTGATTAGATTAACATCAGTTGTTATAATGATCAGTATCCTGAAGTATGATAGTCTAAGGCAGTCTTAGCAGCGGCTGAAGCGAACGTGATCTAGCCCATCGAGATAGTTGGGGGTTCGGTATGTTTCCAGAGGTGACACTGGCAGCGCCCACTCGTGAAGATGTTCAGCGGATGGCTGAATGGCTCAGCGACCCCGAAGTCAGCGCCGTCTGGTACGGTGTTGGTGATGACGGCAAGCCCCTGCACACCAGCTATATTCCGGAAGCTCTCGCGGCCGGCGGCCAAGGTGAATGGGACCACGTCTTCGGCGACGAGAACCGCGCCATCTTCTCCATCCACGATGAAAACGGCCAACACATCGGCGAAGCCCAATTGGTCATCGAATGGCCCTTGTTAGAGGCCAGGGCCGACCTTCTGGTGGGCCGGAAAGACCTTTGGCACCACCATTTCGGAACAAGCGGGCTCATCGGCCTGTTGGACCACGCCTTCGGCCCCCTGGGGCTCCACCGCGTTTGGGTCGACGTTCCCGAATACAACGAACCCGGTATGCAGATGGTCCAGCATGTGGGATTCGTTGTGGAAGGCCATTTACGCAAGACCCACCGCAAGAACGGCGAATGGTTCGATTCATCCGTTCTTGGGCTCCTGGCTGAAGAGTACCCAAGGCGTAGAGCCAGACTCATGGAGACTGCGGTCACGTAGGCGGGAACCACGGGCCCCTTTCAGAGCAGACCAACAATAAATTCGGAGGGACCAGTAATGCCGGTTATAACCATTAACGGCCCCATTGGATGCGGATCAGTGACCATCGGACAGATGGTTGCCCAGGAGTTGAACCTGAATTTCGTCGACCGCCTGTTCTTCACCGAGGCGTCGCGAATAGTTGGCACCCCGGTGGGCGCTCTGATCGCCAAAGAGCAACGCGTTGACCGGTTCAGAGACCGGTTGGGCCGGTTCGTCCAGACCATGCTGGAACGCTCGGCGATGTCGGGAGTGAGCGGAGAGCCGTACTTCGGCCGGGGGATAGAGAACCTGCCTCCCGAGACTTACATGGACCTCACCGGCGAAGCCGGCGGTGTGGCCCAGAAGTTGGACGACAAGACTTTCATCGAAGCGATGAGCAAAGTGGCCCATGACCTCCATGCGCAGGGCAACTCGGTGATCATCGGCCGGGGAGCGAACCATATCTTGGCCGACTCTGCTCACACACTGCACGTGGGTTTGTTGGCGCCCCTGGAAGTGCGTGTCCAGACCCTGATCGACCGGGAGCACTTCGAGAAGGAAGAAGCCGAGATCCATGTGGAAGAGCTGGAACGGGCCAGAGAAGATTTCGTGCAGAAATTCTGGAACGCTCATCCCAATGAGGCCAGCAATTACCACATGATGTTGAACATGGGCAAGATGACTCCCAAGACCGCCGCCGAGGTTATCGTCCACGCAGCAGGTGACTTGACGGCTTGATCATGGGTGGGCTAAACACTTAGTTTGCTAACAGGGGGACGGGCCATGCCCGTCCCTTATTCATAATTGTCGCGGCGAGTAGATGTTTCCATTTTCAGACGCCAGTCTTCACCACCGTACACTCCCGTACGTAACCATGGGGCTCATCTCCCTGAGCGTGCTGGTGTTCTTGTATGAGATGACACTGGGCGGAGTTGGGACGGTGACCGGCTCAAGCAGCCAGGACCTGGATATCTTCTTCTTCAAATGGGGATTCATCGCCGATGAACTGACCTCCAATCAGCCTGAAATCATCCGAGATACAGTGATTGAGCGGAGATTTTCTGAGATTGTAGTTCTCCGTCAGGTCTATGAAACCCCAATTCTCCCGGTGTTCACCATCTTCAGCTCGATGTTCATCCACGGCGGATTCATGCACCTGGCGGGCAACATGATGTTCCTGTGGGTGTTTGGCGACAACATCGAAGACCGTTTGGGCCACGTCAAATTCCTGGTCTTCTACCTGGTGGCAGGTATCGCGGCGACTATGGCCCAATGGGCGATCGACACCGGTTCCCAAACACCGTTGATCGGGGCCAGCGGAGCCATATCCGGGGTGCTGGGCGCATATCTGGTGATGTATCCACACAACAAGATCAAGGCGCTGATCATCTTCTACCTGATAACTGTGGTGGAGATGCGGGCCATGTGGCTGCTGGGCGCTTGGTTCGTTTGGCAACTGATACAGGGGACTATGTCGATAGGCTTGGCCAACTCCGTGAGCGTGGCGTTCTTTGCCCACATAGGCGGGTTCGTGGCAGGCATGGTATTGGCGGCGGCGTACAAACTGGCAGTGGGAGAGCCGGTGATTCCAGGTCGCGGGGGACCTTCCGGCGGTGGCGGCAGAAACCCTTGGGACTACTGGCACCAAGCCGGGCGGGGCAGAGACTGACGGAAGCTCTCCAGCTTAAGTCTGCACATGAGTTCAGGTAAATGACGTAGGGGCAGGTTTCTAACCTGCCCCGTTCTGCGTGGGCAGTGCTCTGCTGTGGATCGGTGGTTGCATAGCCGCTATAGCCAAATAGGCAGTTGGCTTACTGATAGCCGGGCGGACCGGAAACGCGTCCCTACGAAAGCAGACTTATTTCTATCGATACCGCTCATCCTGAGCTTGTCGAAGGATTCCGGTCAGAAGCATCAAAAGCGGCCGGCGCGGGTGGTTCGACAAGCTCACCATGAGCGGACGAGATTGCGGCGCTTATCTGACCCGGTAAAAGACGAGCAGTCGCTGGAATCACCGGGTAGGGCCCCTATTCGTCTCCCGTTTCTGAGGGGTAGCCACGTTCGATCCAGGCCGGGGTGCCGGCTTCGTCGACCACCTGCACGTTATCGCGCCCGTCCCGTTGCAGGATGCTGGTGGCAGTGGTGGCCCGCATTCCGGCTGCGCAGACGGTAACCAGCGGAAGCTCCCTGGGCAGACCGTCTAGATGCTCCTGTAGTTCTCCCAATTCGATATTCAGCGCACCGTTGATGTGACCTTCTGTGTACTCGTTCTTCTGTCTGACGTCGATGACCAACGGCGCGGTTGGCATCTCTTGCGCTTGCTTGAGGTCGTCTAGGGCCAGACGGTTGGACCGTTCAACGGGGAGCCCCGCCGATTTCCAGGCGTCCAAGCCGCCGGACAAGAACCCATGCACTCGGTCGAACCCGATGCGGATGAACTGACGCATCATGTCGTCGTGCTGGCCGGCGTCGGCGGACAGGAGCACCAGAGGCGTGCCCCAAGGGACCACCCAGCCAACCCAGGTTGCCATGGCATTGCCGTGTGGTATGGCATAGGAGCCAGGGATGTGTTCGGTATTGAAGCTCCGTTCGGGGCGGGCGTCGATGAGCACAGCTTCGTTGTCCAGGTGACTCCGGACCGACAGGGCGGTCAGGGAGGACAGTCGCGGGACACCGCCCAGGATGTCTGGGCCCCTGCGGTTGATGTCCGCCATGTATTTGTAGTAGCTGGGGTAGGAGCCAAGACCGGTGAGCGCGAACTGCACAAAGCTGGTTTCTTCGGCTTCCGCGGCAAATGGGTTGGTCAACCGCTCGCGGGCGATGGTGGTGGGTATCTCGCCGCCGCTGTGGGCTGCCGCAGAACAGAAGGAGCCGCCGCCGTGTGTGGGGTATACGAGAACGTCGTCGGGCAGCTTCAGCAGCTTTTCGTGGATGGTGTTGTGCAGCCATCGGGCCAAGAACGGCGCTATCTTTGAGCCCAGAAGGTCAACACGGGCCGCGCCGCCCAGCATGAGGGCTCCACCGGTGAAGATGGCGGTCGGTTGGCCCTGCTCTTCGATCAAGAATGAAACGCTCTCCGGGGTGTGTCCAGGGGTATGCATTATCTTTACTTTGAAGTCGCCCAGGTCGAACTCATCGCCCTCCTGGAGGCGGACCGAAGGGAACAACAGGCCACCGGAAGCGCTGGCGCCAACCTGACAGCCGGTCTGGTCGGCCAACTCCCGCGCGCCGGAGACGAAGTCATTGTGGACGTGGGTCTCGAAGGCGTAGACGATGCGAGTGCCATGGTTGGCCGCGATCTGAACGTATTGATCAACGTCTCTGGCGGGGTCGATGACAACGCACCGGCCGGATTGCTCGGAGCCAACCACATAGCTGTCGTTGGCCAGGCTCTCGATTCGCACTTTTTCGACGAACATGATGAACCACCTCAGTTGCAGTAAAAAGGGATAGGGGGAACCGCTCTGCAGTTATTTTAAACCGCTGGAGACTTCGCGTCTCCAGCGGTAATAAAGGCGGCTGCTAAGCGTTGCGGACGGTGATGGGGACGGAGTGGATGGAGTTGACCTGATAACCGCGGAAGTTCCAGTCGGCGAGCATCGGCTGAACATTGCCCGCGCTGTCGGTGGCCCGGGAGCGGAGCAGGGAGTGCCCGATGTTGTTGGCCTCCCAATCGATCTCCCAGTGCTGCCAGGAGTAGGTCCCGGAAGGCGCTTCCAATTTGGCCTCACGCCAGGTGCGGTCGTCGTCGGTGCTGACTTCGACCTTGGTGATATGGCCGTCGCCCGACCAGGCCACGCCTTTGATGGTGTGGGAGCCGGGTTGAAGGATATTGCCTTTGACGGGAGTGCTGATCAGAGATTTGATCTTGAGCGTCGTTACACGTCGTACCGTTGAGTCGTTCTTACCGTCGGTGGCGGGGTAGATGCGGTAGTCCATCTCGTGGAACCCGCCGTTGGGGTGGTCCAGCACGGTGATCTTGTCCAGCCATTTGACCGAGGCCATGCCGTACCAGCCAGGAACGATCAGGCGTACGGGAAAGCCGTGGTCTTTGGGCAAGGTCTCGCCGTTCATCTCATAGGCCAAGAGAGTGTCCGGGTCCAACAACTTCTCCATCGGGACACTCATGGCATAGATCAACTCTCCGCCGGAGTGGGGTTCTGTACCGGAGTCGGTCCCCTCGAATAACACATCGGTTGCGGCGGCGGTCAAACCAGCCTGTTCCAGCACTGTCTTGACCGATACACCCTTCCAGGCCGAGACGCTCACCGCGCCGTTGTCCCATTGGACTCCCTCAGCTGGGGGCTGCATGGTAGAGCGGCTATTGCCGGCACATTCCATGAGACTGACGACCTCGTGACTAGGCATCTTGAGCAGGTCGTCGTAGGAGAGATTCAGTGGGCTGTTTACTTCGCCTGTGACTGGGAGGGACCAACTTGCGGTGTCGATCTGGGGAGCGGGGAAGTGGCTGCGGATGAAGTGGCGTTCGTTGGGGACGACGGGGACGTCTAAGTTCGGTAGATATACTGCCGCACAAAGGGGGTCTTCAGATAGAACATTCAGGTCACCAGAAGCGTCTGGCATGACTGCCTCCTTCTTGGGATACTCAGATTTGATTCATCGACCTAGGGAAAGATGAGTCCGCTGGGTGTTTGTGGGCGGGCTAGGAGCCGCTGACCGTGCAGCCGTGACTGGCGGTGGTGGCCATCACGATGATGCCGATCAAAAAGAGAACGATGAAAGCCCGTTGGGCGCGTAGTCTGGGAAAGCGCATCCTTAAATCCTACTCCGGTTCCGGATTGCGATCGGGGCCAAGCCGTCATTTCCGAATCGCGTTGGCAGTATATCTCAACTGACGCAGGGCAGTACAGTACCCAATCAAGTGGGAAAATCAGACTTGCCGCAACGGGTCAAAATCACTCGGGCAAGGCGTCTCCTCCATCGCCGGTCCGACGGGTTGGCCAGGCGTGGGACAGACACCGGGATTGTGATAATATACGCCAAGGCTTATCTAGGACGTCTATCAACGATGGGTTTCGTGCCTATCGGCGCCCAAAACGCGCACAAATACCTCTACATTAAGCGATTAGGAGTGAGAGAATGCTTGAGTACAAGCCAAACACGGTCCTCTCCAACCAAGAGTTCGACTCAGTAGGTTCCACGCCGGTCCGTCATGACGGCGCGGACAAGGTGACCGGGCGCGCCAGGTACGGTGCGGACACCAACATGCCCGGCATGCTCTACGGGAAGATCCTTCGCAGTCCCCACGCTCACGCCGTTATAAAATCCGTGGACGCCAGCGCCGCTGAAGCCATGCCTGGAGTCTACGCGGTGGTGACCTCCGCCGACTGGCCTGAGACATCCATGAAGCTCACCGACCTGGCCGAGGGAGCGATCCATAATCTGGGCTTCCTGAGCATGAACGTGCTGGCCAGGGGCAAGGCGCTTTATAAAGGCCACGCCATCGCCGCGGTTGCCGCCGTCAGCTCCCATGTCGCCGAAGAAGCATTGAGCAAGATCAAGGTCGACTACGAAGTCTTGACCCCGGTGCTCTCCGCGGAAGATGCGGTGAAACCCGGCGCGCCCATCCTGCACGACCGCCTGGCAGCAGTTTCCAGCCCGGCGCTCAGGCCCGGCGGGTTGTTGGAAGACGGCGCTGAAAGCATGCAGACCAACATTGCCAACAAGTTTGAATTCAGTCTCGGCGACCTCGAACAGGGTTTCAAGGACGCCGACATCATCGTTGAGAAAGAGACCACCACCCAGGCGGTACACCAGGGCTACATCGAGCCCCAGGCCGGCGTTGCGCACTGGCAGAGCGACGGCAAAGTGACAGTCTGGTCCAGCAGCCAGGGTCAGTTCACCGTCCGTGACCAGACCGCCAGGTTCCTGGGCATACCCGTCTCCCAGGTCAAAGCGGTACCCATGGAGATCGGCGGCGGGTTCGGCGCCAAGGGCATCACCTACGTGGAGCCCGTGGCGGCGCTCTTGTCCCGCAAGTCCGGCCGTCCCGTGAAGGTACAGCTGTCCCGTGTTGAGGTCTTCGAGGCCACCGGCCCCACCTCGGGCACCAAGATCAAGGTAAAGCTGGGCGCAACCAAAGAAGGCAAGCTGATCGCCGGTGAAGCTGAACTCACCTACGAGGCAGGCGCCTTCCCCGGCTCGCCCGTTGGCGCGGCCGTGCAGTGCATGATGGGCCAGTACGACATACCCAACGCCCATCTGACGGCCATCGATGTGGTGATCAACCGCCCCAAGGCTGCAGCCTACCGCGCCCCAGGCGCCCCGGCAGCGGCGTTTTGCATGGAAACCGCGATGGACGAACTGGCCGAGAAATTGGCGATCGACCCCTTGGAACTCCGTCTGATGAACAGCGGCAAAGAGGGTTCCCGCCGCGTCACCGGGCCGGTCAACCCGCTGGTTGGGTACATAGAGACCCTGCAGGCGGCCAAAGACCACGACCACTACAACACCAAGCTTGACGGAAAGCTGCGCGGCCGCGGCGTCGCCACAGGTTTCTGGGGCAACAACTCCGGTCCCGCTTCCGCGGTGGCCGTGGTCAACTCCGACGGCACAGTCAGTTTGACCGAGGGTTCGCCGGACATCGGCGGCAGCCGCGTAGCCATGGCCCAGCACGTAGCCGAGGTGCTGAACCTCCCGGTTGACGATATCAAACCCCAGGTCGGCGATACCGATTCCATCGGCTTTACCTCCAACACCGGCGGCAGCAGCGCCACCTTCAAATCGGGTTGGGCCTGTTATAACGCCGCCCAGAGCGTGAAGCAGCAGATGATCGAGCGGGCAGCTAAGATCTGGGAGATTCCCGACGAAGACGTGGAGTACAAAGAGGCCGTACTTCAGCACAAATCCGACCCCGAACTAAAGCTGACCTTCAAACAGATAGCAGCGCGGATGATTCCCACCGGCGGGCCCATCGTCGGCTCGGCGGGCGTGAACCCTCCCGGCCCCGGCCCGTCCATCGCCGTCCACTTGGTGGACGTTGAAGTGGACCCAGAGACCGGCAAGGTGGACATCCTCCGCTATACCGCCGTCCAGGACGCCGGAAAAGCTATCCATCCCGCCTACGTGGAAGGCCAGATCCAAGGCGGCGCGGTGCAGGGCATCGGCTGGGCGCTCAATGAAGAATATGTCTACAACGACAGCGGTGAGATGCTCAACAAGAGCTTCCTGGACTACCGCATGCCCACGACGCTGGACCTCCCGATGATCGACACGGTTATCGTGGAAGTGGCCAACCCCAACCACCCCTACGGTGTCAGAGGAGTGGGCGAGGTGCCGATCGTGCCTCCGATGGCCGCTATATCCAACGCCATCTACGATGCCGTCGGCGTCCGCATGAACGATCTGCCCATGTCTCCAGACAAGGTCCTGGAGGCTCTCTGGGCCAAAGAGGGCAAGTAGCAGGAGATGGCGGAGGTTTGGATTCCGCCCAAGCTCCAGCAATTGACCGGCGGCAATCAGCAGGTCCAGGTGGAAGGCACCACCGTCCGCCGGTTGATCAATAACCTGGAAGCCCGGCATCCGGGCATCAAGGAATACCTCGTCGATGAAGTGGACGATGACCTGATTGCTGGTCTCGCGGTGATAATCGACGGCGAGGTTAGCCAGTTGGGCATGCTGGACAAGGTGGGGGAGGACAGCGAAGTCCACTTTCTCCCTGCCATAGGTGGCGGCTGACGGTAGTCCTCTTGGGCTGTACAACAGCGGATATATGGCGGGGCCAGCGGAGACGCCGGTCCCGACATTTGATTTTCTAGAAAATAGGCACGGGAGGTCCGGACCATGACTCAAAGCGAGCCGATCAGGATGCGTCCCAAGCGCAGTGCCCAAGCGGAAAGGGAAGTACGCCGGGACTCTCCGCTGCGGCAGGCGCGCACCTGCTACGGACACCTGGCCGGGGTGGCCGGTATCGCGCTGATGGAAGAGCTGCTCAGGCTCGCATGGGTTGAAGAATCGGCGGCGCCGGTTTCAGGAAACAGGGTTGGCTATAGCCTGACAGCCAAGGGACGCCAGTCCATGGGTGATCTAGGCGTTGATCTGGCTGCTGCGGGCAGGACCACGGGAGAATTCGCCTTCGGATGCCTGGACTGGACCGAGCGCGGGCATCATCTGGGTGGGGCCCTTGGAAGGGCCGTCACAGCCTGTCTTTCAGAACGGGGGCTGGTGGGCCGGACCGGAGGAACCAGAGAAGTAAGTATGCAGGGCAGTCCCGACTCCTGGTTCAGGTAGACCTGGGGTTGGACGGCGGTGCCTCCCGCCGTTAGAATACCGGTGCCTTTCGATATTGATTATCATCTGCGCCCCGTGTGGTTGTGTTGGGGAGCCTGATTTTATCTGGAGTAGAAACCCATGATGGACCAACTCACCGATTCCCAACGCAAATGGCATGACTTGGCGGCCAAGCACGCCGATGATTTCGCCACTAGGGCGGCGCAACACGACGAAGAGAACTCCTACCCCTTTGAGAACATGCAGGCTCTCAGGGACTCGGGCTACACAGCCATGCCGATCCCGGCAGACATGGGCGGCGGCGGGGCCTCACTACTAGAGGTCTGTATCGCTCAGAACCGCCTGGCCCAGGGGGACGGCGCAACCGCGCTGGCCGTGAATATGCATTTCGGCCTGCCCTACGTCATGTGCGATCTCATCAAGGCCGGTGACGACCACCCACGGCCTCTCTTGGAGAAGATCGCGGCCGAGAAGCTGATGGTGTTCGCCGCCGTCACCGACCCCCAGGTCGACTCTCTGAAGGGAATAACCGGCTTGGGATACACCACTGTAAAGGCCACCAAGACCGACGGCGGATTCCTGGTCAACGGCCGCAAGGGGTTCGGCACCAACAGCCCCGGCGGGGACCTGCTGGGCAGCACCGCCATCTATGACGACCCGGACGAGGGTGAGGTGGCTTTGATCTTTGTGCTGCCTCCGGACACCGAAGGCCTGACCTGTCTGAACGATTGGAACACTATGGGCATGCGGGCCAGCCAGAGCCACAGTTGGGAACTGAAAGACGTGTTCGTCTCAGATGAGGGAGTGATACGCCACAAGCCCTGGGTCTGGGACGAGTTCGCCAAGGGACTCTGGGCCTGGCACGGCGGCAGCTTCGGCAGCATCTACTTGGGCATCGCCAAAGCCGCCAGAGACTTCGCCATCGAGCAGACCAAGGGCCGCTCCCGCATCCCTTTCAAGCATCCCGAGAGCTATTACCCCGGCCACCAGTTCCTAGCCGCCGAGATGGACATCGCTCTGAACGCGGCCTGGGCGTTCCAGACGGAGATCGCGGTCCGTCTGGACGGAGAGAACGGCCGGGACCACGGCACTCTGATGGATGCCGTGGGCATGCAGTACTTCTGCATGAAGACCGCCCAAGACGTGGTCAACAAAGCTATGGACATGGTTGGCGGGGCGGGCCTGGCCAAGGGCAGGCCTTTGGAGCGGTACTACCGGGACGTCCGCGCCGGGACGATGCACCCTCTGGGCGGGTTCGATGCCTTGGAAGTGGTTGGCAAACATGCATTTGGGCTGCCCCATGATGTGGAGCCCCGGTTTATCTAACGCAATTTAACTGGGAGAGTAGCTGACCGTGTACGTGATTGGAATCGATGTTGGTGGCACGTTCACCGACTTTGTAGTCGCCCGGGAAGGCCAGCCTCCCCGGTATTTCAAGACCGCATCCACGCCCAACGACCCCTCAGAGGGCCTGATGACGGGCTTGAACGATGCGGCGTCGGCCCATGAACTATCGCTCGAGGACTTTCTGGCCTCCGCCGACATGATCATCCACGGCAGCACCGTGGCTACCAACACCCTTGTGGAACGCAAAGGCGCCAAGGTAGGTCTCATCACCACCGATGGGTTCAGGGACCTGCTGGAGATGCGGGAGGGCCTGAAAGAGGACCGCTATAACCTGCGGATGACTCCGGTTGAGCCCCTGGTTCCCAGATACATGCGTGCTGAGGTTCCGGAACGGGTGCGTTCCGACGGCAGCGCCAAGGTAGCTCTCGACGAAGACGCGTTGAACAAAGCGTTGGACGGACTGAAAGACGAGGGTGTCGAAGCCCTGGCAGTGTGCTTCCTGTTCTCCTACCTGAACTCCGCCCACGAGGACCGGGTGGGCGAGATCATACGTGCCAAGTTCCCTGGGATGTACACCTCGCTCTCCTCTCAGGTGATCCCTCAGATAAAGGAATTCGACCGCCTCAGCACCACGGTTATCAACTCCTACGTCGGCCCCGTGCTGGGCCGTTATCTGGAGAACCTCCAGGAACGGCTGACCAAGATCAACCAGTCGGGCGACTTCCTGATCATGCAGTCCAACGGTGGCGTTGCGCCCATAGAGGACTCGCGCCGGTTGGCGGTGCGTTCCATCCTGTCTGGCCCTGCGGGCGGGGTCAGCGGCGCGGCGGCCTACGGAAGACTTTCCGGGTCATCCAACATCATCGCCTTCGACATGGGCGGCACCAGCACCGATATCTCCCTGATCGAGAACGGAGAACCCCATCTGAGCACCGAGAAATTCGAGGCTGGATGGAAGATTTCCGTGCCCATGATAGACATTCACACCATGGGCGCCGGCGGTGGGAGTATCGCCTCGGTCGGCCCCGGCGGGATCATGCAAGTGGGCCCGGAGAGCGCAGGAGCTCTGCCCGGCCCGGCTGCCTACGGTAAGGGCGGCGACCGGCCCACGGTTACCGACGCCAACCTGGCCCTGGGCTATCTGGACGCAGGCAACTTCCTGGGCGGGAGCACCACTCTACAGAAAGACCTAGCGGAGAAGGCGATAGATCAGCATGTCGCCACGCCCACCGGCCTGTCCATGATCGAGGCTGCCGAAGGTATCTCTGAGGTGGTCTCAACCTCCATCGCCGAGGGCATCAGGCTCATGTCGGTCCAGCGCGGGGTGGACCCCCGCCGGTTCACCATGATGGCCTTTGGCGGGGCTGCCGGACTCCAAGCTGGCAAGGTCGCTAGGCAGCTGCAGGTGGAGAAGGTGATCATCCCGGCGGCCGCGGCGGTGCTTTCAGCCCACGGGATGCTGTCCACCGACCTCAAATATGACTATTCCCGTTCGCATCCAGCCCCACTGCTGGGCATGGACCTGGATGCCGTTAAGAACCTGGTTGGGGGAATGGAGTCGGAGGGCCGCCAGAAGCTGTTGGACCAGGGAGTGCCCGAGTCCAACATCGAGGTCACTGTCTCCGCCGACATGCGTTACCTGGACCAGATATATGAGGTCAACGTCCCGGTGCCTGACCTGACCCAGGACCTGGAGCCGCTGCTGCATCAGTGGGCAGGCAACTTCCACGCGCGTTACCAAGAACTGTACTCCTACAGCCAGTCCGAGCAGGAGATTCGGCTGGTAACCCTGCGCGTCAGCGTCGTGGGCCGGCTGCCCAAGCTGGACCCGCCGCCGCTGGATGGGGGCAGCACGACTGCCCCTAAGGAGACGGGACGGAGAAATATCTACCTGGGCGGTTGGACCGACGCCCCCATCTACGAGATAACGGACCTTTCCCCGGGCAGCTTGGTGGCCGGCCCGGCGGTCTTGGAATCTGACTTCACCACCGTATTGGTCGAAGCAGGGGACAAGGCCACGATCGACCAGTACGGCGGCATAGAACTCCAAGTCTCTCTGGAGGCTGGAGATGCGACTCCGGCAGCCACGGACAGGCCCGACCCGGTGACTCTGGCCGTCGTGGAGCACCGGCTGGAGTCCATCGCCCGCGAGATGACCGAGGTCATGCTGCGGACGGCCATGTCGCAGATATTGAACTCCAGCCGCGACTTCTCAACGGCCCTCCTGGATGGCGAATGCCAACTGGTGGCCCAGGGTGAGGGCATACCGGTGCACGTAAGCGCCCTGCCCGTGGCCGGGGCCGCCGTGCGGGACTATTTCGGCGACACCATATCAGAGGGTGACCTGTTCATCCTGAACGACCCATATTTCGGCGGCAGCCACCTGCCCGACATCACCATCATCAGGCCGGTGTTCGACCAGGGGCGGCTGCTGTTCTACGCCGTGAACCGTGCTCACCACAGCGACGTTGGCGGCGGCACCCACGGCGGCTACAATCCCCGCGCCACCGAGATATTTCAGGAAGGAATACGTATCCCGCCCCTGAAGCTCTACGACAAGGGAGTTCCCAGGGAAGACGTGCTGCAGATGCTCTCGGCCAACGTCCGTCAACCGGAGAATTTCCTGGGGGACTTGAACGCCCAGATAGGCTCGGTGATGATCGCTGCCCAGCGCATCGGCGGCCTGCTGGATAGCTACGGGGCCGACCGGCTGCTGGCCGCGGTAGCGGAGATATTGTCCGCCACCGAACGCCAGGTGAGGCAGTTCATCTCGGAGTGGCCTGACGGCGTTTACCACGGCGAGGCCCTGGTTGACGACGACGGCTTCGACAACAAGCTGATTCCCATCCGGGCCAAGGTGACTATCTCCGGCGACCAGATGGCCATCGACCTGGGCGAGTCCAGTCCCCAGGTGACCGGGTTCATCAACAGCGCCTACGCCAACACCCGATCCCTGGCCCACGCGGCCATCATGTACGTCGCCCCGGCCGATGTAGCCAAGAACGAGGGCTCCATGCGGCCGGTGGATATCATTGCGCCCAAGGGCCTCATCGTGAATGCCAACTCGCCGGCGCCGGTGTGCATGAGCACCAACCACTGCGCCGAGGAGATCGTCGAAGCGGTGTTCAAGGCCCTGGCCCAAGCGGTCCCCAAAGAGGTCAACGCCGGGTTCTCCAGGCGCCTGCGCTACGCCATTACCGGCCTGGACCCGCGCACGGGACGGCAGTTCATCTGGCACTTCTTCCTGGCACGCGGCGGCGGCGGCGCTACCCACGGCTACGACGGCTGGCCCGGGGTGGGTGAGATCAACGTGGCCGGCGGCATCCGCAGTCCCAGCATCGAGGTTACGGAAGAAAGGTTCCCGTTCTTTATCCGCAGGCACGAACTGCGTCCCAACTCGGGCGGCGAGGGCCAGTGGCGCGGCGGACTGGGCGGCATTTGCGACCTGGTCTACGAGGGAGAAGGTCCCGCCCGACTGAACACCGCCGGTGACGGCATAGTAGTCCCGCCTTTTGGCCTGTTCGACGGCCAAGACGGCCTGCCCCACGACTACAAGATCATCTCCAACGGCTCAGAACGCCCGCTAGGTTCCAAGGAGACCGAAGTCACGGTCAACCCCGGGGACCACGTCTACTGCCTGTCCTCAGGCGGCGGTGGCTACGGCAACCCGTCTGAAAGGAGCCAAGCTGCGGACGACTGGGACAAGAAGAATGGGTATATCGGGTAGGGTAGGCGGTTAAGGAGCCCCCACCGCCCCTTTGAACCGATCCCGTATCTCCTCAGGCGTGTGGGAGACGCGTGGTATTCCCCCCAGCGGCGCTATACCGGCTTTGACCAATATCAGGCTAAGCTGTCCGCCGGCTGTCGCTTCATTCATCGCTGCCTGCAACTCTTCCAGGTCCTCCACTCGGCGGGTCCAAGGAAACCCGGCTGCACCGGCGGTCTCTGATAGATCGAAGCCGGAGCTGATGCTTGGTTGGCCGCCGGTGGACTCGTAGGCCTCGTTGTCCAAGATGATGTGGACCAGGTTGGCCGGCGCTTCCGAGGCGATGAGAGGGAGTGTCCCCAGACTCATCAGGGCGCTGCCGTCGCCCTCGAGCACGAATACCCGCTTGTGGGGCGCTTGGACGGCCAGACCCAGGCCCATGGCCGATGCCAGGCCCATGGAGCCGATCATGTAGAAATTGCCGGGCCGGTCGTCCAGAGTGAACAGCTCTCTGGAGATCATGCCGGTGGTGCTTACCAACAAGTCTCCGTCCCGGACGTGGGACAGGACCGCCTCGATGGCCTGGTAGCGGGCGATCACGAGATCACCCCGGCTCGGACCAGTAATGCTCCAGGCACGGAACGCTGTTCGATCACGGGCAGAAGCCGGTCGAGAGCGGCTTCTAGATTGTCCGGCTCCAGAATCTCGTACGGAATCTCCAGCAGGTCCAAGAATTGGGGCGTCTTGGCGCCCATGACCCAGTGCTCCGGAGCGTCGTTGGGCGGCCCGCCGAAGCCGCGCCAGCCGACTATGATCAGCGCTGGGATCTTGTACACCAGGTTGAAAGACGTGAGCGGGTTCACCAGGTTGCCCACCCCGGAGTTCTGCATGATCACCCCGCCCAGGCTGCCGGTGAAATAAGTGGCGCTGGCGATGCCCAAGGCTACGTCTTCGCGGACAGCGGGAACGTACCGGATGTGAGGGTCCGCCACCATCACATTGTAGGCGTCTTGGAAGGTGGAGTCAGGGACTCCCGAGAAGAAATTCAGTCCTCTCGACTTCAGCGCGGCCCAGAATCCTTGGGCGTCCATGGGCGCTCCTTGGCTACCGGATTGGGCCAGCCTACCATATCGGGGGCATCCATTTGACCGGCAAAGATCGTGGGAGTAAACTCGAGGTGTATAAACCCACCCCCAGGGGGTATGGGTTGGGAGAGACCGAGATGTTTCCAGAAGTTAAAGACGACGCACTCAAGCGCCTGAGCTACATCGAAGGGCATCTGGCCGGCATCAGGAAGATGCTGGAAGAGGACAAATACTGCGTCGATGTGCTGAAGCAGACCTACGCCGTCCGCCGGGCCATCGAGAAGATGGAGAGCCTGCTTTTGGAAGGACATCTGAAGTCGTGCGTGGTCGACGGCATCCAGTCCGGCCGCGCCGAAGCTATAATTGACGAACTTAAAGACCTCTATATCCTGTCCAACAAGTAGCGAATTACGGAGAGAGGAACATGTCCGCATACGTAATCGGCGACATCAATGTGACAGACCCAGAGACTTTTGGAAAATACGCCGCCGCGGTTCCCACCAGCAGCGGGGCGTTCGGCGGCAAGTACCTGGTGCGTGGCCCCGACAAATGTCAGCCCGCGGAAGGCGGGTGGCACCCGCAGCGTTTCGTCCTGGCCGAGTACGAAGACGTGGATACCATCAAAGCCTGGTACTACTCCGATGAATACAAAGAACTCACCAAGCTCCGCCAGAGCGCTTCTACAGGGTCGCTGCTCATCGTCGAAGGGGTCCAGCCCCACGCCCAAGGGAGCGATTCCGGCGAAGCGGCGTATCTGGTCGGCGATATCGAAGTGACCGATCCGGACACTTATGCCAAGTACGCGGCCGGTGTTCCGGATACCGTGGCAGCCTATGGCGGAAAGTACCTGGTCCGAGGCGTCTCAGGCGAAGTCCTGGAAGGCTCGTGGGCTCCCAAACGCCTGGTGGTTTTGGAGTTTGAGAGCATGGAACGGGCCAAAGCCTGGTACGATTCGCCGGAGTACGCCGACCTGAAGAAGCTGCGCCAGAGCGCCTCCAACGGGAAGCTGATATTTGCCCAAGGCGGCTAGCAGCCGGCAACCTGGATAATCCATCCAAGAATCGGAGAAATCAGAATGGCCGCTTATGCGATAGCAGACATAGAGATAACCGACCCGGAAGCCTTCGAACAATACCGCGCGGAAGTCCCAGCCACGATCGAAGCTTATGGCGGAAGATTCTTGGTCAGGGGTGCTGAAGGTGAGGTCGCGGAGGGCGACTGGGCTCCCAATCGCGTGGTGGTGCTGGAGTTTGAGAGCATGGAGCGGCTCAAAGCTTGGTATAACTCCCCGGAATATACGCCACTGAAGGAACTCAGGATGAGGGCATCTAACGGGAACGTAGTGCTCGCAGAGGGCGTGTAAGGCCGGCGGGTGACACCCCTCTGCACTGACGCGAATCAAAGTTTGACCGTACCCGAATCAGAAACGAAATGGCTACAACAGACAAGAACATCAAGAAACTGAACCTGCCCGTGGAAGGCATGACCTGTGCCGCCTGCGTGGGATTCGTCGAGAGCGCCCTCAAGGACGTCCCTGGGATGGTCGATGCATCGGTCAACCTGGGCACAGAGAAGGCGTCGGTGGAGTTCGACTCCTCCGAAGTGACCGTGGAGCAGATACAGGAAGCCGTAGCTGGAGCAGGATACAAGCTTGGCTCCCAGTCGGCCTCGCTCAATATCGGCGGCATGACCTGCGCCGCCTGCGTCATGCATGTGGAGAACGCCCTCCAGAGCGTGCCCGGAGTCTCCGAAGCCAGCGTGAACCTGGGAGTGGAGCGGGCATCGGTCGAGTTCGTGCCCGGCATGGTTGAGCTTTCAGACCTGCAGAGAGCGGTGGAAGAGTCTGGCTACCGGGTTGAAGGGTTCAACGACGCCGGAGACCAAGAGCGGGAGCTGGAACGGCTCTCCAAGGTCAAAGAGGTCCGCGAGCTGCGAGATCGGCTGGCGCTGGCCGGCAGTGGCGCTATCCTGCTGTTCCTAGGGACTTTTGACGTGCTGCCATGGGTCGATAACCTCATGGCCCGGGCCTACTATCCCTTCCTGTTGTGGGCGCTGGCGACACCCGTGCAGTTCTGGGCCGGCTCCACCTTCTACACCTCTGGGTTGGGCGCGCTCAGGCACCGCACGTCCAACATGCACACGTTGATCGCCATGGGAACTAGCGTGGCCTACGCCTACAGCGTGGCAGTGGTGCTGCTCAATGAATTCTCGCCTGGGACATTGGCCGATCACGGTATCGAAGCCAAGGTCTACTTCGACACCGCAGCCATAATCGTTGCGCTGATCCTGCTGGGCCGGTTCCTTGAGGCTGGGGCACGAGGACGCACATCGGAGGCCATCCGGCGGCTCATCGGCCTCAGGCCCATCTCGGCCCGTGTGGTGCGCAACGGCGAAGAGATAGACATACCCGTTGACCAGGTGGTCATCGGCGACACGGTCATGGTCCGGCCAGGAGAGAAGGTCCCGGTGGACGGCCTGGTGACCGACGGCTATTCGGCGGTGGACGAGTCCATGCTCACCGGTGAGAGCATGCCCGTGGAGAAGAGTCCCGGCCAAAAGGTCTACGGGGCAACCATCAACTCCAACGGCGCACTGTATTTCGAGGCCACGCAGGTCGGCGGCGAGACCGTTCTCGCCCAGATCATACGTCTGGTGGAGGACGCCCAGGGCTCGAAGGCGCCCATCCAGCGGCTGGCCGACCAGGTGGCGTCCTACTTTGTGCCTGCGGTGATCGCCATTTCTCTGGGCGCCTTCGCTTTCTGGATGCTGCTGGGCCCGGCCCCGGTGCTGACCTTCTCCATACTGGTCCTGGTTTCGGTGCTGATCATTGCCTGTCCGTGTGCGTTGGGACTGGCCACTCCCACGGCAATCATCGTGGGGACCGGCAAGGGGGCGGAACATGGGGTCCTCGTCAAGCAGGCGCAGGCCCTGGAGGTTGCTCACAAGGTCGATACTGTGGTCTTGGACAAGACAGGCACCCTGACCACCGGAAAGCCCGTTGTGACCGACCTTATCGTCTCTGCGGCGTCCGGGTCTTCCGAGCCGGAGCTGCTGTTCCTGGCGGCGTCGGCTGAAAGGGGCTCAGAACATCCTCTGGGCGAAGCCATCGTTATGGAGGCGCAGTCACAAGGACTGGACTTGGAATCGGTTTCCGATTTCCAGGCTATCCCTGGCCGGGGAATATCAGGCCAGGTCGATGGACGGGTGGTCCGGTTTGGGAATCAGGCCCTGATGGAAGACGCCGGAGTGCCGCTAGACGGCCTGGTTGAACAAGCCTCAGATCTGGCAGCCCAAGGCAAGACGCCCATGTTCCTGGCCTACGATGACCGGGCGATGGGCCTGATCGCTGTAGCCGACACTGTGAAACCAGAGGCCTCAGAAGGACTGGCCAAGCTCCGGCGCATGGACCTGGAAGTGGTGATGCTAACGGGTGACAACGTCCGGACAGCCCATGCCATCGCCGGTCAACTGGGAGTGGACCGGGTTGAAGCCGAGGTCTTGCCCCAAGACAAGGCGGCCGTCATCAAGAGACTGCAGTCTGAAGGCCGGGTGGTGGCGATGGTCGGCGACGGCATCAACGACGCACCAGCGCTGGCACAATCTGACGTGGGCATGGCCATGGGCAGCGGGACCGACATCGCCATGGAATCGGCAGACATAACCTTGATGCGCAGTGACGTGAACGGTGTTGGGACGGCGCTAGATCTGAGCCGCCAGACCATCCGCACCATCAAGCAGAACCTCTTCTGGGCCTTTTTCTACAATGTTCTGCTGATACCCGTGGCGGCCGGGGCGCTGTATCCGGTCTTCCAAGGCGTTGGCGGAGTGCCGGTCAGCCTGGACTTCTTCTTTGGCGAGCAGGGCTTTTTGAATCCGGCCCTGGCGGCGCTGGCCATGGCGTTCAGCTCGGTAACCGTGGTTACAAATTCACTGAGACTGCGGCGGGCGAAAGTCTAACCCCAGTCTTTTGAGACAAGAATTCGATAAGCGGTAGAAACCGTAGGAGAGAAAAAATGGCAACAGCGATAGACCCGATCTGCCAGATGGATGTGGACACCGACAACCCGCCCGGCGGGCAGAGCGAATACCAGGGAACGACCTACTATTTCTGCGCTCCCGGCTGCAAGGTGGCCTTCGACAAAGAGCCTGAGAAGTATCTCTCTGAGGGAGAATCGGGCGGCCACGATGACCATCATGATCACGGACACGACCATGGTCCTGGTGGCCACAGCCACGGTCACCACATGCCGGAGAAGGAAGCTGAGGCGGCTCCTGCGGCCAGCAAGCCAGGCTTCTTCGCCCGGCTGTTCGGCAAGAAATAGCCAATCAACTGAAAACCAAGGCTCATCGCCCAACCCTCGTCATTCCGGCGAAAGCCGGAATCCAGTCCAGTCTTACGATGGGATTGGCTGATGTGGGTCCTTCGACAGGCTCAGGATGAGCGGTTTGTTGAGCGTCTACCAATTCCGCTCATGGTGAGCCCGTCGAACCACGGGGTGGGGTAGGTGATGAAGGGGCTAGGCCAGAACCTTGACTGATGCGCATCCTTCGACAGGCTCAGGACGAACGGTCGGTTGTGTACTCATCAGTTCCGCTCATGGTGAGCTTGTCTAACCACTGGCTGGGGTAGGCATCCTCGTACGTCATTCCGGCGAAAGCCGGAATCCAGGCAAGCCATGTTCAACGGCCCTAGGTTGGCTTGCTCAGAACAGTTGCCCCCACCCAAACCCACCCCCCAGCCTGGGATAGCAGGAGTCCAGGCCAGTCTTACGAATGGAATGGCGTATAAGGGTCCTTCGACAGGCTCAGGATGAGCGGGGAGAAAGACCGCCCTAGGCTGTGGCTCCGTGGCAGCGCTTGTATTTCTTGCCGCTGCCGCAGGGACATGAGGCGTTGCGGCCGACCTTCCCGGAAGCGGACACCGGCGACGAAGGCCGGCTGGCGTCGTTTACCGCCTTCATAGGGCTTTCCTTGGGAGTAGCCGCGGCGGCCTGACGGCGGGTGCCACCTTGGGTCGGCTGCTGGTTGAGGGAGGCGTGGAACACAGTGTGAATCACCTCATTCTCGATCGCCACCTGCAGGGTGCCGAACATCTTGTTGCCCTCAGACCGGTAGACCACCAACGGGTCACGCTGTCCGTAGGCTTGCAGGCCCACTCCAGTACGCAGGTTCTCCATGGCGGTCAGGTGCTGCACCCAATGGGTGTCTATGGCCCGCAGCAGTAGCAACCGCTCGATGGTCCGGGCGTCTTCTTCGCCGACGTCCTGTTCACGGGCTGCGTAAATCGTCTCGGCGAAATCGGCCAATATCTCCAGGACCTGGTCCCGGCTCCACTCATAAACCTGGTCTTCGGTGGCCAATTCCGGGGGAAGCGGGCATATCTGGCGCAATTCGTCGATCAGTCCCGCAGGATTCCAGTCGTCGACGTGGCGTCCCGGCAGGTGATGGTTCGCCGCTTCTTGGAACGTCCGCTTCAACATATCCACGAACTTCTGTCTCAGAGACTCACCACTCAGCGCCTCAAAGCGGTCTTCGTAGATGACTTCACGCTGCTTGTTTAGCACGTCGTCGTAGTCCAGCAGGTGTTTGCGCATGTCGAAGTGGTAGCCTTCCACCTTGACCTGAGCGCCGCCGATGGACTTGGTGATGATCTTGTTCTCGACCGGGGTCTCTTCGTCGAGCCCGGCCCAGCCCATGATCGACTTGATCCTGTCTCCGCCGAACCGCTGCATCAGCTCGTCTTCCAGAGACACGTAGAACTGTGAACTGCCCGGGTCGCCCTGGCGTCCGGCGCGGCCTCGCAGCTGGTTGTCGATGCGGCGGGCGTCGTGGTGCTCGGTGCCCACAACATAGAGTCCGCCCAGTCCTATGACTTCATCGTGCTCTTCCTTCCATCCCTCTCGGGCGGTATCGCTGCCGCCCAACACGATGTCTGTGCCGCGTCCGGCCATGTTGGTGGATACGGTCACCGCGTCGAGGCGTCCCGCTTGGGCGACGATGGAGGCCTCGTGCTCGTGGTTCTTGGCGTTCAACACTTGGTGGGGAACGCCGCGCTTCTTCAGGCGGTCGCTCAGGTACTCTGAGTCTTCGACCGATGTGGTGCCGATCAACACCGGCTGATGGGTCTCATGCAAAGTGGCGATGTCTTCTACGACCACGTTCCACTTGCCGTCCTCAGTCTGGAAGACCAGGTCCGAATTGTCTTCCCGGCCCAGAGGCAGGTTGGTGGGGATGGCCACCACTTCCAGTCCGTAGATCTTGTAGAACTCGTCCTGCTCGGTGAGAGCGGTACCGGTCATGCCGGCCAGCTTCTGGTACAGGCGGAAGTAGTTCTGGAGCGTGATGGTGGCGTAGGTGATGCTTTCCCGCTGAATCTTGACGCCCTCTTTGGCCTCAACAGCCTGGTGGAGACCGTCGGACCAGCGGCGGCCGGGTTGGAGACGGCCGGTAAAGTCGTCAACGATGACCACTTCTCCGTCCTGAATGACATAATCCTTGTCCCTGATCTTGGAGATCTCCGCCGTGAGGGCGTTCTCCATGTAGTGGACCTGGTGGTAGTTCTCCGGGTCGTAGAGGTTGGTGGTGTTCGTCCACTTCTCCATCTTGGAGATGCCTTCGACCGTCAGGGATATGGCCTGGGTGCGCTCGTCGATGGTGAAGTCGGTCTCATCATCCAGCCGGGTTACCAGCTTGGCGAAGCTCTGGTAGAGCTGGACCGGCTCTTCCGCCGGGCCGCTGATTATTAGGGGGGTCCGGGCTTCGTCGATGAGGATGTTGTCGACCTCATCCACGATGGCGTAGTTCAACTCCCGCTGCACCCGGTTGGCCTTGTCCAAGGCCATGTTGTCACGCAGATAGTCGAAACCGAACTCGTTGTTCGTGCCGTAGGTGATGTCTGCCTGATAGGCCTCGGCCCGCGTGACCGGCCGGAGGTATTCCATTCCGGCTGCAGCATCAGTAACCTCGGGGTCGTACAGGAAGCTCACGTCGTGCTGCAGACAGCCGATGGTCAGGCCTAGAGCGTGGTAGATCTGCCCCATCCAGACGGGGTCGCGGCGTGCCAGATAGTCGTTTACGGTGACTACGTGCACACCCCTGCCTTCCAGTGCGTTGATGTAGACCGCCAGGGTGGCGACCAGGGTCTTGCCTTCTCCGGTCTTCATCTCGGCGATCTGGCCCATGTGCAGGACCAACCCGCCAATGAGTTGCACGTCGTAGTGGCGTTGTTTCAGCGTGCGCCGGGCTGCTTCACGCACTGTGGCGAAGGCCTCAGGCACTATATCGTCCAGGCTTTCGCCTTCGGTCAACCGGGACCGGAACTCCTCTGTCATTCCGCGGAGTTCGTCATCGGACATCTTCTGGAATTCCGGCTCCAGCTCGTTGATATCATTTACGAACGGGGCCAGCTTCTTTAGCGCTTTTTCGTTAGGGTCGCCAAGCACTTTTTGGAGAACGGAGACCATGGATAAATAGACCTCGTAGATTTGCGCCGGTACGCCGGATTTTTCGTCTAGGCAGCTTCTCAGACTGCTCTGGACGACTGAAAACCAATTATATTGTATCCAAAGCCGTCAGCCGATGCACGCCTCGTTGGAGTCTGAATAACGGGCTGATCGACCGGCGAGACCAGCGGTACGGATCAAACGGCCAGGTTTTGAAGGTTGGAGACCCCTGACTGCCGCATCCAGTCTTGAAGTTCCGCCAAGATGCGCCATGGCGCTGACAGCCCGACAAGGTTGGCGCTGCCTATCTGTACGGCTGAAGCGCCGGCCAGGATATATTCGGCCGCGTGTTCGCCCGAGAATATCCCACCTACCCCGATGATCGGCACGTCCACCTGTTGGGCAACCTGGTAGACGAGGGCCAGGGAGATCGGGCGTAATCCCATGCCTGAGAGGCCGCCAGTGATATTGCCCAGCACTGGCTGGCGGGTCTGGGTGTCGATGCGCATGGCAGGCATGGTATTGCAGATGGTCAGGGCATCGGCACCGCCTTCAACCGCTGCCTGGGCAATCTCCGTGATACTGGGAACGTTGGGGGCAAGCTTGGCCAGCACCGGTAGGTCCGTGTTGGCTCTGACCGCCGCCACGGCCTGGGCTGTGAGGTTGGCGCTATGGCCGAACATCGACCCGTCTTCAACGTTCGGACAACTGAGATTCAATTCAATGCCCTGGAACCCGGTCCCGGAGTTGGCCAAGGCAGCCATCTCACCGAATTGTTCCACGGAATCGGAGGCAAAGCTGAGTATGCAAGTGGCGTTCCACCGGTCCCAACCGTGCGTCACGTCACGCATGGCCGCTTCTATACCGGGGTTGGTCAGACCGATGGCGTTGAGGAAGAGGAGGTCGCCTGCGTCCCAGGCCTCTCGATAGGACTGGGGATACCATCTGGGCTCGGGATTGCCTTCCCGAGGCAGGCGGGTGAACGTCTTTGGGACCACCGCGCCCAGTTCTCCCAGATGCATATCTTCGGTGATGCCCCTGCCGTAACCGTCGTAGCCGAAGGTCCCAGAGGCAATCATCACCGGGTTGGACAGCCTAAGATGATGGGGGTTGTTGGGGGCCAGATCTACGGATAGGTCCAGCCCTTGAGCAGACTCGGGTCTATTCGTCTCCCTCACCATCTGTGGCGACGCTTGGTTCGTCTGTCCCCTCCGCATCCTCTTCTCCAAAGGCAGGGCTGGCGCCGTTCTCACCAGCGCCGTTAGTGCTGATACCGCCGGATTCAACGAGGTCGAGATTCTCGTCCTCGTCTTCTTCGTCATCCAGTTCGTCTTCCGGGGCGTCTTCAGGAGCGTCCTCGTTCTCTTCGTCCAAGGATAGTTCCTGTAGACCAGGGTTCGATGCGGATTCTTCACCTTCTTCATCGTCGGAAAAGATGCTTGAACCGCCGGGACCGTCTTCCCCATTGGCATCCTGGTCGAAGGACCCGTTGTCTCCATCCTCTGAGCTGCCCAACCATCCGCCGGGGGACATCGCTGCGATCTCCGGCACCGGTTGCGGCTTCAGAAGCTCTTCCATGCCGGGTATCTCTACCCTGGCCGGAATCAGCCTGCCGATGATGACGTTCTCCTTCAGACCTTGGAGCCAGTCCTGTGCGCCGCTCACCGCTGCTTGTGTCAGGACCCTGGTGGTCTCCTGGAAGGAGGCCGCGGACAGGAAGCTGTCGGTCAGCAGGGATGCGCGTGTAACGCCCAGCAATATGGGCTTGGCGGTGGTCGGTTCTCCGCCCTCGGCCAGAACTTTGGCGTTCTGGTCTTGGAACTGGAACTTATCCACCATCTGCCCAGGGATGAAGTCAGAGTCTCCGGTGGACTCCACCTGAACGCGGCGGAGCATCTGCCGGAGGATGATCTCTATGTGTTTGTCATGGATTCCCACACCCTGAGACTGGTAGACCTGCTGTACCTGGTCGACCAGGTAGTTCTGCAGGTCATCCTTGCCGCGGATGTGCAGGATGTCATGGGGGTTCAGCGGTCCGCTGATCAGCGGGTCGCCGGCCATGACAGTGTCTCCGTCTTTGACCAGCATGTAGGAGGACGCGAGGATCAGGTGCTCGCGGACTTCCACATCGTCCCAGACTATGGATATGATCCCGGAGTCGATCTCGACCCGGCCTCCGATGTTGGCTACGACCTGCTCGACAGGTTCGCCTTCACCGGATTGGGCGGCTTCGATCGCGTCTTCGGCAGCCTTCTTGATGGCGGCCTTGGACTTCCGGCCCTTGAGGGCAGGCATCGCCGTGGCCAGGACGGTGCCCGGTTCCACGGTTTCGCCTTCGTCGACCAAGATCAGTCCGTCTTCAGGCGCCATGTAGTCTTCACGGAATTCTTCCCGGCTGACTATGCGCAGGCGGCGGCCTTCTTCGTCGGATTCCAGTTCAACCACGCCGTCGATGTCGGCCAGAATAGCTGCGCCCTTGGGCACGCGGGCCTCAAAGAGCTCCTCTACCCTAGGTAGACCGCTGGTGATGTCCAGACCAGCGATACCGCCGGTGTGGAACGTCCGCATGGTCAACTGTGTGCCGGGCTCGCCGATGCTCTGGGCGGCTATGATGCCCACTGCTTGCCCCATCTCCACCGGCACTCCGGTGGCGGGCAGGCGGCCGTAGCAGGCCTGGCAAACGCCGCGGTGGCATTCGCAGGTCAGCGGCGACCTCACAGGCACTTCCATCACTCCGGCATCGGCTATAGCCTGACCGATGGCCAGGTCGATGAATTCGTTGCGGTCAACCAGAATCTCTCCGGTGTCAGGGTGGGCGACCGGCGCAGCGGCCAGGCGGCCATTCAGCCGTTCGGCCAGCGTCTTGCTGGTCTCGTCTTCAGGACGCGGGGTGATCCAGTAGGAGTCGATGGTCCCGCAGTCTTCTTCAAGGATGATCACTTCTTGGGCGATATCGATCAGCCGGCGGGTCAGGTAACCGCTGTCTGCGGTCCTGAGTGCGGTGTCGGCCAGACCTTTCCGGGCTCCGTGGGTGGAGATGAAGTACTCCAGGGCGGTGAGGCCCTCACGGAAACTGGACTTGATGGGAAGGTCGATGATGCGCCCCTTGGGGTTGCTCATCAGGCCGCGCATACCGGCCATCTGCTTGATCTGGGAGATATTACCCTTCGCTCCGGAGACGGCCATCACAGCGATGCCTCCGTAGTTGGGCAGTTCCTCTTCCACAAGCTCGGTGGTGTCGTCCGACGCCTTGGTCCAGGCGTCAACCGTCTTTTCGTAACGCTCCTCCTCGGATATGAGGCCGGAGAGGTACTGCTCCTCGAAGCCGTTCACCATTTCGGTGGTGGCTTCGATCACCTCAGGTTTCCTGGCGGAGACCTGAATGTCGTTGATGGCGATGGTGATTCCGGACGTGGTTGCGTAGTGGAATCCCAGGTCCTTGATGCCGTCCAAGACCTCGGCGGTTTCCTCGTTGCTGAGGGTCCGGTAAAGGTCGGCGGTCAGGTCCTTGAGGGCCCCCCGGTTCATCAGATCGTTCTGGAAGCCCATCTTCTCTGGCATGATCTCATTGAAGATCATCCGGCCGAGAGTGGTCTCGAGCCATTCGCCGTCGTAGTTCTGCACTTCCCGGACGCTGATGGGTGCGTGCAGGTCTATGAGGCCTGAGGCGTGAGCGATGCGGGCCTCGTCAAAGTCGTTGAATCTGCTGCCTGCTCCTTCGCTGTTTTCCCGGATCTCCGTCAGATAGTAGCAGCCCATCACCATGTCCAGGGTGGGCGCGACCAGCGGGTCTCCGGACGCGGGCGACAGCATATTGTGGGTGCTGAGCATGATCTCTTTAGCTTCCAGCACTGCCATGCGGGACAGAGGCACGTGCACAGCCATCTGGTCACCGTCGAAGTCCGCGTTGAATGCGGAACAGACCAACGGGTGGATCTGGATGGCGTTGCCTTCGATGAGCACGGGCATGAACGCCTGGATGCCCAACCGGTGCAGCGTGGGCGCACGGTTGATCATGACGGGACGGTCTTTGATCACGTCTTCCAGGATGTCCCAGACCTCGCCCCGGGCTCGTTCCACCATGCGCTTGGCGTTCTTGATGTTGGGCGCTATACCCAAGATCACCAGCCGGTGCATGACGAATGGCTTGAACAGTTCTAGGGCCATGCGCTTGGGCAGGCCGCACTCGTCCATCTTGAGCTCAGGGCCCACGACGATGACAGAGCGTCCGCTGTAGTCCACCCGCTTGCCCAGCAGGTTCTGGCGGAAACGCCCTTGTTTGCCGCGCAGCAGGTCGGACAGAGACTTTAGCTTGTGGTTATGGCTGCCCTGGATGGGGCGGCCGCGCCGGCCGTTGTCGATCAACGCGTCGACGGCTTCTTGGAGCATCCGCTTCTCGTTGCGGATGATGATCTCCGGAGCGCCCAGAGACATGAGCCTCTTCAGACGGTTGTTGCGGTTGATCACCCGGCGGTAGAGGTCGTTCAGGTCGCTGGTGGCGAAACGTCCACCGTCCAATTGCACCATGGGGCGCAGTTCGGGAGGCAGGACCGGCAGCACGGAGAGGATCATGTCCTCCACGCGGTTGCCGCTGTTCCGGAAGGATTCCACCACGCGCAGGCGCTTGATGGCTTTCTTCCGGCGCTGACCGGACGTGGAGTGCATCTCATTGACCAGCTGGTCCCTGACGGCTTCCAGATTGATGGTCTTCAGGATGGCCAAGATGGCCTCGGCGCCCATGTTCGCTTCGAACACGTCGCCGTAAGCCTCTTTCAGTTCACGGTAGCGGGTCTCAGCAATGAGCTTGTGGACCCGGAGGTCTTCCAGTTCGTCGGTGGCAGCCTTGAGCTGCTCCTCCAGTAGGCCCTCTTCGGTGGCCAGTTGATCGGCTATGGCGTCGATCTCAGCCTGGATGGCTACGGGATCCATCACCACTTCCGGCTCTTCCAGCACGTCAGGGGCATCGTCTCCCGAGTCGTCAGCGACTTCGGCAACGGCTTCTTCGACAACCTCTTCGGCTGCAGCTTCTTCAGCGGACTCTTCGGTCTCGCTTTCAGAACTTTCTTCAGCGGACTCGTCCTCGCCGGTCAGCCGTGCTTTGAGGGCCTCGGTGCGGGCCTCGGCTTGCCGGCGGGCCTTCCGAAGTTCCAGGTCGAACTTAGCCTGCTCCAGCTCGATGGCTTCCAGGCGCACGTCTTCGTCCACAGACACAATGATGTGCTGGGCGAAGTAGAGCACCCGTTCCAGGTTTCTGGGAGACAGATCCAGGAGCAGACCCAGGCGGCTGGGGGTGGTCTTGCTGAACCAGATGTGGGCTACGGGCGCGGCCAAACGGATGTGGCCCATGCGCTCGCGACGCACTTTGGAGCGCGTAACTTCCACGCCGCAGCGGTCGCAGATCACGCCGCGGTAGCGGATGCGCTTGTACTTGCCGCAGAAGCACTCCCAGTCCTTGGTGGGCCCGAACAGCCGCTCACAGAACAGGCCGTCCTTCTCCGGACGCAGGGTGCGGTAGTTAATGGTCTCCGGCTTGGTTACCTCGCCGTGAGACCAGTTGAGTATCTGTTCAGGGGACGCAATGGAGATGCGGATCGCATTGAAGTTAGTCCCCGGGGTGTCCGCCCTATCTACCATTCTGACCATTAAATCGTCTCCAAGGCCTGGAATAGGTCTGTTTCATCTGCAAGACCTGCGTTCAGCGGCGACCGGTTTTCCTCGTTCAACAGTTCCACGGCCAGACCCAGACTCTGGAGTTCCTTGAGCAGAACGTTGAACGATTCCGGCACACCCGGCTGACCGATGGGTTCACCCTTAACGATCGCCTCGTAGGTCTTTACGCGTCCGGCGACGTCATCGGACTTCACCGTCAGCACTTCTTGCAGGTTATACGCCGCGCTGTAGGCTTCCAGCGCCCACACTTCCATCTCACCGAAGCGTTGGCCGCCGAACTGGGCCTTTCCGCCCAGCGGCTGCTGAGTGATCATGGAGTATGGACCGGTCGAGCGCGCGTGAATCTTGTCTTCCACCAAGTGGATGAGCTTCAAGATATAGATGTTGCCCACGGTGACCAACTGGTCGAAGTTCTCTCCGGTCCGTCCGTCGCTGAGCTCGAACTTGCCGAAGGTGGGCGGCGCGATGCGTTGCTCGCGGTGGACATCGATGGCAGCCCTCCGCAGCTCATCCAGTGTCATATCCTTGGCGTCAACGCCGGCTTCGTCGATGAGCCACATCCGGAGACAGGCCTCTTGGGCCGCGCCGAATTTGGTCTCGTCGAATATCTCTCTGGAATTGTAGCCCTTCTCTTCCAGCCAGCGGTCCACCTGGGGGTAATCAACCTCCGGAGAGCCGTCGGCGGGGCCGATGCTGGTGGCGCCAGCCTGTTCGGTGAACCACACGCGGGCCAGGGCGTCTTCTATGGCCGGGTCGCCTGCTCCGTCGAACACTGGCGTGTTGGCCCTGAAGTTCAGGCCGCGGGCGGCCCAACCCAGGTGTGTTTCCAACACCTGACCCAGGTTCATCCGGGAGGGAACACCGATGGGGTTCAATATGATGTCCACCGGCGTGCCGTCGGCCATGTAGGGCATGTCTTCTTCGGGAAGGATCCTGGCTACCACGCCTTTGTTGCCGTGGCGGCCAGCCATCTTGTCTCCAACGGAAATCTTCCGGGTTTGGGCGATCCAGACGCGGACGGCCTCGTTCACGCCCGGTGATAGGTCGTCGCGGTTCTCACGGGTTAACACTTTGACGTCGATGACCTTGCCCCGTTCCCCGTGGGGAACGCGGAGAGAGGTGTCTTTGACGTCGCGGGACTTCTCACCGAAGATGGCGCGCAGGAGTTTCTCCTCGGCGGTCAGTTCGGTCTCACCCTTGGGAGTGACCTTGCCCACCAGGATGTCTCCGGGGCCTACGTCGGCCCCGACCCGGATGATGCCGAGCTCGTCGAGGTCGCGCAGGCTGGTCTCCCCGACGTTGGGGATGTCACGCGTGATCTCTTCGGGGCCTAGCTTGGTTTCCCGGGCTTCCATCTCATGCTTCTCGATGTGAATGGAAGTGAAATAATCGTCGCGGTAGAGCCGCTCACTGACGATGATGGCGTCTTCGTAGTTGTAGCCCTCCCAGGACATGAAGGCCACCAGCACGTTCTGGCCCAAGGCCAGTTCACCGTGATCGGTGGAGGAGCTGTCGGCCAGCACGCTGCCTACGTCCACGACGTCGCCCTTGGTGGCGATGGGCCGCTGGTCGAAGCATGTGCCCTGGTTGGTACGGGAGAACTTGATGACAGGATGAGCGTGTTGCTCCCCGTCTTCGTCGGTCACGATGATCTCGCGGCCGGTGACTGAGGTGACTACGCCGGCGACCTCTGAGAGGACCAGCTGTCCGCTGTCCCTGGCCACACGGCTCTCGATACCAGTGCCCACCACAGGCGCCTGGGGACGGAGCAGGGGCACAGCCTGACGCTGCATGTTGGACCCCATGAGGGCCCTGTTGGCGTCGTCATGCTCCAGGAACGGGATGAGCGCGGCGGACACACTCATGATCTGCATGGGCGAAACGTCCATGTAGTCGATCAGGTCCGCTGCTTCCTGGGTGTATTCCTCACCGACCCTGAGCTCTACGCGGTCTTGAACGAACTGGTTCAAGTGGTCCAGTTCCGCGTTGGCCTGGGCGACGTAGAAGTCTTCTTCTTGGTCGGCCGACAGGTAGATGACATCGTCATCCCCGGTGGCCACGAAGGGCTGTATCGGAATCATCGTGTTCTTGGGCAGCGCTTTCAGGGCATTCATCTTGTTGGCGCCGATGGCCCGGCCCTTGCCCACGATGGTCTTGCCGTCTTTGTCCAACACGGACTGGGTTACCGTCCGGCCTTTAAGGTCGTCAGAGTCGTTGGGGAGGGTCTTCAGGACCTTCCGGTATGGCGACTCGATGAATCCATAAGGATTGATCCTGGCGAAGGACGCCAGGGAACTGAGCAGGCCGATGTTCGGGCCTTCAGGAGTCTCGATGGGGCAGATCCGGCCGTAGTGGGAGAAGTGAACGTCCCGCACGTCGAATCCGGCCCGTTCCCGGGACAGACCACCAGGGCCAAGGGCCGACAGACGCCGTTTGTGGGTCAACTCGGCCAGAGGGTTGGTCTGGTCCATGAATTGGGACAACTGGGACCCGCCGAAGAACTCCCTGACTGCGGCAACCACCGGGCGGATGTTGACCAGCCCCTGGGGTGCGGCGGCTTCGGGGTCCACCAGCGTCATCTTCTCTTTGACCATCCGCTCCATGCGGAGCAGTCCAACGCGGACCTGGTTCTGGACCAATTCGCCCACCGCTCTGACGCGGCGGTTGCCCAGATGGTCGATGTCGTCGGGCCGGCCTTCGCCTTGGTTGATGCGAATCATGGTCCGGATGACGTTTACCACGTCGTCCAGGCTCAGAGTCATCAGGTCGTTGTTGGAGGCCTGTCCGAGACGGCGGTTCAGCTTGTACCGGCCCACGCGGCCCAAGTCGTAGCGGCGCGGTCCGAAGAACAGGTTCCGGATCAGAGTCCGGGAGTTCTCCAGGCTGGGCGGTTCACCGGGACGCAGGCGGCGGTAGAACTCGATCTGAGCAGCCGCGATGCGCCTTGCGGCTTCATCGTCGAATTCCTTGTCTTCGTGGAGCCAGTCCCACAGCGAGTGCAGGTCGTCTTCCTTGAAGTTCAGGTCCTTGGGCTCAAGGACGGGGTCCTTGTCCAAGGTTGTCTGCATGTATTGGTGGTTCTCATCGGTGTCTATGTCTGAGAACAGATTCATCATCTCGTCGTCGTCCGCCACGCCCAGGGCGCGGAGGAAGGTGGACGCGGAGACCTTGCGTTTCCGGTCTACCTTGACCGAGATGATGTCCTTGGAACTGGTCTCAAACTCTAGCCAGGCACCGCGGGACGGGATCAGCTTGGCCGAGCAGAGGCTGCGGTTGCTGATGGCGTTCCGCTCAAGAACGAAGTAGATTCCCGGCGAGCGGACCAACTGGCTGACCACCACGCGCTCTGCGCCGTTGATGATGAACGTGCCGTTGCCGGTCATCATGGGGATATCGCCCATGAAGATCTCTTGTTCTTTGATCTCGCCGGTCTCTTTCATGACCAGGCGGGTCTTAACGTAAAGGGGCTGGGAGTAGGTGATCTCCCGCTCCTTGCTCTGTTGCGGCGAGTACTTGGGGTCACGGAAGTAGTGCTCAAGGAAATGCAACTCGTACTTATTGCCGGTGTAATCGGCTATCGGCGAGATTTCCTGATAGACTTCGGTGAGCCCTTCGGCCTTGATCCAATCCCAGGACTGTATCTGACTTTGGATCAGGTTCGGGACGTCGATGACCTGCGGGATCTGCGCATAGGTCTTGACGTCGGGCAGTTGCATAGATTGCCCTTTAAGAGCAGGAGACAGAGCCATTTACCATTCTCCTTAGCGTGAGTGGACGAGACTGGCCGAGCGGCCGTTTGTGCGTGGCGCACGTATATGCGGCGAAAATGATTGCTGGGGAAGGCTAGTTACAGGTGTGGTGAACGAATTCGTCACGTGAGGCATAGCACTAGTAAACCTCAATTATACAAGAATCCTGCGTAATGTCAACGTGATGGACCTTGAATTTCAACGGTTTCATCCGAATGATGTCCGGGGCCTTATTCTTGGTTGCCCGTTCCCTATCAATTTGCCCGCCATATGGGCTATCATTCAAAGGTGATATAGTGTGCTGCCATCAGTATCGAATCTTTCTGGTATCGATGTGCATCTATGGGGAAAGCAGAGCCCACTGAATTTGTTTTATAGGCGGCACGGGCCTAGCTCAGGCAACGAAGGGTGAGCGGCTTCGTGCATAGATCAAAACTTAGGACCCGATGGCAAAGTTAAACCTCAAGCCTTCCGAGTTGGCGGTCGCCGGCCACCACATACATTACGCCTGGGTGATCGTGGCAGTAGGCGCGGTCATGCGGCTGTTCAGTTCCTCCTTCCGCTCCTCTTCCAGCATCTTGATTCCAAGGTTGGTCGATTCTTTCGGCTGGAGCTACGGCGCCGTGGGTCTGGGTTTTGCCATCCAATGGATCGTTTCCGGACTGTTCGGCCCTCCGGCCGGGTGGCTGGGCGACCGTTACGGCGTCCGCTGGACGATGAGGTTGGGCGCCCTACTGTTCATCGTGGGCATGGTGCTAACCGGGTTCATGCAGGAGCTCTGGCAGTTCTACCTGTTCTTCGGGATCATCCTCAGCGCTGCCATGGGGATATTCCAGGTCCCGCTGACTGCGGCCGTCACCCTCTGGTTCCGTAAACACCTGGGTACCGGGATGGGCCTGCTGCAGTCGTCACAGGGGATCGGACCGTTGGTAGCGGTGCCGATCATGCTCGTCATCATCGAGCTCTTTGGCGGTGGCCTCACCGGCCTGCGGGCGGCTTTCTGGATTCCCGGCATAGTGGGTGGGGTGATCATACTGCTCCTGGTTAAGCTCTTTTACAATGAGCCGGCCCAGATCGGGGTCCGCCCCCTGGGCGCGCCGGCTGACGAGCCGATAAAAGAGGTCCAGACCGGTGACGTCGCCAGAGTGCGCACACAGGTATTTCTGAAGCAAGCACAGCGCACGGGTGCGTTCTGGAACCTCATCGGCATCCACTTCTGGGGCTGCGCGGGACACGCGATCATCTTGGTATACCTGGTGTCGATGGCCGAGGACGAGGGTGTATCCAAGGGGTTGGCCGCTGGCGCCTTCGTGACCATGTCGGTCACAAGCACCATAACCAGGTTCGCGGTGCCCGTGATCGCCGACCGCATGGGCAGTAAACCGGCGATGGCCGGCTGCTTCTTCCTGCAAGTCGCCCCCATTTTTCTATTGTTCTTTGCTCAGGACGCATGGCACTTCTACCTGTTTGCGGTGCTCTTCGGCATCGGGTTCGGCGGTGAGATGAGCGCTTTTCCGATCATCAACCGTCAGTATTACGGCAGCGGCCCCATCGGCACCACTTACGGGTATCAGATGATGGGTGCAGGCGTGGGAATGGCTGCCGGCGCCCTTATCGGCGGACAACTTCGCGACTGGACCGGCGACTTCGACGCCACCATGGGCCTGTCACTGGTTATGAGTTTCATCGGGGTTATCAGCATCCTGGTCTTGCCCAGCACCAAAAAAGAGCTCATGCCCAATTGGGAAGACCAGCTGCCCGGCGCCGGCCAACCTACCCATCTGCACTCGCACGCTGACGACTAGAGAAACGCGCTCAGTCTTCTTCCGCCACCCTTGGCACCCTTGGCGCCCTTGGCACTCTTGGCACTCTTGGGTCCGCCCTATCCTCCCGCGCCTAGTGCCGTGTCTCCAGCTATGTGCTAAACTCCGTTATCCATTCTAGAGATGCTCGATTCGGCGGAAATTTTGGAGGGGCGATCATGCTGGACCTGGTCATAAAAGGCGGACAAGTTGTAACTCCCATGGGAGTCGGCGAATGGGACGTTGCGATCGAAGGCGAAAAGATAGTTGCGGTGGCGGCTCCGGGCGCCCTGCCTGACGAGGCGGGACGTGTCATCGACGCCACCGGCATGGTGGTGGTTCCGGGTGGCATCGAGCCCCACGCCCACATCTCAGCGCCGATCATGGGTCACGGAGACCTGAAAACGGCCCCTCCGGAAGAGGTGAGCCGGGCCGCATTGTTCGGCGGCACCACCACATTGATGGACTTCGCCATCCAATATCCCGGCATCGACATACCCCAGGCCATTCAGGAGCGGACCGAGGTTTGGCAGGGCAATTCTTACGCAGATTATGCCCATCACCTGATGCTTCTGGGCGCGATCCCTCCCGAGATCTTGGGCTCTCTGCACGAAGCGGTGGAAGACGGCTTCCCCAGCATCAAGATATTCACGACCAACATCCGGCCTCCCGCCACCACCGGCGAGCCCCGCATGGTTGGCACCGGCCACCTCCACGACCTCATGGAGGAGATACAGCGCATGAACGCCATGCTGCTGGTGCACTCTGAAGACGACGATATGGTCCAGCACATGTACCAGAAACTGGCCCGGGAAGAGCGGACCGAGTGGACTAACATGCACGAGGTCCACAGCGCGATGTCCGAGGACGTTTCCTTCCGGCGGGTGCTCAACGTCGCCGAATACACCGGAGCGCCGGTCTACTTCGTGCACGTCAGCGCAACGCAGGGACTCCAGGCCATCTTGGAGGCCCGTTCCAATGGCCGTCCGGTCTTCGGCGAAACCCTGCACAACTACTGCTGCTTCAGCTCTGACAACTACAAAGAAGAGAATGGGATGAAGTACCACACCTATCCGTCTTTGAAGTCGGAAGCCGACCGCCAGTCGCTCTGGGACGGCATCGTGAGCAACGGACTCAGCACCATGGCCACCGACGAGTACTGCACGTCTTGGGAGACCAAGATATCGGGCCGCTCGGTCTCCGATGTCACCGGCGGACACAACGGCGCCGAGGCCCGCATGGGTGTGACTTACAGTGAGGGCGTCCGCCGCAGGGGTATGTCTCTCCAGCGGTTCGTGGACGTTACTTCGGCCAACGCAGCCAAGATCATGGGCCTCTATCCCCGCAAGGGAGTCTTGGCTCCTGGCAGCGATGCCGACATCACGCTCATAGACACCAACTTCAAGCGCAAGCTGACCATGGATGACTTCCACATCTCCGACTACAGCATCTGGGAAGGGTTCGAGGCTGACGGCTGGCCGGTGACCACCATCCTGCGTGGCAACGTGGTGGTGGACAACCGCGAGTTCAAAGCGGCTGAAGGCAGCGGCAAATGGATCTCAAGAAAGGTGGACGCCGCCGTAACTGACCGCCCCGTAGCCTAGGCAGTGCAACTGCGTTTCCGTGGGGCGGAGCGACTGCGGCGGTACAACTGCGATTCCATAAGCAGGTAGGCGGTTGCGCCTTCTGCTCGCAGCAGACCGGTTGCTGATAGGAGTAAGAGATGGCTCGGATAAGGTTGGTGCCGACGGAGGAGTTGACTCCGAGGCTCCGGGATATCGCCAAGGGCGCCGAGGCCCACAAGCTGAATCCGGCCATCTTTCAGGCGGCGGGGAACCTGCCCGGCGCCTATGAGGCCTTTTGGGATTTCTACGGTCCGCTGAAGCTGGAAGGGCTTCTGGAACAGAGACTGAAGGAGCTGGTCCGGCTCAAGATAGCCGACCTGAACGGCTGCGCCACTTGAAAGCTGGGCAGGGCTGTGCCGGCGGTGCAGCAGGGAATGACCGAGGAGATGGTCGCCAGTCTCGCGCACTTCGAGACCGCTGACATCACCGGGCGGGAGAAGCTTGCGGTTGAGTTCGCCCGGCGCATGGCGACCGATCACCACAGCATGGATGACGGCTTTTTCGAACTGCTGCGTGGCGAGTTCACCGACCCTGAGATTTTCGAGCTGGGGATGATCGCCGGCCAGTTCATCGGCTACGGCAGACTTATCTCCATCCTCGACCTGGAGAACCCGGACCAGCCGGCCAGCTGATTCAACGGCATACAAAAAGGCCTCCCGATCGACCGGGAGGCCTTTTTTGTTGTCCAAGATTACAGGTTGCTGAGCAAGATTACAGGTTATTGTGCAAGATTACGGGCCCGTTCGTGGTGAGCTTGTCGAACCACCGGTTGTGGACGAGCCATCTCAGCATGTTCAGCATGGCTAGTGCGGCCCTTCGACAGGCTCAGGACGAACGGTATTGCCGTTGGTTCAGGTATGCGGTTGCCCCTATCCCGGGAAGACCTTTTTGCGGTCTAGGATACGGGCAAACTCAGCTATGCCCTCGCGGATGGTTTCCACTGTCGGGTGGCCGAAGCAGAGCCGCACGTAGTTGGCGCCCTCGCCGGTGGGGGAGAATTGGGAGCCGTTGTAGTAGCTGACTCCCTCGTGGAATATCTCTTCCTGCACCGCGGCCAGATCGGTCCCCTCGGGGAACTTGACCCAGCAGTACAGCCCGCCCTCGGGCGCAGTCCATTCAACCGAGCTGCCGAAGTTCTCGCCCAGGGCTGCCACCATGGCGTCGCGTTTGGCCATCAACGCCTGATTCTGCTCGTCGATGTGACGGTCGAGACCGCCTTTCATGTACTCGGCGATGGTCAGGGCGGTGAATTGGCTGACCGCGCCGCCGGACTTGAAGCTCCAGGCCCGTCCGATGACCTCTTTGGGGGCCACCAGATAGCCCATGCGCATGCCGGGGGCGATGATCTTGGAGAATGACCCCACGTAGACCACCCGCCCGGTGTCGTCCAGCGAGTGGAACGACGTTACGTCCTCTCCTTCAAACCTAAGGTCTGCGTAGCAGTCGTCTTCAAAGACCGGGATTCCGTGCTTCCCGGTTACTTCCAGCACCTGCTTGCGGCGCTCCAGGTCCATGGTCCACCCCAGCGGGTTCTGGAACATGGGGATGGTGTAGAGGTATTTGACCGTCTTGCCCTTGGCTGTCTGTTCGGTGATGACCTTGTCCAAGTCTTTGGCGATGAGCCCGCCGTCGTCGCACTTGACCGCGACCACGTCAGCCCCGTACCTCTTCATCTGGTTCAGGGTGCCTAGGTAGACGAACTCTTCAACCAGCACCACGTCGCCGGGATTGGTCAGCGCTTGGATCACGATGCCGATGGCTTCGCCTGAGCCTGAAGTCAGGACCATATCGTCGGCGGTGACCTTCATATTGCGCTCGCGGCTGAGTTTGTCGGCCACCAGTTTCCGCAGCTCAGGGTCCCCGGCGGGGGAGGAATAGTAGGCCAAGTCGCGGCCTTCGCGTTCAAAACCGGCCCTGACCGACTCGATCAATTCCTCCAAGGGCAGGTTGTCCGGGTCTGGGTAAGCCACGGCGAAGTCATACTTTGAGTGCCGGACGTTGCCCGGAGGCGCGTCCCGGGAATCGTCCGAGAAAAAGCTGTCGTAGTTGAATCGATCGGCCATGGTTTACTCCCTGTTGTCGTGCATGGTTGCGGGGGCTGCAATCCCCCTTTGCGAAAAGGGGTCTGGGGGATCTTGGTGGTTCAGTACAACCCATCGTCGCTGAAGAAGGGTTTGTCGTTGTCCGGGTTTTCTTTGCCAGTGATGCGGTCAGTGTAGAGCAGGCCGGCCCGGTTCCACAGCACCAGGATGGCCCGGTCGATCAAGTTCTGGGGTATGTTGATACGCCGCCCGTGCTTGAGGTTCATCCATTCGGCGTAGCCGGTGGCGAAGAGCTCCTCCATGAAGGGAGTGGGTTCCGCCTCCGCTGAGGCGAATTCAAGAATGATGTCAGGGACCTCGGAGCACAGGATGCCGGGATTTTCCTCGGCCATCTTGAGGTACTGCGCCTGGGTCTCTCGGTCCATGGGTTCGGGCATAAATCACGCCAGCCATAGGTCTAAAAATAACCTTGGCGGAGACTTTTACGCCTCCGCCAAGGTGAGTTGCCAATCAAGTTGCTCAGCAGCTTTCGCCGCTGGAACAGAGATCAGAGATTGAGCTGCGGCACCAGATAGCCGGACTTCTTCTTATAGATCTGAAGACGGCTGCGTTGGGTGTCGGCAACCATGAGGCGGTTGTTGGCCGTGTCCCACTCCACCGCGGTGGGCTGGGCGAAGGTCCATTCCGGCTCGGTGCTGCGTACTTCCCGGCGGCGCTTGGCATAGTCGGCGTTGGCGTCGACGGTCATCTGGGCCCACTGGGACAACTGTTGGGCGTCACCGACCAGAGCGGTCAGGAACTGGCCCTCGGGGGTGAAGATGTGCACCCGTCCGCGGTCCCAAGCATTCTTCGACCAGTCGCAGACATAGATGTCTCCGTCTGGGTCAACTGCAACGTCGGTGGGTCCATTCAGTTCGCCGCGCTTGTTGCCTGGGCGTCCGATCTGTTGCTCGAACTTGCCGTCGGCGGAGAATTTTTGCACCCGGTGGTTGTTGAAGTCGGCGACGTATACCTTTCCGTCGTTATCGATGGTTATGCCCCAAGGAGCATCAAACTGCCCTTCACTGACGCCTTTGCTGCCAAAGGAGCTGATGAAGGTTCCGTCCTGCTTGAACATCCGGACCTGATGGCTCCGGCTATCGGTTACGTAGATGGTGCCGTCAGATGCGATGGCGATTCCGGCGGCGCCGTTGGGTTCGGGATCGCCGTCTTGCAGGGTGCTGAAAGACCGGACCAGGTTGTCGTCTTTGTCGAAGACCGAGATTCGGTTCAACCATTCGTCGGTGACGAACACCTCACCCTGGTCGTTGGAAGCGATACCGGCGGGCCAGATCAGTTGGCCGTCGCCGTCGCCGTATCTGCTGAACTCGCCCAAGAACTCTTCTTCGCCCCATTCTTGGCCGATGGTTACCTTGGATATCCGCTGGCCCACGCCGGTGCGGTTCCAGCCAACGTTGCTGATGCTCTCACTGCCACGGTTGGTGATATAGACCGTGCCGTCAGCGGTGAAGGTCATGGAGTTGGGCCAATTGAAGCCCATCCCCGACTGGGAGCCGCGGCCAACGTTGTGGGTGTAGTCGTAGGTTCGACCTGCCACTGTTTCCGTAAGCATTATTTCCTCCGTATTTCGATGCCCTGTTCAGGAGGCATCCGATAACGGGCGGCGCATGCGCCGCCCGTATTTATCTAGTTGGACCGGCCGGTTGGCTGGTCTAGGCGAAGATGGGCAGTTTCTCGAAGCTGCCATCCACGATGGGTTTGCCGTCCAGGCCCATCCAGTCTTCGAGGATAGTGGTGTACAGGCCGCGGAAGTCGTAGTTGGGTACGACGTCGCCCTGTTCCAGGTCCTCGGCTTTCATGGACGGGAATTCACTGTACTGTCCGCCCTTTACGGCGTCGCCGAACATGAAGGCGGCCCCACCAGCGCCGTGATCGGTGCCGGAACCATTGTCATGGGTCCGCCGGCCGAACTCGGTGAACATCAGGACGGAAACGTTGTCGCTGACGTCATGCTCGCGGAGGTCGTCCAAGAAGGCGTCCAGGCCCTCGGAAACGTCCTTCCAAAGCTTGTCGGCCATGCCATTCTGGTTGGAGTGGCTGTCGAAGCTGCCGTGGTCGACGTAGAAGACGCGGGTGCCGAAGTTGGCCATGTGCACCTGGGCGATGCCCTTCAACTTCTTGGCGATGGGAGTGTCGGGGTACTCGACGTTGGAGGAGTACATCCCGGGCGCTTTGTTCAGGATGTCGGCGCCTTCCAGGGTGTCCAGACCGGTCTGGCCCATGTAGTCCATGACAGCGCTGCTGCCGATGGCGGGGGAGTACATCCGGGCGAAGCGGTCAAGGATCTTGTTCCGCTGGATCTCCTCGGTGATGCCGGGGAGCAGGCCGTAGTTGTCTAGGTCGTCGACAACCGCTACCGGGGTTCCCGGCAGGGCCAGGGCGCGGAACAGAGAAGGACCGAAGCTGACCGTGGTCAGAACGTTCTCTTTCTGCGGGTCGATGTCGCGGGTGGCGCGGCCCAGCCAACCCTCGGTCCCCAGCGCGATGGGCTCACAGGTGTGCCAGATGTCCATCGAGCGGAAGTGGGAGCGGGGAGACTTGGGATAGCCGATGCCATGGATGATGGCCATGTCGCCCCGGTCATACACCTTTTTCAAAGGAGCCATCTCAGGATGGAATCCGACCTTGTCATCGATCTTGATGATGCGGTCGTCGGCGATCCCAACCGTGGGGCGGGCGTCCCGGTAGATCGGGTCGGCGTGGGGAATCACTGTGTTCAGGTAGTCATTGCCCCCCGACAACTGGAATACAACTAGGACCGGGTCTTTCTTCGTGCTAGTCATCTTGTTAGTTATCTCCTGATTTTACGGCGTACGGGCGATTTAGGCGTACTGGTACTCGCGCAGCGAGACGATCAGTTGCAAGAGCTCGGATACGCGTACTGTGGATTTTTCTATGTCATCAGCCGATTTCCAGGCGAAGTCGCCGCCGTCAGCGACGAACCCATTCAACTCCACCAGGCTTTCGGGATTGACCTCTAGAGGACCCATCAGGTCCAGACAACTGGCGACTACGGCATCGCTGGAGGTCTCGCCCTTGGCGATCAGCCGGTCAACCATGTTCTTGATGCCGGGGCGGGAAACGTCACCGACCAATTCGGCGGTGAAGTTGACGCGGCGCATCAGGGAGCCGCTGTTGATCCACTCGGCGCCGGTGTGCCAACCCTCAACGCTGGGCGGGTTGAGCAGGTCCTGGCCCATATAGTTGGGCTGGCGGGACAGGTCGCCGATGCCGGGGGCGGGGAACTCAGCGCCGCCGACCATCCGAAGAGTGCCGACCACCACTTCGGTGGGGTTCTTCAGGCGCTCAAAGCGGGAGTTCTTGAAGAAGTCTGAGTTGAACAACACACGCAGGGCGGTGCGGATGTCGTAGTTGTTATTCATGAGGGTGTTGGCCAACAGGTCAACCGCTTCCGGGTCACGGGGCGGAGTTACCGACCATGCGGGGACCTGCACCTCGTCGGCTACGAAGAAGCTGTAGAGGTGGCGGGCGATGAACCGGGCGCATGCCGGGTCTTCCGTGATGTACCGGATGATGTCTTCGCCATTGTGGTTGCCGGTGTGGCCCAGGAATGTCTTGTCGGTGTCGTCGTGGTCCTCTTCGCGGTACTCGAAGAACCAGTCGTGGCGGCCGATGGGGCCACGGGGCAGTTTGGGCTCGATGGTCCAGCCGGTGAAGGCGCGGGAGCAGTCCCGGACATCGTCTTCAGTGTAGTTGCCTACGCCCATGCTGAAGAGTTCCAGGAGCTCGCGGCCCCAGTTCTCATTGACAGCGTCGGCGTGGTTGTCGTTGTTGTCCAGCCAGTAGATCATGGCTGGGTCTTTGGCCATTTCAAGGAGCAGTTCGCGGAAGTCGCCCATGCCTTTCTGGCGGAACTTCACGATCATGTCCATGACGTCGTCATAGTGGTCGACCTTGGAGACGCCGGTGGCGAAGATGCCGTGCCAGAAAAGGGACATCTTCTCTTCCAGGGGGCGCTTGGTGTTCACCAAGTCGTGCAGCCACTCGGCCGCGCCCATGCCGGGAAGTGTGCCGGGACGCCAGGTCCAAGGGTGGAAACGCATCATTTCGTTGCGGTCGAGTTCATCATGCTCTTCCGAGCTAAGAAGTTCTTCGACGGTTGCTTCGTAGCCCTTGGCTACGCGAGCTTCAAGCTCGTCACGGGTGGCGCCAAAACCAGCGCGGCGCATGAGGTGGGCCATTAAGGCGATATCCTGGTCACTCATATTGCTCCTCTCGTGTTGGTAATGCTCTAGTTGATTCCAAGGCGCAGACCGGCCTTTGTTTCTAGTCTCATATATTAGTGGTGGATGGATTTCATTGTCAATAACTAACTAATAATCATTTGAGACTAGGGTGTAGTCTCACTGTTGAGTCTGCGCCATCGCCGGGTTAGACTGCTGTCCGCGACGGAAAAAGAGGGATGGACAAAGATATTTGACCCGAGAGAGGCGAAAGATGCGTTTAGAAGGAAAGGTAGCGTTGATCACCGGAGCTGCCCGCGGCCAGGGCGCGGCGGAAGCCAGGCTTTTTGCCCAGGAGGGCGCCAAGGTTATCCTGGCCGATGTGTCCGACCCGGAGGGAATCGCGGTGGCGGCTGAGATCGCCGAAGCCGGTGGCGACGCCGTCTATGTTCATCTGGACGTAACCGATGAAGAAGAATGGGACGCGGCGGTCCAAGAAGCGGTCTCCAGCTTCGGCAAGTTGGACATCTTGGTGAATAACGCCGGCATCTGGCGGCGCGGCCACGTCATGGAGACTTCCTCAGAGCAGTGGGACGACATCATGGACGTGAACGCCAAGGGGGTATTCCTGGGGACCAAGGCCGCCATACCCGAGATGCGGAAGGCCGGCGGCGGCTCCATCGTCAACATCTCCTCCACCGCTGGGTTGGTGGGGAGCAAGACCAGCTCGGCTTACAGCGCTTCCAAGGGCGCGGTCCGCATCTTCAGCAAGTCGACCGCTATCCAGTACGCCTCGGAGGGCATCAGGGCCAACTCCATCCACCCAGGGCCCATCGACACCGACATGGGAGACCAAGTCTGGCCGGACGCCAACAGCCGGGAGGCGTCTATCTCCAGAACGGCGCTTGCCAGGATCGGCACAGCTAACGACATCGCCTACGGCGCGCTGTACCTCGCCTCAGATGAGGCGTCATTTGTCACCGGCTCGGAGTTGGTGATAGACGGCGGGGTGACGGCCCAGTAGGACTACCCGCCCAGCAGGTCGGCCAGCGGGCCGACCGGGCCGATGTCTTCCAGGTTGTCCAGCATCTCCAGGGATGCGGCGCTGTTTTCTTGAGTTAGAGCAACGGCGGCCGTGTCCAGGTATTTGGCCCGTACCTCGTCGTAGCTGGCCCCGCGCAGCGCGCCGGCGCTGTCCCGCTCGGCCTGGGCGGTGAGCACTTCCCCGTTCTTGAGGTGAATCTTGACCACGTTGAACGGTTCGGTCCAACTGTTCTGGCCTTCGAAGCCGGCGGTGCGCTTCATCTCGATCTTGGGGATCAATTCCTGGGCCTCAGGCCGCATCACCTGCTCATCGGTGAACGACGCCATGCCGACCTTGCCGTCCAATATCTCCGCGGCCAGGCAGTACTGCATGCTGAATTTGCCCTCAAGTCCCTCTTTGGGACGGGCGTGGATCAACGACCGGGGCGGGTCGAAGTTCACGGTGACATCGATCCGCTCGATGCTGGCTGCGTCCAGCGCCTCGCGCTGCTGAATCAGTGTCGTGGCGTCCAGGGCCAGGTGGGCGCTGCCGCAGCAGGGGTACTTCTTGATCTCGATACCCGACTCCATCATGAAGCAGCGATTGCCCAACGACTCGGCCGCTTTCTCCGGGTCGTAGTCGTTGCCGCCGGAGAAGGCGCGCATGAAGCCGAAGCGGCCTTCCAGGGCGTCGGTTCCCGCCGTGAAGCCGCCTTTCACCAGCTTGGCGGCGGTGATGCCCGACTTGCAGGCGTGGCCGGCGTGGAATGGTTTGGTCATGGTGCCGAAGTTCTGCCGCAGCCCCGAAGATTGGGACGCTCCCAGAGAGATGGCCATGGCCGTCTGTTCCACGTTCAGATTCAACAGACGAGCTGCTACCGCCGCGGCCCCGAGGGCTCCCAGAGGTCCAGTTGGGTGCCAGCCGAGGTCGTCGAAGTAGGCGGGGCTGATGTTCTCGCCCACGGAGCAGGCGACTTCGAAGCCCAGCAGGTAGGCGAGTAGCATGTCCCGCCCCGATGCGCCCACTTCTTCCGCCACCGGCAACGCGGCCGGGATCAGGTGAGCGCTGGGGTGGGTCTTCGTTATAACTGTGATGTCGTCGTAGTCCAGGGCGTGGGACATGGCCCCGTTGATCAACCCCGCTTCCTGAGCAGTGGTCTTGAAGCCGCGGCCGATCACCGTTGCGGCGGGTTTGCCGCCCAGGTCATTGATGTAATTGACCAAGACGTCGGCCAATGGCTCTTTGGACCCGGCCAGGGCGCAGCCCAGGCAGTCTATGATGGCAGCCTTGGCGGCCGTGATAGCCTCGGGCGGAAAATCCTCGAGGCTGGTATTGACTACGTATTCGGCTATCTTCTTGGTGACTTCCAAAGTGATTCTCCCGCAACGGTCTGGGCTCTGATTTCTTGCCTCAGTAAAGCACGGTTAGACTTGCCAAGCAACCGGCGCTCCAGCCGGCATAGCCGGGTTTCCGTGGGATGACTTATCCACGAACAGTTCTGTGTTTGGTAGATAGCCCAGACACCATCGTGGATAACCCGACCGATGGAACCAGACAACAGGATGCTGAATGTGGACAAGATATAGCCCAGAATGGACGAGTTGTACTGACTGGGGACGGGGGGTATCATGGCCGCTAGTCCAGAAACCCATTAAACCCATCTGGAATTACGGAGAAGATATGAGCACTTCGATCGACGGCAAGAATATCGCTCTCGTTAAAGAGACGGCCTCACCGGATACCACAACTCAGACACCTGGAATGATCCGCAGGCCAGGGATCGACAGTAATACCGCCGGTGCGAGTAAGATCTGGCTCGGACACATCGAAGCCGTGCCCAACACCATGGGGCCGCCACACCATCACGGGGAAGCGGAAACTGCTGTCTATGTGCTGAAAGGCCACATCGGGGTGTATTACGGCGAAGACTACAAAGAGTACGTAGAAGCCGGGCCCGGAGATTTTCTCTACGTGCCGGCTAACTTCAACCACATCGAGGGGAATCCCTATGACGAGCCGGCCGAAACCATTGTTTCCCGGAGCCCGGACAACATCGTTATAAACCTGTAGCCCCGTCCGGCATTGGAGACGGTGAACGGCCCAACCGATTTTGGCTGGGCCGTTTTGATTTTGAGAAGCTGATCCGTTGGCGGTCAGGGCCCGAAAGCCGGATCAGGATGTATACTAACCCAGGCACATCCGTCAGGCTGCTCCCCACCAACACAAGTTAACGCGGCCCTTGGCCGCTGACCATCAGGGAAACCCCTTCCGTTTGATTAAAGAACCACTCACAAGACACCTGCGCCTTCCCCGGAACATATTCTATGGTTGGTGGATCGCGATAATCTCCGCCAGCGTGGACTCCCTGAAACACGGCACCTTCAACAAAGGATTCACCTCTTACATCATCCCTCTTAGAAACGAGCTGGGCATCAGCGTGGCCGCGATCTCCTTGGCCGAGATGCTGGGCCGCATGGAAGGCGGACTACAGGGTCCGCTCATGGGGTGGGCCACGGACCGGTTCGGCCCCAGGGTTATCCTGATGTTCGGCGGCATCACGTCCGGGTTGGGCTTCATCCTGCTCTCGTTCACCCAGAACTATCTGTATTTCGTCTGCGTGTTCGTGGGGCTGCTGTCTCTGGGGTTCCGGGCCGGCTATAACAACG
>CAYXDE010000021.1:11823-50528 GCA_964463525.1 uncultured Dehalococcoidia bacterium | reverse complement strand
TGCCCGGCGTCCAATGATGCTTGGTCCGGCGGAAACGGGTTGGTCTGAGTGTCGTAGCCGGATTCGGCTATGGGGCTGGTGGCTGCCAGCTCGACGCCTACCACGGCGCGTGCCAGGCCTGGTCCCAACAGAGCAGCTCCCCGTCTGGTCCACCATCCGCCAGCCGCAACTCCCACTCCCATGAACAACACAGCCCCACCGAATATCTCCAGCCCCAGAAGGAATTGCCCCTTGTCTGGGTCGGGGCCTATAACAGCGCTGCCGCTGGCTGACGTTTTAGCCGCGATGAATCTGAAAGCAGTCCGGGCGTCGAATGCATCAGAGCGTCGAATGATCACTGCAGCCTGCCAAGCGCCGGCGACGCTGAAAAGCCCTTCTTCTATGACGTATTGTCCATCTCCGAGGTTCTGTGCCACCAGGGTCGTCTTCCCTAGGTCAACATCAAGGGAAGTTAGGTCTATGGAGACGCCTTCCGCGTTGGTTACCGGGTGTCCAAGCCGGTCTTTGAGGGAAACCAACAGGCGGTTTTGACCGACCTGCCCTGGAGCTACGGCCAGCTTGATCTCGACACCCTCTGCCGTGTCACTGAATCTCAGCTCATCTGCAACGCCGATACCTTCGCGGGAAGCAACCTGCCGTGCCGGTTCCAGGCTCGTTAACACACCCACTGCCAGGACGATCAGCACCGCGATCACAGCCTCCACGGCAACGAGCCGGCCCAGCCAAGACGCCGTTGTTGGGTTCGTGGCTAGCCTGCTTCGGACCCAGAGAAGGTTGAAGGCCCCGATGACCAGTACCACGACCACCAACCCCAACTTGCCTACCAATGACCATCCGTAGGGGGTGGCGAACGCTTCTATGATGGTGACCTGTGCCCAGGCGCCATACGTGCCGGTTATGACGAGCACCCCGATGCTGATCACCGCCACGGCTGAAAACCTGGGTGTCAGCATGGCCGTTGCCGAGGTTCGGTCCCCGTCTGACAGGGTCTTCTTGAGCATGAAAAGCACTGGGGCAAATATCAGGACTCCACCGACCCATAGCGATGAGGCCAACAGGTGTGCGAAATCGGAAACTATCGAGGGTGTCTCGATACCATCGGCGGCCGCTCCGTGGCTGGTCCAACTGATGGTGAACAACATCCCCGCGCCGAGCCCCAGAGCCACCATAGGGAGATAACTCAGTAGACCTGAGTAAGGTCCGGTTTCCCTTGACCTATGGTGCGCGGCCAGCAGCGTTATGACCGCAACCACGCCGGCTGCTCCCAACAGCGCTATCCGCCAGATCCACGTTCGGCCCCAATCGGTGTCGGACAGGATCGTCTTGACCGGACTTCCGAAGGAGTCGGCGACAGAGACATCGTGTACGACCGCAGCTTGGACGAGGAGTTGAGCTATGGAGGCGATTACAGCAACCGCCACCGCCAGCAGCATCAACCTCGCCACTAGAATCTCAAACCGTGGAAGCAAGCTCTTCACGGCGGCTGACGCGCCCCCTGAGCCAAGGGCTGGGCGTAGGACCAAGAGGTTGAAACCGAATCCACCGACCAATGCCAAGCCACCCAACAGCACCAGCCAGCGGATAACCGGCTCGCTGGGGGATTGTAGAAGTCCCTGCTCGTAGGTTTCCACCGGCGCCGCCCCTCCCAGGGGCTCACCGACCGAGAAGATATAGGACCCTCTCACGCGGTGCCCGTCCACGGTTGAGACGTTTCTCCACACCACCGTGTAGGTACCGTTCTCCAGCTCTCCCAGCGAAACCGACATGACCGAAGGATCGACCCGGTCTATCGAGCTGTCGTCACTATCTATCCGCGTGCCCTGCGCATCGAATACCTCGATCTTGCTTAACGCCGGTTCCAGAGGCTCCGTGAACCAGATGACGATCTGATCTGGAGGTTCCGCTAATTCGGAGTTCGCCGCTGGTTCCGATGTCGCTACATTCGCGTGGGCGGATACGTTAGGCGCGGAAGAAAGGAGAATGGCGATGCCCAACACTCCCATGGCCGCCAATAACACGGCGGCGGCGATGGTGTGTAAGGGATGTTTCAAAGGTCTCACCATCCACCGATCTAACATCTGCAGATGGTCCTTGCGAGCGAAGGGTTCGAAGGGTTCAACTTGGCCGTGATCTTATTGCAGCGACTGGATGTAAGCGATGATCGCATCGGTCTCCTCATCGCTTAAGTTGTAGGACGGCATGATTCCGGACCCGTAGCCCTCGACGATCCGAGCGTCGGGACTCCGTATGGACTCGAAGAGGTATTCTCCTCCCACCTGTACCGTAGTTCCATCGTCGATCTCTTCGACCGAGCCGTACAGACCAGACCAGGTAGGACCTACCTGATCACGGCCGTCGGTGGTGTGGCAACCCAGGCATCCGTTGTTTTGGGCCAGGTTTTTTCCCCTGGCGATCTCCCGGCCCAGGTTGACGGTGGCTGCGGGGGTGGGCTCTGCCGCGGCAGTGGACTCAGTGGCGGCCGCCTGGGCATTGTCGATGATTTGTATTATCTGGGCTGGCGACAGACGGTCGGCGATGTCCTTGCCGATCTGTTGTCCTTCTATGGTTCCGTCTTTGCCAATGATGAAGGTAGACGGAGCTGCCACACCGTCTCCCAGTAAGTTGTAAACGCCGTATTGGCGGGTCACCTTTCCTTCCGGGTCGGCCAAAACTGGGAATCGAGTGCCGGCGTGTGCGGCCATCTGGGCTGCGTCGGCCACGCTATCCGTGCTGATCGCCACCAGCCCCACATTGCGGCTCTGGAACTGAGGGTAGGCTTCTGCCAACTCTCCTAGTTGGCCCCGGCATAGCCCTCAAAAATAACCCCGGTAGAAGACGATCACCACCCGGTCGTGCTGCTGGACCAACTCGTTCAGAGAAATCTCTTGCCCTTGAGAACTGGTCAACGAAAACTCCGTTGTGGCGTCGGAGTCCTGGGAGGCGCAGGCAGCGCCTCCCAGGAGAACGATCAACAACGAAGCAACCGCCAGCAGCCCCCAACGGACGTTGAAGCGCCACTTGGATAGGCGGCTGGGCATTGGCTGGCGTAACTCGTTCATCAAGGTCTACCCTCGCTTTCGTATGGCAAACATCGTGCCACCGGCACCGGATGCGATACCTACCGCTCCCAATACGATGCCGATTATACCGATAACCTTGGCGGTTGAAGCGCTATCGTCTGCGCTCAAAGCCTGGTCGACCGCGCCGTCGGCTGCGCTCTGCGCGCCACGGACGGCGCCTTCTATCTCCCGGACCTCAGGCAGGACTTCGGGGAATTGAAGGTCCGAGGACCCTTCAACATCGCCGAAACCACCGCCGCCGCCTCTGGATATGAATATCTCATTGATCTCGGTGCCTTCGATGGTCCCGAACAGACGGAACTCGTAGATACCCGGGACCGTTGGAATCAAGTCGGCCGTGTAGTGACCAGGGTCTCTAAAGATGGTGCGTATGGGCATCACTTTAGATTTGCCGCTTGCTACGTGGGTGATCTCGAATTGGATGGTCTCTTCCAGCCCCTCTACAGGGACGTCAACTTCTTCAGCTTCGTGCTCGTGTCCTACCTCGGAGGGAGCGCCGCTGGTGGCCGTCTGTGTCCCCGAAGCCTTGTTGGTGAAGGTGATCACCGTGCCTGGCTGTACGGAGACTTCGGCGGGCATCATCATCATGTCATTGATCTCAACATCAAACTCGCCGGAGATATCCGCCGAATCACTCACAGTTATGGAGCCGACCAAGTCGTGGTTCTCGTGGCTATGGTAGGTAAAAGTTTGGTCTTCCAATTCATGGGTGACCTCGAAAGAGAAGCTCTCTCCGGGCGCTAATACCGGAGAACCAAATAGAGCGCCGTGCTCCATCAGGTCTGGGCCCATGTCCATAGCTTCCATCGAGTCGGCCGTCTTTGTGATTCGGAAGTCCAATCCGTTCTTGATTCCTTCGAACGCCGGTTCGACGATGAACCCCACTACCAACTTATATTTGTCAACTTCCCGCTGTTCATGGCCCATCACCGGGCCGGCTGTGAGGCTGAATAGAAATGCGGCCATCAACAAGGCCAACATCTTTCCACGGGTGAGTAATCGCATTACTAGCTCCAATATTTCCTGATCGATTGGCGCCTGGCAGCATCTTGCAGAGGTTGGGCCGCGTCAGCACAAACCGTAGGGTTGTTATGCTGACCGGATGCCGCTAGGCAAAGTTCCATTGGGTTGAAGAGGAGCTAGATGCGGGGAGGCCGAGTGGGAGGCGAAACGAATCGAGTCTTAGGACCTTGATCGGACCCAAGATAAACAGATTTCAGAGGGTCGAATGGTGGGTATTCGATCGACGAGGTCGACCGGGCGAACCCGGCGTCGTAAACGGTGGGGCCGGACTTGTCATCAGGAGCCAGGTAGACGGTGACACCCGGTGAATCTTCGTGGGCATGGGGTGCGGCTTCTTCGATGGAAACGCCGTGGCTATGCTCTTCCTCGAATGGGTGTGTATGTTCGGGCTCCGTGTCACCCAGGTAGACGTGGGTGTGCTGGGGAAGCCTTTCGGTGAAGTGATGGTCTATAAGCGGCCCGAAATAGGACAGGAAGAGCAGTCCTATCGACATCACGGCAAAGATCGAGACACCGAGCCTGGCAGATAGCGACCTTGGGGTCAAGCTGGCCGGCTCGCCGCTTCTCGAACTGTTGGGACTTAGACTCCGGACCATAAACCCATTCTACACTCATCGAGCTTGGCCACAACTTTCGTTGAACCGCGACCCTTCATTGGTTTGATGAGGCGGATGTGGAATGGGTTCTCAAATAGGCTAGTTCTGAGCAGTTAAGGTCAGTCCAACGGGCAGTCAGGCGCTTTGGGGTCGTTGCCGTCGCGGAACTCTGGGATCACGTGCCTGCCGAACATCTCTATGGACTTCATGACGGCCGCGTGGTCTACGGTCTCAGTGGCCATCAGGAACTGGAGCTCGTCCACCCCGGTGGCCTCGTGGAGCCTTGCTCCCTTGATACAGGCTTCCGGGTCTCCGGCTACGATCACACCGCGCTCCGCCATGGTCGCCGAGTCGAACTCCTCCCATATCTTCTGGGCCAGCGCCCCGCCCGATAGATCAAAGGAAAGGGCCGAGTTGCCGTTGGAGCCCTGGTTGGCTTTGTCCACGTCGATGTAGCGGGCGAAATTGGAGACCAGATGCTCCGGGATGCCGCCCCATTGTTCCAGCAGTTTCTCATAGACATCTTTCTGGTCCTGGACGTAAGGGCGTCCGGGACCGAAGAAGGTCTTCAAAGACTGGGCGGACAGCTCCTGAGTGGCCTTGTTGTCTTCTCCGCAGAGGCCAAAGACCGAACTCAGCCATTGGTCGTTGGTGTATGCGCCCACAGGTGTCGCGCCCTTGACGGTTTCTTTGTATTTCTTGATCTCCGGCTCTAATACCGCGGGAGCGTTAACGCCCAACGCCATGACGCCGATCCCCTTCTGGGCGGCGATCTCGTAGGTGGCCGGCTGCAGGGCCGCAACCCAGATGGGTGGATGGGGCTGCTGGTAGGGCTTTGGCAGCACCTGCCGGGGCGGCACGTTCCAGAACTTGCCTTCGTGTTCGAAATAGTCTGAGCCCCAGATCTTTGGAATCATGCCCAGGGACTCGTCCCACATCTCTCTCGTGTCGCGCGGGTCGATGCCCATTCCTATCTGCTCGTAGGGGGCCGACCTACCGGTGCCGAACTCAACGCGCCCGTGTGAGAGTTGGTCGACCATCGCGATCCGTTCCGCCACTCTGACCGGGTGATGATATGGGAGGACCGACACGCCGAAGCCTAAACGGATGCGTTTGGTCAGACGGCTCAGCGCCCCGAAGATGACCTCTGGGCACGGAGAGCCGGAAAAAGTGGTCAGGAAATGGTGTTCCACGAACCAGACGGCGTCGAAACCCATCTCGTCCGCCAGGACGCACTGTTCGATGGTTTCTTCGATGACCGCGTGGTCGTCCAGCATCGGCCGCTGCATCTCATAGGCCAGTGAGAATTTCATAGCGTTGCCCTCGGTAGTGAAGTGGGGTCGAAAGGAGTCGCGGCAATTCTAACGGCAGGCGCAGATGAGGGCAACCACGGGCGAAGGGGCATCAACCCTTGATCAGCACAACCTCATGTTGGACTGGAGAACTGGCGTAGGGGCCGTCAGCCGACATGAACACGTCGATCTCGGAGCGGACGCCAAACTCGGGCAGGTAGATGCCAGGCTCGATGGAGAAGCAGACGCCGGGGATGATGTGGCGGGTGTCGTGGGTCTCGAACCCGTCCAGGTTGACCGCCTCGCTGTGGACCTCGAACCCGATGCTGTGCCCCAAGCGGTGGGTGAAATACTCGCCGTAGCCTCGGCTGGAGATGAAGTCCCGGGCGACCTGGTCGGCCTGCCAACCCACTACTGAAGTCCCCTGGTTATGGGCGTCTTCAAGATAGCTCAAGGCTGCGTCGCGGGCGCCGGTCACGATGTCGAATATCTCTTGCTGCCTGGCCGGCACCGAATCTCCCACGTAGGCCACCCAGGTGATATCGGCATAAACGCTGCCCGGCGCCGTCCCCTTGGCCCAGAGGTCTATCAACAGCCAGTCGCCTTTCTTGATAGCGCTGTACCGGTCTTCGGATGGTTCGTAATGGGGGTCGGACGCGTTGGCGTTCACGGCCACTATGGGGCCGTCCGGCGAGGCTATCTCTTCTTCGGCGAAACGGGCGCGGATGAACTCAGCCACCTGGAACTCGTTTATGCCTTCTTGAAGGTGCTCCCCGGCGTAGGCAAAGGCCTCATTCACGATGCTTCCAAGCTTATCTGCCGTAGCCCGGTGGTCGGCCAGTTGCTCGGGCGTCCACTGGTGCGTGGCGTACTGCATCAGGTCGGCGGAAGAGACCACTTCGGGCCCCAGGCTGCGCACCAATTCCACCGTGCCCGCGTCCACCCTGGACACACGAGGCAAGGTGTTCTCAGGCGAGTATTCCATGGCGACTTTGCTTACCCCCGACAGCAGCCCGCCCAACGCAGCCAGCATCGAGACGCGGCTGCTGTAGACCGCTACTTGCACTCCGGAGTCGGTGAACTTCCCTGCATCCACGTGGTGAACCAACAGCGTCGGTTCACCTTGAGCGGGGAGGTAGAAATAGCAGGGTCTGGTTACATGGCCGGAGGCGGAGATCACCAGCCAGAAGACCGGATTGGCCTGCCGGTAGTCGTAGACCAGCCAGCCGGGGATGCCCTCTTGGGAGAGGTACTCTTGGGCCGTGCTGTATATCTCTTGTTGTTCCATAACTAGCCTATGTGATGGTCTGCTGTCTCATGCCGCCGTCCAGCACCACGCTGGAGCCGGTCAGGAACGAGGCCCGGTCAGAGGCTAAGAAAGCCACCAGGTCGCCAACTTCTTCGGGCTTGCCCAGCCGCCCCATGGGAATGCCGGTGATGGTGTCCCGCATCAGGTCGTCGTAGGCTTTACCCGATTCTTGTGCTTCCGACTCCACTGACGATGTCAGGAAGTCGGTCTCCACGGGCCCGGACACCAGGTTGTTAACGGTGATATTGAAGGGGGCCAACTCGTTGGCCAGCATCTTCGAATAGCCGACCAGGGCCAATTGCGAAGTCGCGGACAGGGCTGTGCCGTTGGCTGACCTGCGGCCCAGAGACGGCAGCAGGTGCACGATGCGCCCCCAGCGTTGCTGCTTCATGTACGGGATAACTTCCCTGGCAAAGCGGATGGAACTGAGGAAGTTCTCCTCAAGCGCGGTCATGATCGTCTCGTCGTTGAACTCGGACGGGCGGCCGGGAGGGCCATACCCCATATGGGTGACCAGGATGCCGATCTGGCCGAACCTGTTGAACGTGTCCCGGACCACACGGCGGATGTCCCTGGCGACTGACAGGTCAGCGGGGATGGCGAGGACGTGCTGCTGGGACCCAACGCGGGCCAGCTCGATCTCCGTGCGGCGGAGGTCGGCTTCGGTGCGCGCGCTGATGGCCACGTTGGCGCCTTCCTGAGCGAAGGCCAGGGCGATGGCCCGGCCCATGCCCCTGCTGGAGCCTCCAACTATGGCAACCCGGTCTTTAAGTCCCAAGTCCATGGACGGTCAACCTCCCGGGTCTTTCCTAAAACCTTGGCTTAAGACCCTGGAACACCGGCCACACTATCACGCGAATATGGCTGGCACAATTCCCCTGTTGAGCCTAAATCAGGGGAATCCGTAACGAATTCTAGGAGAAAACAGCCTAGATAACGTCCTGGGTTTTCAGCTCCTCGATCTCAGTGGACGAGAAACCGATCTCCTGCAGGACCTCTTCATTGTGCTCACCCAGCAGCGGCGGCGGCCGGTCGAGACCGCCCGGAGTGCGGGAGAACTTGAGGGGCAGGCCTGTCTGCTTGATCTTGCCCAGAGTGGGGTGGGCCATCTCAACAAACATCTCCCTGGAGAGAAGCTGCGGGTCCGAAAACACGTCTTCCAGGTCGTTGATGGGTCCGCAGGGCACGCTCACAGCCTGGAGTTTCTCCACCCAGTGGGCCACCGGCTGTTTGATGAATATCTCTTGCAGGTACGGCACGATCTTCGCCCGGTTCTGCGCCCGCTCAATATTGGTTTTGTACTCTGGGACATCTTTCATCTCCGGCATCTCCATGCCATCGCAGAAACGCTCCCAGATCCGTTCTGAGCCCACGGCCAGGTTCAGGTACTTGTTGTCTTGGCACATGAAGGCCTGGTAGGGCACCAGGTTCGGGTGCGCGGCGCCCAGGCGTTTGGGCGGAGTCCCGTTGGCGAAGAAATTGGCCGCCTGATAGGTGAGCCAGGCCACCTGGGCGTCCATCATCGAAATGTCTATGTACTGACCCTGGCCTTCACCTTCGTGCGACCGGTTGTGTATGGCGGCCATCACCGCGAAGGCGGCCCACATGCCGGCGCCGATATCGGCCACCGCGATACCCACCTTCTGGGGTTCGCCGTCGGGCTCTCCGGTGATGCTCATCAGGCCGCTGATCCCTTGCATGATCTGGTCGTAAGCGGGGCGGCTGCGGTAGGGCCCCGTTTGGCCGAATCCTGAGATCGAGCAGACAACGATGCCTGGGTTCACGTTCTTCAGGGCATCGTAGCCCAGTCCGAAGCGGTCCATCACGCCGGGGGTGAAATTCTCCACCACCACATCGGCGTCCTTGACCAGCTTCAGGAAGATCTCCCGGGCCTTCTCCTCTTTGAAGTTGAGGGTCAGGCTCCGCTTGTTACGGTTGATAGACAGGAAATAAGCGCTTTCTTCGCCCACGAACGGCGGACCCCAGGTGCGGGTGTCGTCGCCCGAGCCTGGAATCTCGATCTTGATCACGTCTGCGCCATAGTCTCCTAACATCAGGGTGCAGAACGGACCTGCCAGGGCCCGCGTCAGGTCCAATACCCTGATCCCTTCAAGTGCTTTCATGCCTGTCTGGTCTCCTTATGGCTACCTTTGGTTCCGCGACTGGAGCGTAACGCCAGATGTGGGCGTGTTCGCAGGGCAAATGTTACCACAGGGATGAGGAGCGGGCGGTTGAATAAATATGCATGAATATTTAACCCTAAATCGTAACCATCGATAAATATATATTTGGGTTATGAGATATTTCCCTAGCCGGCATCAATAAGAACCAAATCGTGATTTATGGAGGCCCGCCGGATTTGATTAACGACAGATTGAAGCCAGCAGTTATCGGCCTGGCCGCTGTTCTCGGGGTGTTAACCTTGGCGGCCTGCGGATCGGATTCAGGGGACCCTGCCACGGCTGTGCCCATCGCGCCCACATCGGTACCGCCGGCTGCAACTTCAGCTCCTCCAGCGGCAACTGCGGCTCCCCCGGCTGCTACATCAGCGCCCCCAGTGGCTACTACGGCGCCGCCAACCGCCGCGCCGACTGCTGAGCCGACCGTTGAGCCAACCAAAGTACCGACGGCGACTCCAGAGCTGGACACCGTCTATTCAGATTATGGCTTTACGCTCAACTTAGACCTGGGCGCCGATGTCCAAACCACTGGCTGGACCGAATCAGAACCGAGCGAGACTCAAGGCCTGGCTAGTTTCACCTACGGCGGCATCACAACCAGCTTGGTCTGGGGACCCACTGAAAGCCGGGACTCACTCTCGTTCCTGGCCTCTTCGTATAACGTATTGCGGGCGGCCCAGCCAAGCGTCACCTTTGAATCGATCAGTGACGGTAGCATAACTGTTTCCGGCCAAATGGGATCATACGGCGGCTTCAAGGCCTTGGATTCGGGAGGAGCTACCCTCGGCGGCGGCCTGATCGGGACTTGGAACTGCGCCAACGATACGGCGTACCGCATGACTTTGACCGGCGCGGACGCCACGGTGGTCCAATTACGGTTTGACCGGTTGCTGGAGAATTTTTCCTGCCCATCTTAGATCACCGGGTAATCGGTTCAGCCACCGGCTGTGAGGTACCAGACCATGAACAAGATGTTAATGATGGTGGCGGCTTTAGCTGTGGTCATAGCGGTCGCCGGCTCAATGAGCCAATTCAGGTTGGGAGAGGGTGCGGATTCCGTTTTCGCTCAAGAACATGACGGAGGAGGAGGGGGTAATGGCGGGCATGACGCACCGCCACCTGATGGCGGGCATGACGCGCCGCCGCCTGATGGCGGGCTTGACGCGCCGCCGCCTGATGGGGGGCATGACGGGCCGCCACCCGATGGCGGGCCTGGCGGGCCGCCACCCGACGGGTTTGATGGTGGTTCCAAAGACGGCTTAGATCCGAATCAACCGCCGCCGGATGGTTTCGACCCGAGCCAGCCCCCGGATGGATTCGATGGGGGTAGCAAAGACGGTTTTGATCCAAGCCAACCGCATGACAGTTTCATCGACCCGACTGAATTCTCCGGCAAAGGTGATGGCCCCCTGACCTTTGAGTTCCTGGGCGACGGAAGCGGATTGGCCTTATTCCAGGGCGTGGTATTCGACCCTGCCACGGACCTGGGCGCCATGAGAGAAGCAGGTTTGTTCGGTGACAGTGGCGACCCTGTGGTAACCGGTGTGGGCAAGCCTACCGATGCCGTGGCCGGGCTTTTCGACTCCGGCACGGGAAAGGTATTCGACCCCAACCAGGCCCCGCCCGAAGGTGGCTTGGATCCCGGTGAATTTAGCAAGGAGTTCTTTTCCGAGACCTTCAATCCCAACGAATTCCAAGGGGACTTCGGAGAGTTCTTTGATCACCAAGATTTCGGAAAGGGCGAACTAGACGAGTTTTTCGAGCCGGGCGACTTCAAGCCCGACGACTTCGGCACTCTGTTCAAGCCAGATGACTTCAATCCCGGTGATTTTGGAAAATTCGCCGCTGTCGGCGACGAGTTCGTAGACTTCGGCGGCCACTTTGAAGAGTTCTATGGTGAGCGGGGTGACCAAGCCAAAGCTGCCACACAATTCTTCGGCGAATTCAAGCCTGGAGAATTCCAGGACTTTGACAAGGATGCCCTTCTGGGACAGGTGCATGACCTGGACTACCAAGGTTTCCAAGACCTGGGTAAGGACGTGGTGGTTGAATTATTCCAAGACGGCCTTGCCGGCCAGCAGTTCGACCTGGAAGGTCAACAATGGGCGGGCGCATTCAGCAAGTTCGACGTTGAAGACATCAATGGCTTTGACAAAGGGTTCATAGAAGACGCGGTCCACGATTTCTCCAAGGCCGATTTCCTAGGTATACCCGATGACCAGGCCTTGGCCTTATTCGAGACAACCTTCTTCGACACAGAGTTTGACTTCGCCCCGGTGGGGGCGCCAGAGATCACCGAACTGCCTGGTTTCGACCGGGATGAATTCGCCGGCAAGTTGGAGGAGTTCAGCGGCCAGCTTGACGGATTCATGGGGGCGTTCAGCAAAGACCAGTACGATCAGATCGGCGGAGACCTGGTGAAGGAGATGATCGGCAAGGTCGACTTTGCCGGAGCTGACTTCGACCCAACCGTGTTCACGGGTGAAGACGTGGGCCACGCCTTTGCTGCCATGGACTTTGTCCAGATTCAAGGCCTGGGTGACAAGGTGCATGAGGCCTTAGGGAAATTCGAATCTGGCGAGGTCAGTAAATGGGACCCCGAAGCAGCGTTCGACGTGTTCAGCGCCGGAGACTTTGACCAAGTTAAAGGCCTGGGTCAGATAGATGGCCTCGTCGGCGCCATGGGCCACGAATTCCTGGGCCAGATCGATGGCGACCAACGGGTTGATCTCTTCCAGACATTGAATCTTGGAGGAGAGGACTTTGAGAACGTTGCCGGTACCTTAGATGGCCGGGACATCGCGGGCATCATGGGTGGTTTAGGCCGTAGTCACCTCGACCAGATGGGTGGCCAGGGCATCCTCAACGCCATGCAACACATCGGAAACCTGGAAGACTTGGGCGTCATGGGCAGCAATACGGCCTTCGACGTTTTGGCCACTGTGGGAATGAGCGAGTTGCAGGGTCTGGAGCAATTCGACGGCTTGGTCGCAAACTTTGGGTCTGAACAGATCCAAGAATTGGCCGGCCAGTTCGGCGATGTTCTGGACAACCTGGACTTCCAAGCAAACGGGGCTCTACTAGGTGACTTCTCGTTCAACGCCTTGGACACCGGTCTTGGAAACAACTTCTCCTTCGGCGTGGAACGGGAACTTAGATTGGTAGACTTGGCCAACTCGGTCGGCGGTGGGCGAATATTTGAGATCGATCCTGAAAGCTTGGCGGACTTGGTGGGCGATGTGGACCCCGAAACCTACGCCAGCTTTGATCCCAGAGCGCTTACCGGGATGTTCGCCGGCCTGGATCACAACCAGATCACCGGACTAGACTCGGCGCGGGCGGAAGCGGCCATCGAAGCCGCCGGCGCTAATTTCTTTGACGGGATCGGCGAGTTCGACGGCATAGCAGGCGGAGACACGGCCTTTGACCTGCTAGCGAGCGTCCAAGACTTGGGAGCGGTATTGGAAGGCTTCCAAGCGGACGCGGTAGACGTCTTCGGAGGTAATCTATTCGGCAACTAGATAGAAAACCTACAACGTCTATCAAGTAAATCTTCCAAGGGTTCACCAACGTCGAAAAGGGGCAGGCTTTAAGCCTGCCCCTTTCTTATTTCCCCTGCTATCTGGCTCCGTCCGTCTCACCGACATGGGCCTCTGGCAGCAACGAACACGGCCCGATTTGGTCACAATTGTGACACCAACGCGGCCTTAATCTTAACGTCCCATATTGAAAAAATCGCTAGACCTGACATACCCCTAACGTATTACCCGGCGGCCAGGATAAAGGATATCTAGGCACGGACCGGACGTGTTGTTCCGGCCCACCGGGTGGAAAAGGAAGAGTGAATAATCAATGATCAAACCGTTTCGTATGGCAGCGGGGCTGCTGATCGTAGGGATAATTTCAATCGCCTTGACCGCGTGCGGTTCCGGTGGCGCCAAAGTAGTGGCGACCCAGGACACCGAGGACACCGAGGCCACAGCAGCGGCGTCGGTAGAGACGACTGAAACAACCGAAACCACAGAGTCGGTCAAGGTTGAAGAACCGGTTGTTACCGAGGCCGTTAAAGAAGACGCAACCACCTTGGCTATGACTGAAAAACCGGCTGAGCCGGCAGACGAACCTGGAGAGCCGGCTACCACCGATGAGGCGGCGGTCCAAGACTCCGCCACCCTGGAGATCAACCTCCCCGAGGCTGAGACTGCGGTTGAGGCTTTGCCCACTTCATACGATGAGTACGGCTTCGCCCTCAAGCTTGACCTTGGCGCTGAGGTCCAGGCCGGTGGTTGGACAGAAGCTGAGCCCAGCTCTACCCAGGGCATCATCGCCTTCAACTACGGCGGGGTTAACGCCAATCTCGTGTGGGGCCCGCCGGAAGAGCGCACGGCCCTCACGTTCCTGGCAGACACCTACAACGTCCTGAGGGCCAGCCAGCCTTCAGTGACCTTTGAATCGATCAGCGACGGGGACATTACCGTCAACGAGCAGGCCGGAGTCTACGGCGGATTCAAGGCCATTGATGACACCGGAGCTTCCCTTGGAGGAGGCCTGATCGGCGCGTGGGTCTGCGGAGACGCCGAGACTGCGTTCCGAATGACACTAACCGGCGTGGATGCCACGGTCGTTCAGCTTAGATTTGATCGGCTGCTTGAGAACTTCACGTGCTCATCATCCTAAGTTTGAACGCGTGATCAGAGAACAAGAATCCTAAGACCTGAGATGGAAAAGGAAAGGAGAGCATGACCAAATTACTTCAAACCGTGATGGTATTCGCGGTGGTGATATCAGTCGTCGGCGGACTATCCCTCTACGGCGTCGGCCAGGCTCCTGTAGATGTGGCCTTCGCCCAAGAGGGGCCGCCGCCTGACGATGGCGGCCACTGTTGTGACGCCCCGCCGCCGGACGACGGCCCCCCCTGCTGCGACGCACCGCCGCCCGACGATGGCGGAGGCCATGATGCGCCGCCCCCTGACGATGGCGGAGGCCATGATGCGCCGCCTCCTGACGATGGCGGTGGAGCGCCGCCCCCTGACGATGGCGGTGGAGCGCCGCCCCCTGACGATGGCGGTGGAGCGCCACCCCCTGACGGCGGAGCTCCGCCCCCTGATGGCGGAGCGCCACCCCCTGATGGCGGGACCTTCGAGCCGCCGCCGGATGGTTCCGGGCCGCCCCCGGACGGTGGGACCCACGGGCCGCCGCCAGATGGTTCCGAGCCTCCCTCCGATGGCGGATTCTTCGCTCCGACCGAAGGGTTCGAGCCGCCTGCTGACGGCGAGTTCGTAGCCCCGCCAGAAGGTTTTGAACCTCCCCCGGGTGAGTTCTTCCACGAGGCGCCGACCGGTGAGTTCTTCTTTGACTCAGGGTCGAAGGACATTGCTCCTGGCGACTTCCAGCCCGGAGATTTCCAGCCGGGAGACTTCCAGCCCGGAGATTTCCCTGACGGTGGTCCCGGACATGACGGCGGCCCCGGACCGGATGGCGAGTTCAATGGACCCGCACCGGAACCTGGCTTCCAGGGGACTTTCTCCTTCGACTCAAGGGGAGACTTCGTCTTTGATGGAGTGCCCACGTTTGACGGCGGCCCCGGATTTGAAGGACCAGGAGGTCCGGAATTTGGCCCTGGCCCAGACGGAGGGGCGGGATTCGAGGGCGCACCAGGTGAGCCCGGTTACTTCCCGGACGGAGATTTCCACGACTTCTTCAACCCTGGCGACTTTGCGCCGGACCTGTTTGTAGACACCTTCAGGCCCGACGAGTTCGCTGGTGACTTCGGAGATTTCTTCGTGGGCCAGGACTTCCAACCTGGAGCTTTCGATGAGCTCTTCGATCCCGGAGAGTTCCGGCCGGACGAATTCGGCAGCTTCTTCGACGCTGAGGAGTTCAAGCCCGGAGACTTTGGTGAGTTCGCCGCCGTTGGCGGAGAGTTCGTCGACTTCGGCGGTCATTTCGACCAGTTCTGGGGCGACCGAGGCGAGGGCGCTGAACAAGCTACCGCGTTCTTCGATGGCATAGCCCCAGGTGAATTCGGTTTCATTCCTCCGGAAAGCCTGGTGGGTGAGCTGCAGAACATGGACTACCAAGGTTTCCAGAATATGGAAGCCGGTTTTGTTGTGGATATCTTCCAGAATGGAGTGGACGGCCAGGAGTTTGACCTGAGAGGCGACCAATGGGCAGGCGCTTTCAGCCAGTTCGATGTCGAAGACATCCACGGCTTCGACCAAGACTTCATAGCTGGAGCGGTCCACGACTTCGCCCCGCAGGACTTCCTGGGCATACCTGATGACCAAGCGTTCGCCATGTTTGAGGCAACCTTCCTTGGCGGAGGGCCGGGCGGCACGCCTCCCGGCGCGCCTTTCGAGGGCGAACCCCTGCCTGGCGGCACCTTCATAGGTGGACCGGCGGGTGGACCCGTTGCTCCCCCGTTCTTCGACCCCGGGCTGTTCGAACAACGCCTGGATGAGTTCGAAGGCCAGATCGGAGGGTTCTTGGGCGCGATGGGCCCCGAGAACTTCGACAAGATCGAAGACGGTCAATTGGTTGACATGTTTGGCCGCATCGACTTCACAGCCCCGGACTTCGACCCCACCGTGATCGGTGGCGAGGACCTGGGCGGCATCTTCGGAGCGCTGGAGCATGAATCGCTGGCCGCCATGGGCCACGAGCAGATCTTTGGAGCCATCGGCACCATGGGCGCCAATGACTTCAAGGGCTGGGACCCCGGCGCAGCATTCAACGTGTTCGACACCATGGATTTCGAACAGGCCAAGGGCATGGAACACATGGGTGGTCTGGTTGGAGCCATGGGTCCGGACCAGTTCCAACACATCGAAGGCGAGCAGCTGTTAGGTCTGTTTGACACCTTCCAGTTCGGCGGCCCCGGATTCGACCTCGGTGCGTCCGGCATGGACCGCGACGATATCGCAGGCATGATGGGCGCCATGGACTTCGATCACATGGCCCAGCTGGGCAGTGAAGGCATGGCCGGCGCGCTCCAGCATCTGGACGACAAGGCCATGGGCGCCTGGGACGGCGGCACCGCCTTTGACGTGTTCAACACCTTCGGCTTTGAGGAAGCTTTGGGTATGGAACAGCTAGAAGGCATCGTTGCCAACTTTGGCGCGGAGCACATTCAGCAGATGGGCGACAATCTGGGCGGCCTGCTGGGCGGCCTAGACTTCCAGGGCAACGGTGAGGTCCTACAGGACTTCTCCTTCGACACCCTGGGCGTTCTCTCCCCCGAGGAATTCAAGGCTCTGGGTGGGGAGCACCTGGCCAACTTGGCCAACACCACCGGCGGTGATGAGCTCCTAGGCCTCGGCGCCGAACAGCTCTATACCATGGTCGATAACATCGACGTTGGAGCCTTCGGTGAGTTCGATCCCTCGGTGGTTGGCGGCATGTTCGCCGGCCTCGACCATGAGCAGATCGCCGGCATCGACTACGACGCCATGGATGCGGCCCTTGAGGCTGCCGGCGCCGCCTTCCTGGGTGGCCTGGGCGACTTCGACGCTATCTCGGGCGCCAGCACTGCTTTCGATGAATTGGCCGGCTTGGCCGATCTCGGAGCGGCCCTGGAGCAGGATGGGGCCGGCGTCATCCACGACGGAGCCTTCAACATCTTCGGAGGTGACCTGTTCGGTTCTAACTAGGCGATGTGTTGTGCCGGCGGAGGAAGATAACCAAGAGCCTCTGCCGGAAGTGGTGGAGGGGCGTCCCGATTCATCGGGACGCCCCTTTTTCTTTTTCGCGGCATCCAAGCATCGGGTCTGGCGCGTAAGAACCTGAAGCGCAAGTGTCGTAAAATGGCTGGCACTGATCCGTTTGGAGAGCCTGGAATGTTGAGGTTGATAGCCCTGCCCGCCATGTTGGCCTTTGCGGTTGCGCTGGCTGCCTGTGGTGGGTCTGAAGAAATAGCTATAGAGCCCACGGCCGCAGCCATAAGTGAGCCTACGGGCACGCCCAGACCCCGGGCCACCTTCGCCCCGCGGCCGCTACAGGCCCTGCTGGAGGGCGAAGGCTCTGACGTGTTGGGTCCCTATGAGATGGTGTCCGGGGTTATCATTGCCTTCGTCCGCTACGACGGTGATGCTCCCTTCTCCTTGACGTTTTTAAGTGAGGGACAAGCTCCTGTGACGTCCGTGGATGCCGGCCCTGGTCCCTATAACGGTGAACGGGTGCACAGCGTATTCGAGGGCAACGACGGGGGACTGGGACCGGGAGAATATACCGTGGCTGTGGATGCAGCCGGCCCTTGGCGCGTCCGGCTGTTTCAGGAGCGGGCCATCAGAGGCACGCCGCCCGAGATAGTATTGACTGGCAGCGGAGACGGCGGCGGCAGTTGGCTGCAACTTGAAGACGGTGAATACACCATGAGCACGAGTCATACCGGCTCTGCCGGATTTACGGTTGACCTCTTTGACGCTCAAGGCGTGCCGCCGTACCGCATCGTTCAGGCGACTGGAGACCACGATGGAGAGCAGTTGTTCACGGTTGGCGGCGGGCAGCCCGGTGAGAACCCGCAGCCTGGTGTGTACGCCATGGGCGTGCGGTCTCAAGGTGACTGGAGCGTGACTATCACGGACAACGATGCGCCATAAGCCTCCGATGACAAGCGCACGTTTACCATGGTGAACCCTGCGCCTGGGATCAAACGGTGGGCGATGATCGACGCCACCCCGGAGGCTGTGTTCGCCTACCTGACTGACCTTCCACGGCATGGCGAGTGGGACGAACACTCTGGGTTTGCGGTCGTGGGCGTGTCCGACGGGCCGGTGGTTGAAGGGTCGTCGTGCCAGAGAGAACGGATCGAGATCTTTCAGGCCCCCATCCTGCGGGGCGGCGTAACCTCCAACCAAGTCACCTGGATAAAAAGCCTCACCGTCATCGGCTGCGAACCCAACCAGAGCTTGGACTTCGAGACTAAGAACCTGTACAACGGCCTGTCCGTCGGCTCGGAGTTCATCTCTTTCCGGTTGTTTCCCGAGGGTTCCGGGACAGTGTTGGTGATGACCGACAAGAAGAACCCACACCTGCCCGGACCCTTCCACCTGCTCATGATGGGTGTCGAGTTCCTCAAATCGTTGATCGCACGGCCGGTCGTCGGCGTCATGTTCCGGCTGTTCCCCGTGCTGAGGGCCAACAGCCAGCTGCGGCGCATCAGGAATGTGTTGGAGCGAGGCTGAACTCAAATCTCCCTTGCTTACTCTCTCTTTCAGACCTAAACTTCACCCCTGAACCAAAGCTAGACCGTACCCATCAGACCTCATCTAGGAGAGCATCTTCATGGACCTGGAACTTAAAGGTAAAACAGCGATCATCACCGGCGGCAGCCGCGGCATCGGCAAGGCCGTTGGCCGGGAGTTCGGGCTGGAGGGCATCAAAGTGGCCCTGGTGGCCCGTGGCGCGGAAGCCCTGGAAGAGTGCGCCCGCGAGTTGGCTGAAGAGACCGGCGGAGATTTCGTCACCATAGTGGCCGACACTGGCGTACCGGAATCTGTGCAAGCGATGGTCAAAGAGGCCGCAGAGAAACTGGGCCGCATCGATATTCTGGTTAACTCGGCAGCCCGCGTCAGCGGCGCCTACTCCCCCAAGCTGGCTGAGATCACCGAAGAGGATTTCTGGAGCGATATGAACACCAAGGTCATGGGCTATCTGCGCTGTGCCCAGGCCGTCGCTCCCTACATGATCGAGCAAGGTTGGGGCCGCATCATCAACCTCAGCGGCATGGCCGCCCGGCAGTCTGGTTACTCCGTTGGGAGCATGCGAAACGTTTCCGTGCACGCCCTCAGCAAGAACCTGGCTGATGAGCTGGGCCCCCAGGGCATCAACGTCACAACCGTGCACCCCGGAATGACCTACACCGAACGGATACCTGGGTTGCTGGCAGACCGTGCCAAGGAGCAGGGTATAACCGTGGAGGAAGCAGAGCGCCGCATGGCGGAGGGGAACTCCATCCACCACCTGGTTGACGCCAGGGAGATAGCCTACGTGATCGCGTTCCTGGCCTCGCCCAAGTCCATCTCCATCAACGGCGACGCCATAGCCACCGGCGGCGGAGTCCCCAGGGCGATCCACTACTAAGGAAACCCCACTTTACATAACCGACCCAATCGGCTCCAGCATCGTGGCCCCTGCGGGACTTAATGACGTGCATTAATTATGCGACGCTGGAGTCATGTGGTTACTGCTTTGCGACGGAGCGGTGTATTCGGCGAAGGAACTGGAGTTCTTGGTGCAGATCGGCTGGGTGCCAGCTGAGGTCCTGATCAAGTGCACTCTGTCCTGGCTGACGTAAACGCTCTTTTAGATAGAACTTTCAGGGAATCAGGGCCTAAGATCGGTCTGGCTGTCACCCACTAGTAAGCGGATAACTCCCTTGCTGTTCGGACAATGTCCGCCGGGCCGGGCAGAAGTGCGTCTTCCAGGGTGGGACTGTACGGAAACGACGGCACGTCCGGCGCGGCCACCCTCTGGACCGGCGCGTCCAGATATTCAAAGCCGTCCTTGGCTATGACCGCCGCGACCTCTGCGCCGACTCCCCCGGTCAGGTTGTCCTCGTGGACGATACAGGCGCGGCCCGTCTTCCGCACAGACTCCAGCACGGCAGCGGTATCTAGCGGTCTCACCGTGCGCAGGTCAACCACCTCGCAGCTTATCCCCTCCGCAGAAAGGGTCTCCGCAGCCTCCAGGCAGTGGTGCACCGACAGTCCGTAAGAGATCAGGGAAAGCTGCGTCCCTTCGCGCCGGACCACCGCCTCTCCTATTGGGACGGTAAAGTCACCCGGCGGCACCTCGCCGCTCACCGTGTTGTACGAGAGTTTATGCTCGAAGAACAGCACGGGATTATCATCGCGTATGGCAGCCTTCAGGAGTCCCTTGGCATCGTGGGGATTGGACGGCACGACGACCTTCAGTCCCGGCACATGGGCGAAGAACGCCTCGACGCTCTGGGAGTGGTATAGACCGCCCCTGACTCCCCCGCCGTACGGAGCGCGGATGACCAGGGGCGCCGAGTACTCACCGTTGGTGCGGTAATACATCCGCGCCGCCTCGCTCACCAACTGGTTGAAGGCGGGGAAGATGAAGTCGGCGAACTGGATCTCCACCACCGGCCGCATGCCGTTCAAGGCCGCGCCGATGGCCACCCCCACCAAGCCCGACTCAGCCAGCGGTGAGTCGATGACCCTGTCTGCGCCGAACTTGGCCTGCAGTCCTTCTGTAACCCGGAAAACGCCGCCATTCACCCCGATGTCCTGGCCGATGAGGAACACGCTGGAGTTCGCCTCCATCTCTTCACGGAGACCCTCCCGGACAGCTTCGATCAACCGCATCTCACTCATGGGCCGCTCTAAGGCGCGTAAACCCCGTTCAGCGCGGTAGCTGGGTCGGGAAACGGCGCTGCGTCCGCGGACGCGATGGCGTCTTCAACCTCTTGGTCGATGGCTTCACGGAGCGTCTGCTCTGATTCTTCGTCCAAGATGCCTGCGGAGATCAAGAAATCCCGGAAGCGGGGCAGGGGGTCCATATCCTTCTCAGCGTCCAATTCTTCTTGGGACCGGTAGCGCAGATGGTCGTCGGAACTGGAATGGGGCATCATGCGGACGGTTTTGGTCTCCACCAGAGTCGGCCCCTCACCCGAGCGGGCCCGCTCTACCGCCGAGGTTACCGCCTGGTAGACCGCCAACGGGTCGGAGCCGTCCACTGTGACGCCTGGAAAGCCGTAGCCGGCCGCCCGTTTCGATATCTGGGGCTCGGCGGTCTGGAGGCTGACTGGAACGGAGGTGGCCCAGCCGTTGTTGTTGCAGAGAAACACCACCGGCAGAAGGTGCACGCCCGCGAATGCCAGGCCTTCGTGGAAGTCCCCTTCACTGGCTGCGCCCTCGCCGAAGTAGACCATGGTCACGGCGTTCTGGCCCCGTAGCTTGGAGGCCAGGGCCACTCCCGAGGCTCTGGGCAGTGTGGTCCCAACGGAACTGCCCATGGAGATGATGCCCAGTTTCTTGTGCCCCCAGTGCATGGGCATCTGCCGGCCGCCGCTGTTGGGGTCCGCGGCCTTGCCGAACATGTTGAGCATGACCTCCAGGGGAGTCATGCCCTTCACTAGCATGGCGCCCAGGCTACGGGCGTAGGGGACGATAAAATCAGTGGCGGTGTCCAGGGCGTAGGCGCTGGCGACATCGGCAGCTTCTTGTCCGTCGCAGGGCATGGAGAACAACACGCGCCCTTGCCGGGTTAGGAGCCAACTCTTCTCCGAGATCGCCCGCGCCAGCAGCATGTGCCGGTAGATCTGCTGGGCGTCAGCGGCGTCCAGTCCGGAGTCGCTGAAACGGTTGGCGCCGTCTTTGGCTGGCATGTTGACTCCTAAGGAAGCGAGATGGCCGTTGCCGGATCAGTCCAGGGAAACGGGCAAGCTCTTTACAGAGCGGAAGGTCAGGCTCTCTTGGTATTCCGGCTCGAGTATCTCTGACTGCATATCAGGGTAACGTTGGGCCAGAGCGCTGAATACCTCTTGGCCCTCAACCCTGGCGATGGTTGCTCCCAAACAGTGGTGGACACCGGCCCCGAAAGACACATGGGAGTTGGGCCAACGGGTTATATCCATCGTGTCTGGCTTCTCGAACTTGTTGGGGTCCCTATTGGCTGCCGACACGAACCAGCGGATACGGTCATCCTTCTTGATAGATCGGCCTCGAACGGTCACGTCTTCGGTAGCGATGCGGGCGATGGACTTGACTGGTGGGTCATACCGCAGGGCTTCTTCAGTGGCTCTTACCATCAACCCCTCGGCGTCGGTCTTGAGCAGGTCCCATTGGTCCCGGTTGTTCATCAATGCCAGGGCTCCATTGCAGATCAGGTTGATGGTGGTCTCGTGGCCGGCGACCAGCAGCAAGGAGGTGTTGACCAGGACCTGTTGGCGGGTGAATACGCCGGACTTCTCTCCGCCGGCCAGCACTGAGATGAAGTCATCCTTGGGGTTTTTGATCCGCTCGTCCACCATCGGGTTCACGTAATCTAGCATCCCCTGCAGGCCTTCGGCGACTATGCGCATCCGGTCTGACTCACCCCGTCCCGCGTGCAACAATTTCTCGGCGAGCATCCTGATGTGCGGGCGCTCTTCCACGGGCACCCCCATCATCTCGGCTATAACCAGGACCGGCAAGGGCACGGCCAGGTCTCGCATCAGGTCGATGTCGTCACTCTGTTCCGCGGCATCTAGAAGGTCTTTGATGGCGGACCTGACCAGCGGACGCCATTCTTCCATCGATTTTGGGGTGAAATAAGAGTGGACGACCTTCCTCATCGCCAGGTGTTCCGGCCGGTCGAATTGGATCAACTGGTTGCCCCGAAACTCCCGCATGAAATCATAGAGTTCCTGGTCCGCCGCATCGATCGCTGGATAGGCCGGGCGGGGGTCGTTCAACCACACGGAGTTGGAGAACTGTTCATGGTTCCGGGCAAGCCAAACCAGGTCGTCGTGACGGGTGATCACCCAGAGTTGGTAAAGCTCGTTCCAGTGGACCGGGTCTTGGTCCCTGATCTGCCCGAAGTAACGATAGGGGTCTTGGATGACATCCGGGGCGAACATGTCGTCGTTAATTATGGCTACCATAACGCCACTAATCATACGCGAACCGCGGCTGACTCCGAAAGCTGAGAGGTAGATTCCGCAGCCGTCTTTTGCCGATGAAAACGCGCTCTATGATGAGCCGCCAGTACTCGATGCGAAATAACATTGAGTGGTCAATGATTGCTAGGCCAAATAGCTAACCCTATAATTCAGGCATGGCACGAATAGCAAAGCCGCCAGCTGATGAGCGGACCCACCTGCAGATGTGGCGGGCCTTCTTGGAAACCCACTCCACAGTGGTCAAGTTTCTGGAACACCGGATGAACGAACAGCACGGTCTGCCTCTAGCCTGGTATGACGTGCTCCTGCAGCTGGCCGACGGCCCCGGTGAGGGCCTGCGCATGGGTGAGCTTGCGGAGTCGGTGCTGCTTACCCGCAGCGGCATCACACGCCTGGTAGACCGGATGATCGAGGCGGAGCTTGTCAGGCGCGAACCGTGTCCAGGCGACCGGCGCGGGTATTACGCCGTCATCACCCAAAAGGGCCTGGATACCATCGAGAAGATCGGCCCTGACCACTCGAAAGACGCCTGGGAAGCCTTCTTAGGGCACATCACAGAGGAAGAAGCGGCCGTGCTGGGTGAAGTCTTCGCCCGGGTCCTAGCTGCCGGGAAACAGTAGGATCGGCCCACTGTTTGTTCCGATGAAACAAGAAAGCCCCCGGTCTTCAACTGAAGACCGGGGGCTTTTGATAGGGCGATCCTTGTGGGGGTTAGGCTTCGTCCGAGACGGTGTCAATGACATCCGCCGAGAATGCCGCCACTTCCACGCCCATCTGTCGGCTTAGGGCCTCGCAGATCGCGTTGCCCAGGGCTTTCAACTCCCGCTTGTTTAGCTCCGGCACCGGGTCCAGCGCTTGGGCCAGGTCCACTCGGAAACGCCTGGGGTACTTCGTGCTATTGGTGCCAAGGCAACGGAACCGTATGGGGGTTGCCGCCATGGTGGAGAACTGGTTCTCCATGCAGGCTGTCCGGCCGTCGTTGGTCCACCACCAATACACCGTCGCCACCACCGGTTCGGGGGTGAACGGCTGTCGGTCGCGGCTCCGGCGTTTGGTGGCCGGCTCCGCATTGTTAGGGTTCGCCACGGCAGGAAGAGTCATGATTCCTCGGCCAGGCTAATGCCTTAGATATGCCCAGCTAAGGAATATTACCCGGACGAGAATTACCGGAGAGTTACGGGAGTGTTATCCCTTGATCAGGAAGACTATTCCGGAGACTATCAGCATCGTCGTGATAATCCGGGGGAACACCTGCTCCGGCACCCGCCCGAGAATGATCTTGCCCAGATATGCGGATACGGCGGCGATGGCCCCCAAGCTGATGCCCATCAACAAGACACGCAGGGTCAAAAGGTCGCTGGTGCCGAAGATTATCAGTTTTGGAGCCTGGATCATCGCCATGCCCAAAGCGGAGGTGCCGATGTACGCGCTTGCGGTCAGCCCGTACGCCAGATAGAAGATTGCGGCGAACGGCCCTGGGATTCCCAGAAAGGCCGATCCAAAGCCCGTGCCCGCGCCCACAGGTATGAAGCCCCAGAGCTTCATCTTGAAGTCGCGGCCGATCGGAAGCCGTGTGTACACCACGAATAAGAGCATCATCACCCCCAAGATACGCACCAATATGGTGGTATCTATGGAGACAAAGAAGAAACTGCCCAGTATGGAGAACGGCAGGGCCCCGAGGACGAAAAAGCGGACCACCGGCCAGTCGAGAGCCTGCCGGTGCAGCCCCACCCTGGAGACTGTGCTGAGCACCTGCGAGATGGACAGTATGGGAATGGCCTCACGCACGCCAAACACCCAGACCAAGACCGGTAGGGCCACCACTCCGCCGCCGAAACCCGCCACACCCGCGATGGTAAACCCCACCGTTGTGGCCACCACCACGGCGACTATTTTAAGAACTTCTTCCAAATATCACTTGCCAAAAAAAGGCCCCGGTCCTTCCCAGAAGGACGGGGCCGATTAACATCGAGAACCGGCGGCTATCCAGCCTGTGCCGAGTGTCTACCTAAGCTGAGCTGCAACCCTGGCCGAAGTGGGTCGGGGAATCGTCAGGAGAATTGGCGGCAACGGGCACAACCGCGGCTACGGTCAACAAGAACACAAAGACCAAAGGGATCAGAAACCTACGCATGGCCCACCTTCCGTGACTCAAATCTCAGGAACGAGCTTGCGCCCAATTCTAAAGAATGCCGCTCAGAGCGTCAAGGAGCGGCATCTTGTTTCAAGGACCCCTTACTGCACAATTGGCTGTGCGATGATCCAAAGACTGATGACCGTATAGACCACCATGAGCGTCAGCATGGGATATTGGCTCTTCAGGACCATCGCCCGGTCGGCGAACGTACGGACGGCGACGCGGTGGGCCAGATAAACGGCCAGTACGTGGCCCAACACGATCAGCGCCACGGATAAGAACCAAAGGATCCGGGCGTTGATGATGTTGATATTCAAGGAGTAATCGACCGTCCCGAACAAGTCCCAACCCGTGCCGAAGGGATCAGAGACTAGTGGAACGATCAATTGCCCCTGTATCAGCAGCAATGTGATGAAGTGGGCGATGTTGTACGCCAGGGCTATGGGAATGAGAGAAAATCCGAACAACCGGGCCAACTCCAACGCTCCGATCTCCCCTTCCACAGAGCTAGCCATGAGCTTGGAGAAGAATAGGTAGACGAGGAAGAAGCCCACCGGCACCAGGAGGACCCCCAAGGTATCGGCCAAGACCAGGCTGTTGAAGATTTCACCTCCGCCGGACCCAAACAACTCCACGATGAAGGTCTGGAATTCCGCCCACGCCGAGGTGGCGCTGAACCCATCGAAGGTCACCGTGGCCAGCATCAAGACAACCAGGGCCAATACATCGTTGGTCACCGGCTCGTTCCGGCCCAGACCTATGGCAAAAGGCCGAACGTTGATCTCCCTATCGTTCGACCTCTGGAAGCACTCGTAGCAGTCGATACACTCGCCATTAAGGTCCAAGCATTCGGTGGAACAAGCTTGGCAAGTGCCCCGGTCGTTGACGCGCACTTCCGTTGCTGAGAACCTGCTTAGAAGGCCAAAAACGACTGTGAACGCTTCTCCCTTCCGGAGCCATTGGTGCTTGCCGAAGATGACCATCCCTCCCAGTGTGATGACCGAGTAAACAACGGCCATAATCGCGATCTGGGTGGGGACGTCCGACTTGGGGTAGGCGTCTTGGATCCAGATGTAGATAAGGAACAACGCCAGCGCGGGCCAGATACCGTACTTGGCGGGATACTCCTTTTCCAAGGACAGCTCACGGCCAGGGCCGATCATTCGGTAAAGGCCTTCAGCCCAGCCGAATAGAATCTTCCATGGATTGATCAGAGCCCAGATGTTGCCGATGAGCGCTACCCCGATTGCCAAGCCCACCCACCATACTATCCAGACAAAGGTGGGGCTGAAGTTGAGCAGGGGGCTTGAGTCTCCGACGAAACCAGTGGCGATCACCAGGCCAAGCAGGAATACAGAGAGCAGCTTGACCGGCAGCAGGCTCAAGGGAGAAGTGAGCATCGCCTTTGACCAGCCCGAGCCTATCAGGTTGAACCGCCAATAAGATCCTTCAGCGCTGATCTTGACCAGCACGCTTATTAAGACGAAGGACAGGGCTACGGCAAGTCCGGCGCCGATGAGGAAATAGCCAAGGGGCACCGGCAGTTCGGTACGCTGGCCGAAGCCGTGGGCGTAGGCAGGCCAGGCCACCAGGCTCCCCGCCGCAGCCGCGGCAGGGAGTACGATTTTCAGTTTATTCATGTTGGTCACCCATCCAAGCTCCGTTCTAGGCCGCCAAACAGACGAGCATTTACGTTTGCCTTGGCTGGACCTCCAGGAAGCCTATCTCGATCTCTTCCCCCTCCTCGTGTTCCTCTTCACGTTCACTCGAATCCCGTTAGGGGATTCTCGTTAGGGGTATCTCCGCAGGGGTGTCTCCGTTGGTTGTCTTTAGGCGTTACGTTTTCGTTGCTGCATCTGCGACCATCCCAGGGCGGCGATGGCCAAGATGATTACAACGATCACGACCACTATCAGTAGGTTGAATCCCCCAGCCTCCGTTACTTGCAGAGGCACCACCAGAGTGGCTGGGCCCAACTCGCTCATGGTTTCAAGGGTCATGCTCCAAGTACCCAGAGCGGTCAAGGTTATGTCGGCGTCGAACACTTGGGGGTTGAGGGGTGCGTTCGTAGCCTGCACCGGTCCGGCCGTCATTCCCGGCTCCGGGCCCGTGGCTTTGATGATCATCTGGCCGTCTTGGATCACATCGTCACCCTCTGCGGGCTGGATCAGGACGCTCAAGTGCAGGTTCCCAATCTTGGGGCTGCCCGGCAGTATGCCCACCCGGAAGAGGTAAGGGCCCTCCCGCTCGTCATTTACGACGAGGCGGGTGGCGCCGTTCGCTGACGCCTGATCCGGCTGCAGCGGCGAAGCCAAAACCGCCGATATCAGCAGGACTATTCCCAAGAGCGTCCAGAATTTTGTCGCCAAGTGATTTTTCTCCAGGGGTCAAGGTGGGCATTCCGTCGCGGCGAAAGACAATCGTCTATACCTGATGATGTCCTACAAGCGAAAGATTCGCATTAGTTTAGCGAACCACGGCCTCGGACATCGAGGCCAATCAGAACGGGTGGTTGGTTAGACTCGGGGAGGTCTCTTTGGGTGCGCCACGAAAGCTTTGCGGAATTCACTGCCGCCGGTCGTCAGGGCGTGGGCTAGGAAGTCTCCGTTATTCTGGAGACCGGGAGAGACATCTATGAGGGCCGCGATGGAAACTGAAGCAGAGTCACCTAACCCGTCATTTGAGGTCTGGTATATGACATCGTCATGTCCGGCAGTTTCTATGCCGGAAAAGGTGTGGGCGTGAGGTCCCTCAAAGGGGTGTGATTCCGGATGCCCGTGCTCCGCTGCGCTGATGGTCAGGTAGATGTGAGTATGCTCATGCTGGCGCTCGGCAAAGTGGTGGTCGACCGCCGGGCCTAGAAACATCACAACGACCGCGGCGGCGGCGGAGAGCAAGACGCCCCGCCAGGCCAGGTCCCTTAGACTGCGCCGGGATATTGGAAAAGCCATCACCAAGATTCTATAGGGCATCGCTGCCGCAGTAAACTTCTACCGACGACGATAGTCGCTGGAGCTTGGCCATAAGAAAGAGCCCCTGAAATTCTCCAGGGGCTCTTTCTTGCTTCCGTGCACAACCCGATGCTCAGCCGTTGTCACCGAACACTAATCGTTGGCCTCGTCGAAAGCTTTCATCGCTTGAGACCAAGCCTTCATGTATTGATCGACGGCCTTATCGGGGTAGCCGTCGGCCATCTCTTCGTGGCCTTTCGCCAGTTCTTCATAGCCCTTGGCTATCTCTTCATCGACCTTGTCCTGCTGGCCCGAGTTCAACCCGGTGATTGCAGCCGCTTCGGTCAACGCAGTCTCGGCCAAATGGATATCGCCGGCGATCAAGGCGTCGATGGCCGCCAGAATCACTGCAACATCTTCGTCGCTCAGGCCATCTTGGTCCCGATGCTCGATCGCGTTCATCAGTTCCGACATGGCCGATTTCTCGTAGCCGAATACCTTCTCGCCATCCTTGGGGTCAAGGTGAGAACCGTCGATCCAATAGTCCTCCAAGCTTTCTGCGATCAGATCGAGGGCCTTGGAGACTTCGCCAGAGATGCTTCCCAGGCTAGCCAGACTTCGAACCGCCAGTTCCCTCATTGCGAAGGGCGTGATCACCGTTACCACTTTCGTATCGCAACCGCTCCCGCCGTCATCGTCGGTGATGCAGACCTGGACAGTGTATATCCCCTCAACCAGGTACTCGTGTGAAGAGATGGTGTTGCCACTGCCGGCGCCTTGGACGACGGCCGCGGGTCCGGAAGTGCCATCTCCCCAGTCGATCGAACCGGTGTGGGTGTCCACCACGCTCGCATCGGTGAACGAGTCATCGGGGTCGAACTCTTGACCTTCGACGGTCGTGATGTCTGCTCCTGCGTCCACCACAGGGTTGGCGTTGAGAACTGTGACAGTGAGCTCATCACAGGTGGCCGCGAGGTCGTCGTCGGTCACACACACCTGCACGGTGTAAACGCCGTTGTCGACAAAGACGTGGGAACCAGCGACTGTGCCGTCAGCGCCGGCAACGGAGCCAGGAGGTCCGAACGGGGCCTCTGTTACCGCGCCGTCGTCGATGGGCTCACCGTCGCCCCAATCGATGGCTGCAGTGTGGGAGTCGGTGCTTCCTTGGTCATGGAAGCCGGCCGGATCCAGGGAGACTAGGTCTCCTTCAGTGACGATCTGATCTTCCCCTGCTTCCACGGCAGGACCGGCGTTGGTCACGTCCTGGATGACCCAGTCGCAGCCCAAAGCCCCGCCGTTGTCAGTTACGCATACGATGACATTGTACGAGCCGTTGTCCGCGTATACGTGTTCAAGATCGAAGGTCTTGTCGTTGTTGAGCGGCAGCGCCGTCGTCGGGGTGCCGTCCCCGTAGCTCACCGTTGCGGTCCAAGTGTTGTCGCCGGGGTCGGCGAAATAGCCGCTGCCGGTAAGTAGATCGCCCTCGGCGATGGCTGCCAGACGGCCGTTTGTGACGCCGTCGATGGTGGTCACCGGCGCTATATTCCTGACGCTGACGGTGAACCACTCGCTGTCACCGCCTGTGTCATCGTCGTCGACGGTTACCTCTACGACGTAGGTGCCAAACGCCGCATAGGTGTGGGCCAGAGTGAACGTGTGGCCGGAAAGCGCCAAAGCCTGTTCTCCGGTGCCGTCACCATAGTCGACCGTAGCCGTCCAGGTGTCGGGTCCGGGGTCTGTGAAGCCTCCGGGTATGCTCAAGAGAGAGCCTTCGTCCACCGTGGTGTTGGCAATGTCATCAATGACCGGCGCAACGTTCACAACCGTGACCGAGGTCGAGTAGGTGGAAACCCGAGACAACCCAAGGCCAACGTCCCGGACCTTCCCGGTTACCGTATAGGCCCCGTCATCGCCGGCCGTGCACTCCGTTCCTGCGAGCGTTCCGAACGCAGTGAACGGCGCTGAGTCGCACTTGAAGCGGTACTCGAACCCTGCCGCGGTGTCAGCGTCCGACGGGTCGGACACGTCGTTCAAGGCCAGCGCATAGACGGTGCCTTCATCCACCAGCGTGGGCGCGTCGAACGTGCCCGAAGGCGGAACGTTGTTGACGGCCACCGAAGCCGAGTATTCTGTGGATAGACCGTCCTCGTCCGAGACCTCTGCTACGATCGAAAGAACGGAATTGCCGTCGTCAGTCTCACAACTGGAACTATTTGCAGGACTCAACGCACTGAAATTCGCGCCCCCGTCGCAGGAGAACCTGTACGAGAAACCGGCAATGGTGTCAGCCTCACTCGGGTCGTGGGCCGACGCGAGCGACAGCCAGACGGCGTCGCCTTCGTTCACCTCTGCTGGCGCGATCAGGTTGGCCGTCGGAGGTACGCCATTAACCGTCACATTTGTCGCCCGTTCGCGGTGCGCATCGTTCTTGTCCCATACCCGGCCTTTTACTCTCTTGGTGCCTTCGTCGTCGGCCGAGCATTCTATCGAGTTGGAGGGGCTAGGGACGGAGAACCCAGAGCCATCGGCACAATCGAATGAATAGGTGAAGCCTGCCGCCTCGTCTACCACACTGGGATCACTGGGATTGATCATCCTCACAGTGAAGTTGCCACCTTCTTCGGCGGGGGAGTCAGCGTTGATCTGGGCGTTGGGGGGCCGGTTGGACACGTTCACCGTGAAGTTACGTCCTCCGGAACCGCCGTCGTCATCAGTGACGATCAGCCGGGCGATGTAAGTGCCGTTATCGTCGTAGACGTGGCTTGCGCCCGCTGTTCGATCGTCCTGATCAACCGTTGCTTCGGTCAGGTTTCCGTCGCCCCAATCAACCACGGCCGTGTGGGTGTCGTCCGGTCCATCATCTGTGAAGGTCTCATCGGAGATCGAAACGGAGTCACCTTCTCTTGTGTCTACCGTGTTGATGGACCCAACATTCGGGTTGTCGTTGCTGATAGTTACAGTGATGCTGTCTTCTGACTCGGCGAGCAGGGCTCCACCGCTGTTCTTGATCGCTCTGACCAAGAACCGGGCTGTGTACACTCCGTTATCCCTGTATCTGTGGTTCTTGCTGACGGTCCCTCCGGTGTACGGCGCCCAATTGGAGCTGCTTCCATCGCCGTATTCCCATTTGTAGGACCTGTTGTGTCCAGGAGGAGTGCCGCTGGGGTCGATCAGCGCTCCGGCGGAACCTCTGAGAGTCAGATTTGCATTCTCCTTCTTCGTCTTGTCGGGAGAAGATGCCTGGACGTTATCGATGTAAAGCGCAACGATGGTGACATCGGAGGTCACACATGTTTCTCCATCATCGTCATCCGAAACACACACTACTATCGTGCGTGTCACTGGGAACGGCGAGTTGTCGGGAACATTGAAGCTATGGGTCCCGGACACAGTGCCCGATCCGTCAGATTCGCTGACGCTGCCCGAGCCATTGTGTGCGTGGCCATCTCCCCAGTCGATGGAAACGGAGTGGGTGTCTAGGAACCCGGGGTCCGTAAACGTCGCGAGAACGCGGGTTTGGGACAGCTCGTCGGTGAAAGTCGCATCCGTTGGTGTGACCGTTGGCGGAACGTTATCCACCGTGACCTTGAAGGTGTCTGAGTCATTCCCGCCGTCCTTGTCCGTCACTTTCAGCTTAACGGTGTATGACCCGTTGTCGCCGTAGATGTGCGAGCCCTGGGCCGTGCCGTCTCCGTTTGCTTCGGTGAGCGTGACGGGACTGGCTCCCCCTCCGTCTCTCCAATCGACGGTGGCGGTGTGGGTATCTAGTATCCCTTTATCCGTGAAGCTGGCTTCCCCATTGGCGAACAGAACGAGAGATATATCATCTGCGTAACCGTCGTTCCTCGCGGGGTCCTTCTCATCGAGAAACAGCGATATGCGAATCTCCCGGGTCAATCTGGGGACATCTCCGGTCCCTTCCCTCAACAGCATGCCCGTTACGTCACCGCGGTCGGACTTGGAGACCGGACCGATCGTAACGGCGGAACCTATCTGATTGCCGTTACCACGGTGGAAAGTGATCGTGACTTCGGCATCGTCGGTCTGATTGTAGAACCCGCCCAGATAGGCGGACAGGTCAAAGGTGACCTTTTCAGCGTCGATCTGGTCTATCCCTTCAGACACGTCGATGTCTTGCCGCATGGTCTTATCGGAGTTGGCGCCCTGGAAGAACTTGGACCCGCGAGTGGGCGAGCCTGGTGAGTCTGAAGCCGGCATCCCGCCGGGGGAGGTCGCGGTGAGTTTGATCGTCCAAGAAGGAGAATTGGTGTTCACCGTGCTGGTGCGGAGGATCTGCAGGTACCGCGTGCCTTTGGCAAGCGAACCTAGGTTGAAGACCTTGTCGATTCCAGACTCGTTGACTGCGCCACCCTTGTAGGAGCCGTCCAGCCACACGAACGCGCCGTCTTCGCCGGTGATCCTTAACCGGGCATTGGTCATCCCGCCTTCGGGGACAAGGATCTTGTAGATGACGGCGTTCTCGTAGTCCTTGGTCCAGGAGTTCGGGACCAACTGCTGCACCCAATCACCGATAACATCAGAGGGCGAATCGATCCAGTCTCCCAACCGGTCCTCCACCTCGTCCGTGAAGACCGGAGCGGGGGCGTTGTTGTTGGTGGCGAGGGTGCCGGCCCAACTCATGGTCATGCTGGAAATCTTGTTGTGGGGGTTGAAGTCGGCAAGGTTGATGAAACTGGGGTCTGGCCCATTGAGGAACTTGATGGTGAAATTACTGCTTCCGCCGCTAGAGCAATGTCTTGAGAATGTCGCGGTTGTGTTCGCAGCCAGGTTCAACGACGAGATATTGTCGTTCAAGACCGAGCCGTCGTTCCCCGTGAAGTAATTGTTGGTCAGGCAACCTCTGTCTCGATCGAGCAGATAATGGTCGTAGTTTAGGAAACTTGATATCCAACTACCGATCTGACCGTAGGAAGAAAATGTTTGGGGCGGGGACGAACTGTCCCACAGCCACGCGTCGTCGGATTTGGCCGTGGAGAGTTTTTCATCAAACAACCCCTTGGTCAGACTCTGGGACGTGGTTGAAGTGTTGATGTCGCCTTCACCATCGAATCCAAAACGGAACTCAAAGTCATACGCGCCGAAGGCGCTGCCGGTGCAGTTCTCTCGGAACGTCGCCACAGTGTCTTTGCCCAGTCTTATCGAAGAGATATCGTTCCCAATGATATCTGATGTCCCAACCCAATAATCTTGGGGATCGTTGTTCCCTTTGTCACTATCCGTGCCGGTTGTTCCATGCAGGCAGGTGTCTCCGGTGAAGACTTTCCGAGAGTTGCCGTCGAAGTCGTATCCGTCATATAACGTGGCCCAAGCGCCGGGGATAGTGTCGTTGGAACCATTCAACATTCTGGCGATGTTGCCCCTGTAGTAAGACGTAACAGACGTATCAAGGTCTCGATTATCGATAAGCGTGACTGTATGCGGGGTAGCGCTGCCCTCTGCCCCGTATGACGCGCGATTGAAGTTGGTCCAGCCTGAGTTGGACTGCGCTCCGGGGTTGGATACCAGATTACGGCCATAGAGGTCGATACCCAAACCGACCTGGCTGCCCTCATTGACTCTCTTCTTGGACCCCGCATCGGCGACCGGGTTTACGTTGGTCACGGTGACAGTCTTGGTCGCGGTGTCCGACAGTCCGTGTATGTCGGTCGCCGTCAGGGTGATTACATACGAACCGTTGTCCGCGTAAGTATGGGAGACCTCGTTGCCTGTGGAGATGGTGCCGTCGCCGAAGTCCCATTCAAAGGTCAGGTCATCGCCGTCCGGGTCGGAAGAGTTGTTCGCATGCCAATCCCCCTTCTGCCCTTCTTTACGGGAATTGTCTCCCCTGATGGAGGCGTTGGGATAGAGCTCTGGGTTCAATATGAACGATGCTCCGGTGGAAGATGAGAACCCGCCCAGCGTCCATGGGCTGTCCTGGGGCTCCAGGCTGCCCACATCCAACGAAACCAATGTGTTCTGACTTTCAAGTAACGGTCCGACCTCAGGGATCTCGATGGCTGGTGATATCACAGGGTCCGTGCAGCCGAAGATTTCGGTGGGATCACAGAATTCAGGGAATATCTCATAACTGGGGACACTTGCTTCGAGATTAAGAGCGTCGAAGGTGTAGCCGGTGTCCAGGTAGTTGTCGAAATCTGCGGTGATCTCGTTCTGCGTGAGGTCGAAGCTGGGCGTGAATGTGAGATTGCCCGACAGGTCCGATGGCATGGTCAATGCGACCTGATGTCCCGCATCGAAGACCACTGTGGAGGAGCGTCCGGAGTCTACGACGTTTCCCTCCTCGTCACTGATCTCCCAGTCCATCGCTTGCCCCAGGGGAAGGGTCACCTGTGGAGTGGCGGAGAATTCAAAGGTCTTGGTCTGGTAGGCGTCGATGTTGAATTTGAGGTCTAGGACGTTGTAGTAGACGGACGCGGAGTTGACGGTCCGCGTCGCTTCCAATTTCAAGGCTTCCATCGCCGCGATCTTAGCGGCGCGGCAGCCCGCCTTTGCTGACGTAGTGGTAGCGGTCTTCAAGCAGGCTTTCGCTTTACTGTCTACATAGAACTTGATGGCCAGGTGATCAAGGTCCACGTCCAGGTCCACATAGTGGGCGGTCCCTGTAGCACTGAGGGTGGTGCCATCCAGAGATGCGACGGGGTCGGGGTTCGAAAGCCCGAACGATCCACTGATGCCATAAGTCTTCGCAAAGAAACTTATGGGGTCGCACGGCATGTCTTCTTCGGGGTCGAAAATCGCGTCGAAGTCTGTCAGATCACACTCGATGGTGTGTTGCAGATCATCGAGCACATCGAACGAGAAGAACTCTGCTTCCGTGTCCTCTATCTCGATATCTGGGAAGAAGTTGAAGTCGTCACAATCGATGAAGCAGATCTCACCGCCCGCATCAGCTGTGAAGCCGAATTCGCCGGACGAGAACAGGGTGAAGCCGCCGTTCCGGGCGATGACATCCCAACCGTCGGCAACGGTCCATGACGAGCCGATACTGATGGTCGATCCCGGGATGAACGACTCAGGGTCCGGCGTTGTCAGAGTGATCTCCACGGGGTAGGTTACGTCAAGATCGGGTAGGGTGAAGTCGCGGATGCCGATCTCGGCTTGGAGCGTTCCAGTTGATCCGCCTGAGATCCCACCACCGAAGTCAGCGCTGAGATTGTTGACTCCAAATTCGTCAGCTACCCAGCCGGGCAGGTCGGTATCGATGTGCCAAACATCTCAGGTTCCTGCGCTTTCATTCCAACCCACGTCGAACAGTTCAAAAGAGGTATTCAGACCGGACACATCGGGAAATGCTCCTGGTCCGTACTGGCTCTGTCCTGTGCTGGAGAAGGTCACCGAGTAGACGTGCTCTACGGGTGTCGAGGGGTCGTGGGTTGCTTCAGCCGAGCGCGGCAACAGAACCAGGGCGAGGATGACCGCTCCCAACGCCAGGAGCATATTCCGGGCAGTGATAGGTTTTCTCAGCGTTACGAACAGGTTCGATGGGGTATTCATATTTATGGGTATCGTATTTCCGGAGAATTTGAATGCTCACTCTTTTCGCACACGACAGGGTACCATAATGTTTCAGCCGCGCCTAAATTCTCACCAAATCGAATAGTTATATTGCCTTTATATATAGTTTCCATATAAAAGCGATAATGACCCGCATGGTTTGCATGAACCCACGGCGATGTTTTATGAGGAGGTTCATGCCGCGAATCTTCCGCGGCGGAACAGTGATGGAAGTCACTCAGATTCGGTCGGCGAATCACAGTACGGAAATGGCCCTTCGGATAATCTAACGGAGTTCTCACGAATTTCCCCCAGAGAAGCCGTTGCTCTCCAGGAGTTAAAGAAAATGTTAGTTGATTCGAACAAGGCCAATGTGAAGATTCAAGAAGGCCGCACTGGGCTCACGGGACTGGAATTGACTGTGGTTCTCGGAGCTCTTGCGGTGTTCGCTTCCATCTACACCTATGTGGTCTTAGAAGCGATCGCGTCCAAGCCGGTGATCATCGGCTGATAGACCGCGCCTGATGCCGCTTTGGGTCGCTGCAACCAGCCTTGAGCAAGCTCAGTAAGTGTTCTAGAAGTTACACGGAGTCCACGGTGGATATTGAACGGCGAACATGCGGTCTGCCCTGAGCAGGGCCCCCGGGTTCGACTCCTCCACCAATCCCGCCCTCGCCAGAGTGCTGAAACTAACGGCCCCCATGTAGGCTGAGGCCAGATTAGCAACACTGATCACCAGGTCCGGCGAGGAGTTAGAAGCCCGGCATTCACCACCCTCGGAAGACCCTTCCAACTCGAACCGCCCCGCGTTCCAAGGACATAAGTCGTCCTTGACCTCCAGCACCAACCGGTCATTCTGCATATACCGCCTGAGATTCAGAGCCGCAGCCACGTCGACAACCCGCACCCATACACCATCACGGGTTGACCGCTGCAGTCTTCGGGGGTCGGCCAACAGCCAAGGCAGGGGGTCGTCCACCGGGCGTTTTAGCGCCTCAGTGGTGCTCATCCGGTCGACATCGAAGCAGAACCGCCACAAGGCTGCATTCGCCTCGTTCGTAACCGCCATCAACTCGTTGACACACAGATTTGTGCCCACGATGCGGTAGGTGGCATAACCGTCGACCCTGCCATCGTCCTCGTAGGCGATGTAGAAAAGACCCCCCTGGCCACCCTGCATATGCTCGGGTGCTTGAGAGTCCCTCTCCCATTGGTGTATCGGACGCTGGAACACGCCTGGGCGGTCCTGGGTGGCACGCCTGAAAACCTCCGGCAGGTCTTTGACTATGTCCGCAGCGTCCACGAACACAACCCGGCCCCTTCTCTCGTGAGGCCTGCCGAATCCGTTGTGGTGGCGGTCGATGGTCCAGCGTTCATAGAGAGACCCGATGCCGTAGCCGAACCTGCCGTAGATGATGCTTTCGGTGGCAAACAACGCCGCCAGAGGCTCGCCACGCGCGTGAAGGTCATGGATCTGGTGGTGCATCATCCTGGTCATCACGCCCTGCCGGGTGTGGGTGGGCTGCACGGCGATGTTGGCCACCCCGGCAATGGTCGCGGAACCGCCGGGGATGGACATTTCGATCTTGTGGGAGTGGGCGCCGCCGACTATCTCTTTCCCTTCAAATACCCCTATGGACCGGCCCAGATCGAAGTGAGGCCGCAGCACCTCTGGGTCGTCGTCCAAGCGGTTGCCATGGGCCCTGGACTCGGCGCGGGTCCACTCAACAAACTCGTCGGCGGTAACGGGCCTCATTTCAAGCATCGGAATAACGCTCCCTGTCCGGTAGTCGCACCAGAATTGCAGAACGGGCTTTCATCCTGGTCTACAGCCGCGGATGTTCTCCCATGAAGCTGGCGAGATTCTATCATCTAGACTGCCGCCACGCCGCTTGTCTGTCAACGAGTGAGCCGGGGCAAAGCAAAAGGCCCCCGGAACATTCCGGGGGCCTTTTGGGTGCAAGGCGTTTATCTCGTCCCGGCGGGATGAGATTAGTGGGTAACGTCCTCCATGGGCAGGCGTTGGGCTGAGTTGAGCGCTTGGTTCAGCACAACCTCAAGGTCCCCTTCCCGCCAAGGCTTGGGCAGTCGGTGAGAGACCCCCAGGGCCGCTGCCCTGGTTGCGGCCTCCGGTATGTCTATGGCGGTTACCATCACCACCGGAATCCTAGAGGACTCTGAATTCTCCCGGAGTTCGGTAACGAAAACGAATCCGTCCATCACGGGCATCTTGACGTCTACGAAGATGATGTCGGGCATCTGCTCGCTGACACGTTGCAGGCCTACGGCGCCGTTGTCAGCCTTCCTGACTTTGTAGCCGAGTTCCTCCAGTTGTTCCACCAGAAGGTTCCTGATGTCTTCCTCATCCTCAACGACCAGAATATTGACCATCCGCCGGCCTCCTCGGGATTAATAGCGCTAATCCCAGGTTACCAACTTCCCCCCTTAGTGCAATCCGCTCCGATTTTGCCAGCAGACAAATAAAAAAGGCCGCACCGATGGGCGGCCTCATTAGCAGTGATCGAATACACTGCCTGGAGAGGTGCTTGAACCCGTGGTCCCTATAGAAAATGGGCGAGCCTCCCCAGCAGGTCAACCACGCCCACCGGCATGCCAAGCAAGCTTGTATCACCGGCGAAGCTTACCGTGATCTAGGCGTCCTACTCCACTTCCCACAGGCTGTTCTTTCGGGCCTTCACGATCTGTTTTCGCAACACCGTTTCCGCGCGCTTCCTCGCCCTTCTTTCGATCCGCGCCGCCCGTTTCTCTGGGTCCCGGTGAGTTGATTCCTTAGCCATTTTGCTCTCCTTCGCCGCGAAATTGGGGAGTGAGGCCAAATCAGATGCGATTGGCTAGATAACCGGCCTCCACAGGTCCTGCGGAGGCCGGTTTAGTGCCTAAAAAGTTGGTGCCGGGAGAGGGACTCGAACCCACACACCCGCAAAGGTAGCGGATTTTAAGTCCGCCGCGTCTACCATTCCGCCATCCCGGC
>CAYXDE010000021.1:8021-11723 GCA_964463525.1 uncultured Dehalococcoidia bacterium | reverse complement strand
TTTTTGGAGGCGACGGGCGGATTCGAACCGCCGAATAGAGGTTTTGCAGACCTCCGCCTTAACCACTTGGCTACGTCGCCCCGTTTCGCTTAACGACCGGGCCCTCCCTGGCGGGCTCTTTTAGCAGAGAGTGCCGTGTTTGGTGCCGAGGGTGGGATTTGAACCCACACGAGCTTACGCCCACGGCCCCCTCAAGACCGCGTGTCTACCAGTTCCACCACCTCGGCCCAGCCGTGCGCGCCGGTATTATATCACCTCTTAGGCATGGTGGCACCCGTTTCCCAGCCTGCCTGCCGACGCCCGTCTTCCGGTGAACACCTCTGCTATCCAACCTCTATAATATACCGATGTACCCGGAAACGGAGCGCAAACAGGTCAGCCTAAGGGTCTTCAACAACGAACCCACCGCACGGATGGCTGAGCAACGCCTTCAGATGGAAGGGATCCCCTGCCTGGTCAGGTCGCTCCGCGGCGGCCCCGGCCTGTGGGGAACGGCTTACAACCTGCCTCACGACCTGCTGGTCTACGAAGAAGACGAGGCGAGAGCGCGTGAGATATTGCAGGTCTTGCCGCGTGAAGAACGGGAGCCGTACCAGGAAGGCGAAGAGCCGACCTCCCTCATGCCCCAGTGGATGGTTAGCGCCACCATCGTCGCCATCGTAGCTTTCATAGCTTTCGCCGTGGTCATCGCGAACCGGTAGACCAGGTAAATGCATCACATACGTGCCTCTTTTTGTGTGATCGGTCAGGCCGCTGCTTTGCATACCTGCCTCTAATTGGGCCAACATCCGTTTACACGTTGAGGGACGAAATCTAAACTCAGGGTAGGCGAATTCCATGCAGAAAATACCTCTCGGGTCCGTGCGCGCGATCACCTTTGACATGTACGGCACATTGCTGGACCTGGTGGCCAGTTTCGCGTCCGGATTCGAGGGATTTCTAAAGGCCAAGGGCTATACCGGCAGCGCCGGCGACGTGGTGCAGGCTTGGGAGACGACCTACCTCCACGAGAGCAATGTGGACTCGCTGCTTGGAAGGGCCCGCACTCCCTTCGAGGTGGTCAGGCGGGTTACTCTCAGCCAGCTGTTCTTCAAGCTCAAGATCGACCACACCATGGACGACATCGAGCAGTTGGTCACCGTCAAAGCCACACCGACGCTGTTCCCAGACGTTAAAGAACACCTAACCCGGCTTCAGGAGCTGGGCAAATACCAGATGTCCGTCCTGTCCAATGGCGACTTACAATCCCTGGACAACGCCGTGAACGGACTGGGCATACCCGTCGACCGCGCCATCTCCGCTGAGCAGGCGGGCTACTACAAGCCCCACGCCGGCGTCTACAAACATGCGATCAAAGAACTGGGCGTGCCGGGAGAGCAGGTGCTCCACGTCGCCGCCCACTCCTGGGACATCCGTGGCGCCAGGGCGGCAGGCATGGCCGGCGCCTACATCAACCGCTACGCCATTCCCTACGTCGACTCCGACGGTTCCCAAGCCGATCTGGAAGTGCCAGGGTTGGCGGCGCTGGCAGATAGTCTGACTAAAACTTAAGAATATCGATGCCCATCGGCTGCTGGGATGGCTGGGCGTTTGCGGTGTGAGGAGGAAGCAGTGTCTACGAGGTTGGGGATCGAACTGGCGGTTGAGCCGGCGTTCACCGCGCGGGCCTACCGCACGCGAAACATCGTCTGCGGGCAATATGGCTCATGGGCGGCTGAGATGCACATGCTCCGCATGAGCGTGGTCAGCTATTTCGAGTGCTCAGACACCGTGGTCGACCACCTGGCCCACGGCGCCGGACGGGTGGCCGAAGAGAGCAGGAAACGCAGCCCCCGTTTCTCGATCAACTGCCGCGGGGTGGCTATGAGCCCAAACGGCAATGGCGCCGAGCGCAACAGCATCTACCTGGATTTCGAGCAGTCCGACCCGAACCACGCTCTGATGGCGCTCCGCCGCGACGCTTTGGCCATGGTCGATGAACTGCCTGGCGCTTCGGTCCCATCGCCGAGCCCCTATCACCCCAAGATCAACCTCATGGAGCATGCCGACCTGCCGTCGGCGGTCATGGCCGACGCTTCAGACTTCGCCCAAGGCGTGGCGATAGATGTCGGAGTGCCTGCCGTGGCCCGGGCCTGGCGGCTGGTGCTGCTCCGCTATCACTCTGAAGCTGCCGGCGACGACTGGAGCAACGGCAGTTGGGCGTCCGACGTTCGCTGGGAGCACCTCTCCAGCTACGTTCTCTAGGGCGTCCGGAATTCCCCCGAAATCCCCCTCGGTCCCCCTTTATGAAAGAGAGAGGATGAAGCCCTCTGTTTTCAATGGCGGGATTCTTGGGATTTTCTCCGGTGGCGGCCAACCAACCCCTGGGTTATCATGCTCTCATCCATAGTCGAAGGCCCAAAATGGCCCCGGTTTGAGAGAGGAGACCAGGAAATGAAGACCACCACCCAACTGCGCCAGATGATCAATTCCGACAGCCTGACAGTTGCGCCCTTCGTGTGCAACGCATTCCACGCCAAGATCGCCGAGTCGGTGGGATTCAAGGCCGTCTACATGACCGGGGCCGGTACCTCAGCCGAGCGGGGCTTCCCCGATGTTGGCCTGCTGACCATGACTGAGATGGTGGCCAACGCCAAATACATCGCCGGATCTGTGGACATCCCGGTGATCTGTGACGCCGACACCGGCTACGGAAACCCCCTCAACGTCCAACGGACCATCCGCGAGTACGAGGCGGCCGGTGTGGCGGGAGTCCACATCGAAGACCAACTATTCCCCAAGAAGTGCGGTTTCTTCGCCGGCAAGCAGGTGATCCCCCAGGAAGAGGCGGTGCAGAAGATCAAAGCCGCCCTGGATGCCCGTTCCGACCCCGATTTCGTGGTCATCGCCCGTTGTGACGCCTATGCCGTCACCGGCTGGGAGGACACGATCAAGCGCTCCCACGCCTACATCGACGCCGGAGCGGACCTGGTGTTTGTTGACGGCATCAAGAGCCGCGAGGACATCGAGAACTACGCCCGGGACATGTCCAGCCTGCCCCGCATGTACAACGGAGACCTGGCAAACACTAAAGATATGGACGCCCTGGGCTACAAGGTCATGATCTGCGGCAGCACCATCTGGTTGATCTACAAGCAGCTCAAAGACTCATTCACCGAGCTCATGGAAGATGGCGCGGTGAACCCAGAGCGCTACGGCACCCGCTGGGACGTGGCCGGCCTCATGGGCCTGGATGACGTGTATGAACTGGAACAGAAGTACGGAGTGACCGAAGCGCCGGTGGCGTAAACCGAATCTACTCTGCGGAGCGAGCTATGGGACGGTATCTGATTCAGGGAAACTACACCCAACAGGGGATGTCCGGGCTGGTTTCCAGTCCGGAGGACCGCACCGGAGTTCTGAAGACACTGGTCGAAGGCGCAGGCGGCCAGATCATCACTTTCGACTACTGCTTCGGAGAGTTCGACTTCGCTGGGGTTATGGAAGCCCCCGATGACACCACCATGGCCAGCCTGGTGATGGCGGTGGCAGCAACGGGATCGGTGACTAACGTACGGACGACCGTCTTACTGCCCCTTTCTGACGGTTTCGCAGCCGCTCAGAAAGCTAAAGGCATGACCTACCGCACGCCCGGCCAGTAGTCGTCTTCGCCTTCCCTCATTCCAGCTAAGGCTGGGTCCACTGCTCCTAGGTAGCTGGCCG
>CAYXDE010000021.1:0-7921 GCA_964463525.1 uncultured Dehalococcoidia bacterium | reverse complement strand
TCGCCTTCCCTCATTCCAGCTAAGGCTGGGTCCACTGCTCCTAGGTAGCTGGCCGTCGAAAGCGCTCTACACCGCTCATGGTGAGCCTGTCGAACCATCTGCCTGGAGCTAACCGGCTTGCCGCGAGCAGTCCTTCGACAAGCTCAGGATGAGCGGAACGGTAGGATGCCACCGACTATGTTTTTCCGGTGACGGCCGGAATCCAGGGAGATTTCTTCCGACGGTCAATGGATGATTTGCTTGGAGCCGTTGCCCTCACCCTAGCGCTCTCTCCTTCCGCGGAAGGACGCGGGTGAGGGGACTGTTTCCGCCATTCCAGCTAAGGCTGGATCCACTGCTCCTAGGTAGCTGGCCGCCCGAAGCGCTCGACTACCGCTCATGGTGAGCCTGTCGAACCATTGGACCGGCGCTAACCGGGTTGCTGCGAGCAGTCCTTCGACAAGCTCAGGATGAGCGGAACGGTGGGATGCCACCGACCGTGTCTTTCCGGCGACGGCTGGAATCCAGGAAAGCGTCCGTAGGCGCAGGTTTTTAACCTGCCCTATTCCTGGGGAACGATGTTCGTGCCTTGCGAAACGTTTGGAACCCAGCCGATGCGGGTCAAAGACCCGCGCCTACGTGGGTTGTGACGACCCGTCCGCTAGTTTGGTATCAGCGTCATGACTTCTCTGGAGAACCGCTCCATGTTCTCCTGCAGCTCCGGCACCGTGCTGCCCTGCAGTCCGATGATGAAGTTGGACACACCCAGGTCCTGGTACTGACGCAGATCGGCGGCTATCTGCTCGGGTCGTCCCTGCATCATCTCCCGTGAACTGCCGGCGGAATCGTTGAAGACCACGCTGGTGCTGAAGGTCAGGTCCACCGCATCGTCAGGACGTCCCGCCTCCACAGTCAGCTTCCGCAACCGGGCGATCTTGCCGCCCAACTCCTCGGGATCCAGGATGGCGGGAGGCCGCAGACCGATGGGCATCCAGCCGTCGCCGTACTTTGCGGCCCGCCGGATAGCCGGCCCGGTGTGCCCTCCGATCCAGATGGGAGGATGGGGTTTCTGCGCCGGTTTGGGCTCGAACCCGCTCCCCGACAGCTGGTAATACTTCCCATCGAAGGACGGGTTCTCGCTGGTCCAGAGTTCCTTGTAGAGCTGCAGGTACTCGTCGGTGACCGCCCCGCGCTCTTTGTAGGTGTCCAGCCCCATGGCCTGGAATTCTTCCTCCATCCAGCCCACGCCCGCCCCCAGGATCAACCGCCCGCCGGACAGAACATCAAGGGATGAGAGTATCTTCGCCGTCAGCACCGGGTTGCGGTAGGGAATGATCAACACGTGGGTGCCCAAGCGGATCCTCTGGGTGCAGCCGGCGATGTAGTTCAAGGCCGCCAGAGGCTCGAAGTAGGGCTCATCGGGCTTAAAAGTTGCGACACCGTCGGCGGCGTACGGGTAGAACGAGTCGACCTTCTTGGGCAGGATGATGTGATCGCTGACCCAAACATGGTCATAGCCCAGGTCTTCGGCCCGCTGGGCCACGCTGCGGAGTTGGTCTGGGCCGGCCATATCGCCCCGGCTGGGCAATGAGGTGCCAAAGGTCACTGGCATGGAAGTCCTCCATATATCTTCAGGCTATCTCAAGGGGATTCGCCGGACTGGGTTGGTTCCAAGTTGAGGCCAGTGTAGCAGACGGGAAATCAGGCGTGAAACGCCTAGTCGCGTTCTTTCTTGACCACGTAGGTGTCACCGATATAGTCGTGCCAACCGCGCTTCTTGGGGTCCCAGATCACCCAGATGAACCCGATGAACATGACCAAGAAGACGATGATCTTGCCTATGACCTCCCGCAAGATGATCTGCCTGAGGGTGGGTTTTTGACGGTTGGAGTCCACCACTTGGATGCCCAGCGCCATCTTGCCAGGAGTCTGACCAAGGTTGTAGGTGAAGATGGCATGGTAGCTGACAAATATGAGCGCGAATATCCCAGGGAAGTTGACGAACGCTATGATGATTCCGCTGACCAATAACGGGGCCGCCGCATCGATGATGGCTGCTCCCAGCCTGGGCAAGAACCCCACGTAGTTGGAATCAGCATTGGCGCCCTGGTGCTCGGCCCCGCAGTTGGGACAGTAACCCACTCCCCGGCGCAGCCGGGCGCCGCATCGATGGCAAGGGAATGTGGCGGCCGGCTGCGCCCAGGGACCGGAAGGACTTCTGGATATCCGGGAAGCCATTTGTTCCCTGGCCTCGGCTGCCGCCTCAGGCGGGCACAACGAACAGGTGCGGGTTGAGGGATAGAAATGCTCCCGGCACAGTGGGGTGACGCCGCACTTCGTGCAATGGAGGGCCGCTTCTTTGGGCACCGGGACCCCGCACGCACGGCAATAGGGGATATAACCGCTGGTCAGCTCATCGATGGGATCGGGTTCACGCTGGACGGCAGCTCCGCAGTGACCGCATTCCGTGGAACCGTGCGAGACTGCGCTACCGCAATTCCCGCAGAACTGGTCACCAGATGTAACTTCAGGGTCTTGTAAGGTCAAGGGTCTTCCTTCTGGGTCTCCGGACGCTTATAACCAGGGACCTCGTTAATAGACTACTACGAATATCGATTTTCGGATGCATCAAGCCCCACGCATTCGCCCCGGTCTGAATCCGGTTGTACCGCCTGAATGCTTGTGCTAGCCTGAGAATCCAAGCAAGTATTACCGGAGCCTTAAGCGATGCCTGAAAAAGTGGTCGTAGCCATGAGCGGAGGCGTGGATTCCTCCGTTGCCGCTCTGTTGTTGCAGCAGCAGGGCTACGAAGTTGTGGGCGTCACCATGAAGCTCTACAACCTGGACGGACAAGACCTGCCGCCCAACTATCAGGGCTGCTGCACGCTGGACGACGTCGAAGACGCCCGGTCCGTGTGCCGCCGTCTGGGAATACCCCACTATGTCCTGAACACCCAGCGGGAGTTCCAGTCTCAGGTGGTGGACTATTTCACCTCCGAGTACCAACTGGGCCGCACGCCCCACCCCTGTATCGCCTGCAACGACAAGATCAAGTTCAGCCACCTGATGGAGCGGGCCGCCGTGCTGGAGGCCGATTACGTAGCCACCGGCCACTACGCGCGCATCGAGCGCCGCCCGGAGGGAATGGCGCTGAAGAAGGCTGTCGACCCGTCCAAGGACCAGTCGTACGTGCTGTTCGGCATGGGACAGGAACAGCTTTCCCGCACACTCATGCCGGTGGGCGAGTACCCCAAGGACCAGATACGCCGCATGGCTGAAGACGCCGGTCTGTTGAACGCCGCAAAGCCCGACAGTCAGGACATCTGTTTCATCCCCCTTGGGGACTACAAGTCATTCTTGAAACAGCGTCTGGAGACGACTCCCGGTGACATCGTCGAGTTGGACGGGACGGTGGTGGGCCGCCATGAGGGCATCGAATACTTCACCATCGGACAGCGCCGGGGTCTGGGCATAGCTGAAGGAGAGCCCAGGTTCGTTGTGCGCCTCGATCCTGAGTCGCGCCGGGTTGTGATCGGGCCTGAAGAAGCCTTGCTGCGGGACGAGATGTACGTTTCAGCTATGAATTATCCGCTGGGAACGGTTCCTCAAGGGCCGGTGGACGTAAACGTCAAGATTCGCTACAAGTCCAGCCAGGCTGCGGCGGTGCTCCATCCCAGCGAAGACGGCGCCATTATCCGGTTTTCCCGGCCTCAGAGGTCGGTCACGCCGGGCCAGGCTGCGGTATTCTATCAAGGTGATGTGCTGTTGGGCGGTGGGACGATAGAGCCAGGCGTGAAGCCTGAAGTGCCCGAGGACCAGCCCACGGCAACCGCCTAACCTTCCCAAGAGGTGGCTGATGCCGGACCTTTCCCTGGAATCTGGGATACACCAGCGCGGCATCCAGTTCGTGGCCGGCGTTGATGAGGCTGGCCGCGGCCCCCTGGCCGGGCCGGTGGTCGCCGCAGCCGTGATACTTCCCCCTGATCTGACCGGAGATGAGCCATGGCTCCAGTGCCTGGACGATTCCAAGAAGTTGACCCACACCCGGCGTCAGCGTGCCGTTGAGACTGTCTACGAGCATGCGCTGGCGGTCGGCGTTGGGATGGTCAGCCCTGGAGACATCGACCGGATGGGCATCGGACACGCGGCGCTGGCTGCGATGCTCCGGGCCGTGGGACAACTGCCCATAGAACCTGGGCACCTGCTGTTGGACTTCATCCACGTCCGCGAGTGCCCCTACACCTACGACACCATAGTCAAAGGGGACAGCCGCAGCTACTCGATAGCCGCCGCTTCCAACGTGGCCAAAATAACCAGGGACCGGCTGATGGTTGAGGCTGAAGAGACCTACCCCGGCTACAACTTCGCCCAGCACAAGGGTTACCCCACCAAGGTCCACTTCGACCGGTTGAACGAGCTTGGCCCCTGCCCCATCCACCGCCGGTCTTTCGCCCCCGTGGCCCAGGCCAGTATGTTCCCGGCGAACGGCCGCTGACCGTGTCCACGCCTCAAGGCCGTCTCGGTCAATGGGGAGAAGAACACGCACGCCGTCACCTGGAAGGCCGGGGCTACACCATCGCCGCCACCAACTACCGCAGCCGCTGGGGCGAGGTCGACATAGTCGCCCGCGTGAACGATGAATTCATCTTCGTGGAAGTGAAAACCCGCCGGGGCTCAGCCTACGGCACGCCCGAAGAATCCATCACCGCCACCAAGTCCCAACGCCTGATCGCCACCGCCCAAGACTACCTGCAAAAGCACGACTCAGAGCAGGCCCCATGGCGCATAGACGTAATCAGCATCCAGTTGGATGAGTCGGGCAAACTGCTGGAGTTGGACCACCTGGAGAATGCGGTAGGGGAGTGATGGGGGCTAGGGCTAAATAGGCACGCCTGAGATGCGGGCTGAGACCAGCATCATCAGCAACAGGGCCGTTAAGACAAAAGCGATAATCATGCAGCCCCATCGTGCGTTCACAGAAGCAGTCTAACAGGCGTAAACAGGGTTAACCAAATTCAGTGGCTATTGCTGTCGTTGCCGCCGGAAGTATCCGCCCCGGTTGAACCGGCGGATGTATCTGCCCCGGTTGCACTGCCTAAGGTATCAACCCCGGTTATTCCGCCGGAGGTATCGAATCGAATTGCATTCGTTAGGGCGGCTGAGTGGCCGGCACCGAAGCCGTTGTCTATGTTGACGACCGAGACGCCTGGGGCGCAGCTGTTTAGCATGCTCAGCAGCGGGGCCAGACCGTCGAAGCTGGCGCCGTAGCCCGTGCTGGTGGGCACCGCGATCACCGGGACCGACACCAGACCTGAAACAACTCCCACCAGGGCAGCATCCATCCCTGCCACCACTACAAGCACCCGTGCCTGCTGGATGACCGGCGCCTGGTCCAGCAGCCGATGGAGACCGGCCACGCCTACGTCGCTCACCAGAGTCACGTCGTTGCCCATGAGCGTTGCGGTCAGCACCGCCTCTTCGGCCACCGGCAGATCGGCCGTGCCCGCGGTGACCACGGTGATGCCTTCTCTGAGGGGCGTCGGTTGCGGGACAGGCACCACGATGGCCTTCGAGAGGCTATGGAACTCAGCTTCAGGGGTTTCTCGGACGACTTCCTGGTAGGTCTCTTGGTCTGATTTCGTGACCAACACCGGGTGGCCGCGGCCCTTCATGGCGCTGACGATCTGGGCTACTTGCTCAGGCGATTTGCCCTTGCCGAAGATGACCTCGGGCCAACCGGTCCGCAGCGCCCTGTGGTGGTCCAGCTTGGCGAACCCGATGTCCTGGTATGGAAGATCGCGCAGCTGTTCAACCGCGGTATCCACAGTCATACCGTTATCTTTGAACCGGGCCAGAAAGTCCCTCAAGCGGCTCTCTTCGATGGTGATGCTCCTCTCAACGTTATTCTGCAAACGTCATTCCGGCGAAAGCCGGAATCCAGGCAAGTCTTAGCTGGCGGCTTCCGGCTGGGTTGCTCCTAGCCGTAGCCCCCACCCTAACCCTCTCTCCTTCCGCGGAAGGACGTGGGGGAGGGGATTTTCACTGCCGGTTAACTGATATTAGGCGAAAGCCTCGTCGCCGACAAACGGCTCAACGGCGGCGGTAAATCCCGCTGGGCCTCCAATTTGGTCTTCTACTTGATCACCTGGCGTCTGGCCTCCTCCGTGGCTATCTGATAGACCTCTTGGAACGGCGTGCCCGTCTCCAATGCGATGCGCCGCACTTCGTCGGGTTCAGGCGATGCGCTGATGGGCTGGCCCTCCAGTAATTTGACCTTCACCGTGACTGGGCCGAGATCAGTCTCGACGGTCACCATCTGCCGTCCGGCAACATACCGGTCCACCGGACGGGTGCGGATGCCCAGCGTGGGAGTCTCCCGCAGGATCAGTTCCGACGCTTCCCGCTCCTTGTCCTTGGGGACCAGCACGGACAGCACCGTGCCGGGGCGGTTCTTCTTCATCTGGATGGGTGTATTCCACACGTCCAGGGCCCCGATGGCGAACAGCCGCTCTTGTGTGTAACCCAATACCAGGCCTGACACATCGTCCAGGTTGGTTTCCAGAAGTACAACTTCGCCTCTTTGTGTCGAAGAAGCGGCTTCGGATTGGGCCATCTCGCCCAGCCACATCCTCAGGGCGTTGGGGAATCCAGCGGGGTCTTTGGCGCCCAGTCCCAGGCCAACACGCTCCACGGAGAACGCGGGACGGCCGAAGTCGGCCAGCGTCGTGATCAGGGCCGCTCCCGTGGGTGTGGTGAGTTCCCCGGCGTCTTCGTACATCGGCTTGTCGCCGATCACCGGTGCGCCCGCGGCGGCGATCAGTTCCAGCGTAGCTGGCGCTGGATTGGAATAGCCGCCTGCCCAGCGAGGGGGAGTGGCGTTGCCGATCACCAGTGGCGCAGCGTGTATCCCTGCCACGTCCAGGTATTCAAGACCGATGGCAGAGCCGACCACATCGACCAGGGTGTCCACGCTGCCCAGTTCTTCCAGCTCCAGGATGTCCTGAGTCTCACCGTGGACCCGGCACTCGGCCTCCCACAAAGCCTTCAGCACCAGGCAGGACCGGTGCTTCACGGGGTCGGACAGGCCGCTGCTTTCCACCGTTTCCAGTAATTGTCTGGGTGAGTAACGAGTCGCGTCTTCCAGGTCTACCTTCAGGTACGTTCCCCGCATCTCACAGCGGGTTTCCTGACGGGCCTCCAGCCGGTAGCCGCCAACATTGAGCCGGTCCAGCTCGCTTTCCAGGTGCTCGATGGGCATGCCCAGGTCTGTGAGTGCGCCGAGCATCATGTCGCCGCTGGCCCCGCCGATAGGCTGTATGTATGCGACTCTCATGCTCGCGACCTCAGCCCGGTCACGAGTGGCGCTTCTGCAAGCGTGAGTTGGTCGTTCAGGCTGCCCGAGCGGAGCCCGGACATGTCCAAAGACACCCACAGGTAGCCAATCTTCTTGATGGCGGAGACGATCTCTCTGCGCTGTCCGAAGGCCAGGTCGATCTCGTCCTCGCCGACCTCGATGCGGCAGAGGCGGTCGTGGTGCCTGGCTCTCACTTCTCTTAAGCCCAGCCCACGGAGATAGTCTTCAGCCTGCTCGATCTTGGACAGGTTCTCGATGGTCACCGGCGTGCCGTAAGGGATGCGCGAGGAAAGACAGGGTTGGGCAGGCTTGTCCCAGATGGGGATGTCCAGGGCTTTGGCGATGGCCCGCACATCGGTCTTGGTCAGTCCCGCCTCTACCATGGGACTCCGGACCTTGTGCTCAGAAGCTGCTGCCATGCCGGGCCGGTAATCGCCTATATCGTCGGTGTTGGCGCCGTTGGCCACCCACTCGATGGCCTCACTGTCCGCCAGCCCGGTGAGCTGGGTGTATAGCTCTGTCTTGCAGAAATAACACCGCTGGGGCGAGTTGGCCACGTAACCTTCCTGGGCCATCTCGTCCGTGTAG
>CAYXDE010000020.1:29298-50604 GCA_964463525.1 uncultured Dehalococcoidia bacterium | reverse complement strand
CCAGAGTCCCCTTACGGCCGTATATCTCCATGGTGTAGCCGCTGCCGGCGAAGGGGTTGCTGGCGACGTGGGCCGACACCACCGCCCCGTTGGCCAAACGCCCGCTGACCAAGATGTTGTCGGGTGAAGTCACGTCCAGCATCTTGTCCGTGTCCGTCTCGTACCATTGGTCTACCTGGGTGGACACTATTGAGGTGACCTCAGTGAAGTCACCGGCCACGAAGCGCAGGGCATCGATGGAGTGCCCGGCGGCGATCGTTAAGGTATGCGCGCCCAGCTCATTGTCGCGCTGCCACGTGCGGCCTGAGGTGCGTTCCAGCACCCCGCCCCTGATCAACCGCATGGAGCAGGACGTGATCTCGCCCACGTAACCGTCTTCCACCAGTTCTTTCATGTGGAGGATGGCGGGCGCGGCCCGGGACTGGAGCCCCACGATAGCGCGTACCCCTTTGGCCTTGGCCAATTCGGCCAATTCCGACGCTTCCTCGATGGTCTTCCCCAGGGGCCATTCGGTGAAAACGTGCTTACCCGCATTGATGGCGTCTTTGGTGATCTGGTAATGGGCGGGCACCCGCAGCACCACGGCCACGGCGTCGATCTCCGGGTGGGCCAGCATCTTATGGTAGTCGTCGAAGGCCAGTCTGGCGCCGTATATCTTCTTGGATTCCTCGGCGGTCTCCATGCGGGTCGTACAGACACCGGTCAGTTCGTATTCAGGGCTGGCGGCGATCGCCGGCAGGTGTGAGCGGTAGGCCCAGCCAACGGTGGGGCTGGCTCCGATTATTCCCAGGCGTATCCGGTCGGCCATGTTCGATCTCCTAGAGAGCGATACAATCGCTCATTCATATTGTTACGAAATCTTGAAATCACGTACGTGTTTTGGAATCTCTAACCCGGCCACGTTTTTCGGGTCTGGTTCGGGGGCTTGGAGCGTCTGGCTCATGGGCAGCACGCCCGCCCAGATAGGCAACTCGTAGTCCTCATCGTCGTCCACCGGAGGGCCGGTGCGTACCTTGGCCGAACCCTCGTCGATGGGCATGGAAAACACCGTGGTGGCCTTGGCTTCCTGGTCTGTCATGGGCCGCAGGGACTCCCATCGGCCGGGAATCAGGGCCTCGACGAAATTCTCCAGAAGCTGGTTCTTCTCATCGTCCCCGATCTTGGTGGCCTCGCCGAACAGCATCACCGAGCGGTAATTTATGGAGTGGTGGAAGGCTGAACGGGCCAGCACTATTCCGTCGAAGTGGGTGATGGACATGCAGACTTCCTTGCCCACTATCTGCCGGAGGAACCGGCTGGCCGACGAGCCGTGCCAGTAGATGGTGTCCCCCTCGCGCCACTGCAAAGTCGGCGTCACATAGGGGCGGCCGTCGATGATGTACGAGACATGGCAGAGGGATGTTGCGTCGATGATCTCGTTCACCACGTCACGGTCGTAGTCGGCGCGTTTTGGGTTCCGGGTCAGTGTTGTCCGTTTCGTCTTTTGCAGTTGGTCTTCGGGCATCTGAGGCTCCTAGGCTTTGGCGGCCTGTTCTTTGATCTTGTCGTGGTAAAGCTGGGGCAGCTCGCGGTAGTCGGTCATCAATGAGCCGAAGCCCTCGATCACATCGTCCATGTCGTTATCCCGCATGGCGTACCAGTAGGTGGCCGTGTTGATGGCGATAACCGGCTTGTTCAACCATTTCTCGGCTTCAGCGGCCATCCGGGCCATGCCCAGGTTGGTGCCCACTTGCACCAGCACTTCGGCGTCGGACTCATTCAGCTTCCGCAGACCGTCCATCATCTGTTTCTCGGTGGTCTGGGCGATGGCGGCGGGGCCGGGGCAGCACAGCCCAACCAGAGAGACTACTTCGAAGCCGCAGTCGTTGAAGAACATGGTGACATTCTCATCGGCCACCGGCCAATAGGGGGTTAGGACGCCGATCTTCTTGACGTCGCCGTAGCAGCGGATGGCCGCTTGGCAGGCATCCGACCCCATGGCTACGCGGCGGCCGGTGAGTCCGACCATGTGGGTTTTAAGTTCGTTCGATCGGGCCAGCCCGCCCCAGAAAGTTTCAGAGGACATCCCCATGACCAGGTAATCGGGGTTGCAGGTCATCACCCGGAGCAAGGCGTTGTCCCACTCCAGGCGAATGGCGTCCATCAGCTTCTCGAAGTCCTCGTTGCTGGCGAGAGGCTCGTCGGGGACCCAGATGCGTGACATGTGATTGGTCACGCCACGAGGCCGCATCTCGTCGAACTCAGGTTGGACCGAGGTGTTGGTCGAGGGCGCTATAACTCCCCAGTTGGCGCGCCATCCCAGTTTGTCCGGCATTGTGAAACTCCTTAAGCGTACCTGACAGCTATGGTTCCCAGAGATTCTAGCAAGAATCTCTGGACTACGCCCAGACCAGGATGCGTCCAAGCCGAAAATGGCGTAAAGTCTTGGCTACCGAAGACCGCCCAAAACTGAGGATGCCATGACTATCGCGAAAGAGACCCTGTCTGAGGCCACATCTCAGGCTATCGAGTCAGCGAGGCCTGAATTAGTGGAGGTGGCGTTGGATATCCACGCTCATCCCGAACTGAACTACCAAGAGCAACACGCTGCCGGGTTGCTGTCGGCTACCTTGGAGCAGCACGGGTTCCAGGTAGAGCGGGGCGTGGGCGGCGTTGAGACTGCGTTTACCGCCACTCTCCCTGGCGGAGCAGGTGATGGACCCACTGTGGCGGTACTGGCCGAGTATGACGCTCTGCCGGAGATCGGCCACGGCTGCGGTCACAATCTCATCGCCATGGCTGCTATTGGAGCAGGACTGGGACTGAAGGCCAACCTGGGCAGATTGCCCGGCAATGTCATGGTCATCGGCACGCCGGCCGAAGAGGGCGGCGGCGGCAAGATCAAGATGCTGGACGCAGGGGTTTTTGAAGGCGTTGACGCGGTCTTGTCCTCCCATCCGTCATCCAACCGCACTGTCATACCCACCGATATTCCCATGGGCGAAAGCTGGAGCCTGGCCATGGTGGGGTACCGGTACATCTTCCATGGGAAGGCGGCCCATGCCGCAGCCATGCCCCACGAGGGAATCAACGCGCTGAACGGCGTTATCCACCTGTTCACCGGCATCGACTCCCTCCGGCAGCACCTCAGGGAAGACACTCGTATACACGGCGTGATAACCGACGGCGGGATGGCTCCCAACGTGGTGCCCGAGTATGCCGCGGCCAACTTCATGCTCCGCTGCCGCGACCGGGACTACCTGAGCGACGTCATAGTGGGCCGGGTGCTGAAGGCAGCCGAGGGTGCCGCCGCTATGACCGGCTGCGAGTTGGAAGTGCAGGAATACTATCCCTTCTATGAGAACGTCCGCCCCAACGGCGTGATCGCCGGTCTTCTATTGAATAACGCCGGGGTCTCCGGCCTTCCTCTGGACGAGCCATTCCCAGGCCGCCAGGGAAGCGCTGCTTCCACCGACTTCGGCAACGTTAGCCAGGCGCTGCCGTCCTACGAACTGCGCTACGCCGTAAGCGAAAAACCCGTGGCCTCCCATTCAAGGGAGATGGCAGAGACAGCTACCACCGAATACGCCCTTAACGCGGCCATCAACGTGGCAAAGACCATGACGCTGACCGCCTGCGACCTGCTGCTGGACGCCAGCCTTCTGCCTGCCGCGAAGGCCGAATTCGACCAACGCAGCGGTGCGTAGCAGCCGTAAATCAGATCAATCTTCAGGTGAGTGACTTTGGAACATCGTAAACTTGGCAATCTGGACGTCTCAGTGATCGGCCTTGGCACGCTCCGGGCCTTTGACGTGACCGAGGACGCCGACCTAGCGCCCAGGAAGCAGATCATCGACAACCTGTTGGCCGAAGACATCAACTTCATCGACTCAGCCGCCATGTACGGCGCCGCTGAAAAGGCCGTCGGCATAACCACTGAGGGACGGCGGGACAAGTTTTACCTGGCAACCAAGGTCCGGGTCGAAGGTAAAGAAGCTGGCGAGAACCAGATAGCCGAGTCGTTCGCGAACTTCAACACCGATTACATCGACCTGTTTCAGGTGCACAACCTGATCGACACCAAGACCCACCTTGCAACGCTGGAGCGGCTGAAGGAAGAGGGCAAGATAGGGATGATCGGCGTCACCGCCATGGTCAACGAAGCCTACTCTGAGGTCATGGACTGGATGCGCACCGGCCGCATAGATACGGTGCAGATACCCTACAACGTGGTGCAGCGCGAGGTAGAAGAAGGGGTGCTCCCCCTGGCCGAAGAACTTGGCATCGGCGTGATGGTCATGGAACCACTTAAAAAAGGCCGGTACGTCAAGGAACTCAAGGGTGAGCCCGACCTGACCCCATTGAAAGAGTTCGGCGTGGAGACCTGGGCCCAAGCGCTCCTATCCTGGGTGATAGCAGACCCCAGAGTCAGCATCACCATCCCCGCCACCTCCCGCCCGGAGCGCATAACCGAGAACGCCCTGGCCGGCAACCTCAAAACCATGCCTCAGGAACTAAGGGACTATGTCAGAGAGGAAACCCTCCGCCTGCTCTAACGATCAATCCCCTCCCCAGTCCTTCCGCAGAAGGACGGGGGAGGGTTAGGGTGGGGGCCGCGTTTCGGGTAAACCAAACCCGCCGTGAAGAAGTCCTTCGACAGGCTCACCATGAGCGGGACCGGTTCCCTGGCAGTAAACTAACCGTTCGTCCTGAGCCCGTCGAAGGACCGGCACTAGCCATGCCTGGGCCAGAGACCTAGCCCTCCAACTGCCCCAGATACTCCTGGAACAAGGCGACAGACTTCTCTTCCGGGATCCCCATGTAGTAGCGCAGGCCCTGGGTGTAGGCGTGTATCTCTTGGGGGTGGACCGGGACACGGTCGCTGGGGCCGGACACGCGGTAGAGACCGTCGGCCCAGTCCTGCAGGCTGGTGTAGAGGGAGTCTTCCATGATAAGGGCGTCTTGCCGCTCGAGGTCCTCGCGCATCACCCACCGGGCGAACACGAAGGGCAGCCCTGTCCAGGCGTGCCATTCTTCTCCCAGGTCATAGGTGTGATCGTAACCCCGTAGTCCCCGCCGGTGGCGCAGTCCTAGGTTGCCTACCATTAATCGCGCATCGTGGTCATCATCCGGCCCAACATAATCTGCTGGCGTTACCCCGTGCTTTGTGGATAGCAGCACCTGTAGGAGCTTGGCGGCGGTAGGAGCTTCTTCGGGGACGGCGACGGTCTTCCCGCTCAGTTCTTCGATGGGGACCGTTGAATGAAATTTGACACTGACCGCCGCGGATGCGATGGCCACGCAGAATCCCGATACCAACCGCAGCCCCTCGGGCAGACTGAAGGTGTCCACCAATGGCACAAGCCCGCCCTGCAAGCGGCCTTCGACAATGGCGGCGGTTATCTCGTTGGGCGGCATCTCTTCGACGAGAATGCCCCGTTTGCTCATGTCGAAATACATGGGCTCGGAACTTAGGTATGGGGTACGTCCAACTGTGTTGGGCACGTGTTTGCACCAATCATGATTATTTGAATAAATAGGGCCTCGAATTTCGAGGCCCTATGGTTTGCCGTTTGAGGGCTGAATAAGCCCTGGTTATTCGCTTTTAGAGACGTGGCCCTGCGAAGGTAGGCGACTGGGTCTTGTAGACCTGGATGCGGTTCCGCGCCGACTCGGGAACGAAGATACGTCCCTGTTCGTCAACGGTCACCCCGGTCGGTCCCCAGAAGTCTTTCTCGCGTTCCAGGCCCTGGGCCCGGTCGCGCTCGCCCCACATCTCTGCGTTGGCGTCCAGCTTGTCCTTGGCCCACTTGGAGATGCCGGCCTCGCCGGTCTTCAAACCGACGAAGTTTCCGTCTTGGTCAAAGATCTGGAGCCGGTTGTTCAGCCAGTCGGCGACGTAGATAACACCGTCGCGGTCCACGGCCACACCGGTGGGGCGGTCGAACTCGCCCTCGCCCGATCCGGAGCTCCCGAACTTCATCAGGAACTTGCCGTCTTTGTCGAACTTCTGGATGCGGTCGTTTCTCCAGTCGGCGATCAAGATGTCACCGTGGCTGTCGATGGTGATGCCCCAGGGCATATTGAACTCGCCGTCTCCGGCGCCGAAGCTGCCGAACTTGGAGATGAACTTGCCGTCTTTGCTGAATTTCTGGACGCGGTGGTTGCCGCTGTCCACGATGAACAGGTTGTCGTCGGCGTCGAAAGCCATGCCGGACGGCCTATCGAGCTCACCGTCACCGGTGCCGCTCTTCTCTTCCCACTTGCCCAGGAACTCGCCGTCCTTGGTGAAAGAAGAGATACGGTTCAGCCATTCGTCGCTGATGAACAGGTTTTCCTGGCTGTCCAGCGCGATGCTGGTGGGCCACACGAGAGACCCGTCTTCCATGTTGAATTCATGAGGGCCCTGGTAGTTGATACCGCGGGCGAAGGTCGAGATGAATTCCTCCTCGGTGGTGCAGACGGTTACGCGGACGCCTTCCGGGCGGAATTCCGTTCCCCGGCACAGGACGTACATGACGTCATCCGCGCCACGGGCTACGAACACCGGGTAGTTGAACCCGGGTCCGAACTGTTCGCCCCGGCCGATGGTCTTGGTGTATTGAACGCTGATATGAGATATCTCTGTTGTCATCTTTTCCTCACAGAGTTAGATTCTTTTTACCCGTCTTGGTGGTCCGCCTTAGACGAACGCCAGTTGTTCGAACTCGCCGTTGACGATGGGTTTGGCGTCCAGGCCCATCCACTTTTCCAGGATGGTGGAATAGACGCTGCGGAAGTCGGTGTTGAACTGCAGGTCGCCGTCGTCCAGCTTGTCGGCGTCCAGGGAAGGATATTCCCCGTAGAGTCCGCCCTTGACCTGATCGCCGATGATGAAGCAATGTCCGCCGGCGCCGTGGTCGGTGCCCGAGCCGTTGTCCTTGACCCGGCGTCCGAACTCGGTGAAGACCAGGAGAATAACCTCTTCACCAGCGTTGTGCTCTTTAAGGTCGTCATAGAAGTCGCCGACAGCCCGGCTGGTCTCACTCCAGAGCCTGGTGTGGGCTGCCAACTGACCGGCGTGGGTGTCGAAGCTGTTGAATGGAGCGGTGGTGTACAGGACCCTGGTGCCGAATCCGGCAAGGTGGGTCTGCGCGATGTTCCGCATGTACTGGCTCACGGTGTCGGCGCCGTATTCCACGCTTGAGGAATACATCCCCGGAGCTGCGCTCAAGATGTCTGCGCCTTTCAGGGCATCTAGGCCGGTATGGGCCAGATAGTCGTTCACCGCGCCCTGTCCGATCATGGGGGTGTAGACCTTGGAAAAGACATCAAGGGCCTTTAACCGCTGGTCGGTGTCATCGATCCCCGTGAGGACCCCGTAGGTCTCAAGGTTGCCCACGGAGGCAGCAGCCACTCCCGGCGCAACCAACGCCCGGGGCAGGCCACGTCCGAAGTTCACGGCGGTCAGAACGTTTTCCGCTTTGGGGTCCAGGTCCCTGACAACGCGGCCCAGCCAGCCTTCGTCACCGATCTTGGTGGGCTCGCAGGTGTGCCAGATGTCCATGGACCGGAAGTGTGAGCGGCTTCCCGTGGGATAGCCAACGCCCTGCACGATGGCCATGTTTCCTTCGTCATAGATCTTCTTCATGGGTCCCATGTTGGGGTTGAAGCCGATCTGGTCGTTGATGGGGAGGACCTGGTCCTCCGGCACCACGACGTTAGTCCGGTGGTCGAAGTACTGCGGGTTGCCGTAGGGAACCACCGTGTTCAGCGCGTCGTTCCCGCCGGCCAATTGAAGGACGACCAATACCGGGTCTTTCTTCGTTGATGTCATTGTCTGATCTCCATCTATCTCTCGGACCGGTTGCCCGGCTCCGAGCCCGCCCGGCCGTTGGTCCAACGGGCCTGAGCGGCACAATTTTAGGTTTTGTTGACCGGCCTAGGCGAACAGATACTCAGTGGTGGCGACTATGGACTGGAGCATGGTAGCGACCTGACCGGGGAAAGCCTCGGAGTCGGTGCGCATCTCGCCGTTGCCTGCGGCTAGGTCCAGCAGCTGATTTCGAGTCTCATCGGCCAGGCGGTAAGCGCCGAGATTCTCGAGGCAGCCGTCAACCAACTGGTCCGCGGTCAGCACGGGGCCAACGCTGCTCAGCCGGTTGATGATGTTTTTCACGCCGGAGTGGTTGGTGTTTCCAACTTGGTCGGCGGTGAAGTTTATGCGCTCCACCAACGTTCCGGAGTCGATCCACTCGCGGCCGGTGTGCCAACCCTCTACCGTGGGCGGGTTCAGCAGGTCCTGGCCCATGAAGCGGATATTCATGGTCATCATGTCCAAACCGGGCCTGGGGAACTTGAAGTCCCCGACCAACTTGAGAGTGCCGACCACGGTTTCCGCCGGGCTCTTCACCTTGGCGAAGGTGGAGTTCTTGAAGAAGTCGGACTTGAACAAAACACGCAGCATGGCGGTGATGTTGTAGTTCGAGCGGAAGTACTCTTCTTCCAGCATCTTGATGGCTTCGATGTCCTGGGGAGGGGTGTCTTTCCAAGCGGGGACCTGTACATCATCCGCAACGAAGAAGTTGTAGAGGTGGCGCGCCACGAAGCGGGCAGTTGCAGGCTGTTTAACGATGATGTCTACGATGTCATCGCCGTTGAAGTTCCCGGTCTCGCCCAGGAAGGTCTTCTCTTCGTTGTCATGGTCCCCAGGATCGAACATGAACTTGGCATCGTACTTGCCGTAGGGGTAGCGGGGGATGGAGTTGGTCACGGTCCAGCCGGTGAAGGCCCGGGCCGCTTCCTTGACGTCATCTTCGCTGTAGTTGAACTCGCCGTCCATTCCTACGCCCAGGGAGAACAGCTCCAGAAGCTCCCGGCCCCAGTTCTCGTTGATGGCGCCCTTGTGGCTCATGCAGTTGTCCAGGTAGAAGACCATGGCCGGGTCCTTGGACAGACCCTTGAGCAGGTCGTGGAAGCTGCCCATGCCGACGGTCCGGAACATGTCCAGTTCCATGGACTGCTGTTTGGGGTATTCACACTTGGCATGACCGGTGACCAGAACACAGTGCCAGAAGAGGGCGATCTTCTCTTGCAATGGGCGTTCGGAATTGATCATGCGGAAGGTCCACTCTTCCTGTTGGCCTTCCAGACCGGCCTGTGAGAGCCAGTCCACTTTGTAGCGCATCATCAGGTCGCGCTCCATCGGCGGCTGGGACTCGGGGTCGAGCAATTCCTCGACGGTCGCGTCGTACCCTTTGGCAGCCCTGGCTTGGAGTTCTTCCAGGGGCGCGCCAAAGCCGGCTCGGCGCATCAGATGGGCGATTAACGAAATATCTTGGTCAGACAATTGTCTCCTCCCAATTACACAATTTGATGGCATCCATCAGGGGGCATCGGTGGCGAATCTCGGAAGCTCATGCTTCCAAACTAAAGGGATTTCAGCACAGCATGCCAGAATTCGTTAAAATCGGCATTTCGTGCCTGAAATTAGGCCCAAACCACTAGCGCATCATATTCCCAGACCCGCCTGTCGTCAATATAAAGTCAGGGGCCGTATTCACGGGACCGTTGGTAAATATCCTTTGGCGACGACCTAAGCGATGCTTATTCCAAGTTCCCCTTGCAGGACCTTGATGGTCTCGGCCCGTGAGCGCTGGGGCTTTCGCACGCGGCGGCCGATGGGTTCGTTTTCGACTTTGGGGATCATCTTCATGGCGACGAAAACGGGTCCCTCTTCCTTCATGATCTGCTCGATGCTGTCGGCAAAGTCTTCAAGGTTGTCGAAGGAGAAAGTCTTCTTGTAACCGGCTTCCCTGGCCATGCCGGCGTAGTTGATGTCTCCGGCGTTGGGCACGGGCTGTCCGCCGGTGGTGGCGTAGCACTCGTTGTCCATCAGGAAATGGACGAAGTTTTTGGGTTTCATTCCGGCGACGGTGCCAAGGACACCCATATTCATCTGTAGCGCGCCTTCAGAATCGAAGAGCACCACTTTCTCGTCAGGCTGGGCTAGAGCGAAGCCCAAGGCAGCCGTGTTGGTCTGGCCCATGGCGCCCTGCAGAGTCAGGTCGCGGTTCTCGTTGCCTGAGATCTCGCGCCAGTCCCGGCCCGAGGTGCCGGTTACCAGTACGATGGCCTTCTCACGATGGGGCTGAAAAGCCCGGAACATATCTGCTGAATCGAACATCTTTATCTCCGCCGCAGTTAGCTGCGTGCATTAATATCTAAGTAATGGGGATCCGGAGGGCTTTGTACGGCTACTCCCGGTTGAAGCCGTGGTACTCGTCACCGACCAGGACGGCTACGGGGCAACTGTTCTTGCGGGCTTCTTCGAACGCCACCGATATCCGGGAGGCGTCGTCATCGGTCTCCAACAGGTAGTAGTTGATGCCCATGGCGTGCAGGAAGGTCTCGGTGTAGCGGGCAGCCGAGTCTGTGATCACGCCGTGGCGTGTCCAACCCCGGTAGCCGATCAGCATGACCAACGGGAATCCCGCGTCCAGTGACATGCCGCGGATGGAATCGCCGGACTCCATCATGCCGGTGTTCTGGATGACGCAGACCGGGACTTTGCCGCCCACGATCAGTCCAAGGGCGATGGCAAAGGTCTCGCCTTCCCGGGATGTGGGGACAACACTGAGCCAGTCTTGTTCCTTCATCAGTTCATAGAGGTAGTTGGTTTCGCTGTCGGGGATGGTTACGATGTGGGTTACGTTGTTCTTCTTGAACTCTGCGACCAGAGACTCGGGTTTCAGTAGTGCCGCTTGTTGTTGGACCATGGGCTAGCTCCTCCCTAGATGATTCTCAGTCCCGTTACGGCTTGCCAGGTGAGAAAGACGATGCCGTTAAACACGGGGATTCCTTGGCTGTTTTGGGGCGCCTCATTATATTAACCATCTGATCCGGCAGTCAATCTCAGAATGACTCGGCCTGCTCTCGGTCCGTTACCGGTTTTGCCCAGGCGATTTGTGTATCATTGGGAAGCGGCCGCTGGCGATGTTCGTTCGCTCCCACCAAGGCCACTCGTAAGAAATCATCCTCCGTCCCGGCCCGGTCCGGGGCGGCAAGGTCTCCTTAATGCTTCTCGCGTCCCGTTTGAGGGATACATTCCCCTTCTACTACGGCTGGATCGTCGTCGGCGCTTCCAGCACGGTCGTCTTTGCCCGGATGGCGCCGGCAATAACCACTCTCACCGTGCTGATCTTCCCCATGTCCCAGCAGTTGGGTTGGAGCCGCACACTGATCGCGGGTTCGGTCAGCGCCGGCGCCATCGCGTCCTTGGTCCTCTCTCCCGTGGTGGGTTGGGCCATCGACCGGTTCGGGGCGCGGCCGGTCCTGGTGGTCAGCGTATTGGCCTTGGGCGTTGCCATGACGTCATTGGCCTGGGCGACCATCCCTTTGACCTTCTATCTAGCGTTTGCTGCTGGACGGGTGGTCTTCCACACCTCTGCGCCCATCGGTGGCAGCACCGTCGCCGCCCGCTGGTTCATTAGGAAGCGAGGCCTGGCCATCGGCGTTATCTTCCTTGTCGGCGCAGTGGGCGGAATCGTCTACACCATGGTGGCGTCTTTGGTTGTGGAAAGCCACGGACTGAAGACTACCTGGATCGTCATCGGCCTGATGGTGTTGGTGATCTCGGTAGCGCCCTCATTGTTCCTGGTGGCTGAACGTCCCGAGGACATCGGGCTACGGCCCGATGGTGACGGTCCCGATGGTGGGGCGGCGGAAGACGAAGCAACGGCCCTGGCCCGTTCGATACAGGAGAAGGACCAACCAGCCGAGCCGGCCCAAAGTCCAGAGATAGATGATGATTCATGGTCGCTGAGAGAAGCCATGCGCTCCAGGACATTTTGGCTGTTGGTTACCATGGGGTTCACCACTTTCTTCGTTCACACCAGTATCGGCGTGCACATGGGCGCCTATTTCCGGGATATTGGCCTCGGGGCAACATCCGCCGCTCTGGCCGTCAGCGTGAGTTGGACCGTATCGGCCGTGGGCAGCCTAACCTGGGGCTGGGTAACCGACCGCATACAGGTGCGGTACGCCTACTGCGTGATGTTTCTATTCCAGGCCGGCAGCACGTTATATCTTATGCTGGCCGGAGGAACGGCAGGAGTGTTTTTGGCGTCGGCGCTGTTCGGCGTGGTCTCTGCCGGGTCCAACGTGGTGCCATCGGTGATCTATGCCAATTATTTCGGCCGGTCGTCTCTGGGCAAGATCCGGGGTTTGGGAGAGGTGGGAGTGCTGCTGGGGCAGGCTACAGGGCCGGTGATAGCCGGGATACTCTTCGGCTTGCAGGGCGGGTATGACACTATCTTCACGGTTTTCGTATTCTTGGCCCTCGCCTGCAGTCTGCTGGTGCTGAAAGCCAACCCTCCGGTCCGCAAGACCTCCCCCAGCGCTGTTAGCCATGCTTAATAGCCAGCCAATCGCGTCCAGGCTCAAGAACGCTCTGCCCTTCTTCTACGGCTGGGTTGTGGTTGGCGCGTCCGGAACAGCCGTGTTCGCCCGCATGGCCCCCAACATCACCACCCTGACCATATTCATCCTCCCTTTGTCGGAGGAATTCGGCTGGAGCAGAACTCTGATCAGCGGCTCCGTCAGTGCCGGCGCCTTGGCCGCGTTGGTGCTGTCCCCGGCGGTGGGTTGGTGTATCGACAGATTCGGCGCGCGCCCGGTATTGGTCATCAGCGTGTTGATACTGGGCATGACGATGACCTCGATGGCCTGGGCCACGGTCCCGATTACCTTCTATATAGCTTTCGCCTCGGCAAGGGTGGTCTTCCACACGTCGGCCCCCATCGGCGCCAGCACGGTCTCAGCTAGGTGGTTCATCAGGAAGAGAGGCCGGGCCATCGGCGTGATCTTCTTCTGGGGGGCCATCGGCGGACTGGTCTTCACCATGTTGTCGGCCAAGATGATCGACCACTTCGGGATGAAAGCCGCCTGGATCACCATCGGACTGGTGGTGTTCGGCGTATCGTTGGCGCCGTGTCTGTTTCTGGTGGTGGAGCGTCCTGAGGACATTGGCCTCCTTCCCGACAACGCATCGCCAACGGAGGACGAAATTTCTCCTTTACAAGTCACGTCCATAACGGCCTCGTCAGAGGAGGACTCATGGTCCCTCGCTGAGGCCATGAAGACCAAGGCGTTCTGGATACTGTTTTTCATGGGCATGGCGATGTTCTGCGTGAACACCGGGACCAACGTCCATATCGGGGCCTACTACCGTGACCAGGGTCTGACCCTGACTCTGGCCGCTGTGGCGATCAGCTTCAGTTGGTTGGTGTCGGCCTTCGGCAGCGTGGTCTGGGGGTGGGTCTTGGAGAAGATGCCGGCCCGCTGGGCTTATTCCACAGTCTTCTTGATCCTCGGCGTCAGTACCCTCTACCTATTGACCGTGGACAGCACGGCTGAAGCGCTGGTTGCGGCAGGGTTGATCGGATCGGTGTCTTCAGGCTCAAACGTCATAATCTCCATCCTGTATGCTGACTACTACGGCAGGAACTCATTGGGCCGGATACGGGGTGTGAGCGAGACAGGGGTGCTCCTTGGCCAGGCGGTTGGGCCGCTACTGGCGGGGATACTTTTCGACAGCCGTGGCAGCTATTCCTTCGTCTTCATTCTGTTTGGCGGCATTGCCCTAGCCTGCAGTTTGCTGGTGTTGACGGCCAAGCCACCGGCTCGGCCGGGTTCAGTTAGCGCCGGCCAGCCATACCCGGCCTGATACGACAGTCGCCTGGAGAGCGGTAGCAGATGGACAACGATACAAGAAGACAGATGGTTCTGGTGGCCTTTCTACAGGCGTCTAATTGTTCCAACTACACCGGGTCTTGGCGGCATCCGGAAACTGATCCTGGGTTCATGGACCTGGAGTTTTACCAGAACATCGCCGCCACATTGGAACGGGGCAAGTTCCACCTGGCGTTCATCGACGACCGGCTGGCCATGCCCAGCCGCTTTGGAGACTCCTTCGGCGAGGCCGTTGAGAACGGCATCCGGGTGGTCAAGTTGGACCTGGTGCCCATAATCACCGCCATGGGCCTGGCAACCAAGCATCTGGGCCTTGGGGCCACCTATTCCACCACCTATTTCTCGCCCTTCCATGTCGCCCGGTTGTTCGCGTCGCTTGACCATTTCACCAAGGGCCGCGCGGCCTGGAACGTGGTGACATCACTCAACGATTCCGAGGCCCAGAACTTCGGTGTGCAAGAACACCTGGAACACGACGACCGCTATGACGTGGCCGACGAGTTCATGCAGGCAACGGCGGAGTTATGGGACTCCTGGGAAGACGGAGCGGTCGTCCTGGACAAGCAGACCGGACGGTTCGCCGACGCTGAAAAAGTACACCGGGTTGACCACTCGGGAGAGTGGTTCCAGGTGCGGGGTCCACTGACCGTCCCCCGGCCACCCCAAGGTCATCCGGTTTTGGTCCAGGCGGGCCAGTCCGAGCGGGGCAGGGAGTTCGCCGCCCGATGGGGCGAGCTGCTCTTCGTGATCTACCCCACGCCCGAAGCCTGCAAGGCCTACCGGGACGACCTCCGTCGGCGGGCCCAGACCGCCGGCCGCGACCCCGACTCGGTGAGAGTGGCTCCGGCGGTCTATGTGGTGGTGGGCGAGACCGAAGAAGATGCCCGGCGGAAGCTGGAACAGATAGACAGCCTGGCCAACCAGACCGACTCGTTGACGCTTCTGTCTGAAGTCTTCAACTATGACTTCTCTCAGCACCCAGTAGACGAGCCGCTGTCTGACGAGATTCTGGCGTCCATGACCGGCCTGCGAGGCTTCCTAGACCGGGTGATCGAACTGAGCGGCACGCCCAATCCGAGCGTCAGCGACTTCATCCAATGGTCGGGCCGTGGCACCCTCCGCGAACTGCCTCTCTTCACGGGCACCCCAACCCAGGTGGCCGACCAGATGGACGCCTGGTTCCAGGCCGAAGCCTGCGACGGGTTCGTCCTAGCCGCTACCCACATGCCCGGCGCCTACGAAGATTTCGTGAACCTGGTAGTCCCGGAACTCCAACGCCGCGGCTTGTTCCGCGACGACTACACCGACGGGACACTGCGGGACAACCTGGGGTTCGTCAGGCCGTAACTAGGTCTAGCCTACCGAGAAGAAACCGACGCGGACCAAATCGCGGCTAAGAAGACGTCAACGGCACTTCGAAGAGGGCTGGATTGCCGGTGGCAGGAGCCGTATCTCCAGAGGAGAAGGTGATCTCCATCTTCTTCAGCCGGCTTGGATCACCCTCTAGGATCAGCCACATCTCGTTGTCGTAACGCCACATCCTGTGCAACGAGTTGGTGCCATCGGCAAAGGTCAACCGCGCCTGGTATACCGTTTCGTCCCCTGTCTGAAGGCCCCAGACCAACAGACAAGCGGTGTCGGTGGCTGAGGAGTAAGCCAGAGAGCCGGATGCGGCAGATGCACTGCCAGACCCGCTGAACCGCCACCAGTGCTCGGCCTGTCCCATGATCTCAAGCCCGTCGTAGGTGATATCCAAACGGCGCTGGACTGACGACAGATCGTCTTCGGTGCGAGACCCCCATACGGCCACCACCGCCACCACTACGGCCAGAGCTGTGATCACAGCGGCAACGGGGAGGGGCCATAGGACTGGCCGCCGCCACCAAGGAGCGCGGGTCTCAGGTCTTTGCGAAGTTATAGGAGGAACACGCGGTTCGGCTGCCGCCGCCGCCAATATCCTGTCCCTTAGTCCGGCGGGAGGCTCGGTCTCCTCGGCCGTGATGGAGAGCCCGCCGGCCAGTATTCGCAGCTCGGCAACGCTATCGGTGCATTCAGGGCAGGTGGGCAGGTGGGCTGAAAACAGCTCCATCTCATCTGGGTCCAAAGCCGATAAGACGAAACCGGCGGCTAGTCCAGCAATTTCATCATGGCTCATCCGTTGGGCCTCCTAGTCCCATCTCCTGCAAGAGCCCACGAAGCTTCGCCATCCCGATCCGGATGCGGCCCTTTACCGTGCCCAATGGAATACCCTTTGATTCGGAGATTTCCCGTTGAGTGTACCCCTCGAAATACGCCAGCTCGATCGCTTCTCTTTGATCGTTGGGAATCATGCTCAGGCATCTCCTGAGTAGTTCCCCGTCCAAATTATTTGAGACCTCTAACCAGGTATCGCTGAGGTCCTCTGGCAGCCGCTCCAATTCAAGGGGCAACTCTCTGGGCGCTATCCCCCGGCGCTTCCTGCCAACGTCGATCGCTCTGTGATGAACAACAGCCATGATCCAGGTCCGTGCCGTCCCGCGGGCGGTGGAGAACGATCCAGACCGGCGCCAGATATTGATGAACGCTTCCTGGACCGCATCCTCAGCCGCCTGAACGTCACCCAGCATTCGAAAAGCCAATGAATATGCCGGCTTTCCGTAGCGGTCGTAGAGAACGCCCAAGGCGTTCTCGTTGCCAAGGTGGAGGAGCTGTAGCAGGACCTCGTCTGTTAGTTCTTCCATCTAGCTTTACGTATTCAAACGCGGATTCGGATCAAATCACGGCATCAGTATCATGAAAACGCGGTAGAGAGGCCTATTCGGCTGGATTGCCCCTCTTGAAATCGTGTGGCGCATCATACCAGAACCTGGGGTGAGGTTCGTTCGGGAGCCCAGGCGAGGTATACCGATTCTCCTTTTGGCCGGCCAGTCTCCGGCGGTATGTATAATGCGGGGACTTGGTACGGGAAAAATTCTGCAGAGAGGAAGCATTCGATATGGCCGAAGTTGATGACCGGATCGAACTGGACTGGGATGCGCTGGAAGTCGGCGAGACCTTTGATAAGTTCGAATACCTGTTGACCCAGGAGATGATCGACACCTACCGGAAGGGAGTTATGGACCCGGAAGCCAGCTTCCCAACCATCGCCCATAAGGTGGATGTCCGGCAGTACAACGCCAAATACACCGACGCCGGGTCGGTGAATGCACGGTGCGCGTTCCATTGCTATAACCCGCCCGTGGCCGGCAAACGCCTGACGGTGACCGCGTGGATAGCCGACAAATACCTCAGAAGGGGCAAGAACTACATCGTCACTGAGGCGGTTTCCGTGGACGAAGACGGGCGGCTGATCGACCGGGTGATCACCCACGAACTGAAGCAGCCGACGGAGGTGGGCAAGAAATGGGGAGGGTAATCAGGAGTTACGAAGAGGGCGACGACATCACGCCCTTGGTCAAAGAGATGACCCAGGACGCCATCAACCTCTTTGAGGGAAGCGCCGGCAATACCGGACCGTCCCAGTTCACCGACGAGGACGCCGCCAAAGAAGTGCTGGGCACCGAGGGCACAGTGGCGTCAGGTCGGATGTCCCTGACCTTCGCGATAGAGATGATGCGGAGGCACTTCGGCGCGGATGTATTCAACCACACCGGGACCGTGGACCTCAGGTTCCTCAGGCCGGTCCGGCCGGGAGACACCATCACCTTCAGCGGCAAGGTGACCGGCACATCAAGAGAGGCCAACGGGAGCCGTGTCTCGGTGGATATTGAGGTGAAGAATCAGCGGGGTGACACTACAGGAGTGGGCCAGGGAAGCGCCATCGTTCCGAACGCATATCTACCGCCCGAAGATTAGGGCACGGCTGCTGGGGAGACATCAATTATGGGAATAGATTAGCAATTTCAGCTCCATGTCAGATCAGTCCACGATCTCCCAACCGTTCTAGTTGCCTCGCGTCTCTTCTTCAATTCTTCCCAGGGCCTCTGTTACCGCCTTGAGAGGGCTAGAGGCCTCATGGTTCTCAGTGTCGCTTGATGCCAAATCCGAGACACTTACGTATTTCCAGCCCAGTTAATTACGCGTGTCAATGTTGTCTGATGCCGGGAACTGTTAGCAAGTCTGTTAGCATCATGATATCTATTTGGTAAGGGTCGTTTACACATAACGGGAAAGGCCAAAAAGTAGTTGGCCGTTGAAGGAAGAACAGAACATGGTGCAAGGGACGCGAATTGGTCTCCCTGGTTGTGGAGAGATCACACGCCAAAGGTAATTTTATCCAGTTGGAGACGTGTCCGCCTCTACTGCCGCCGGGGCGGTAAAGAAGAATGTGCTGCCTATGCCTAACTGACTCTCCACCCAGATAGTCCCGCCCATATACTCCACGATTTCCTTACTGATGGCCAATCCGAGTCCACTTCCTTGAGGGCGGCCAACAGACCCTGTTCCGGCCTGCTCGAACCGGTTAAAGATTCTCTCAACTTCGTCGAGCGGAATGCCGATACCTGTATCAGAAACGCTGATTTCTGCCATCCCTGTCCCGTTTCGGTGGTCTAGATCAGCCAGAAACCTTGCCTTCAATCGAATCGACCCCTTGGCTTGGGTGAATTTGATGGCATTGCTCAGCAGATTCGTTATTACCTGAACCAACTTATCAAAATCGTAATTGACGGCCGGAAGATCACCGTTCGCTTCGACCGTTACCTCAATATCGCTTCTTGCCAAGACCGCGCGAATGCCGTCCATAGCCGCGTTGATAGCGGAGAGCGGGTCGACTTCAGCCACTTGCCAATGTAATTGGCCAGACTTGATCGTTGCCAGGTCAAGCATATCGTTGATCAGTCGGGTTAGCCGGTCACTTTCCTTGTCGATGATGTTCAAGAAGTCCATTCGTGCGGTTGGGTCTTCATCTTGGACTTCTAAGAGAAGCTCAGCCGCGCCCTTGATGGAGGTCAGCGGAGTGCGGAGTTCGTGCGAGACCGTGGAAACAAACTCATCCTTCAATCTGTCTACTTGTCTGATGGCCGTGATGTCTCTCCCATAGAAGTTAACGTAGCCGCCGGATGATACCGGTACTAGGGAATATGAAATAACTCGATCGCCGTAATCGATTTCCATTTCTTGAGGTATGCCAGTGGTCAAGATATCTTTGATTGGACCTCGCCAATCCTCCAAAGCGAGGTCACCGGTCTTAAGGCCACGAACCGCCAGGAGTTTGGTGGCGGCATCATTGGCGAATAGAATGGTTCCGTCCTTGGAGACGCGGGCAACTGGGTTGGGGTCTTCAGAGGGAAATCGTGCCAGGTCCTGAATTTCCTGATTAGCCTTGATGATCTTAGAGTACTGATTCGCGTTGATCACGGCGCTCGCGATCTGAGCGCCCGCTGATTCGGCCAACCGCACGTCATCATCGCCATAGGCATTCGGACCAAACGATTGCAGCCGCAACACCGAAATCACCTCTCCCTGGGACAGCAGAGGCACCAACAAGAACGATTTGATGCCTGCCCGGTATCCGGCGGCCATACCGGCAACCAGATCTCCCTCGTCTTTCGGCAGAATCAATTGGGTGGCCTTGGTACTGACCACCAATCCATTGCTTGAATTGACCAGCGGGAAAGATCGCCCTACCGGAAAGTCAGGGATGTCTAATCCGGCTGTGAAGACGTTGGTTGAAGTCTGGTCTTCCAGATTGATAATGCTGATAGTCAAGCGGTCGTAATGAATCAGGTTCTTGAGTTGGCTACCTATCCTCCGGTACACCTCGTCAATTTCGAATGAGGAGTTAACGATCCTCCCGATTTCGGCCAATACCAAATTTTCGTGGGAGGCCCTCCTCAGGTCTTCGACTAGGATCTCATGCTGCTCGGTAGAGTGATCGAGCGAAGCTGCCATCTCGTTGAATGAACTAGCGAGATCTCCGATCTCGTCTTTGGTTAGGATATCTACTCTCGCACCAATCTTGCCTTCCCCAACCATGTCCGCTGCGTCTCGAAGCTTCTTGATAGGCCTTGATATGATTCTAGCGGCTACGAAGCCAACGATTATCGCAGCCACTAGCGCAACCAAAGCAACTACAATTATGCTCCTCTCACCGCTCGACGTCGCTGAAGTTACAGCTGCACGCCGCTTTGCTAGTTCCTCATCTTCATGACCAAGCGCAGCGGTCGTGGCTCCGAAAAAGGCCAATTCAAGATTCGCGAATTCGCGAATATTTGAAAAGATATCGCTGTCAGGACTTGGGTCTTCAAACGACCGGAGGAGTTTCGTGGCCCCAGCCAACAACTCATCCCCCGTTTGTTCTATTCGATCCAGAAATTCCTTCTCTTCAGGGAAGTTCCTGGTCACTAATGTTCTGTATAGAGCGAGAGATTCTTGGAACGACTCTCGACTTCCATCCAAGGGGCTTGCGTCCCCGCTGATTTGGGGAGTGGTCCCGATCTCTGTTTGCAGAAATCCAGATTCGCTTATTGATGAGACGATTTTGAGGGCCGCAAAGTTCAATCTCTCAAGAGAATCGATAACGGGTAGAGTTTCGTCGACAAGAGCAACATAATGGCGGTCGATATCACTCGTAGTCCTGACAGACCAATAAGCGATCACACCGACGGATGAAGCAACAATTACAAACGCTATGGTTAACTTGAAGAAGATATTCAAATCGAATCACCCGCTTTCTGGGATCTCGATGCAGTTCTCGTAAGAACAACGATATCAGCAAGCCCCACTGGCTGTCTCTGTGCTGTTCATCTATTCTGAGCTATTGATCGGCCTGACTGTCATGACAACGGACAGCCGAGGCCAGCCAACGTTGGTTTCCGGCGAAAGCGCTGGATCAGAAGTCTAATGACACGTAGAAGCGGCCGCTGCTGACAGAAACCGAGTTCTTTGTCAGCGTCGATCCCATTTGCGATCCGTCCGACAGGGCGTCGTAAAGACTGAATTGAAACCCGCAGGTACTGGACACGGTAGATCCGTTCTGTGTCAGATGACCATGATAGGTGAAAGCGGTGCCTGTTGCGGCTAATGCGCTGCCAGGTCTTTGGCCGTAGCTCCGGTGGTGTTCGGACTGTTGGCACCATCGCTGAGTCCCTGGCTCTGTGGAAAGGAATAAGGTGCTGGGGCACGGTGGGGGTCTCGGGGAGCTTCGCCATAGAGATGATGCGGAGGCACTTCGCCGTGGACGTATTCAACCACACCGGCACGGTGGACCTCAGGTTCCTCAGGCCGGTCCGGCCGGGAGACACCATCACCTTCAGCGGCAAGGTGACCGGCACATTAAGAGAGGCCAACGGCAGCCGTGTCTCGGTGGAGATAGAGGTCAAGAACCAGAAGGGCGACACTACTGGAGTAGGCCAAGGAAGCGCCATCGTCCCCAACGCCTACCTGCCGCCGGAAGATTAGCCCGCTCCGAATTGCACCAGGCCAGCTAAGACTCCTTTAGGCCCGTCACCTGGTCCCATGCACCGTCACCAGCTCTTAAGAGTCAATCGCACCCAATCCCATCGCCATCTGCGTCAAGTCCAAACACATCGGGTCCAACGACGCGTACTCGACCCGTGTAGAACGGCCCGTCGTCGGAACCGCCGATGCAGTCGTAGTCACTGGCTTCAAGACGCA
>CAYXDE010000020.1:0-29284 GCA_964463525.1 uncultured Dehalococcoidia bacterium | reverse complement strand
GCTCCTTCATATGAAGGGTGGCATTCCGAGGTGGGCGACATAGTTAGCGGTGTCTTCACAGGAGGCCCAGGAATCTCGGACGTGGTTGATTTATCCGGAGTCGCCTGAAATACGGGTGTCGGCGTACCGGTTCGATTAGATTCCGCCGGCACCAATGATCCGCTTCCGGGGGACATACCGGTCGTTTCGTCAATGCCTTCAACTACTGTGATTGAAGGATCAGATCCGCCGATGCTTACTTCGGTCCCGCCTTCTGTGTTGCCTTCCGCCGGATCGAGTTCTTCGAGTTCCGGTGATTCCACCGCCTCAATCTCCGTCCGGCTTGGGTCATCGACATCGAGCGTTGACGTCTGAGTGGATGGCGTGACCGGCATCGGATTGAACAGCGGGGTCGCCGAACTTGTACCTTGGCAACCCATGAGGACAGCCAAGGATGCGATAAGAACGCCCCAAAAGGCTAGATTATTCGTCATGCAGTCTCTTAGATTATCAGCTTGGTTCACCCCCCGCCTGAGACCTCCCGCTCCGACAACCGATGCAATCGTACAGACATCATTGTCGAGACTCAACTTGGTCCCACTTGACCGTCACCAACTCCTCACCGTCCAGCATCATGTGGTACCCATTGGAGCTTCTTCCGGGGTTCGGTCTCAATCCTCAGATTCTAGCTACTCGAAATTCAGCCATTGGGCCACATCAGGCCAAAAATCGATGTCGTCGAGCAAGTGGACACCGTTGGCATAAGTGGCTAGGGAGATACTCTTCTTCTCGTCCTTGAGCAGTTCCAGTTCGTCGCGATTCGCCCGGAAGGGGACGTTAGGATCTCGCTCGCCGAGCAAATAAAGCATCGGTATGTCAAGCGCGCGCAGACTTGGTCTCGGGTCGAAGCCCAGTTCACCTGAATACTCCTCGAGCAACTTCTGAGATTCCTCTACACCACGTCCTTGGTGGATGCTCAGTATTTCGTACCGGATGTTGTGACCGACGGGCATTACGCCTCCGGTGAGCACGATCATGAACCCAACCTCAGGTGCGCTTTCGGCCACCAGAGGCATGTACCAGGTGGCTTGGCTGGCACCAAACAGCCCGACCCGACCAGTATCAATCCCTGGAATTTGAAGAAGCTGTTGCAGCACAGCGTTCATGTCTGTGGCCAACAGAGGTATTGTTTCAGGACTATTGGCAAGGCTTACTGAGACCACCTCTCCATCTGATTCACCGGTTCCTCGTTTGTCGTAGCGCATAACCGCAAAGCCCAATTCAAGAAGTTCTCTTGCCTGGGCGACGTGTTTCCTGAAGTCAGCGCTTATGTTGCCGGACCCTGGGCCATAGACCACTGCAGGGAAAGGACCATCCCCTTCTGGGAGATCAAGTTTGTAACTGATTCTTATGTCGCCATTGGTAACAAAACCCTCTTGCTGCCCGCCGGGACCAAGCACAGAGTCACCGCCACATCCAAGGGCGAACATCGTCAATATCACTAATACCAAGCACCGTTTCTTGGTCTTGACTGGAAGGGCAAACTTATTTAGATGCATCGACCTGGTCCTACCGCACTGTTGCCAGCTCCTCTGTATACAGTATCCGCATCATAGGTGTTTCCTCCCTTGCCGGTGGCAATGGAAGGTGAGAATTCATTCTGGCCGATTGATAATGGGTCCGCCACCTGAGCGAGCACCGTATTCCCTCAATAAGGAAACAACTTCCTGATTTGACCACGCTCTCGCAATGATTGAGACCACGTTATTGCGATCTTCCCTCCAGATCCGCGGGATGTTCGGGTCTGCATGGTTTTCCAACAGTGCCTTGGTAATTTCGTAATTCGTTGGAGCGGCAAACAAACATGGCTCATGTTCCGAGCCCCAGACTGCTCGTAGGTCATATTCGGCATTGGGATCAGCGCCATGAGCGAGCATCAATTCAACCAATGCCACATTCTCGTTTTGGCAAGCGACGTAGAGAACCGGGGTTTTGGTGTTGTAATTCGAACTGCTTTCTAGATGAACGAAATTAGCGGAGGCCCCACGCCCCAATAAGTCGAGAGCAGAATCAAATTCGTTGTGTTTTACTGCCCGGAATAGACGCTTTCCAATCTCATCCATGAATCGGTCCTAGCTGTGAAGATTTGGGGGATAACCGGTGCGGCTTCGCCCTTAACACCTGCAAGATAATGGGGATGCGGTTCGTTTCGGAAGTTGAGTCTCGCGACGATCTGGTCTCGAGAATCGCCTCTACAAATTTGGCTATTATTCCACATGAGATCAGGAGATCTACCACAATGGGGTCACCTACAAACCTTCGCCTGCTCCCACCGCATCGTCCCCAACGCCTTCCTGCCGCCGGAAGACCTGTATCGACTAGCTATCAGCCGTCAGGAATTAGCTTACAGCAAGATGAAAGACCCGGCGTCGCAGACGCCGGGTCTTTTTTGAATCCAAACGCTGATAGCTGTTAACTGACAGCTGCTAACCCCATCGCGGGGTCTCGTCTGGGTTGATCCCCAGTGCGAGTTTGCCGACGGTCTCCATGGCCAACTGGGAGTTGGCTGGGTGGATCCGGCCGAGCCGGGCGTCGCGCCACAGCCGCTCAAAGCCACTCTGCTTGAAGATGCTGCCGCCGCCCTGGATGTCCATGCAGTTGTCGACGACCTTCCAAGTTCCATGGGCCGCATGGTACTTGCCTGCGATCAATTTGATCGCCCAGCCGGCGCCGTGGTCAACGCCGTCGGACCATTCTTGGGTGACCCGGTCGATGTGGGCCCCGATGCCTTCCATCTCAATGACCATCTCAGCGATGGCATGCTGGAACTCGGGGTGATAGGCCATGGTCCTGGAAATGGCCATGGATTTCTTGCTGTTGACCGAGCCTATCGTCATGTCTAAAACGTGTTGGGCGTTCCCGTAGTAGACCTGCGCGAACCCCATCAGGGCCCAGGCAAAGATGCCGAGGACGAACAGATCGACTCCGGCGAAACCCGCGTCTACTACACGGGTGATGTACTTGTCCGGGACGAACGCGCCTTCCAAGATGGTGTCTTGGCTTTGGGTGGCGCGCATCCCTACGGTGTCCCAGGTATCTTTGATGGTGTACCCAGGGGTATCGCGGGGCATGAAGGCGTGGACGATCTTCGGATGTTTCGGGTCGCTGTTGTCCATGCCGTGCAGTCCCAGGTAGGTCCAGACAGGGGTCAGACTGCCGAACATCTTGTGGCCGTTGAACTTATAACCGCCGTCCACCTTCTCAGCAACAGTGCTGGAGAGCAGCAAAGGCAGGTCGTTGCCGGCTTCACCGTGACCGGCGGCGAAGATATCGCCTTCGGCGGCTGCTTTCAGCATCCACTCGGTGGACATGTCGCCGCTCCGCCAGACGTCGGCGGCCAAGCCGGTCCAATAGAAGTGCATATTCACCGCCAGAGCGGTCGGAGCGGCATGATAGGCCAGACGCCTTTGCTCGGCGCCCACCTGGGCCAGGTTCAACCCCAGGCCGCCAAGTTCCTTGGGAACGCAGGCCAGCAAATAGCCCGCTTCTTTCAGTTCGTCCCAGTCTTCTTGAAAGAACTTGTTGTCCCGGTCGTACCCGGGCGCCCGCTCCGCAAAGCGCTTGAGCATGGCATCTGTTAAGACCGAATCTGCGTTGGTAGTCATGAGTTCTTCTCCTTTCCTCCCGTATTACTCTTTCTTGCTAACCTGTTCACATCATCTTCGGGGCCGGTATCCGGTGGGATTTTACCCGTCGATCGGTCAGAAATCAGTCCAATAAATGGAGTATTGGTGATTTAACCAGAGTGCCGGTGTATCGACATATTGAAGCGAACCAGGCGGGTTGCGCCTGCACCGGATAGTCAATTGGCCGGAATCATATCTTATTATCGGTAGAATTGGCACCTCTCAAATTGGGTATTGGAGGATAGCCAAATCAGGCTATTGGTCCGACGAGAAGTACCGGCCGGGCGTAACGCCAAGGGCCCGCCGGAACATGGATATGAATGCGCTGGGATTTTCGTACCCGACTTCAAGCGCAACCGATGTTACCGGCTCGCCTTCCGCCAGGCGTATGAGGCCCTCCAGCAACCTGGCCTGCTGCTGCCAGTATCGGAAGGTCATCCCCGTCTCGGCGGAGAACAAGCGCGCCAGGGTCCGGGGACTGGCGCCTGCATATCGGCCCCAGGCTTCCAGCGTTCGGGTGTCGGCGGGGTTTTCCTGAATGGCGGCGGTGATCTGGCGTAGACGAGAATCCGTAGGCTCCGGCAGGTGCAGCGGCACGGACGGCAGGCTGCGAATCTCGTTGAGGATCAGGTCCATGACTCTGCCGTCACGTCCGGCCAAGTCATACAGATGCGGCGCGTCAACCGCGGCCAAGATAAGCTCTCGAAGCAGGGGAGACACTCCCACGACCCCGCATTCAACCGGCAATTCCACGCCCGAGTCGTCCCTGACGTAGAGACTCCGCATGGAGAAAGCGCCGGCGGAGTCTATCCGGTGGACCGTCCTGGCCGGAATCCACACGCCCCGGTGTTGGGGCACCACCCAAGAGCCCTGTCTGGCGGTCACCTTCACCACACCGTCACAGGCGTAGACCAGCTGGGCTCTGCCATGCCAGTGGTCGTCTGAGCGGAACCCGCCGGGATACTCGGACGCCCGGACCACCACAACCCTGTCGATCTCCTCGCCGTAGGAATCGTGGTGGGCCGACCTGTGCTCTGTCTCATTTGAGGTATTATCTGGCGACATGTCGATAGATTGTATGCGACCCGCTAGATATACTCAATCAACGATTTTCAGAAGCAATTTGGTTGAGGTAGACCGATGGCGGCACAAGAAATAGCATCTGTGGAGTCCAAAGATCTTCGGTTGACGGCCCGGGTAATGGTCTCAGCCCTGGCCGTTGGTCACGTGGGATTCCACTGGATACTCCAGAGTTTCGTGGTGGTCGTCCCTGAGATCCAGCAGACCTTTGGGTTGAACGGCGTGGGCGTCGGCGGGATCCAGGCCGTCCGGGAATTGACGTCCGGCCTGATCACTCTGCCCGGTGGGGTAGTGGTGGGAATGCTGCGGAGGTGGTGGGCCTGGCTGCTGGGCATATGTGTCGGAGCGTCCGGATTGGGTTCACTGCTGATGGGCGTTTCTCCTGTCTACCCATTGTTGTTATTCGGCGTGGCCGTCGTCTCTGTCTCACACTCGCTTTGGCATCTGCCGGCGGCGGCCTCGATCTCGCATCATTTCGCCAGCCGCAGGGGCGCGATGCTTTCCTTCCACGGGGTTGGCGGCAGTGTCGGCGACGTTGCCGGGCCGCTGATCACGGGCGTCTTGCTATTGGTGATGGGTTGGCGGGGCATCCTGAGCATCTATGCAGTGGGTCCGATATTCATGGCTTTCCTAGCCGTGTGGATCTTCAAGGGCATCGGGGGAGTAAAAGAAGACGACGCCAAGACAGCCGGCCTTGCTGAACGCCTGGCCATGACCAAGAACCTGGCGAAAAGCCCATTGTTACGGGGGCTGACCATCGTAAGAGGTCTGCGGTCCATGGCTCTGGCGGCGGTCGTTACGCTGCTGGCGCTGTATCTCGGCAACGACCTGGACCTCGGCGTTCTCAACCGGGGATTCCACATATCGCTATTGATCGCAGTCGGGCTGCTCGCCAAGCCGGTCGCGGGTACTATCTCAGACAAAATGGGGCGCAAGCAGATACTGGTCCCGGGACTGGTCTGGTCCTGCGCCATAGCGCTGTTGATGGTCGTGTTCGACGACGGCGTTTCTTTGACCGTGACCATCGTTCTTCTGGGGATGTTCTTGTATCCAGACCAACCGATACTCACAGCGGCATTGTTCGATGTTCTTGGCCGTGAAGAGGCCACCATCGGCCTTGGGGTCGTGTCCTTTGCCAGCTTCCTGATGGCGGCGGTCTCTCCGTTGATCGCCGGAGCCATCTATGAGATATCCGGATTCCAGGCAGGCCTTTATTACGTCGCAGGTCTTTTCGCTCTGGCCGCGGTGGTGTTCGCCATGCTGCCGCTTACGAAACCGGCGGAAGAGTAATAGAAATAAAGCGCCCTCAGTCCGTGGAGAACTGAGGGCGCCGGTAGGTGGGAGGGCGGTTTTTAAAAGCCTATTTGGCCGTGCCGGGGAGGTAGGTCATATCAGGCGGGTTTCTTGTTTTCCAGGTCTTCTCGTTCCTTGGCGTAATGTTCGGCACATAACTCGATCACGGTTCCCGGAGCGATGGCCAATGCCCGGTAGACCGGACGCTTACAGCCAATCATCGCGCACTTGGTTTTTAGTCCAACCAAACCAGCGCCTCCGCCGGACCGAGTTCGTTATTTACTTCGGTACTTCAGATATAAGGTTAGATTTCCTGGAGCCTAAGCCCAAGTGTTGATTGGGCCGCGTTGCGTGGGCCGATCGGTCCAAGAATCAGCCCAAGGTGAGCGAAGGATTCGGCCTCTCAGGATTCGACTTTAACGAAAAAGGCCCGCCGGACACCCTTTGAGGGATCTGGCGGGCCTTCTGCTCTTCACAGCGGTTAGATGTTAGGAGATCAGCTTGGCGCACTCGTCGATGAGCGGTGTGACCTCATCGCGTTCTTGGGACGGCAAGGTGAAGATGACCCGGTCCACGCCGGCTTCATCTAGCCGTGCTACCAGCTCGGGGTCTGGGCGAAGCCCAAAGCTGGTGATGTTCAAGGAGTCTGGATCTCTCCCGGCATCCTCGGCCTGCCGCTTCAACAGAACGATCTTCTCGGCCAGGCTGGGACCGCCCGAGCTTCTGCTGCCGATGGGCATCCAGCCGTCGCAGTAGTCGATGACCCGGTCGAAAGTGGTGGGGCCGTCGCCGCCCATGAGGATCGGCGGGTGCGGGCGCTGGACCGGCTTGGGGTAGGCCCACATCTTGTCGAAATTCACGTGGTCGCCGTGGAACTCGGCTTCTTCCTGGGTCCAGATCTCTTTCATGGCCAGGATGTTCTCCCGGAGGATGCGCCAGCGGCGCTTGAAATTGGTGCCGTGGTCTCGCATCTCCTCCGCATTCCAGCCGCCGCCGATGCCGAAGATAAACCGCCCACGGGACAGCATATCCAGGCTGGCGATCTCCTTGGCGGTGATGATCGGGTCACGCTCGATCATCAGGCAGATGCCGGTGCCCAGCTTGATGTCCTTGGTGACGCTGGCGGCTGCGGTCAGGGCCACGAATGGGTCGTAGGTGTGCCAGTAATCCTTGGGTAGGTCTGGGCCGCCGGGCCAGGGGCTCGTGCGTTCGGCGGGTATGTGGGTATGCTCCGGGACCCACATGGACTCAAACCCACGGTCCTCCAACATCTTCGCCAAGTCGTCGGGCCGGATGGAATAGTCAGTTGCGAACATCATCGCGCCGAAATCCATAGCTACCTCTCAGTCAAAAAGAATCAAAAGTGGGGCTGCAGCCGAAGTGCGGCTAGTATAGCACCGGCAATGACGGCCCAAGCAGGAGCGCTACTTGGCAGGGAGAGAGCGGGCAAAGGCAGCGCCTCGTTCCACCCAGGCGGCCAGTGCAGTGTCGGTCTCAAAGCCGGCCGACTCGACATAAACGAAGCCCTTCATGGGTCTGCCGGTGAAGTCCATGGGCCGGGCGTGGGGCAGGGCCAATGCGGCTTCGAAGTTCTCCGGGCCGGGCCGTACCATCAGGTCGGTACCCGTCACGCCCACGGCCATGTTGCGCCCAACCATAAAACAGACGCCGCCAAACATCTTCTTCTCAGAATAGGTTGGCTCAGTCTGAAAAATGGCGCGAACCCTTTCAGCCAGTTTCTCGTCGTAGGCCATGTGAGCCACCTCCGCGTCCGTATCTCGAAGGCATTTTACTTGCTGGAGCAGTTTCAGAAAACGGCCCGTTGTCCTACTTCTAGCAGTCTTGCTTATGCCATACTACTGTGACGTTGGCTCCTGACACCCCAAAAGGGCCATCCACCAACCATGAACCCCAATGATGCCAAGGCAAATCCTCCCTCTGTGAAACCCGGCGTATTCTCCGGCCGCTTTTTCTATGGGTGGTGGATGTTGGGTCTGATCAGCGTCATGGCGGCCATGAACAACGCCTTCTTCGACAAAGGGCCGTCGTTGTTCCTGATCCCGGTCGGCGCCAGTTTGGGTCTGAACCGGGCCACGGTGTCGCTCATCTTTTCCCTGGGCCGTTCTGAAGGAGCCCTGAACGGACCCGTGGTCGGCTATCTGGTCGACCGCTTCGGCGCGCGGCGGATCATGGTCATCGGCACCATTTTGGCCGGTGTCGGATTCATCATCTTCGCCTTTGCGCCCAACCTCTGGGTCTTCGCACTGGCCTACCTGGGGTTCGTCGCTTTGGGGGCCACTATGGCCTTCCAGGATTCGGCCACTGCGATGGTCAATATGTGGTTCAGCCGCTACCGGGTGCGGGCCATGTCCATCCGCGAGGCCACGGGGAACTTGGGTTCGACCATCCTGATACCGGTGATGACGCTGTTGATCGCCGTCTGGGACTGGCGGGTAGCGGCCATGATGGGGGCGGCAGCCTACCTGGTGCTGATCCTGCCGCTCATACCGTTACTCAAAGAGTCCCCGGAGAGCATGGGCTTGCTGCCCGACGGCGCCGATGAGGACGCCGTGAACAAAGCGCGTGCCGCCGCTGCGGAGCTAGGCTCTTTGGAGATTCAGCGCCTGCGGCGTTTTTACGACGGGGCCGAATTCACGGTGCGCGAAGCGCTGCGCACCTCTTGCTTCTGGTACCTGATGACCGGGACCATGCTGCGCCAGGTCTCGCGGGTGGGGATCGACCTTCATTACGTTGCCATCCTGGAGTGGAAGGGATTCGATATCTCCATCGCAGCCCTGTTCTTCACGCTGCGGTTGGGCATGAATGTGCCGTCCAAATTGGTGGTCGGGTATTTCGGGGACCGGGTCTCCAAGCCGGCGGTGCTCACTGGCGGGATGGTCCTTTATACGCTGGGACTGGTCCTGCTGCTTTCATTCGACGCCGTCTGGATATTGGTGGTGTCGGCGATCGTAAGCGGGCTGTCCGAAGGCATCACACCCGTCAACTGGGGAGCCATCGGCGACTACTTCGGACGGCACCACTACGCAACACTGCGCGGCATCATCAACCTGAGTTATAGCTGGGCGTTGTTGTCGGTGCCCTTCGCCGCCGGTTGGTGGTTCGACCAGCACGAAAGCTACACAATTCCTTTGGTGGTGTCTCTAGTCGCCGCTGTGGCTTCTGCCGTGGTATATGCGCTGATGCGGCCGCCCAGACTGCCGGCCAGGTTAGTGGACCAGCCACAGGGATAGCAGCGAAACCCTAGAAAACCACCACCGACCGGAGCACCTCGCCGCGCTCCATCTTATGGAACGCCTCTTCCACGTCGCCGATGCCGATGGTCTCTGACACGAACCGTTGCAGGTCCAGCCTGCCTTGTAGATAAAGGTCGATGAGCATCGGGAAATCACGGGAGGGTAGGCAGTCGCCGTACCAAGAAGATTTCAGGCTGCCGCCTCGACCGAAAACCTCCAGCAAGGGCAGTTCGATCTTCATATCGGGACTGGGCACGCCGACCAGTACGACCGTGCCAGCGTGGTCTCTAGCGTAGAAGGCCTGCTCATAGGTCTCCGGGCTGCCCACGGCCTCGATGGCAACGTTAACGCCGTTCCCGCCGGTGATCTTCCGAATCTCCTCAACTGGGTCAGCGGACGACGCGTTGATAGTGTGGGTCGCGCCAAACTCCTTGGCCCAAACCAGTTTCCGGTCGTCCAAGTCTACGCCGATTATGGTGTGAGCCCCGGCCAGATGTGCTCCCGCGATGGCCGCATCGCCAACGCCGCCGCAGCCGAAGACGGCTACCGAGTCGCCCCGGCTGACACCGCCTGTGTTCATGGCAGCGCCCAGCCCGGCCATGATCCCGCAGCCCACCAGCCCGGCCGCTTCTGGACTGGTCTGGGGGGATATCTTGACCGCCTGTCCGGCGTCGACCAGAGTCAACTCTGCGAATGCGCCGATGCCTAAGGCAGGCGACAACGGCGTGCCGTCGGTCAGGGTCATGGGTTGGGATGCGTTGCGGCTGGAGAAGCAGTACCAAGGAGCGCCGCGCTGGCAGGAGCGGCAGGTGCCGCAGGGGGCGCGCCAGGCAATGATCACGAAGTCGCCGGGAGCAACGTTGGTCACGCCTTCGCCAACCGACTCCACTGTTCCGGAAGCCTCGTGCCCAAGCAGGAACGGAAATTCGTCGTTGATGGCGCCTTCGCGGTAGTGGAGGTCGGTGTGGCAGACCCCGCAGGCCTTCACCCGGACCAATGCCTCACCGGGACCCGGATCGGGCACCAGGATCGGCACCAGCTTCACCGGCGCGCCCTTGGATTCCGCGACTACTCCATTAACCTGATGGGCCATTTGGGTCCTCCTCCTGCCGCCCGGTCTCGGGGGTTGGAGAAGATATTAAGCGGCGGGAGTCACGTCTGTCCACTGGACCGGTCGCTTAAGCGTGATGGGCGTCCTCGGCAGCCAGGAGTTCGGCCCGTTGCTCCAGTTCTTGATCGGTGACGAACCCTTTTTCCAGGGCCAGTTCCTCCAGGGCGGCCAGCCACCGCTGGTAGTAGGTGGAGGAATCGCCCGACTGCTCCGCGCGGGCGATGTGCTCGACGAAAACGCTGTTGAATTCCCGCCATTGGTAACGACCGGCGTGGGTGAGAGCGACCGCAACGCCGAAGGCACGGCCTTCCCAGGGACTCTCAAAGACCAGTTCGCCGTTGCTTCTGGGCAGAGCGGAATCCCCGGACATGTTGGTGATTTCCCTTTCGATCTCTTGTGTCATCAGGGACCCCCTAGCCGGCCCGGGCCGGGCTATCGGCTTTGGCCACGCCCACCATGGAATCCCTGCTCGCAAGCTCGATGATCTGCTCCTCGCTAAAGTCGTCTGTGCCGTCGGGGCGCTGCGGCAGTACCAGATAGCGCACATCGGCGGTGCTGTCCCACACCCGGACCTCCACAGACTCTTCCAGCTCCAAGCCGAACTCCCTAAGCACGGTGCGCGGCTGGCTCACCGCCCGGGAACGGTACTCCAAAGACTTGTACCAATTGGGTGGCAGCCCCAGCACCGGCCAGGGGTAGCAGGAACACAGGGTGCAGACCACCATGTTGTGCACGGTGTCGGTGTTTTCGATCACAACGATCTTGGAACCTTCCAGGCCGCCGTAGCCAAGCTCTTCTATGGCGTCGGTCCCGTTCTCAAGCAGGCGTTGTTTGTACTCCGGGTCGGTCCAGGCCCTGGCGACGACCTTGGAGCCGTTCATGGGGCCGATGTCCTTCTCGTAGGCTTCGACCAGGGCGTCCACCGCGTCGCTGGCCAAGAGCCCTTTCTCAACCAGCAATGACTCCAGGGCCTTGGCCCGAAGAGCTGGGTCGGATGCCGAGTGTGTGTGCTGACTGTCGTGTGTCTGGCTCACTATTCTTCTCCTGGGATCTTGCTAAGCAGAGGGCGCTAGATAGCCTTCCCACATGTCGACGTACACATCTGAGTTGCTCTCCGCGTCAGCCCCCCAAAGGGCGTCAGAGCTGAACCTGACGTTGTAGATGGGCTGGGGAGGCGCTTCCACTCCCTCGGGCTGGGTGTCGTAGAAATGGTGCACGCCCCAGTACTGGACGATGGCGCCCGACTTGCCCTTCAGGTAGTCCGGCAGCCGGCTGTGGCCGATGGGGTTGATATCCCACACGGTAACGTTATCTCCCGCCTTGAAGCTGGGGGTGATGCCAACATCTTTGTGCGGGTCGTTGTGCGAATAGACGATGCCCTGGATGCGTTCTCTGAAAGGTGGGTCTTCCCAGCGGGGCACTTCGGCATCGGGGTTCTCTGCCAGCGATGCGGTCTTGGCGTCCAGTTCCTCGATGGTCAAGAATCCCTTGGCCAGCAGACCGGTTTCCAGCGCCTTGAGCCAACGCTGGTAATAGCTGAACGACAGATATGCCTCTGGGTCCAGTCCTTCGACCGCCGGACGGAGGCCGCCAGGCTCAAGCACGCCGTGTCGGCTCATGGCCAGCATCATGCCGTAGGTGCGGCCCTCCCAAGGCTCGTGGAAGGTCGGCTCCGCTTTGGAGTGGCCGCGAATGGGGCCGAACCCTGGTTGGCCGCCGATGTCGTGAACGCCGCTCATGGCTATCTCCGAGACTGTGGTGCGCCGGATTCCCGGATTCCCGGATTCCCGGATTCCCGGATTCCCGGATTCCCGGATTCCCGGATTCTTTGATGCGCACCGGCCGATTAGGGTGTTATCAGACCCACCCTTACCTCTAGTTCGCCAGGGCGGCTTCCACCTTTCGGGCGAACCCGATCAGTTCCTCGTCCGATCCACGGTTCCCCATGAGGGAGATGCCCACAGGCAATCCGTTGGCCTCGCCAAGGGGCAGGCTCAGCTGGGGTCTGCCAGTGGTGCCTCCGATACACGTGAGGTGGCTCAACCGCCCTTGGACTTCCTTCTTGGCCGACGCTGGGAGTCCTCGCAGCGGCGCGGGGACCACCGCAGTGGGCAGGCAGACGAACCCACCGCCGGCGAAGACCTCATCCATCCGGGCCCTGACTTGCTCTTTGAGCACGGCTGCTTGACTGATCTGAGCTTGGGTCAAGCTGATGGCCAGGTGGTAACGCTCACTGACCCAAAAGCTGAACCGGGGGTTAACCTGGTCCACCCAGTCCTTAACGGAGTCCCAGGCTTCCTCGGACTGGAGGATGTTCTGCTGCGATGCCCATTCTGTCAGGCCGTTGGGGGCCAGCCGTACCTTGGCGGAACTTCCGGCCAGGGCGGCGATCTTCTCCGCGATGGGCAGTAGTACATCGGAGACTGCTTGGTCGGCCTCTTCAAAGGCGTCTTCGGCGATGACTATGCGGCTGGGGGCGCTGTCTGGGACCGCGTTCCCAAAAACGGCCTCGGCGATGCGGGCGTAGGTATCGGCGTCCCTGGCGAACCAGCCGATGGTGTCGTAGCTGGGCGCCTGCATCAGGATGCCTTCCAGGGGTATGCGGCCGTGGGTGGGGCGCAGACCATAGAGGCCGCAGAAGCTGGCGGGTATGCGCACCGATCCGCCGGTGTCTGATCCCAGTGCAAAGTCCACCAACCCTCCGGCTACCGCCGCCGCTGAGCCGCTGGAAGAGCCGCCAGGCACCCGGTCCGGAGCCTTGGAGTTGATGGGAGTGCCGTAATGGGCGTTCTCACCCAGGATGCCCCTGGTCAATTCGTCTGTGTGCGTCTTGCCCACCATGGCCGCGCCGGCGTCCACCGGAGTCTGCACTATCCAGGCGTTGCGTTCGGCCGGCGGATGGGTGGCCTTCCAGTCGGGGTTGCCGCCGCCGGTGACATGTCCTTCCACGTCGAAGATGTCCTTGGCGGCGAAAGTCAGGCCCGAGAGGGGACCGCCTGGTTTCCCATCCAAGTAGGCTTCAGTGTCCTTGCAAAAGGCGTCTAGAGAATCACTCAGGGGCTGTTTGGCACTAGCCATCTGCCACCTCCGGGTCTTAAGGTTTGGCTTAAGAATCAGACCGTTCCGAGCCGGGCAACATAGTATATCCCAAGCTGCCTGCTGGTCCGCCATCCAACCCGGGAACAAAATCGCGACGGATTCCGTCATGTAGAGAGAAGGCACAGATAAAGCGAATGAACGGAGGACAGCGATGAATAAGAGGTTCAGTACGATAATCTTCCTGGTCTTGGTGGCCGCACTGTTGGCGGCAGTAGCTTGCGGGAGCAGTTCAACGGCGTCACCTCCCTCTCAGTCGCTGCCCACCCAATCACTGCCCACCGTCACGCCGGTCAAGGGAAACCCACCCCCGGAAGAACCGGCGCCCGTTGAAGTGCCGGCGCCCATCGAAGATGCCGCCGTGGTCTTTCCGGCGGAACCGAACGGCGTGTACTCCCTGACCGTCACCTCCGGGCTGCCCAGCGGCTGCGCCGAGTACAACGGTTTCGACGTCAAGCGGGACGGCAACCGGTTCACGATCGAGGTCAACAACTTGATGCCCCATCCCAGCTTGATGGTCGCGTGCACGGAGATATACGGTTACCAGGAGAGCACCGTTGTGCTGGGTCGAGGACTGGTTGTTGGGGAGACATACACCGTAGCCATCAACAGCGACTTCACGGTTGCATTCACGGCCCAAGACGAAGCCGGGCTGGATATGGTCGAGAAAGAGTCTCCCATAGAAGAGATCGAGGTCACCGAGGCCGATGGCGGATACACGTTACATGTGATCTCTAGACTGCCCATGGGCAGCAGCTGCTCCAGGTCCAACGGATATGAGCTAAACACCCGGTTCGTGGAGGGTATCTTCGTGACCGTAACTCACCTAGACGTCGGGGAAGCTATCGTGGAATGCACGGCTGATCTGCCGGTGGTCGTCACTGATATACCCCTAGGCAGTGATTTTGAGGCTGGCGTTACCTACAACATCACGGTCAACGGCACAGAGACCACATTCCCCAAGGACGAATTGGCGATGGTTGAAGTTGCCGCTCCCATAGAAGGCGCAACAGTTGTCCTGCCGGGGTCGGTCGACGGCGACTACGCTCTGATGGTCACCTCTGGGTTGCCCAGTGGCTGCGCACGGTTCAGCGGGACTGAAGTCGAACGCTCCGGCAGCGGGTTTGTTGTTGATGTGACCAACTTGATGCCGGACCCCAGAGAGCCCATCGCCTGCACCGCCGTATACGGATATCATCAGGAAACCATGATCCTGGGCAGCGGTTTGGTCCCAGGTGAGGCCTATACCGTAACCATCAACGGGGAACTCACCATCTCCTTCACCGCTATGGACCTAGATGGCTTGGCGATGGTAGAGATGGAATCTCCGATAGAGAGTGCTGAAGTGACTGAGGCCGACGGCGGATACCTCCTGACCGTCGTTTCCCGGCTGCCCAAAGGCAGCAGTTGCTCACGGTTCAACGGCTACGAGATCAATCGCCGGTTCGCCGAACGGATCGAAGTCACGGTGACCCATATGGAGGTCGCAGCGGACGATGCGCCCTGCACTTTTGACCTGCCGGTGGTACTCACAGAAATACCTCTGGGAAAGGATTTTGAAGCCGGGCGGACCTACACCGTATCCGTGAACGGAGAAGAATCAGTCTTTACCGCCAACTAAAATCACGACAGCATCAGATTCAGAGAACCGGTCAGGCATTGCCTTGGCCGGTTCTCTATGTTTTGCGAATCTGCGATATACTATTCGCCATCTGATCAGGCAAGGGAATCCACCCGATTCACCTGACCGGCCCCTGACTGGCGAACGACGATAGTGGAGGGTCGATATGCTGACCGCCGAGGCACAAGAGAGACTTACCAGAGTTGGTCCCGGGACCCCCATGGGCGAGCTTATGCGCCGCTACTGGATCCCAGTGCGCCCTCTGGCCCAACTGAAAGAAGAAGATGTGATGTCCATCCGAATCCTTGGGGAGGACCTGGTCTTGTTCATCACCAAGAACGGAGAACTGGGTCTGGTTGGCGAACGCTGCCCACACCGGATGGCCATGATGAAGTATGGCATACCCGATGAGGACGGCCTCCGCTGCTGCTATCACGGTTGGAATTTCGCTCCCGACGGCCAGTGCATCGACATGCCTCTGGAGTCGCCAACCAACAAACTCAAAGACCAGGTGAAGATCGCCTCTTATCCGGTCCGCGAGATGGGCGGTCTCGTCTGGGCTTACATGGGCCCCCAGCCGGTGCCGCTGCTGGCGCCATGGGACCTGTTCGTCATGCCCAACGCCATCCGTCAGATCGGCATCTCTCATCTGGAGTGCAACTGGCTCCAGTGCCACGAAAACACGGGCGACCCGGCCCACAGCGTCTACCTCCACGGGTATATGTTCAAATATATGTTGGAGAAGAAGGGCGAGCTTGAAGAGCGGACCAAAGACCGCCGCATGTCCACACTGCACTCCCGGATCGACATGGGGCGCGGGATAGAGTCGCTGTACGCCCACGAGACCCAGTACGGCATGGAGAAAGGGATCAACTACTCCAAGGCCCTGGGCGCGGATAAAGACCGTCAGTCCCGGCACTCGACGGTCATCTTTCCCTTCTACACCCAGACCGGCGGCCCCGGACAGGTACGCCAGGAGTTCCAGATACGGGTGCCCATCGACGACACCAACACCTACCACATCGCCTACGGCTGCTACATGGCTCCCGAAGCCGTGGCCGTGGAGCCGCAAGAGTCTGTCCCCTACTACGACATTCCTATCTTTGACGAGGACGGCAAGCCCATGTGGGACTTCGTCCTGGCCCAAGACGCCCACGCTTGGGTCTCCCAGGGGGAGATCTACGACCGCACCGTGGAGCAGTTGGGCCGCACCGACCTGCCCATAGTGTTCATGCGGCGGCAGTTCGAAGAACAGATGCTCATAGTTGAGGACGGGGGCGACCCAAAGAACGTCTTCAGAGACCCCGGCAGCATGCCGGACCTGATCCATGGCGGCATCTGGGATGAGAATAACTCCTCGGTTACCGGAGCCGGCGGCCCGATAGCCAACTTCCGGTCCGCCTACCACAAGGGATATGGCGTTGACGACGCCGACCGCTACGGCCCGGCCATGCCTGACATCATCGACCTGATGCAGCGGGTGGATGACTACATCACAGCTCAGTAAGACCGAACGGTCTTTAAGCCCACCAACGTAGGGGCACGGTCCTTCCAGGAAAGGGCCGTGCCCCTACGTTATTCCACCACTGGCCAAAGCCGGTGATAAACTGTTCCGAGTCCAAGCCCATATGCAACAAGAGGAAACCACAAGATGCGAGCAGCCGTAATCACCGAACCCGGCGGTCCCGACGTTCTAAAAGTCATGGAGGTCGACGACCCGGCGCCAGGTCCTGAAGATATCCTGGTGGATGTAAAAGCCACCGCCCTGAACCGTGCCGATACTCTGCAGCGCCAGGGCGGATACCCGGCGCCTCCCGGCAGCCCCGACGACATTCCTGGCCTGGAGTTTGCTGGAGTGGTCCTTGAAGCCGGAGAGCGCGTTATCGGCTTGGCCAAAGGAGACAGGGTGTTCGGCCTCTTGGGCGGTGGTGGCTACGCCAGCCGCGTGATCACGCATCACCGCATGGCCGTGCGCATCCCCGAGTCGTGGGACTTCGTGCAAGCGGCGGCGACACCCGAGGTATTCCTGACCGCCTATGATGCGCTGTTCAACCACGGCGGTCTGCAGATGGGAGAAAGCGTCCTGGTCCACGCAGCCGGGAGCGGGGTCGGGACCGCAGCGGTCCAGTTGGCCCATCAAGCAGGAGCGTTCGTGTTCGGGACCGCCGGTTCTGCGGAGAAGTTGGCCGGGGCTTCGGCGCTGGGCATGAACGTGGGAATCAACTACCACGACCAGGATTTTTCTGCCGTGGTGAACGAGGTCACCTCTGGGGCTGGAGTGGACGTATTGGTGGACTTCATCGGCGGTCCCTACTGGAACCAGAACATCGCCTCGATGGCGTTGAAGGGCCGCATAGTCGAGGTGGGCCTCATGGGGGGCGGCCGGGTGGAGATTGACTTGGGGCAGCTGCTGGGGAAGCGCCTACAGGTGACCGGGACAACTTTACGAGGCCGCACCATCGAAGAGAAACTGGCCGTGACCGCTCAGTTCAAGCGTCACGTCCTGCCTCATCTGGCCTCCGGCAGCATGAAGCCGGTGGTGGACCGTTCTTTCCCGTTGGAAGAGGTCGCGGAGGCCCATCGCTATATGGAGACCAACGCCAACTTCGGCAAGATAATCTTGACCGTCGACTAGCGGCGCGATCAAATCAGGGAGGAACGAAATGCCTGAGATGCAAGTTCCGGACAAGATCAACCCAAAGAGTGCCGGTGACTACTTGGAGATCATGAGCAAGGTTGTCTTTCAGTCTGGGATGTCCTACAAGATCGTCGACGCCAAGTGGCCGGGCACTCGGGAAGCGTTCCACGGTTTCGACGCCGCCAAGGTTGCGGGCATGACTCCCTCCGACATCGATTCGCTGACCCAAGACACCAGGGTCATCAGGAACCGGCGCAAGCTGGAAGCCGTGGTGAGCAATGCCCAAAAAGTGCTGGAGCTTGAAGCTGAACACAACGGTTTCCAGAAATATCTGCGCTCCCTCGCCGACTTTCCGAGCCTGGTCAAAGACATGCGCAAGCAGTTCAAGTTCCTGGGAGATATGGGCTGCTACTACTATCTCTACGTGGTTGGTGAAGAAGTCCCCGACCACCAGGAATACCAGGCCAGCCTCAAGTAATAATTTCACCCTCAGAGTAGGTGGGAGACCGCTGACATGAAACTCGAAGGCAAGATAGCGTTGGTTACCGGCACCAGTCCCAACATCATGGGCGGGATCGCAGAGGGTCTGGCCGACGAAGGGGCCGATCTGGTCTGCGTGGACATAAACCCCACATACGCCGAGCAGTGCGCCAAGTCGGTGATCGCCAAGGGACGCCGGGCCATCGCCATAACCTGTGACGTGACCGACCAAACCCAGGTCGCGGCGACTGTGGAGCAGGCCAAAGAGGCCTTTGGTGGAGTGGATATCCTGGTCAATGGGGCCACCCAGTTCAACACCAAGGGAATCTTGGATATGTCTGTCGAAGAGTGGCGTCGCCAGACCGATATCCTGCTCACCGGCGCTTTCCTCTTTACCAAACTTGTCGCCGGGCAGATGATCGAACAAGGCCGCCAAGGCAATATGATCAACATCATCTCCACGGCCGGCCATCAGGGCGAACCGGGAAACATCGGCTACGGGACGGCCAAGGGCGGTCTGTTGAACTTCACCCGCGCAGTTGCCATGGACCTGGCCGGGCACGGGATCAGGGTCAACAGCCTCACCCCCACCGCCACCGACCGCGCTGAAGGGCTGGACCGGGCCCAGCGTTGGGGGGTTGATTGGCCGGGACCCAGGCTTGGAAGCCGCCTGCCCGGTTGGCCGGCTGACCCCGGCTCCGGACTGCCCATGCAGAAGATGCCCAGCCCCAGTCATTACGGAAAAGCGGCGGCGTTCTTGGCTTCGGACGAAGCTGAGATGATTACCGGCTTTGACCTGCGGGTAGACGGCGGCGCGATTGCCAAATACTGGATCTGGGACCCAGGTCATGGAGAGTCCAACTAAGCTTCGAAAGCTTGATTGCCGGTGCGGTGCATCGGCTATAATGCCCCAACACCAACGAGTATCCAATCAATACAGAGGTGCGAGATGCCTTTAGACCCGCAGATAGTGCAAGTTATGGAGAGTATGGCCGCCCTGGGACTGCCAGCGGCCCATACGGTCAGCCCCGAAGAAGCTAGGGCTAACGCCAAGAAGCGTCCCCGCTCGCCGGGCCCAGAAGTTGCCAAGGTTGAAGACCGGACCATTCCCGGTCCGGACAGCGACGTGCCGGTGCGCATCTATACTCCGGAGGGCAGCGGCCCCTTCCCAATCCTCGCCTGGTATCACGGCGGGGGCATGGTCGTCGGCGACCTGGATGCGGCCGATGGGGCGGCCCGCAATCTGTGCGTGGGTGGCAACTGTGTAGTTGTCTCGGTCGACTACCGCTTGGCGCCCGATACCAAATTCCCCGGCCCCGCTGAAGACTGTATGGCCGCGACGAACTGGGCGGTCGACAACGCCGCCAGCATCAACGGAGACCCCTCCCGGCTGGCCGTGGGCGGAGACAGCGCCGGCGGCAACCTGGCCGCGTCCGTGTCTCTTATGGCTGCAGACCGGGGCGGCCCGGAGATAGCACTTCAGCTGCTGGTGTACCCGATGACCGACGCCAGGTCAGACACGGAGTCTTACAGAAACAACGCCGAGGGTTACTCCCTCACCAAGACCACTATGGAGTGGTACTGGGACCAATACCTGAGCAGCAAGGAAGACGCGGCCAATCCCTACGCCGCGCCCCTTCAGGCCAAGAGCTTGGCCGGTCAACCGCCCGCTTTGGTGATCACGGCTGAGTTCGACCCGCTTTGTGACGAGGGCGAGGCCTACGCCAAACGCCTCAAGGAGGCGGGCGTGGAGACCACCGTCACCAGGTACGACGGCGTGATCCACGGCTTCTTCAGCATGAGCGCCGTGGTGGACAAGAGCCGGCAGGCCGTGGACGAGGCTTCTGCCGCCTTGAGCAGCGCCTTTGCCCGTTCAGGAGCGCCAAGCCCCGCCGACTAGATATTTCGTAGACCAAAAGTCACAAGAGGCCCCAACCAGACATGTTGGGGCCTCTTGTCTTTTTCCGGGGCTATGGCATTGCCGCTAGGAAAGCCGAGACTGCGTGCTACAATACGCCGAAATTATTCCCAGGCTTGATTTTCGAACTTCGAGGAGTACGAAATGGCTACTTCCACGGCCGTTAACGTTATCGTCTGGTATGACTACACTTGACCCTATTGCTACGTCGGCCTGGGCAGGCTCGACATGTTGGCCAAAGAATTATCCATAGACGTGGACCGCAGACCGTACCTGCTGCGGCCGGAGCGACCTCCGGAAGGCGAAGAACGCCGTTTATTCGACGGTGAGACTCAAACGGAACTGAACCCTGAGATGCAGGAGCGGGCACGTGGTGTAGGCCTGGTCATGCACCGTCCCCAGTGGTCGCCCAATACCTTAAGACCCAGGGCAGAGACGGAGAATTCCATCATCAGGCCGCTGAGGCTTACTGGGGATCAGGCGCTGACATCAACGACCTGGACGTTTTGAAAGGCATAGTGGAGGCTTCCGGGATGGACTGGAGCGACCTGGCTCCGCGCATCGAGTCCGGAGAATACCGGGCCAAGGTGATGGAAGAGTACGAAGCCGCCAAAGAGTTGGGCGTGGGCGGCACCCCCACCTACATGATCGGCGGCGAACTCCACAAGGGTGACGTCAGCATCGACGAGCTGCGGGAGGCGATCAAATCCGCCGCTGCCGGGTGAGCCATGGCTTCTGACAACTCGGTATTGGTGATCGGGGCCGGTGTCTTTGGGCTAACCGCGGCCCTGGAATTGCAGCGAAGAGGACACCCGGTAACCGTGGCCGACCCCGGTCCTGTTCCCCACCCGTTGGCCGCCTCCAATGACGTGAGCCGCATGGTCCGTATGGACTACGGCGGCGACGGCCTGTATTCCTCTCTGGGCGCCGAGGCCATCGAGGGCTGGCACCGCTGGAACGCCGGCTGGGGCCGGGAGCTCTACCACGAAGACGGCTTTCTGCTCATGTCCAGCGTTCCCATGGCCGCCGGGTCGTTCGAACAGGATTCCTACAGCCTTCTCACCAGTCGTGGATTTCCCCTGGAAAAGCTGTCTCCCGGAGACCTGGCGGGGGGCTATCCCCATTGGAACTCAGAACACTATATCGACGGTTATTTCAACCCCAGAGCCGGCTGGGCAGAGGCCGGCGAGATCACCGCCAGCTTGGCTGAGGACGCAGCCAATGCCGGCGCTTCAATAGTCACCGGGTTCTCTGCTTCCGGCCTGCTGCAAGACGGCAGGAGAGTCACCGGAGCGGTGGCAGTCGATGGCACGGAGCTTCGGGCTCACTGGGTGGTGGTTGCGGCCGGTGTCTGGACGCCCAACTTGCTGCCGGACCTGGCCGACCGGATGTGGCCGGTGGGGCAGCCTATCTTCTATTTCAAACCCGAGGATATCGACTCGTACCGGCCCCCGTCATTTCCCCCTTGGGGGGCTGACATTCCGCGCAGCGGCTGGTACGGCTTCCCCGCCAACGACGAAGGGGTGGTCAAGATGGCCAACCACGGGCCGGGAAGAAGGGTCCACGCAGATGCTGAACGGGTCATCGGGCCGGAGGAAGAGGCGGTCTGCCGGGCGTTTCTGGCACAGTCGCTTCCGTCATTGGCGTCGCTGCCCTTCGACGGCAGCAAGATGTGTCTCTACTGCGACACCTGGGACGGAGACTTTTATATCGCACGAGACCCGGAGCGGGAGGGCTTGGTGGTCGCCACCGGTGGCAGCGGCCATGCCTTCAAGTTCGCCCCAATGTTGGGCAGCCTCACCGCCGACGCGGTGGAGGGAGTCGATAATCCCTACAGCGAGCGGTTCGCCTGGCGTCCCCTGGGCGAGATCAAAAGCGAGGATATCCGTTACACAGGCGAGTAAGTCAGACTGCTGCTGGGACCTCTTTCAGTCTGGGTAGGACTTCTTTGGCGAATAGCCGCATGCTCTTTTCGACATCTTCGTAGGGCATAGCGCCGAAGCTGAAGGCGGCCAGGAACGATTCGCTGCCGACGCGGGCCCTGGTATCCATGATCTTTTCGAAACACTGCTCGGGCGTTCCCCACACCTGCAGGTCTAGGAAGAAGTCCTTCACGTCCTGATTGCCGTACTGCTCGATCTTCTCGGTGAACTTGCCGTAATACTCGTAACCCCTGGTTGTCTTCAGGTGGTCGCTGCGGAACTCGTAGTGGTCCATGATCGAGTCCCAATAATTGCCAACGTACTCGGTGGCCATCTCCTTGGCTGTTTCCTCGTCTTCGTGGCAGAAGGTGAACCCAACCACGATGGGCGGCGGCGCGGGAACTCCGTTTACCTCCTGGAATATCTCCCGGTAGGCCTTCAGTTCATTGGCGACCTCGCTCCATGGCTTCTGCGGGATGATCAACATGCCCAGGCCCAACTGGGCCAAAGCCAGCGAAGATTCGGGCGAGACAGCGGCAGCGTACGTGCGGCCCTTAAAACTCTTGTACGGCTTGGGCCTGATGTCGGCTCTCGGCTGCTTTATCAGTTCGCCGTCGAACTCGGCAACACCGTTCTCAAGGGCGTCGACCAGCAGCTTGGTGCCTTCGGCGAACCTGGTGCGGGACTCTTCCATATCCAACTGAAAGGCGTCGAACTCCACCCTGCCCAGACCACGGCCGACTCCAACCACCGCCCGGCCTCCGCTCAGATGGTCCAGCACTGAGAACTGCTCCGCCACCCGCAGCGGGTTGTGCCATGGCAGCACCACCACCATGCTGCCCAATTGCACGGTCTCGGTGCGGCCTGCCATGTAGGAAAGAAACTGGAGCACGTCAGGGCACATTGTGTAATCGGTGAAATGGTGTTCCACAGCCCAGATCGAATCGTAGCCCAGGGGCTCGCACAGGTCCGCGATGCGCAGCTCGTTCTGGTAGACCTCAAGGTCGGTCCGGGTCTGCCGGTGGTTCTGGAAGAAGGTCGACGTGCCAACGTGCATGGTTCCACTCCAGGGGCGGATTTTGGAGCCCCGATCATCTGAGGCTCAGTCTACAAGCCGGGAAGGTCTACGTCCATCGGGGAGCCGGCTTTGACGCCATGACTGACGTATGTCACGTGAAAGTAGGGCTGGACGGCCCTGATAGGGGTGAGACACAAGACGTAACGTCAACGATGCAATAGCGGGCGACGGCGGACCGGCGAACCAGGTCCGCTCAAAGCGCCGCAGCCAATACCAAAACCTTGGAGGCACACCATGAACTTCGTAGCGATCGCGGAACACACCCCAGCCCAATGTCCGGGCTCCAACGACGAGGTCTTCGAAACCGTGGCGTCCTCGATGCCATCGCTCCCCGAACTTGAGGTCAAACACGGCGTAACCAACGTTGGGATCCACGTGATGATCGGAGCCCACAAGATAGTGGTTATCTTGGACGCGCCCAGCTTTGAGGCCGCGGAGATGGTCCTGCTCGAATCGAAGCTGGTCAGTTGGAACACGATCCAACTCTCCCAGACCTATAGCCCTGAAGAGGCCATGAAGTTGACCCGCATCTGAAAATAGAAGAGCGGCGGGGCTAAACCCCGCCGCTCTTTTATTCTACGATTCAACTTCCTGGGATTACCGGGAGGCTGAGAACCCGGCGGCCTCGATGCCGGCCCGGGCGCAGTCTTCATCCTCTTGAGCAGTGCCGCCGCTGCCGCCTACCGCTCCGATGATCTCGCCATTCCGGAAAACGGGCAGCGCGCCCTGGCCTGGAATCATGTGTCCGCCTTCCATGGCCATGAAGGCACGGAAGATCGGGGCCTGGGAATTGTCGGTCAATGCGCCGCTGGCGACTTCAAAGCTAGCCGAGGCGACTGCTTTGGCGCGGGACACGGCGGGGGTCCGCCAAGGAGCTCCGTCCATCTTGCACATAGTTATGAGGTCTCCCCGTGGATCTACCACCGAGATGCTCATCTTCACTCCTAACTCGACCATCTTCGCCTTGGACGCGGCCAAGATGGTTTCTGCCTCCGCCAGATTCAATGTAGCCATGGTATCCCCTCCAATATTTCGTGCTTAGATGCGTGTGCCGGGCAACATTGTAGGCGACAACAGGACCGGTGGAAAGAGGTCAAAAGAAAAGGGGAGGCGCGGATATCCGCGCCTCCCCTCTGCGGGTCTATCGATATAGACTTTCTACTGGAAAGTGACTATCGGCGAAAGCGGGTTGGCTTCCGACACGTTGAACACACCCGGCGTGGTCCCGGTTACGATGTCGACCAGTGTATTGGCATCGTAAGCTGCGATGCTCTCCAGGGAAAGGGGCATGGTCCCGCCCACATCGTCTCTGACCTTGAATTTCACAACCGCGACCGGCCCGCTGCCGGTCATTCCGTTGATGTCGATGATTCCGGCCCAGAGGCGGCCCGGCGATGGCGTGCTGGAGTCGATCAGAGCATCCCCTGACAATAGGCCGCGTTCGACTTGGGCCAGCTCCACTTTGGCTGGGTCATAGACCAGCACGAACTCCAAGCTGCCCACGTTGTCGGCCCGGGTCGCCAAGATCGGGACCGAGATTAACTCGGCGGAAGGCACGACGACAGGTTCCGGGGTCGCCGTGGCAGCGACAACCGGAGTGGTTGGCTCTGGGTTTATGCTTGGAGCCTGCGTGGGCGCGGGGGTGGGCGAAACGGACGCGGAAGGCGGGTTTGTCTCACCTTCTTCACCACCGCCGCCTATGATCCCGATGCCAAACATCAAGCCCACCAGGGCGCCGGCAACGGCTGTTGAACCCAGCAGCCATTTCCAACTGGTGGCTACTCCGATATATGCGACTTCTAATATCCAGCGCATGATCTGCTCCCCTAACTAGGCCGGGCCATATTCAGAATGATTCGTGCGTCGTCGATGGTGATCCTGCCGTCGTTGTTGACGTCAAGAGAAAGGTCAACCTTCTGGAGGCTGGCCGCCATCTTCAAGACCTGGAGGGCGTCCAACGCAGTGATGTTGCTGTCGCCATCGGCGTCACCCAATATGCGGGGTCCAACCTTGAAGTCGGCGCCCACTAATTCCATGTTCAGCGGACCGCTGGCATTGTGATTGACCAGAGCGTCCGATAGGGTGATCGGGCTCACCGTGCCCGCCGTCCCGACCACCTGGAATTCCACCACGGCGGCCGTTCCGCCTTGGACCGCGCCCTGGATCGAGGCGAAACCGAACCGGACCTCGCCCAACGTGTCGGCGTCGAAGCTGAAGCTGTCTTCGGTAAGCCTGGAACCCCGCTCCACCTTGGCTACCCTGAGGGAGTTGGGGTCATAGTTCAGGGTGAATCCCAAACTGGTTATGTTGCCGGCCTGGCTCAATTCGATGGGCACCCGCACGGTGCTCCCCAACGGCGCCACACGGGATTCCAGGGCCAAAGCCGTGCCGGCAGGCCCAACCACCAATGGAGGCGGCTCTGGGGTCGGTTCGGGTGTCGGTTCAACGACCTTCGGCAGCTCGGGACGGACGTCCCCTTGTCTCTCGATGGTGATCAGGTAGGTGCCTACTTCATTGGCCACGCGGCCTGATGCGGAAACCGCCAGGGTGTACCAACCGGCCTCTGGGGCTTCCCATTCCAACTTTTGCTCCAGACCGAAGTTTGAGGTCGAGAAACCGGCTTCCACATTCTCAACCGAGAAACGGACTCCATCCACCGTGCCAGGCCTGACATCAACGGTGTAGTTGACGCCCTTCTCGGCCAGGAACTTGAAGTAATCGTAGTCGCTCGAAGGACTGACGGCGCCGGCGATGGCGTTGCCGAACCCGATGCGGGTGCCATCCACGGCGGTGTCGCTGTGCCTGTCCTGTAGCGTGATATCCGGCGTCACTTTCAATGAGTAGGTGCCGGTGGGCTCGATGGCTTTGGCCGACGACGACACCTTCACGAAGTAGGTCCCCGATTCCGGGGCGGTCCAACGGACGATGTTGCTCTCGCCGAAGTTCCGCGCGCCGGTGTCGGCGCTGCCGCCAACGTTGTTGACCTCCAAGGATACGGCTGTCGCCGAGCCGTAGGTCAGGTCCAGCAGATATTCCACGCCCCGTTGTCCGGGGAAGGTGAAGAAGTCCAAGTCAGACTTGGGGCTGATGGCTCCTTGATAAACGGTCCCGAAGCTCAGGGCAGTGCCGGTGTTCGCTGTATCCAGATGCCGGTCTTCCAAACTGTTGTTGGCTGACACGGTAAGCGAGTAGGAACCGATGCCCTCGGTGGCCTGGGGCGAATGGGATATGACGACGTAGAACAGACCTGTGCTCGCCGCGGTCCAGCCCAAGCCGGTGCCCAGTCCATTGGTGCTGCTCAGCGTGTCACCGTCTGAGTTCTCGATGGAGATAACCGCTCCGTTGGCGGTGATCAGTTCCAGGGCAACGGAGTAATTGACGCCCCGTTCCGCCAGCAGGGAGAAGTAGTCCCGGTCCGTCTCAGGGCTGACGGCGCCCGGATGGGCGTTGCCGAAGCTGAGGACGGAAGCGATGCCGGGGAAGTCCCCGTGGTGGTCCTGCAGGGTGTTGTCCAAACTCAGGTTCAGCGAGTAGGTCCCGATGACGTCGGGCACCTGGGGCGAAGCCGAGATCACGGCTAGGAATGTCCCGTTGGCTGGGGACAGCCACTCCAGCTTGGAGCCGACGCCACCGTTGGAAGCCAGGCTCGTGCCGTCGGTGCCTATGACGCTTAGTGAGACCCCGTCAGCGCTGCCCAAGGCAACGTCCAGCATGTACTTGACGCCGCGCTGTGCGGGGAAGGAGAAATAGTCCAGGTCGTCGGCAGGGCTGATCGAGCCCTGGTGGGCGTTTCCGAAGCTGACCACAGTCGCCCCGGTCACGGTTTGACCATGTTGGTCCAGAAGCGCGGTCTCGGCGTTCAATTTGATGGCGTAGGTGCCGCTGGAATCGCGCACCCGGGTCGTTCCGGAGACCACTACATAGTAGGTGCTGTTACGGGGAGATATCCAGCTGAGCGTGTTGCCGATGCCGTCGTTGGTCTTCTCCAGGCCGGCAAGGCTGGTCTGGATGGAGATATCCACCCCTTCGGAGGTTCCTAGATCAACCTCAACGCTGTATTCCACGCCTCTTTGGGCCTGGAAGGAGAAGAAGTCGAAATCATCGCCGCCGTCGACGGTATTGGTCAAACTGGGCTGGTTGCTCCAGGGGCTGACCGCGCCCTGGTAGATGTTGCCCGAGGTGATCTGAGTGGCGCCGATGTTCTCGTCTGAGTGCCGGTCAATGAACCGGGTGTCTTCGAACCCGCTGAGGGTGTAATTGCCCAGATAGAAGGAACCGTCGGAGTTATTGATGGTCCCGGCCACTTCCACATAGTAGGTGTCGGAGGTCCTGGCAACCCAGGAAACGGTCTTCTGCCCGCCGGATACCGTTAGCTCCTGCTCGGGAGAACTGTCGTTGCCTCTGGCTAGAGAGTTAATGATGGAGATATTGGCGTCCACCACCGTGACTTCGTCCAACACAAAGGTGTATTTGACACCTCTCACGGCTTGGAAAGAGAAATAGTCGACATCAAATAGGATGTCCGATGTGTTGATAACGCCCGAGACGGCCCCTGAGCCGATACTCAGGTTCGTGGAAGTGAACCGGTAATCACCATGGTCATCTTCGGCATGAATAGTGCTCTGATGGGCGAAAAAAGCTACCAGGGTCAACGCCAGCAGAAGCAGCGTCATCGGCAGCAGCGTCTTTGATATCCGCATGCCTGTCCTCCATTCCTCCGCCGCGGGGTTGTGCGGCACTGGGGCCGGAGCCATGGTCTGTGTCGGACTCTTCAGGCCCCGGTCAGCAGGCATCGGCATCCGGCCGACATGGTCTGCCAAAGGGCAGATTACCCGCTTTTAGCTTAGAAAATTAACTATAGTTTAAGATTAATATAAAATTTTAGTCAATAAATCTAATGGCCAGATAGCGCATGAATCGCGCACGGAGTGCGTGGAGTCAAGAATCGACGAGAGAAGGGCGCGGTGAGGTTAGGGGCTGAAGATGTCTGTGTGGGGATAAAAAGCGTACCAACCGAACCAATAGGCGTTCCTGCTGGGTACTTGATCTAGCTTCCGGCCCGAGCCGTCTAGGCTGATCAGAGAGTTCGCTTCGGCCCGCCAATCGACTCCGGTCTCGTCAGTGAGTATCAAGCCTTGGCCGGCGGCATCAGAAAACTCGGAGATGGAGAAGACATGGTCGTCACGGTCATAGGCCCTGACTCCGGCTTCATCCGCAGCCGCGAGGACCACGATATTCCGGCCGGCGATGGTGTCGTTGATGACAGCCCGCTCAGTGAATAGCGATAGTGGATACGCCCTGGCGGCGTCACCGAACGCGAGGCCAAACACCTGCTCCTTGGTGTTTAGGTCTGTGCTTCTCTCCGGCACGGGGAACATGGTGTCTTTTCTATTCCGGTAGACGAAGTATGCGGAATCATTCTGCTCTTCCGGTCCGTAGCTTTCACCAGGAAAGATGCCGGTCTCTAGATCCAGCACCGTGGTGTCTGGATGCTCAGCCACCCACTCGGACCATAGTGTGAGGGTCATGGGCAGGACTTCAAGCTCCATACCGCTGCCGACCAGTGGACCTACAGCCGGCACCCCGCGGAACTGGTGCCAGAGAGTCTCGGTTTCGCGGTCGAACATGAGCTTGTTGCTGCGGTAGAGGAACCCAGACGTTCCGAACTCCACCCTTTCGCCGTCGATCTGCGTGGAATACACGATTCCAGAACCGCAGAGGGTTCAATAGGCAAGGGCGAACGGCACTCCTGCCAAGACGTCATTGGCCATCTCGTGCCGGTTCATGATCCTCAGCGGATAGGCCCGGTGCCGGCCGTTTATGGAGACGCCAAACACACGGTCGCTGGGCAGCATGTAACCGGCCAGTTCCGCCGAGACCACTGGAGGGTCGATCAGGTCGGGTATCCCATCTTTGCTGACCCCGCCCCAGACGATCTCTTCGATCCTGATATCCGACTTAACGCCGTCATAGAGAAAGCCGCCTAGCCCGGGGTCCAATATTGAGTAGAGCTGGCCCTTCCAGTCGGCATAACCGGGCGGCGGCTGAACCTGCGGGTTGTTGCCCAGCCACTCGATCCACCAACTCCATTGGCTCTGCTCTTGCTCAAAGGTCATCAACGTTTCAGG
>CAYXDE010000019.1:0-51425 GCA_964463525.1 uncultured Dehalococcoidia bacterium | reverse complement strand
ATAGCCAATACAACGGCTGCCCGTTCGGCTGCGATCGTGAATTCCGCTATGGCTTGGTCGATGGGCTCAACCAACTCCATCAGCAGGTCCGGGTCGGGGTCACGAGACAGGTAGGCCAACAATGCCCGTGGCATCAGACCCTCGGCTATCTCTTGATTCAACTCCACCAGCCAGTTGCCGACCTGCGCTATCTTTGTCCAGTCGGAGTCTTCACCCCGCCAGTCTGTCCGGAACAATTCGGGGCCAAGCCAAGCGTGCTCCTGGTAGATGGAACGGTGGCGCTGGTAAGCGGCGATGGCTTCGACCAATGCTAGGAGGCGTTTTGCGCCCGGGACGCCCGATGGTGTCAGGCCGGAAAAACGGGCCCTGGTGCGGCGGTAGTCCGATATCATCAACCGCCACGGTTTGACACCCTCGGTCTCCAGCACCAGCCGTTCGGCGGAAAGGTCTTGGTCCCAGGCGTGGGAGCGAAGTGACGAGCCAAATTCGGCTTTCAGCGAGGCCATCGCCGCCCCGTGCTCGATGAAGTTACGGATGTCGTCCAGGCGTTCGCTCCAATGGTCGATCATCAGGTCAACGCCTTCCAGGTCCGGCGCCGCTGCCACCCGGCGGGCCGCCGCGGTCGACTGCTTCACGTACGCCAGGTCAGCCGGAGGGACCAACCTCATGGTCTGGGCCAGTATGTTGGCCCGCTCGGTCAGGTTCTCCAATGCTCCACGGTAGGTGTGCAGGCTGGTCCGGAGGCCCTCTTCGGCAGCCGGCAGCAGGTCAATCAGTCCGGAGCCCCAGAACGGGTGGTCTGCCGGAGGGCCCATGTACAACAACCTGGCCTGTAGTTCTTCAACCAGGCCGCGTTTGCGGCGGTATTCAGTTTGGGACCATTGATTGAAGCCGGCGATCAACATCTTTGGTGAGTCCCCGCCGGACCGGGCCAACAGCTCTCCAGAGGCTTGGAAAGGAGTGACCCCGGACTCTCCAACCACCCGGTTAACGGCATCGCAATAAGCGTTCAACCGTTCTCTGAGGCGGGTCAGTTCCGAAACGTCTTCGGCCACGGCGCCGGTCCGGGGTCTCCCCAACTCCAGCGTACGGGATAGCTCGTCTAGGACCACTTTCTTGGCCGTTTTATGGCTGTGCAGCTCCAGACAGGCGTCGCCCAACCCCACGTTGTCCAGCCGGCGTTTCACCACTTCCAGAGCGGCCATCTTCTCGGAGACGAACAACACCGTCTTGCCGCGTCCCACGGCCTCCGCAATCATGTTGGTGATGGTCTGAGACTTCCCCGTGCCCGGAGGCCCTTGGACAACCAGGTTCATGCCCTGGTTTACGTCCAGCAACGTCAGGGTCTGGGAGCCGTCGGCGTCCACCACGTGATAGCTATCTCCGGGAGCTAACACCGAATCCAGGTTGTCGTCGCTCCCCACCAACGGCGGGTCTTCATCGAACCCGTCTTCTAAGAGCGCGCCGATGATCTCGTGGTCGGTAGGGGACCCGTCTTCCGGCCAGGTCTCAACGTCCAGGTCCCGGTACATCAGGAACTTGCTGAAGGAGAAAAAGCCCAGGGCAACGCGTTCGCGGTCAACCGTCCACCCATCCAATCCTCGCACAGCCTCGGCGGCCTGGTCGAAATAAGCGTCGATGTCCAGGCCGTCTGCTTCCGGCAGTTCAGGGAGGGATATGCCAAATTCCAAGCGCAGTTTCTCCCTGAGCGACACATTGGACTGGGGGTCGTCTCCGGTGTGGCGTAGCTGGAACTGCCCTCGTTGGGTCTTGGTGCGTTCCAGGGTAACCGGCAGCAGAACCAACGGGGCCAGGCGGGTCTCTTTGTTGGCGCTGTTATCCTGCCACTGCAGCACCCCCAAGGCCAGAAAGAGGGTGTTCACACCCTGTTCTTGGATGAAGGAGTTGGCCAGACGGTAGGTTGAAAGCAGGCGTTTGCCCAGTTCCTCAGCGGGGTGAACGGTGGTCAGCCGCAGGTCTCTTCCACCCGCATCGCCGCCCTCTTCGGGGACCAGTGTGGCAACCCTCTCTTCGTCATCCAACGCTTTGATGAGGTCCCGAGGGGAGTGGCCCTGCACCCAGGCCCCGCGGGAGCGGAGCAGCCGGTAGTTTAGCAGAGGGTTCCGCATTCCCAGGTCCAGAAGGTCCCTTCGCGCGGCATCCAGTTTGGCTCCCACGGTTTCGGAATGACGCTGATGCGCTAATGACGCCGCCTCCATCGCCTCCAACAACGGCGCTAGGTCATCGTGGGGCTGGTCCACGGCCAAGTAATCGAGCAGCCCCGTCGTTACAGAACGGTTTGCGATCTCCTCTCCGACGTTCCTCCGCCAGAGAGCGACGGCTTCTAGCTCTGGCCATGCTTGCGGGCCAGTGATGCGCTTCTGACTGAATAGGGAAACGCCCAGAGATAGGTGCCGGTCAATGATCCGGACCTGTTCCTGGGAATGCAGGATCGCGTCGAACAGGACCAGTTGGTCAGCCAATTCAGACGGGGGTTTGTTGACGCAGGCGTGGGAGAGAACGCCACGGGCTTGGCGGTACTTGCTGGAGAGGATCCGGGTGCGGCGGCCGCTGGCTTCGGCCAGAATCTCTTTTACCTCAGAAACTGGCTGAGTCCAGGACTCGGGTGTTAGGACGTGGCCGTATTCACCGCGAACGGCAGCCAGTGCGACACCGGCGCTGAGGAGTTCGTCCAGTTCCTCGCGGTGGCTGTCCCATTCGGGCGCTTTGAGGTTTATGCCGTCTAGGTCAGGGGCGTTAAGGGCCCGGCGGGCCGCCAGGATGAGCGCTTGCCGCTGGTTTTGCCCCCGTGGTCTGGGCAGCCCCATGGCCCTGGCAAGTTCGCCGGCAGCGTCCTCCAGACTCTCGAGCGTCCGCCTCTTTGGGCCGCGCTGAGGAGCCGGTCCTGCCGTTGGACTTCCGGTCTCTTGCTCCGGCTCCGTGAACTGGTCCTGGTCGCTTCCTGTAGACATAACAACAACTTAGCACACCACCCTTTTTGCAGACCAGTTGTCTGCTTCACAGTCTGCGGAAGTTCGGTCGACATAACCTGATACACACCATGATATACTCGGAAAATTACGGGTGAATTACGGGGCGTCAGGCACGTCAGCCAACGCCTAAAAAGGCGGTAAGAGATGGACGCATTCGACATGGCCCAGATCGTGGCCGGCCACCGCGAGAACGGGGAACTCTACCACGAATTCTTCGCAGCCGATCGTCTCAGCGTTGGCTTATACGTCTTGGAGGCCGGGGGGACCGACCCGCAAACTCCACACACCGAAGATGAGATCTATTACATCGTGTCCGGTTCAGGGACCATCGAGGTGGCAGGAGAGCACCGTCAGGTTGGCGCCGGGGCGGTGATCTATGTGGACGCCCACGTCGACCACCGGTTCCACACTATAACCGAAGATATGAGCGTGATCGTAGTCTTTGCGCCGCCGCGTCATTCGCTGCGAACCTAGAACCAGGAGCAGTGAGATGTCAGAGGTAGAGATACTGGGCATGATCGGCGTCAACCGGGAGCGGGACTCCTCAAGGGGCGTGACGGTCAGCCTCTTCGGAGGCGGGATAAATCCAGCAGACGAGATTCCAGCCGGAATAGACCCGGACTACATCACCGAATTTTCCTTGGCCCACGAAGCCAGCGGGTTCGACAAGGTCCTGATCGGGTATTCTTCGGCCACGGCAGAGGGGTTCGGCGTTGCCGGATACGCGGCTTCCCAGACCAAGACTCTAGGATTCTTGATCGCCCACCGCCCGGGTTTCGTGGCGCCCACTCTGGCCGCCCGCCAGGCCGCCACCCTCGACCAACTCACCGGCGGCCGCATCGCCATGCACATCATCAGCGGCGGCAGCGATGTGGAACAACGGCGTGACGGCGACTGGATGGACCATGACGCCCGCTACAGGCGCAGCGACGAGTTCATGGAGGTGCTGCGCCAGGTCTGGACCGAGACCTCGCCCTTCGACTATGAGGGAGAGTTCTACCGCTTCGAGCAGAACCTCAGTGAGGTGCGTACCCACCAGAAACCCCACGTGCCGCTGTACTTCGGAGGTGCGTCGGACGTCGCCAAGGAAGTTGGCGCCAAGCGGGCGGACGTTTATGCCCTCTGGGGCGAACCGTTGGAGTCGATAAAAGGACAGATCGCCGATATCCGGGAACGGGCGTCCAAGTACAACCGGGACATCCGCTTCAGTGTCTCTGTCAGGCCCATACTGGGCGATACTGAAGGTGAGGCATGGGAAAGGGCCCAAGGCATCCTTGACCGGGTGAAATCATCTGTGGGTGACACCATAGGTCCTGGTAAGCCAGCCAGACTGCAATCGGAAGGGTCAAGGCGCTTGTTGGACTTCGCAGCCAAGGGCGACGTCCATGACAAACGCCTTTGGATGCCCATCGCTGCGACCACCGGGGCCGCCGGAAGCACCACCTGCCTGGTGGGCACCGCTGAGCAGGTCGCCGAGTCGCTGCTCGCCTACCATCAGGCCGGGGCCTCAGCGTTCATCATCCGGGGCTTCGACCCTCTCCAGGACACCATCGACTGGGGCAAAGAACTGATACCCATGGTCCGCGAGGGAGCCGCCGCGCTGGCTCAAGGATAACGCGAGAAAGACCAAAGTCCCTTCCCCCTCGCAAGGACCAAGGCTAGGATGGGGGCAAACCTCTCCCGCTGCCAGACTATCAGTCATAACCTCCTAAACAGCCGGCAACCCCTTCAATCCCAGCAACTCCTCCAAGAGCCCAAAGAACCGGGCTGGCTCCACGTCCAGGGGCAGAGTGATCTCGCCGGGCCCACCCGTCTCAGAAGTCGCTCCCCAAAACTCGTTCTCTTCAAGCCCCACGTCCAGATCGACCTTGGTTACAGTAGCCACTGCCGGCTCAAGTGCGATTGCCATGGCCAGCGGGTCATAGAACTCGAACCGCTCCCTCCTGGGCTCCTTCTTGAACCACCCTTGCAGCAGGTCCACGGCCAGTTGTCCCAACGGGTGATCGGAACGCAGCCCCAGGGTCTGTTCACGGCTGATCCCCACCTGACGGCAGGCCGCCAGATCAACCAGCGTAACCGGCAGCCTGCTGGAGAAGAGTATCTCGGCGGCAACCGGATCAGAGTAGGTGTTGAACTCCGCGTGCGGGGTGACGTTCCCTGGGGCGTTCACCGCACCGCCCATGACCACTATGTTCTTGGCTTGCTCCAAGGCGTACGGCCTTTCCCACAGCAGCCGGGCCACATTGGTCAATGGCCCCAGGGCGACGAGCGCAACTTCGCCGGGCTCTTTGGTTAGTTGATCGTAGAGGAATGGGACCGCTCCTTGCTCCATGGGAGTGATCGCGGGCTCAGGCAGGCGCAGGGATAGGCCGCCCGGGCCGTGGAACTGCGGCGCGTATCTGAATTTACCCCGCAACGGCCGCGACGCCCCTTTTGCCACAGGGATGCCGCCAAAGCCTGCGGCCTGTAGCAGCGCAAGGGCGTTTCTGGTGGTGCGGGCCAGCGGCACGTTGCCGCCAACCGTGGCCAGACCCACGACCTCCACCTCGGGCGCGGCAAGGGCCATCAGTATGGCTATGGCGTCGTCAACACCGGGGTCGGTGTCTATGACCAATCTTATCGGCTGGACCATGAGTTTCTCGAGAAGCCCGCTAGGGGGAGATAGGGTCTTTGTAGAGATAGGCCGAGTTGGCAAAGGCGGTTAAAGCGTCCAGAGCCGTGTGCCAGAAGCGGTATCCGGTGGCCTTGTGCAGTTTGCCGGTGCTCATCAATATGGGCCAGCGCACCTGGTCAAGGCCGGCGGCGGTCGCGTCATTCTGGAGTCGAAGACCCCAGAACAACCGCACCAGCGGATATACCAAAAAGGGCGGCAGACTGACCAGCCGGCTCTGGATGATCCGGGCCATCTCGCGGTAATGGACTATCCCATCCCCGGCCACGTTAAACGTGCCTGGAATCTCCCGCTGAATGATGATGGTCATGACCCTGGCCAAGTCGTCGTCATAGACGAACTGCAACGGAGGGTTATAGTCCGTCACTCCGAATAGCCAAGGCCGGAAGAATGTCTGTGTCTCGAGGTTGTCGGCGCCGTGACCCAGCACGGTGCACGACCTCAGCACGGTTACCTTGACGTCTTCTTGCGCCCTGGCGAATTCCTCCAATGCAATCTCGCATTGGTGCTTATCATGGGCATAAGGATAATCGGGTGCTGCGCCCAATGGGGCGTCTTCTGCGATGGGTATGGGGTTGCCGCTATGCGCGCCGTAGACCGTGTGGGAGCTGACGTAGACCAGATGAGTAACCCTTGCACCGACGCATGAGGCCATGACAGCCCGCAAGGTCTCCAGATTCTCGTCGTGTATCTCAGCGATCTCGCGCCGGTTGGCGCCGCGGCGGGCGTTGAACGCCAGATGGACCAGGGTTGTCGCTCCCTGGTCGTTCAAATCATCTTCGATAGGCTCGGAGACGTTCTTGCGGTAGAAGGCGATGTTGTGGACGGGCAGGGGGAGAGGTTTGACGTCGAATGCCACCAATTTCCTGAGGCCGGGCTCCTGCTCCAGCCGCTCAAGGAGCTTGGTGCCGATGTAACCGGAGGCCCCGGTAACCGCCACTATCTTTCCCTGTTGTGCCATCCTATCCTGCCCGGCGGCCGGTCAAGCGATCGGCCAATAGTCTGCTGTAGAGGTTACCGGAGGGGCGAAGAGAGGGGCAACATACTGCCGAGCCAGGTCTTGGCCGTTATGCCGATCTTTTCAGCCTTGCTCAACGAGACCCGGGACTCCAAGACGTCGTAGTCCGACGCCTCGATACGATCCAGGACCTTGGAGTACAGCGCACCCAATACAGCCGGGCAAGCCCGGGACCGCCGAGACAGGTATGGGAGCAGTTTGAACCCACGGTCGAAATACTCCCTGGCCCGCTGCGATTGGAAGCGCATGAGCTCCAGAAAGGCTTCGTTACGGACTCCGTTCCTGAGGTCTTCTTCACTGTAGCCGAACCGGGCCAGTTCGTCCTGGGGGAGGTACACCCTACCCATGTCCAGGTCTTCCCGCACGTCCCGGATTATGTTGGTCAACTGCATGGCCAGGCCCAGGTCTACGGCGTATTCCTTGGCGTCATCGTCCTCATAGCCAAAGATCTGCAGGCAGATCAGTCCAACCACCGAGGCAACGCGGTAACAGTATTCCCGAAGCTCTTCGAAGTTCTGGAAGCGGTCTTTGACCAGGTCGCTCTCCACTCCCAGGATCACCTCTTGGAAGTAGTCTTGGGGGATGTCGTAGTTCTTCGCGACGTCTGCCAGGGCCACGTAAACCGGACTGGTAGCGCCGCCGGAGTAGATGCTGTTCAAGTTTGCCTGGAGTTCGGTCAGAGCTTTCAACTTGGCGTCTGTTGAAGTCTCCTCATCCACCGAATCGTCGCAGTGCCGGCAGAATGCATAGGCGGCATAGATGGCGCGGCGCTTGGCTGCAGGGAGGGTAAGAAAGGCGTAGTAGAAGTTCTTGGCTTCCCGGCGGGTGATGGTCCGGCAGGCCTCGTACGCCGACTCCAAGTCTAACGCTGGGTTAGTGGTGGGAGATTGCATAACTCTACTGGAGAACCGTGGTCGGGGAGGATGCCTAGATTATATTACAGACACTGGTTGGCGAAGGGCGCGCCGGCATATGAGGCTTGGCCCAGACCGAGGGGAGTCGAGGGTCTGGGCCAAAGGGTACGGGTCAAATTATTCGCCGACTACCTGGACCATGACCTCGCGGGGGCGGGGGTGGTCCAACTCTATGAAGAATATGCTCTGGTAGGTGCCGAACTGCATGGCGCCGTCCATAACAGGCACGGTCTCACTGGTGCCCAGCAGCAGGTGCTGCAGATGGGCGTGGCCGTTGGGAGATTCGTCCTCATTCATATTTACGGTGCGAATCTCAAAGTTGTTGTGCTGGTAGCTATGGTGCCTGGGGAATATCTTCTCCAGGAAACCCGCCATGTCATCCAACAACAGCGGCTCATTCTCGTTGATCTTCACCGCTGCGGTGGTGTGCTTGGAATAGACCACCGCGAACCCGTTTGCGATATTGGATTCGGTGACACATTCCGCCACCCAGTCGGTGATGTCGATGAACTCCGGTGCGCACTTGGTCTTTACCCGCTTGCAAAAGGACTTGGTTTTCATCTTGGAGACTCCCCCCTAAATTGTTTGCCCCAGATTGACCTCAAATTTCCTCGACCCTTTATACTCTGTCCCTGTGCCTTTTTCTACCTTCCAGATGCGGCCTGAGAATACCTTCCCAGAGCCAGCAGAGGCCAGTAGTTGCGGTACAGGTGGTAGTTAATCATAAATCCGGCCGGCATATCCAAACCCTGGTAACTGGTTTCCCCGTAATCCGGCAGAGATTTGAGCCGCTCCCCCACCCCATAGCCGGGGAATCCGGTGCCGGTGAAGTACGGTTCATCCCACGAGCCGTCTTCCTGTTGGGTTTCAGCCAGGTAGGTTAAACCTCTGTGGGCAGCTTCGCATCCGTGCTCTCCTGCGGAAACCAACCCAAGCAACGCCCATGCGGTCTGGGAGGCCGTGCTGGGCCCCACTCCGTGGAGGATCGGGTCCACGTAGGAACCGCAGCTCTCACCCCAGCCGCCGTCATCGTTCTGATGGGCCACGAGCCAATCGACACAGCGGCGGATGTAGGGTTGAGTCATATCTTCGCCGATGGCCTCTAGAGCAGGCAGCACGGCGCCGCAGCCGTAGACGTAGTTCACGCCCCAGCGTCCGAACCACGAGCCGTTTTCTTCCTGCTCGCTGATCACGTATTCATAACCGCTTGCAACCGCCGGTTCCTCTTTGGTGTATCCCAAGCGCCCGTACATCTCCAGTAGATGAGCGGTGACATCCACGCTGGGCGGATCAAGGGTCTCACCAAAGTCCGAGAACGGTATCTTGGTCAGGTATTTCTTATTGTTGTCCTTGTCGAAGGCCGCCCAGCCGCCGTTCTTGGACTGCATTCCCGCCATCCATTCGACGCCTCTCTGGATGGAGTCGGCCCGCCGGGACTCTTCGGCCTCGGGCAGCCTGACCTGGTCCATGGCCATGACGACTATCGATGCGTCATCGATATCCGGGTAGAGCTGGTTGTCGAACTCGAACGACCAGCCTCCGGGGCGGGTGTTCTTGGCCCGCACCTGCCAGTCGCCGCCGGTGAATATCTGCTTGTCCATGAGCCAACGGGCGGAAGACTGGACCATTGGGTCGTCAGGCGCCAGACCTGATTCCAGCAGGGCCAATTGGGCGATGCACGTGTCCCAGACGGGCGAGATGCAGGCTTGGACGTTGCACTTGTCCTCGTCCTCCAGGGCGAAGACTTCGAACCCCTCGAACCCCTTTTTGACTGCATCATGCTCCGGGCCGTAGCCCAGGGCATGGAGCGCGATCAAGGAATAGACCCACGGTGGCTGAATGCCGGCCCAGGAGCCGTCCGCTTCTTGATGCTCCAGGACCCATTTCATGATTCTGCGCTCGGCCACGCCTCTGAATGGGTGGACGGGCAACCGTTGGTAGATCCCGACCAGCTTGTCGGCCCACCATAAAGCCTTGCTCCAGCCGAATCCGCCAGTGGGTTTGGGCAGGGTGTAGTCGGCGCCTTCCCGTCCGCCGGGGTAGAGTTCGTCGATGTTGGCCGACTCTGGCACCGGGCAGTGGGGCTGGCGGGTCAGGATGATCAGCATGGGAACCACGGTGGCGCGGGCCCAACTGGCGAATTCATAGATGTTGAATGGCGCCCATGACGGCAGAAAGATCATCTCCGGCGGCATGTTGGGCGTGCCCTTCCAGTCCCATTGTCCGAACAACGCCAACCAGATCTTGGTGAAGACCCGTACCTTGGGCATCCCACCCTTGGACAATATGAACTCGCGGGCCTTTTGCAGCGGCTCCGAGTCCGGGGAATGCCCGCCCAACTTCAGGGCGAAGTAGCATTCGACCGATGTGCTGACGTCGCCGGGCGCTTCATAGTACTGGCCCCACGAGCCGTCAGACCGTTGTTTACTCAGGATGTAATTGCAGACCTTGCGCCAGCGTTCTGGGTCATGCCGGCCGGTGAAATGGCACAGCATCAGATACTCGGCTTCCATGGTGGGATTGGACTCCAGTTCTCCCCACCAGTACCCATCCGGGTACTGCGTCCGGCGGAAATAGTCCTGAGACCGCTGGACAGCTTGGTCCACCGCCTTATTGACCTGCGTATTTTTCGGTTGGGCCACCATTGCTACGCTGTAGTGCTCCGATCCTTCAGCCGCGTTCTGTCTATATAACCGTGGGCGGCGAACCAGTCCACCGCCTGCTTCAATGCGTCTTCTATGGGCCGTTGTGGCTGTCCCAATTCCCGGACCGCTTTCTCGCAACTGACGTACGCCGGAGTCTTAGACGCCAGGACCCCTTCGACAGGGATGGCCGGTTCTCTCCGAAGGAGGGTGCCTTCAACGAACCGGTCCGCGTAGCCAACGCCGACCACCAGCCAATAAGGCGCCCTTATCCGGGGCGCTGACAGGCCGGTCAGGCTGCTCAATATGTCGAATATTTCCTTCAAACTCACGTTCCGGTTGCCCAGAATGTACCGTTCACCGGACTTTCCCTTCTCCAGGGCCAGGATGTGGCCTTCTACGACGTCGGCCACGTCCACCAGGTTCATTCCTGTTTTCAGATACGCCGGGACCTTCCGGCGGAGAAAGTCCAAGACCATCTTCCCCGTCGGCGTGGGCTTAACATCCCACGGCCCCACCGGCGCGGTGGGGTTGACCACCACCAGCGGCATCCCCGCCGCGGCTATGGCCATCGCCTCCCGCTCCGCCTGGAACTTGGACTCCTTATAGTGGCCGTGGAGCGACTTTGGGTCTATGGGTGTGTCCTCCGTCCCAAGGCCATCTTTCGGAAGGCCGATGGTCCCAACGGTGCTGGTATACACCGTCCGGGATACCCCTGCTTCCCGAGCCGCCTCGAGCACGTTAACCGTGCCCTCAACGTTGGTCCTGGAAACCCCTGCAGGGTCTCTGGACCAGAAGGTGTAGGCGGCGGCAACATGGAACACCGCTTCGCAACTCTGCACGGCCCGGTCGACCGACGGCCGGTCGAGGATGTCACCTTCCACCGGGATGATTCCGGTGTCTTCTATTGTTAATAGATTACTGCCCGGGCGGACCAACGCCCGGACTTCGTCACCCCGCCGCCAAAGCTCGCGGGCCAGGTTTCCTCCGATGAACCCGGTGGCGCCGGTGACAAGCACCTTCATTTTTTAATCTGGAGGTCGGGAGAGGCGGCGACTTAGCCGCCGTTTCCGACAACCCCAGTCGCTCTCAGGTATGACATCCCAAAGTTGGTCAAAACGGCCTGGCATAGCTGCAGCTGCCTCTTGAGGCCCAACATCGTTGGGATGCGCCAGGGCATGAGCAGCACGTTGGTGATCACTTTATAAGGAGATTTGGCCAGTCCCGGCAGATAGCCCGGCAGCCTCTGACCGGCGGTGTCCAAGACCACTCTCACCGACAAGAAAGGCACTCCCGCGTTCTGTGCCGCCTCTGCCGCCCGGTAGTCTTCCATGTTGACGCTGAAGATCTGGTACTGGGTGCGGAGTTCCTCCCGTTCCTGTGGCTCCGCAACAAGATGGTCAACGGTCAATGATCCGCCGTCGAAGACCGGGACCGAGAGATCGAGAGCCGCCTGCTGGGCCGACTGCAGCATCCCAGTGTCGGGCCTGATGGCCTGTCCGGCGCCTTGGGCCGCTCCGTTCTGGAGCGCATACCGGTCTGCCAGCACCAAGTCTCCGGTCTCCAGTTCAGGGTCGACTCCCCCGGCGATCCCGAGGACCAAGACACCGTCCACGTTGGACTCGTTCCGTTGCAGGATCGAAGCCAAATTCGAGCCCGACCGGTCCGGGCCGACACCGATCACTCGAAAGTCCACCGAAGGATGAACCCCGGTGGCGTCTTCGATGTCGAGCATCTCACGGCGCAGACCGATCAATTCCTGCTCCATACTGGCGGCCACGATCAACAAATTCTCGACCTCTTATTACTAAGCGGCCGTGATGCCGCCCTTATGGGCGGCTCCCGATCTGATCAACGTTGCCCAGTCCTTGGGCGTCTTTAAGGCCTGGAAGATCGTTGCGGACTCGAAACCGCAGTGCATCATGCAGTTGGCGCAACGCGGGTCTTTGCCCACCCCGTATCTGTCCCAGATATCCTGGTCGAAAAGCTCTTTCACGTGTTCAACGTGCTCGTCGGCCAGGGGGTAGCAGGGCTTCCGCCAGCCCATCACCGTGTAGGTAGGGTTGGACCAAGCCGTGCATTGGTACTCCCGCTCTCCCTTCAGGAAATTCAGGTAGAGGGGGTTGTTGTAGAACGTAGCGCCTTCCGATTGTTCCGGTTCCAGCAGCTTTTTGAATAGGTCGTGCGATTCTTGCCTGGTCAGGAACATGTCCTGATCGGGGGCGTCTTCGAAGTCGAACCCTGGGGAGATCATTGACCCCTCGACTCCAAGGTCTGCGACCAGACGGAACATCTCCGAGAGATCGTCTACATCGCTTGTCCGGAACACGGTGGAGTTGGTGCAGACCCGGTAGCCCTTATCCAAGGCGGTCTGCACGGCGTCTACAGCCTTCTTGAAGACCCCAGCCCGGTCCACCGACTCGTCATGCTTCTCTTCCATGCCGTCCAGATGGACCACCCAGCACAGGTATTTGGAAGGCGGAATCTTGTCCATGATCCGGTCCAACAGCAGGCCGTTGGTGCAGCAATAGACGAAGTACTTCTCTTCGATCAACTTGTTGATGATCTCGTCTATCCTGGGATGGATGGTTGGCTCACCGCCGGCGATCGACACGATGGGAGCCCCAGACTCGCGGACGGCGGCCAGAGCCTCCTCCACGGGCATCATCTTGTCCAATACCGGCTTGTACTCGCGGATGCGTCCACAACCGATACAGGCCAGATTGCACATCTCCAGAGGCTCAAGCATGGTCACCAGCGGAAACCGCTTCTTCCCCGTGAGTTTCTTCTTCAATAGATAGCCCGCGAGCCGGGTTGAGAGCTCTAGTGGGCGTTTGGCCCGTTTGCCGTTCTTTGTTCCATTCGCTGTTTGAATAGCCATATCGTAAAAACCTTAAAGGTCAGCAGATTTCCCAGATTTGGATGAAGCATCGATTCTATTAAGAATGAACAAGACTAGTATTCCCTTCGGGCGAGAAAATCAACCAATTCTTCAGCCTCGGTCTGAGCCCAATCGGGCAAGGCAACGGGCTTCAAAGCTTCAAGCGCCTGAGCCGCTGCGGCTTCAGTGAGGCGCTGGGCATTCTCTTGAGAGCCGACTTCGTCCAACACAGCCAACACCCGCTGAACGTCGTCTTCCTCCAGTTCCTCCTGCTCATAGATGCGGAGCAGGTCTTCCATGGCGCGCCCGCTGGCCCGCTCCAGAGCGAAGACCACCGGGTAAGATTTCTTCCGGCGGCGTATATCGTTGCCGGTGGCTTTGCCCAGGGTGGCCTGGTCGCCCCAGATGCCTAGGTAGTCGTCCCTGATCTGGAACGCCTGGCCCAGGTGCTCCCCGAACTTGGCGAACGCCTTTACCGTTTCAGGGTCGTCCGTTCCGAGCAACGCCCCGATCTCCAGGCCGGCACGGATCAATGCTCCCGTCTTGCAGGCGATCATGAAGAGATATTCGTCGGCTTTGATGTCGGTGCGGGACTCGAATTGCAGGTCTAGGACCTGGCCCTGAATCATCTCCGTATAGCTCTCGGTCAATATCTCAGAGACTCGCAGGACCGTTGCGGGAGCAACATCTTTTTCTGAAACGCCCAACAGCGAAAGGTCGCCGGTGCACTGCATGGCGTTGCCGGACCAGAGCGCCCTGGGGATGCCCCAGAGGTGCCAGACCGTTGGCTGATGACGGCGTTCCACGTCCTGGTCTTGGATATCGTCGTGTATCAGCGAGAAATTATGGATCAGTTCCAGGGCCGCCGCGGCCGGGAGGGCCTTGGAATAATCGTCGGCCAACGCGTCGCAGGCGAAGAGGCAGAGGGTGGGGCGGAGCGCTTTGCCTTGGGTTAGAGAGGTATCGAGGGCGGTCCCTTGTTGGTCGATCCAGCCGAGGTGGTAACGGAGCAAGCGGTATGCCTCGGAGTTGTCGGCTTTGGGCACAACCCTATAGAGCTCCTGCTCAACAGAGCTTTTGTATTTGGAGAACATGCCGGGGAGCTTAGTCCCCGGGTCCGAACTCCCTTGTGATGACTGACCGTCGTTTTGGACCATACTCCTCTTCTCTATTGAAAACGGCGGGGCGGGGAGAAAAGGTAGACCGCACTGGGGCGGCCAGGATGCCAGATTTCCACCTGATTTAGGCGTGAATTCGGTACATCGGCATTCGATGGATGACGATGCAGGAATGCTAGCAAAGCGATTTAGACCGTGTCAAGATAAATCCCAGCCTCGCCAGGCTCGTGTTGAGACCACTGCATTGCATCACTTTCGTATGATAGACCTTTACGCCTGGAACTTGACTGTGCGGGTAGGACGGAAATTGGTATAATTCCCAAGTTGTTTGCATCTGCCGCAAGGTCATACGGACCACCCGCCGGTCCAAAATCGCCGCCTAAGGGTCATTGCAGCAGATGTTTTTGGCCCAAAACCATCGATTTATCGAGGCCCGGCCCAGGCACAGATTAGCTTCGGGGAAAACCGGTAGATTCTTATTTGACACATTTCCCACATTAGTTTATATTTCTTCCTTGTAATGAATGTTACATAAGGGGTGCAGCGAGCCTGGGATCTTCCCATGCGCGCCGCGCCTTATTCATGTAACTGAAAAATACGGGTGGCGAGGCCACCTAACAGCGAACCAAATACGACATTCCCCAAGGAGGAGCACATGGCTGAACAGGATATTGCCTTGATGTCCCATCTCATGCGTCGCGCCGGTTTCGGTGCGAGCCTTGATGAGATCGAAGCGAAGGCAGCCCAAGGGTACGACTCCGTAGTGCAAGAATTGCTCAACCCCGAGACCCAAGATGCGGTAGATGAAGACCTGCTCTATCGCTACAACCCTTCTTACTACGAGGCCGCTGCCATCGAGAACAACGTGCAGCAGTGGGTCTGGCGCATGATCAACAGCCCCCGCCAGCTTCAGGAGAAGGTAGCTCTCTTCTGGCACATGATCTTCTGTGCCGGTCACAGCAAGATCGATAGTGGCCAAGAAATGGGCCTTATGGTCGACATCTTCCGCCAGAAGGGAATGGGAAGGTTCGACGAACTATTGCTCGGCCTCTCCACCAACCCCGGCATGATGTATTACCTGGACAACACCGAGAGCCACAAGGCCAACCTCAACGAGAACTATGGCCGTGAGCTTTTGGAGCTCTTCTCCCTGGGCGTAGGGATGGACGAAGAGTTCAACTACAGTGAAGACGATGTTAAAGCCTGTGCCAGGGCCTTCACCGGCTGGAACATCGCCCCGCCCTATCCTCCGTTCCCCCACGGCCGCAGTCCCTGGGAATTCCGGTTTGACCCCGCTGACCACGACACCTCTGACAAGACGTTCTTGGGCGAGACGGGCAACTGGAACGGGAACGACATCATAGAGATCGTCTGCAAGCAGCCGGCAACCGCCCGCTTCCTTGCCCGCCACCTCTACAACTACTTCGTCGCCGACGAGCCCCAGATTCCGGCTTGGCGGCTGACCCCGCCCCGGGACCAGAAGGCCATCGAGTCCATGGAGAAGGCCTACTGGGACTCCGACCACTCCATCAAGGCGATGTTGGAAGTGCTGTTCACCTCCGACTTCTTCAAAGACGAGTCGGTCCGGTATGCCAAGGTCAAGAACCCCACCGAGATGGTTGTGAGCCTGCTCCGCATGACCGGTGAGTTCAAGGGATACCAGCCCGGCCTGTTCGACGCTTCCCAAGAGCCCAAATACATGGGCATGGACCTGATGAACCCGCCCACCGTTGAAGGCTGGCACACCGGCCGCGAGTGGATCGACAGCGGAACACTGGTCGAGCGCATCAACTTCGCCTCCGACATGCTCGGCAACACCGAGTTGGACGGAGTCAAGTCTCTGGTGAACCGGCTCATGGGCCTGGGCGACAAGCTCAGCCCAGAGCAGTTTGTCAACGGTTGCCTGGACCTGACCGGTCCGGTGGTCGTAACGGCTGACACCATGGGCCAATTGATCGCCCACGCATCCCAGGAAGGTGATCTGTCCCACGGAAACGAAAAAGAGCAGTCTGAGTTCACCCGCCGTACCGGTGAGATGTTCCAGATGATCGCAGCCACGGCTGAATTCCAATTCGAGTAAGTCTCAAAAGATAGACAAACTCTCGATATACCGAAAAACGTAAGGAGAAATCATGGTTCAAACCAAGAAAGATCCCGTCCTGGCAGTACTTTCTCTGTCCGGCGGAAATGACGGCCTCAACTGCGTCATCCCTCGCAACAACAGTCATTACCGGGATGCCCGCCCCACCCTGGCGGTCCCTGAAGACCAGATCATCCCCATCACCGACGAGCTGGGCCTCCATCCCACGATGGGCCCCCTGAAGAAATACTGGGACGAAGGCAAACTGGCCGTCTTCGTTGGTATCGGATACCCCACCCCCAGCTACTCTCACTTCCGCTCCATGGACATCTGGCACACCTGTGAGCCGGAAGCCATCGGTACCGAGGGCTGGCTGGGCCGGGCCACGAAACAGTTGGACCCGAATTCCGACAACGTACTGACGGCCGTCAACTTCGGCCGCGGTCTTCCCCGGGCGCTGGTCCTGGACGGAGTTCCCGTTGCCTCCGTAGGTAACCTGGAGACTTATGGTCTGCTGACCGGAATCGAAGGCGAGAACCAGCGGAACGACGCGCTAGACGTGTTCGGCCGCATGTACGCTCCCGCCATCGGCACCGGCGCAGTCATGGATTACATCCACCAGACCGGCACCGACGCCCTCAAGGGCGCCGACATCCTGTCCACGGCGCCGGACAAGTACTCCTCCAGCGCAGAGTACTCTCCCACCGCCATCGGCCAGTACATGAAGAACATCGCACAGACCCACCTCGCCGGATTCGGCACGCGGGTCCTGTACACCACGTCCCCGTACAACGGCTTCGACTCCCACGCCAACCAGGCTCAAGCCAATGCGGGACTGCTGACTGACGTGTCCAACACCGTCGACACGTTCATCACCGACCTCCGCGAGCACGACGCCAGTGAAGAGGTAACCCTGCTCATGTTCAGTGAGTTCGGCCGCCGCGTCATTGACAACGGTTCCGGGACCGACCACGGCGCTGCCGGCGTTGCCTTCGCTGTTGGCGAGCACGTCAAGGGTGGCATCTACGGCACGTATCCTTCCTTGGAGCCTTCCCAGCTGGAAGAGGGCGGCAACCTGAAGTTCAACCTGGACTTCCGGTCTGTCTACTCCACCATCTTGGAAGACTGGTTCCAGTTGGATGCCGAGCCCATCGTTAACGGCAACTTCGAGCGGGTTAAGTTCTTCGCTTAAGCGATCACAATCTGAACCAGCTATCTAGCGCAATGATCTGCCGGGCTGCTTCCTTGGAGATCGATCAAAGAAGCGGCCCCGCATAACTTGCGACTCTCAAGAGGTAACGAAATATGTCAACGCATCTATTCGGCCTAACCAGCCGGACGTACAAGCACAGCCATGCCGTTGGCCGGGCAGAATTTGCCGGAACGGGTTTCCGTAACCCCACCGACATGGCCATAGCGCCTGACGGCACGGTCTATGTCTGCAACCGGTCCTATGAGAACCGGCCGGACGGGGTCCACGTCACAGCGATCACTCTGGACGAAGAGTACATCACCGAGTTCGGCGCCTATGGCGAGGCCGACGGTGAGTTCATGTGGCCCACCGCCGTGGCCCTGGACAGCAAAGGCAACCTCTACCTGGCAGACGAGTGGCTGAACCGCATCAGCAAGTTCACCAAAGACGGTGAGTTCGTCAGCAAGTGGGGGACCAAGGGCTCCGGAGACGGAGAACTCAACGGTCCTGCCGGCCTGGCTATCGACAAAGATGACAACGTATTCGTCGTGGATGCCGGCAACAGCCGTGTCCAGAAGTTCAGCTTGGACGGCAAATACATCAGCCAATTCGGCACGCATGGCAGCGCTGACGGCGAGTTCAACATGCCTTGGGGCATCGCTCTAGACGGCGAAAGCCACATCTATATCGCCGACTGGCGCAACGACCGCATCCAGAAGTTCAGCCCCGACGGCCAGTGGGAAGCCTCCATCGGCTCCACCGGCAGCGGCATCGGCCAACTGAACCGGCCCAACGGGCTGGCAGTGGACGCAGATGGCGACATCTACGTTGCCGACTGGATGAACAACCGGGTGCAGGTCTTCGCTCCCGACGGCCGCTACATCACGGAGTTCCACGGCGAAGCCGTACTCTCCAAGTGGGGCCGCGACAAGCTTGCGTCCAACCCGGATATGATCCGCCAGCGGAACCTCGCTTTCGCCAACAACCCTGGCTACGAGCAGAACCTTTCTCACCCTTGCGGTGTTAGGATCGACCCCCAGGGCCGGATCATCATCATCGACCACACCCGGAACCGCCTCCAGGTTTACATCAAGGAAGAAGAACCGGCGCTGGTCTAACCTACAGCAACAACCAAAGCAAAAAGAAAGAGCCTGGGCATCGCCCAGGCTCTTTCTTTTCGTCTGTTTCGATCGGCCTGTGTGGCTTGGCCGGTTGCTGAGGTTATTCCGGACCTTCGGGCATACCGCCGTCTATCCAAGCTACGATCTCATCGACCTCTTCGTTGGAAAGGAACGGCCCGCGCAGAGGCATCTTCCCCGAAGTGCCAACTGCCCTGGCCAAAGACTTCACCAGGTTGGTCTCTCTGGCCGGTATGCCGGGCTCTATGCTACGCAGCCCGGACAGGACAGAATCCTTGAGTTCCTGGGATGTCTCCCAATAATAAGCATGGATACCGGGCAGCGGCTGCCGCCCCCAGCGCTCTATCCAACGGGCCATGATCCCGTCAAGTATCTCTTTCACCCGAGGCCAGTAGACGACCTGGGCCTGTTCGCTTTCTTCGCTCATAGTCACAGCTCTATTAAGATTGAGGCCACGGAAACCAACGGGAAGCCGGTTAACGGGGGTGTTCGCTCACCGTCTCGCGGTGGAGCAACTCCAACGCGTGGGGTATGACGGGCATCACCACGTCCAAACATTCCCGGACGCCCTTGGTGCTGCCCGGCAGCGTAATGATCAATGTGTTGCCGCGGATGCCGGTCACCGAACGGCTGATCATAGCCATCGGCGTAAACTCCAAAGTCTTCGCCCGCATCGCCTCGGCCATGCCGGGGACCTCTTTGTCCAGGATGGCCAAACAGGCTTCGGGAGTAACGTCATAGCGGCCCAGTCCGGTGCCGCCGGTGCTTACGATCAGGTCAACGTCTTCAGAGTCGGCCCATTCGGCCAGCTTGCCGGAGATGGTGTCCTTGTCGTCGGACACGATCTCGTACCGGACCACCTGGAAATCGTCGCCTTCCAACATATCCTTGATGGCCTGGCCGCTGCTGTCGTCCCTGTTTCCCTGAGAGCCTGATGTGCTGACCGTCAGTACCGCTAATCCGAACATGGCGTCCTCCGATTGAGATTTTACCACAGGCAGGGCTCAGGCTTGACCCACTCCGGTCTCGTTGACAAGAAAAAGGGCGCAATCTATAGTCTCAAGGCGAGCCGCGCTGGCGCTGCGACCCCATAAATGAGGACCAACCGCTCTTGAGTTCAGACCCCAACTGCGTTTTCTGCCAGATATCCAACGGCCAAGAACCGGCGAAATACCGCTATCTGGATGACGATCTGATGGTCATAGTTAACAAGCTCACCTGGGTCCCACTGATGCTGTTGGTGATGCCCCGTGAACACATGAGCCAGATACAGCTGTGGAGCAGCGATCTCATGACGCGCATGGGCAACTTGGCGGTTGATATGGGCGCGATGTATTCTCCCAACGGCTTTCGAGTACTCTCTAACTTTGGACGTGACGGGATGCAGAGCCAGGCCCACGGCCACATCCACGTCATAGGCGGGACCAGCCTGGGCCCTTACGCCTAACCCGGCCCAACATTCTTCTGATAGGAGCTACCAACTTTGGCTGAGACGATTCTTTACGAGAAACAGGGCAACATTGTCACGATGACCCTCAACCGGCCGGACTCTCTGAACGCCATCAACCGGCTGCTGCGGCAGGAACTGGCGGACGCCATAGTCGAGTTCGACAACGACCCAGAGGCGTTCGTGGCCGTGATCACCGGATCGGGCCGCGCCTTCTGCTCCGGCCGCGACCTGAAGGAGCGCGCCGACGACAACGCCCAGGGCGTGCAGGCCAGGGCGTCGGCCAGCATGACCAAAGAGACCCCGTTCATGTGGCCCCGCACCTGGAAGCCCATGATCGCCGCTGTCAACGGTTTCGCCCTGGCCGGTGGTTGGTCCATCGCCCAGATGTGCGACCTGCGTATAGCGTCTGAGGAAGCCAAATTGGGCATCTCCGAGACCAAGTGGAGCCTGTTGCCCCCGTTCGGCACCATCCTCCCCAAGCAGATGAACCTGGCATCGGTGCTGGAACTGGTCTTGACCGCCCAGCCGGTGACCGCCCAGCGCGCCTATGACATGGGATTCCTGAACAAGGTCGTCCCCGCTGGAGACCTGATGGAAGAAGCCATGGCCATGGCCCAGCAGATCGCCGACAACGCGCCGCTGGCCGTCCAGACCTTCAAGGAACTGGCATACCGGGGCCTCAACATGTCCAACCAAGACATCTCAGCCTTGACCTACCAGATGTACGACGCCCTACTCCTCACCGAAGACTCCAAAGAGGGCCCCAAAGCCTTCGCCGAGAAACGCAAACCCCAGTGGAAGGGCCGCTAGGCTCCAAAACAACCCAGACCGAGTCCAATCAAAAACCCCTCTCTGTAAAGGAGAGGGGTTGTTCGTTCTCAGTATCCGCTCATCCTGAGCCCGTCGAAGGGCCGTTTCTTCGCAAACCTGATTTGCTCAGAGATGCTGCCCCTACCCCAACCCTCCTTCCTTCCGCGGAAGGACGTCGGGGAGGAGAATCATCCCGTTATTCCGGCAAAAGCCGGAATCCAGGGAAGCAACCTTGATCGTCCGCTCATGGTGAGCCTGTCGAACCACGGCTCGCGGTGGTCCGGCCCGCTACGGATAAGTCCCTTGGCTGGTGCGGGTCCTTCGACAAGCTCAGGATGAGCGGTTTGAGCAGTGCCTGAATGCCTAGATCTGGTACTCAGGCAACCGCAGCAGCTGCTTGGCGATCACCAAGCGCATGACCTCGTTGGTGCCCTCGCCGATGATCATCAGAGGGGCATCGCGGTAGTAACGCTCCACCGGCGACTCCTTGATGTATCCGTAGCCACCGTGGACACGCATGGCCTCCATGGAGACTTCCAGGCACACCTCGCTGGCGAAGAGCTTGGCCATGCCAGATTCCAGGTCCACTCTCTGGCCGGTGTCCTTCTTGGTTGCGGCGTCATAGACCAACAGCCGGGCTGCCTGAATCTTGGTGGCCATATCCGCCAGCTTGAGTTGGATAGCCTGGTGGTCGGCGATGGGCTTGCCGAAGGTCTCCCGCTGCTGTGAATACTTGATCGCGGCTTCGAAGGCGGCCTGCGCAACACCCACGGCGCGGGCAGCCACGTTGATCCGGCCGGTCTCCAGGCCGCTCATGACCATACCGAACCCGGCGCCCTCTTCCCCGCCGACCAGGTTGTCCTCCGGAACGGCGAAGTTATCAAAGATGAGCTCGCAGGTGTCCAACCCCCGGTAGCCCAACTTGTCCAGGTCACGGCCCACGTCGAACCCCGGACCGCCCTTCTCCACGACGAAGCAGCTGATCCCCTTGTGCTTGGGTTCCATGGTGGGGTCGGTGCGGGCCAACAGGCAGAACATGTCGCCATAACGCCCGTTGGTGATGAACATCTTGGTGCCGTTGATGGTGTACTCTTCCCCGTCCTTGGTGGCCGTGGTCTGCAGGTTGGCCATGTCCGTGCCGCCGCTGGGCTCGGTCAGGGCCAGCCCGCCGCGTTTGCGGCCTGAGGCCAGGTCAGGCAGGAACTTCTGCTTCTGTTCCTCGGTCCCGTAATGGGTCAGTACATAAGTCAGTATGTGGTGTGTTCCTATGGCCCCGCTGAGAGTCATGAACCCCTTGCTAAGCTCTTCGAAGATCGAGGCGAAGGTTGTGTAGTCCAATCCCATGCCGCCGTATTCTTCGGGCACCGTGATGCCGAAAAGGCCCAGCTCCTTCATACGGTCGATGAGCTCGAAGGGCACCGTGTCTTCCCGGTCGTGTTCGGCGGCCACGGGCTCAACTTCCCGCCGCACGAAATCGCGGACCATGTTTACGATCTGGGCTCGGGCCTCAGGGGGTGTAGTCGTCAAGGGAAACTCCTTATCTCTGGGGAAATGGACCTGACAAGCAGTCTAGCTCAGGGCCAATAACAGGGCAACTATACAAAATGACGTCCACATAATTGTGGACGTCATCGATCTCGCTATTCCTATTCCGGACGAAGATCAGTTCTCGGACAACGCAGCCTGGGCAGCCGCCAACCGGGCCACCGGAACACGGAATGGCGAGCAGCTCACATAGTCGAGGCCGGCCTCGTGGCAGAACACCACACTGGCTGGGTCTCCGCCGTGTTCGCCGCAGATGCCGATCTCGAGATTGGGCCGTTCCCGGCGGCCGGCGTCCACCCCTATCTTCACCAGCGCTCCGACTCCCTGAGGGTCGATGGAAGCGAAGGGGTCGTTGGGCAGGATACCTTCTTCGATGTATGACCTAAGGAACTTGCCCTCGGCGTCGTCCCGGCTGAATCCGAAGGCCATCTGGGTCAGGTCGTTGGTGCCGAAGCTGAAGAACTCCGATTCCTTGGCGATCTCACCGGCGGTCAATGCCGCACGAGGCGTCTCGATCATGGTGCCGAACATGTAGTGGACCTTGGCGCCGTGGCGCTCCTGCACCTGAGAAGCCACCAGGCTCAGGTCCTGCCGCAGCCGGTGCATCTCTTCCACATTCACGGTCAGCGGAATCATTATCTCGGGGTTCACGTCCAGGCCTTCTTTCACCAGTAGAGCGCCGGCGGTGATGATGGCTTCCACCTGCATGCGGTAGATGGCGGGGAAGCTCAGCCCCAGCCGGCAGCCACGGTGGCCCAGCATCGGATTGGATTCCCGCAGTGAGTCCACCAAGTGCAGGAATGCCTCTTTTTCTTCGATATCTGCTTGGGGCGCTCCAGCGTGCCGAAGCTCAAAGAGCTCGGTCAACAGAGTCTCATACGGCGGTAGAAATTCGTGCAGGGGGGCGTCCAACAGCCGAATGATGACAGGCCGGGTGCCCATGACTCGCAGGATGCCTCCGAAATCCCCCGTTTGAAGCTCTTTGACCTGGTCCAAGGCTTCGTAGAAGTCCTTAACAGCTTGCGGCGCATCCGGTTCATTCTCGATCCGGAACACACGGTCATTGTTCTCTTGACGCCATTCCTCGGCAGCCTCGGCGTTGAGCAGCATCTGCCGGACCGAAGGCAGCCGTTTTGGGTCCAAGAACATGTGCTCAGTGCGGCAGAGGCCGATGCCTTCTGCTCCCATGATCAGAGCCTGAGTCGCGTCCGAGGGGGTATCCGCGTTGGCCATAACGCCCAACCTGCGGGTCTCATCTGCCCAGCCCAACAGTTCGTTGGCTTCCGGCAGGTCTTCCAGGCTGGGTTGAACGGTGTCCAACTCCCCCAGATAGACCGATCCGGACGTCCCGTCCATGCTGATACGCTCGCCTTCGTGGACGGTCTTGTCTCCGGCAATGAACAGTCCCGCGTCTAGATCAACCTGGATGCCTTCGCAACCTACGATGCAGGGCTTGCCCAGCCCTCTGGTCACCACAGCGGCGTGGCTGGTTACCCCGCCGCGGCTGGTCACCACACCTACAGAGGCCGTGATGCCGTGTATATCGTCGGGCTTGGTCTCCGGGCGCACCAGGACAACCGCCTCACCGGCAGCGGCCAACTCAGCGGCCTTGGTGGCGTCGAAACATACCGTGCCGGAAGCAGCTCCAGGTGACGCGGGTGCGCCCCGGGCCAGCAGCCGGCCTTCCAGTTCTTCTTCCGGCAGGCCGTCGGAGAATTGAGGCACCAGTAAGTTGGAAATCTCTTCCGCGTCCACTCTCAACAGAGCGTCGGACTGGCTGATCAGACCCTCGTCGGCCATATCAACCGCGGTTTTCACCGCCGACAGGGCCGTTCGCTTGGCACTGCGGGTCTGCAGCAGGAACAAACGGGCGTTCTCTATGGTGAACTCCACATCCTGCACGTCTGAATAATGGGTCTCGAGGTTCCCGGCCAGGTCCATCAGTTGGCCGTAGCACTCAGGCAACACTTCTTGCAGGCTGTCGATGGGCTCTGGGGTGCGCACTCCCGCCACCACGTCTTCGCCCTGGGCGTTGGTCAGAAACTCGCCGTAGACCTGGGCGTGGCCGGTGGACGGGTTGCGTGTGAAGAGAACTCCGGTGCCGCTGCTGGGGCCCAGATTGCCGAAGACCATCGCCATGATGGTCACGGCTGTGCCCATGTCATGGTCGATATTGTTATGGTTGCGGTAGAAGGTCGCCCTGGGCGTGTTCCAGCTACGGAATACAGCTTCCACGGCTGCCATCAGTTGTTCCCAGGGGTCTGAGGGCGGTTCCGAACCGGTGGCCTTCTTGGTCACCTGTTTGAAGTCGGCCACCACGTCTTTCAGCTGCTCGGCAGTTAGTTGGTGGTCCAGCGTCACGCCTGCCTTCTCCTTGTGAGCCGACAGGACCTGCTCAAAGGGTTCTGGGTCCACATCCATGACCACTTCCGAGTAGATCTGGATGAAGCGGCGGTAGGCGTCGTAGGCGGGGCGAGGGTCTCCCATGATGGTGGCCAGGCCTTCCACGATCTGGTCGTTGATGCCCAGGTTCAAGATGGTGTCCATCATGCCGGGCATGGAGATACGCGCTCCGGAGCGCACAGACACGAGAAGGGGGCTCGAGGTTGAGCCGAAATCGCGGCCGATGGACCGTTCCAGTTGCTGGATGTTGTCCCTGATCGACTCTTCGAGGCCCTCGGGAAGAGTCTGTCTCTCGCTCAGGTAATCCCGGCACACCTGGGTGGTTATAACAAAGCCTGGTGGGACGGGGAGTCCCAGCCGGGCCATTTCGCAGAGGTTGCTTCCCTTACCCCCAAGCAGGTCTCCCATGGAGGCGTTTCCTTCGTCAAACCGGTAAACAAGCTTCACTGACCGTGCCGCCCGTACAGTCATGGGCACTTCCTCCCAATGGCCTATGCCCTTGAGGGCTTTCGGTCCCCCGTGGCCAGGGCCAAGAACCTGGACCCAACCACCGGACTATATAACGGACCCGGAGACGAAAGCAACTTAACCTACAAAGAAAAACGGCCAGGATTCACGCCTAACAATTACGAAAGACGTAATAATTTGCCCGTTGATTCTGTATATCGTTGGTCTCCGGAGGGCCTCATACTGGTCGGCCTGGCGCAATCAGGTTGTCATAACAGGCGGCTAAATCTCGCGGAATTGAGGCTCGGGTTCAGCGATGTCAAAGCCGTTCTCCCACAATTCATCCAACCTTGCCTGTTCCTCGTCCGTGATTCCCGGAGTGTCCACAGCGCTGGTGTACTCTTTGAGCTCGTCGAGGGTGGTCAGATTGGGGAGTACCGAAACGATGGCTTGCGGCTTAAGCACGAATTGTATGGCAGCCTGCGCCAAGGACCTGCTGTCCTCTTGGACCAGGAATCTGATGCGGTCAACCTTTCGCATCGCTTCCACCAGCCACTCATTCTTGCGGTGGGCCCGGTGGTCATCGGCGTCGAACGTCGGCAGTCCATGGTCAAACTCGCCGGTCAGTGTGTTGGAAGCGTGGGGGACCCGCGACAGCAAGCCAACGTCATTCTCATCGGCCAGTTCTATGAACCGTTTGGCGGGGTCTTGCTCCAGAAGGCTGTAGATGACTTGGGCGCTCTTTACCTGGCGCTCGGCGATGGAATACTCACCCTCGGCCTCCCAGCCGATGTCTGGTCCGATCGCCACGCCGAAATGGCGGATCTTGCCTTCGAATTGGAGCTGTTCCAAGGTCTCGAACAACTCGTCCTTCTCTAGGTCGGCCAGCTTGATGTTATGGGCCTGGTAGAGGTCTATGTAGTCGGTGCCCAGACGCCGCAGGCTCTGCTCGCAGGCGTACTTCACAAACTCTTTGTCGAACTTCTGTGCCCTCTCTTTGTGGCCTTCCCTGGGCGTTGGGTCGTAGATGTCGTAGCCGAACTTTGTGGCGATGATCAACTCGTTCCGCCGGTGGCCGAGCACCTTGGCCAGGATCTCCTCCCCAAATCCGTCTCCGTAGGTGTCGGCGGTGTCGAAGAAATTGATCCCCTCTTCAACGGCGTTCTCCAAGAGGGCCGCTTTGTCGGCATCTTCGATCTTTCCCCACCAGTTGGTGGCAACGGTCCAGACCCCGAACCCCACTTCAGAAAGGACCAGGTCGGTGCGGGGCAACTTGCGAAACTTCATCAGTGATACGTCCTTAAATCTAAGAGGTGTATTTGCTCAGCCACTCGCCCATCCCGTTGATGAACCGGTCCCGGTCATCGGACTGCGAGCCGCAAAATTCTTCGATCAGTTTTTCTTTGAACACCTGAGGGTCTTGTCCCTCCGGCACTTCGTAGGTGTCGATCGGGTTGCAGGCCAGCGTCATGCTTTCGCCGGGCAGAAAGTCCATATTTACAACCATGCCCAAGTGGGCTGCCTTGGTTGGCCATGTGGCATCCACTGTCATCCAACCTTCTGCCGTGTTCAGCCTTATATAAGTGTGAACGTCCGGGACAGGGGCCTTGGCCACCACTTCCCTCAGATCGGCTGGGTAGTTGGCCGTGGTCTCTTCTGTGAACCGGTGAGTGCACATGATCACTCTGGACTCCATGCCCTCTTCCTGAAATATCTGGTCCAGAAGATAGTGCTTCCCTGAACAGGTGCCCCGCCATTCCTGAATAACGGACTCGGGGGCCCGGGACCTGGCACGCTGGTAGGGCATGTCCCTCACCAGTGCGAAAGCGGCTTCGGCATCCACGGTCTGACCTGGCTGGACCAGCCCTCTTCGGAGACTTTCCGCTTCCAACATGGAGAGCAATTTACCCATGTGTCTTACGCCTAGACCGAATTCGAGGGCGGTTAGGTTGCGGGTACTGTGAGGTCAAGGCTGCCCTTGATGTCGTCCACCCGGCGCTGGAACTCGGAGTCGTCCAATACCGGCTCCATCTTGCCTAGATCGACGTTGGATAAGACCTCAACCCAGGATGTGCAGCCGCCGTACTCTGGCAGGTAGGGCACGGTTACCGGTTTTTCCAGCTTGTAGACCCGCAAGAGAAGCACCGACAGTGGGAGCATGGGCTTCCAGTGGAGCCTGGACTGGGCGTAAGCAGTCGTCCAGATGTAATGGGGCTCCAGATCGTCGACCTTCTCCTGGTCGGATATCTCCAAGACCTCTTCGGCTTTGGCCCAGTAACTGAAGGTGACTTTATCGGCATCTTGCGGCTCTTCCAGCATCCTGCGAAGTGCCGGCTGGTGGGACGGCTGAAGCAAGTCTTCCTTCTGATGAAGGTAAGTGGGGTAGAACAAGAACTCCCGGTGAATCACACGGAAGTCCTTGCCATCTTCGTGGATACCGCCTTTGCGCAGCAGGAGCACCTGGTCTCCCTGGGCCATGGCTTCAACAGTTATCGCCCATTCTTTGAGCGCCATCTGGCAGTTACTGGGTAACATCTCTTCCGTCTCCGTCGCCTGCGGTGGTTCTACCAAATCACTAGGTAGCGCGCAGAAAGTAATAAACCGAGTAATCCAAAGTCAATGGTATCATCGGCCCAAGATGCGCTCAATCCCTGGCCCGGCCATGCGGAAGGGGCTAAGAGGTGGCTGTGGGAACAGAGAAGGACTGGCGTTCGGCCATGAGGAACTCGCGGAAGGCGCGCTGGGAGGGGGAGAGATAGCGGTCTTTGGGTTGGATCAATGTCAGCGGGCGCCGGCACTCCCAGCCCTGCACGTCCAGCACCTCCAGCATACCCGCGTTCAACTCGGCGGTGATACCCAACCGGGATATGATTCCGATCCCGCCGCCGGCGGACGCCGCCTGTTTGACAGCCTGGTTGCTGCCCAATTCAACCGCGATCCTGGGCACGGTGCCAAGGTTTCGGAATAGGCGCTCGGCAGCAAGACGGGTCGCGGAGCCTTCTTCCCGGGCCACAAGTCCCAACTCCACCACCTGCTCAACGCTGGGCTGCGCCAGGCGGGTCACAGGATGGTCGGGGGCCGCTACCAGGACTATTTCATCGTCTTGAAAATCCACCATTTCCAGTTCGTTGGAATACTCCTCAACATGGTCGCCGATCATGCCCAAGTCCATGTCCCGGTCCAATATCCGCTGCATGATGCTGCGGGTGTTGCCGATCACCAGCTCCACCTGGATCCCTGGATATACCTGGCGGAACCGGCCCACGACCGAGGGCAGCACGTACTCACCTGGGGTTGAACTTGCGCCCAGGACCAGATGGCCGCTGTGCAGTTCTTCCATCTCCTGGACCGTGTCTACCAATTGGGATGAAAGGGCGAATATCTGTTGGGCATAGGCCAAGACCGCGTCACCGGCCTCGGTGATCCTTAGACCGCGGGGCCGTCGGTGGAAGAGAGTGATTCCCAGGAATTTCTCCAACTCTTGTACCTGGATGGAAACGGCAGGCTGGGTGATCTCCATGGCCTCGGCGGCACGGGAGAAACTCAGATGAGTAGCTACCATCTGGAAGATATACAGTTGATGGAAATTCAACTGTCCGCCGGAAGCGGCGGTGTTACCGGAGCGTTTCGATTGGTTTATCGTCGCCATCAGGCCACATCGATCAACTGCTCAAGCCCTAGCAGCCGCGCTAGATTACCGGTGGTAACCCTTGCAACCTCTTCAACTGGGATGCCTTTGATCTCAGCCAGGGTTTCGGCCACCGACTGGACATGTCTGGGCTCTGTCCAGTTGGTGCGGTATTTCTTGAAGGGTTGCGGCGCGGCGTCGGTTTCAAGGACGATATTCTCTAATGGTATAACCTTGGCCACTTCCTGGAGTTCAGGCAGCCGGGTCAGCGGCCGTGCCAAGGAGATGTAGAAACCACAGTCGATGGCTTCCCGGGCGGTCGCTTCGTCGCCCTGAAAATAATGCATCGCCCCGCCAACCTCACCGGCGCTTTCCTCTCTCAGGACCTGAAAGACCTCAGGGTGGGACTCACGGGAGTGAAAGATCACCGGCAAGCTGAGGCTTTTCGCCAGGCGGAGGTGCTCACGGAACACCTGATACTGGGTGTCATGGTCCGGGGACTCAGGCAGGAAATCCAGGCCCACTTCGCTGATACAGACCACTTTGGCCGACGACTTGGCCATCCGCTCAAGCTCGGCGTAGACCTCGCTGGTTACCAGTTCGTGGGCTTCCATGGGGTGGATGCCCACTCCGGCGTACAGCGGCTCATGCTGCTCAGCCAGATCGATGCAGTCCTGTGTGGACTTGAGTGTGGTCCCGGCACAGACAGCGAATGCCACCCCCGACTCACGGGCGCGGTCTAATATCTCGGGCATCTCCGCAGCGGGATATTGGTCTAGATGGGTATGGCAATCACCCAACAGGATGCTGCTGGTCATTATGTGTTACCCCAATTACGAGGTTTCAATCGTTGCGAGTTGCGCTGCCGCCATCGCCTAGTCACACGAACACTACCCCGGCAAAAAAATCATACACTATGGATGCCAGTAGAGGTCAAATAGTATCAAGTTTCGAAATAATCTTACCAATAGATGTCGGATTATCGTTGCCGACTGTCCAAAGCACGGATTCGAACCGGAGGTAAAGTGTTCGGCCATGGCGTACTTAAGTGAAGACTTTCAGCCGCCGTTAAACCGCCAGCCAGAACCGTTACGAAACTCGTTGACAGCCTCAAAGGCCAATGTTAGCATAATTGTTGACCAAAAAGGTCGACAATGTTAAATTGCCGGTCGGTCCGGTCTCTTGAACAGCCTATCTAGACTCAGACCAGGCCCACCTTCCGGACCCATATTAGGAGCGATCATTCGATGACCACACCCAAGGTCATTTCCCGGAACGCCACTTCCAGCGAGTTGGACTCTGACTATAAATGGGGTTTCACCATTGATATCGAGTCCGATCTTGCCCCCAAAGGGCTTAGTGAGGAGATCGTCCGGCTGATATCAGCCAAGAAGGAAGAGCCGGAATGGCTGCTGGAGTGGCGTCTCCAAGCATTCCGCCACTGGCTGAAGCTGAAGCAGCAAGCCCCCACCTGGGCCAACGTGGAACACCCTCCCATCGATTACCAGGACATCTATTACTACGCCGCGCCCAAGAGCGACGCCCCCAAGAGCCTGGATGAGGTCGACCCCGAGATTCTGGCGGCCTTCGACAAACTGGGCATCCCGCTCCAGGAACGCGAGCGCCTGGCCGGAGTGGCCGTGGACGCAGTCTTGGATAGCGCGTCGGTCGCAACGACCTACAAAGAGACCCTGGAGAAACAAGGTGTCATCTTCTGCCCCATCAGCGAGGCGGTCAGAGACCATCCCGACCTGGTCCAGAAGTATTTGGGTACCGTGGTGCCCTTCGGCGACAACTTCTACGCGACATTGAACTCCGCCGTTTTCAGCGACGGTTCCTTCGTGTACATCCCCAAGGGCGTCCGCTGTCCCATAGAGCTGATGACCTACTTTCGCATCAACCAGGCCGACTCCGGTCAGTTCGAGCGGACATTGATCATCGCCGAGGAAGGCGCTTACGTCAGTTACCTGGAGGGCTGCACCGCTCCCGCCAGGAAGAGCCACCAGCTACACGCCGCGGTGGTCGAACTGGTGGCCCTGGACGATGCAGAGATCAAATACTCCACCCTGCAGAACTGGTTCCCCGGGGACAAGGACGGCAATGGCGGGGTCTATAACTTCGTAACCAAACGCGGCATCGCCCGCAAGAACGCCAAGATATCGTGGACCCAGGTCGAGACCGGCTCGGCCATCACCTGGAAGTATCCAAGCGTGATCTTGGACGGCGAAAATTCGGTGGGCGAGTTCTACTCGGTGGCCCTGGTCAATAACCACCAGCAGGCCGACACCGGCACCAAGATGATCCACAAGGGCAAGAACTCCCGCAGCACCATCGTCGCCAAAGGCATATCCGCCGGTCAGGGCAACGCCACCTACAGGGGCTTGGTGAAAGTTCTCCCCTCAGCCGATGGGGCCAAGAATTTCACCCAGTGTGACTCGCTCTTGGTCGGTGACAAATGCGGCGCCCACACGGTGCCCTACATCGAGGTCAAGAACCCGACCGCCCAGATGGAGCACGAAGCCTCAACCTCCAAAGTGAGCGACGACCAACTCTTCTACTGCCAGCAAAGGGGCATGTCCGTTGAGGACGCCCACTTCATGATCATCAACGGCTTCTGCCGGGGAATCTTCCAGGAACTCCCATTCGAGTTCGCCATGGAAGCCTCCCAACTCCTCAAAGTCAGCCTGGAAGGAGCGGTGGGCTAGATGACTACCGCTGCGAAAGGCGGCCAACCCTTGCTGAGTATCAAGGGCCTCACCGCCTCGGCCGGAGATTTGGAGATCCTGAAAGGCATCGACCTTGAGGTCTACAGAGGCGAGGTGCACGCCATAATGGGCCCCAACGGCTCCGGCAAGAGCACCCTGGCCAACGTCTTGGCTGGACGGCCCGACTATACAGTCACCGGCGGACAGGTGATGTTCGAGGGCCAGGACATATTGAAACTAGAGCCCGAGGTCAGAGCCCGAATGGGCGTGTTCCTGGCTTTCCAGTACCCCCTTGAGCTTCCTGGTGTTCGCGCCTGGCAGTTCCTGAAGGCTGGAGTGGACGCCAAGCGTGTCCACAACGGCCAAGAGGAGATGAGCGCCCGGGAATTCGACCAGATGCTCAAGGCCAAGGTCGAACAGGTCCAGATCGACCCCGACCTGGTGAAACGGGCGGTCAATGAGGGGTTCTCCGGCGGCGAGAAGAAACGGAACGAAGTGCTGCAGATGGCGGTGCTTGAGCCCAAGTTAGCCCTGCTTGATGAAACAGATTCCGGCCTGGACATCGACGCACTGCGCATCGTCTCAGACGGTGTGAACCTGCTTCGCTCTTCGGAGAACGCCGTTATCCTGGTCACCCACTACCAGCGGATCCTTAACTACATCGCACCCAACCACGTTCACGTTCTGTATGACGGACGCATCGTGCGGTCCGGCGGCCCCGAACTGGCTCACGAGCTGGAAGAGAAGGGCTATGACTGGATCAAAGACGCCGTCGACGCAGGCGTATAACACGTCAAGCGAATCAGGAACGCATGACTTCCGCACCCGCTAAATTCGCCCACTATCTTGCTGATTTCCAGTCTCTGGCCCAGGGGCCAGGCGCAGACGCGCCGCCTTGGCTGAAGGACTTGCGGGACAGCGGTTGGTCGCGGTTCAACGAGACCGGCTTTCCCACCGCGCGCCGAGGCAACGAACGCTGGAAGTACACCAACGTCGGGCCCATCGCCAAGACCGACTTCGGATTCGCCGATAGTCCAGCTATAGCGTCGAAAGACCTACTTCCCGGGTACCAAGCGGACGGCCAACAGGTGTACGACCTGGTTTACCTCGACGGCCGCTATGCACCTGATCTGTCTTCGCCGGCGTCCGCATCGGACGGAGTCACCGCCGTGAGCTTGGCTTCGATCACTTCGGACGCTTCCTCCGGCTTGGAAAGCCAGGTTGGACACTATGCGCCGCCGGACGATGACGGTTTCGCTGCTTTAAACACAGCCTTCCTTCATGACGGAGCATACGTAAACATCGCCGACGGCTGCCCGGAAAAGGTGATGGTGCGGATCTCCTACATCACTATCGACGGCACGACCCCAAAGGTCAGCCACCCAAGGACCCTGATCGTCGCCGGACAGAACTCTAACGTCACAGTGGTTGAGAGCTATACCGGCCCCAAAGAAAGCGTCTATTTCACCAACGCCGTTACCGAGATATCGGTTGGCGACGGAGCGCAGGTCGACCACTACCGGCTGCTCTTGGAGGGAGACAAAGCCTTCCACGTCGGCACCAGCCGTGTCAGACAGGAAAAGGACAGCAGTTTCAGCTCGGCATCCTTCGCCTTGGGCACGTCTCTGGCCCGGAACGACATGGAAGTGTTGTTCGGTGGCCCCGGCGGCTACTGTTCTCTGAACGGCCTGTATCTGACCGCCGACAACCAGCATATCGACAACCTGGTCAGCATCAACCACGCCGAGCCGCACTGCACCAGCCGCCTGAACTACAAGGGAATCTTGGACGGCAAGTCAAAGGCCGTGTTCGGCGGCACCGTGATCGTTGATAAAGATGCCCAGAAAAGCGACGCCGAGCAGACAGACAAGAACCTGATCCTCTCCCGCCAAGCCGAGGTGGACAGCAAGCCAAGCCTGTTGATCTATGCCGATGACGTCAAATGCAGCCACGGCGCTACCGCCGGCCATATCGACGCCGACACCCTGTTCTATCTGCGCAGCCGCGGCCTCGACCTGGACACCGCCAGCAGGATGCTCATCCAGGCTTTCGCCAGCGAGATCATCGACTCCGTTAAACCCGGGCATCTGCGGGAGCACGTGGAATCAGTATTCACGGCCGCCATCCCGAACAAGACCTTGCCCATGGCGGGTGTCAGATGACGACCACGTTCGATGTGAATAGGATCCGGGAAGATTTCCCCATCCTGAAACAGCAAGTGAACGGTAACCCACTGGTCTATCTGGACAACGGCGCCACGTCCCAGAAACCGCAGTCGGTCATAGACGCCATCGTCGAGTACTACACGACTACCAACTCCAACGTGCACCGAGGCGTCCACACCATGAGCCAGCAGGCCACTGACGGCTACGAGGGCGCGCGCTCAAAGGTCCGCCAGTTCATCAACGCCGGCAAGGATGAAGAGATAATCTTCACCAGGAACACCACTGAAGGCATCAACCTGGTGGCCCACTCCTACGGCAGGCAGAACATCGGCCCCGGCGACGACATCATCGTCTCCAACATGGAGCATCATTCCAATATCGTCCCCTGGCAGATGCTCTGTGAGGAGAAGGGAGCCAACCTTAAGGTAGTTCCCATCGACGACTCCGGTGAACTGGTGATGGACGAGTATCGGAAGATGCTCAGTTCGAGGACCAAACTGGTCTCCATCACCCACGTATCCAACGCCCTGGGGACCATTCTACCCGCGAAGCAGATAGTGGCTATGGCCCACTCCCACGGCGCGCCCGTGCTGCTAGACGGCGCTCAAGCGGTCCCCCACATGCCCGTGGACATGCAGGACCTAGACTGCGATTTCTATGTGTTCTCCGGACACAAACTGTTCGGCCCCACCGGCATCGGCATCCTCTACGGGAAAGAAGAGTTCCTAAACGCCATGCCCCCATTCCTGGGCGGCGGCGAGATGATCAAGTCGGTCACTTTCGAAAAAACCATCTATAACGACCTGCCGTACAAATTTGAAGGCGGCACCCCGGACATTGCTGGAGCCATCGGCCTGGGCGCGGCCATCGACTACGTCAACGGTCTAGGGTTTGACCAGATCACAGCCCACGAAGAAGAACTGCTCCAGTACGGGACCCAAGCGCTGGAATCCATAGACGGGGTGCAGCTTATCGGCACGGCCGCCCACAAAGCAGGAATCTTGTCCTTTGTGATGGACGCGGCCCACCCCCACGATATAGGCACCATCCTGGACGAACAGGGAATAGCCATACGCACCGGGCACCATTGCGCTCAGCCGGTGATGCAGCGCTTCCAGATTCCCGCCACCGCCCGCGCCTCCCTGGCCTTCTACAACACCAAGGAAGACATCGACGCCTTGGTGAAGGGCATAGACCGGGTACTTGAGGTGTTCAGCTGATGTCTGGCCTCAGTGACCTGTACCAGGAGATTCTCCTGGAGCACAACAGCAAGCCCCGCAACTTCAAGACGGTTGAAGAGGCCAACCAGACCTCGGAGGGATTCAACCCCCTTTGCGGCGACCAGATCACACTGTCCCTCAAGGTGGTTGACGGCGTGATCGACGATGTGGGCTTCCAGGGCACCGGTTGCGCCATATCCAGGGCGTCGGCCTCCATGATGACCCAGAGTATCAAGGGTCAGAGCGTGGAGCAGGCCGAGCATATCTTCGACGCCTTCCACCACATGATTACCGAGCCCGAGGGCGAACTAGATCTCGACACCCTGGGCGACCTGGAGACCCTGTCCGGCGTCAACGAGTACCCCACCCGCATCAAGTGCGCCATCCTAGCTTGGCACACCATGAAAGCAGCCCTGACCGGCGACACCCAAGTAACCACCGAATAGCGGTTTTTCTCCGGATCAGGCGTTTGGCTTTGCTGTGCTAAGCTGGAGGCTAACCGTTCTATGATTGTGACCGCTGATTAATGCCTCAACAGCCTGATGTTCCTCTGGAAGGTCTCTATGGCAACCTTGTCATGGACCACTACCGGAACCCCCGCAACCGCGCGTCCTTAGATGATGCCGACGTGGAGGCCGAGGAGTTTAACCCTTTCTGCGGCGACCGCGCCATCCTCCAGCTCAAGTTGGACGGCGAAGGCCATGTGTGTGACGTGAGTGGCGTCGCCGAGGGTTGTTCGATCATCCAGGCGTCAACATCCATGCTCTCGGACCAGCTGCAGGGCAAGTCTCTGGAAGAAGCGGTTAATCTGGGGGCCAGGTTCCGAAAGGCGATGCAGAACGGCTCCGCGGATGATGACCTTGAACTGGGCGACCTGCGGGCCCTTCAGGTGGTGCGGCAATACCCAGTAAGGATCAAATGCGCACTGCTGCCCCTAACAGCCCTGGAAGAAGGCATCAAATCCTACCGGAAAAAGTCGGACTAGCGGTCCAACCACGTCCTTGACCAGAAGTTGTATTCGGACAGGGCGGTGTTGGGCTCGAACCCCTTCAAGTCGTTGCTGAACACCCACCGCGAAGCCGCGGTCACCGGGCTGAACAGATAAGCCTGGTCCAGCACCCGGCGCTGAATATCCACCAACTGGTCCCGCCTGGCAACGTCGTTGAATTCCACCGCCTGGGCTTCGATCATCGAGTCCAACTGGGCATCTTCGTGCCCTGCCAAATTCCATTGCCCCTGGCTATGCAGCAGCCCAAACAGATAGCTGTTTGTGGTCGAGGTTGGAGGGACGGCGCCCACGGCCAACTGGAAGTCCTTGGCCGGCCCGATGACAAGGTCGTCGAACTGCACCGGGTTCATGCGCCGCAGTTCCGGGTTGAAACCCACGGCAGTGAGGTCGGCGATCAGCTTCTGTTCCAGGGCCAGGTTCTCGCCACCGGTCCGTTCGGTCCGCACCGTGACTTCCAGGTTGACGGGCAGGTTTTGGCCCGCCTTCAGCAGAAGCTCCCGCGCTTTACCTGGGTCGGCGAAGAAACTCTGGCGCATCTCCGACCGGTCCAGCAGCCAGTCCTTCTCCCTGACTGGTATGCCAACACTGGCGAATCCCTCTCCGGACCAAACAGTATCCAGGTAGTCCCATGGATCGATGGCCTGGAACACCGCCTGCCGCACGGCAGTCTCTTTCAATCCGGCCCTTTGAGAGTTCATGGCCAACACCACGCCGGCGCCCGACCGGCGGGATATCACTGACTGGAATGCGGTGTCACCTTTGCGGACCATGTCCCATTCACCGGGGCCAACCGACAAGACATCAACCAGCCCTGCTTGGAAGGCGGCGACCTGGTCAGATTCTTTGGTCCCTGCCAGCGGGCCGGAGCGCATCACCGCCACGTTTAGCTGGTCCAAGAAGGGAAGCCCGTTCTCGAAGTAATCGCTGTTCCGGACGAACTCCATACCCTCTCCGGAGGTCTCCCGCCAGACCCAGGGCCCGGTGCCGATCACAGGGCCGTCTTTGAGGTCGCCGGTCACCGCCACGGCTTCCGGGGCCACGATCTTGACGTGACCGTCGGCCAATGCTAGGAGGGCGTCGGCGTCTTCAAGAGTCAGACCAACCTGCAGCGACAACTCATCCAGGGCTTTGGCCTCCCCGATGGAAGCCAGAAGAGCGGCGTTGGGCCAGCCAGGGGTCCTTAACCGGTCCAGACTGAAGACCACGTCCTGGGCTGTGAGTGCCCGGCCATTGACCGGGGCTATGTTCTGCCAGCGGATGCCGGGACGCAGATTGAAGACGTAAGAGAGGTCGTCATTTAATTCCCAACTCTGGCACAGGTCGCATTCCAGCAAGAGGTTGGGCTGGTCTCCCTGGCCCGAGCGCAGCCGCAACAGCCTGCTGTAAGCCAGGCCGGGGCCCATGGCGGTTAGCGTCTCTTGGACCTCTTGATGGACGTCCTTGTGGGGGATGTCGGCTGCTGCGGCAACGGTGAGGGCGCCGCCGTTGGTTCCTGAGGGCGCGGCCGAGACAACTGCGGTGGGTTGCGGAATGGGCAGACCGCCGCTCTCATTGGCGTTGGGCGAAGTCGTAGAACCCGATGAAGAACAGCCGATCGCGAAGATAGCCGCCCCTATGATCAATAGCCGTTTTGCAGAGAATAGATTCATCGTCCCACCGTCCCGGTCCATAGGAAATCAACCTGAATTATAAGTCGGGCCGGTGGCTGTTCCACGAGGGAGCTTAGTGCGCAGTAGCGCGAAAACGGAGGGGCGTAAAGGACTTAGTCCGAGGGGAGTTGAGGCTGGAGGGAATCGGCAGCCACCAGGTCCGGAGCCAGTTGGGTTGGCTTTCCCTTGCCGGTGATCGCCCAGGTGGCGAACACCATGATCGCGATCAGTATCGGCGGCATGAACAAGATGGCATGGATCACCAGGGCGAACCCCAAGGCATCGCCGCCGCCGACCCCGATGGTCGTAAGGAGGTAGAAGACCGCGAACTCAAAGGTGCCGACCGAGGCCGGCAAAGAAGGGACCAACGCCACAAAGGTCAGGGTTCCAATGACCAACAGGATGGCCACCAGCAGAGAGATATCGATCTCCATTCCATAAGCCAGGACCCACGCCGAGAGGCCCAAGAGGACCCAATAGCCCAGCGTCAGCATGAAAGACCAGACCAGCCTGACCCGGGCGCGTGTGAGCCCTCTGAGGGACGATGAGGTGGATGCCAACAACTGGAGGTGGGTCAGCCCGGGTCTGGACCCGAACCAGATGACCACGGGCACAGCCAGGACGCTGATGACAGCGATCAGGATCGCGCCGATGACGTAGGGGGTGAAACCCTTTAGGCTGGGCAGGAACATCAACCCCACGCTCAACAATATGGCTGCGATGACGAAGTCCAAGACCCGTTGGATCCCCAGCGTTGCCGCAACCTCTTCACCACGCGCCTGGTAGCGCAGGGTGAGCATGAGGAATTGGGTCGCTTCGCTGATGATCCTAAGTGGGGAGACGCTGTTCAAGCCGATACCTACATTCTGGACCAACAGAAGCCTATGCAAGGGGACCTTGTCCCCTATGAACAAGACCTGCCACCGGTAGGCACGCATGGCAGTGGCGGCGGAAAATACCGCCAGCGAAAGGAGCCCATAGCGGACCGGAAAGTCGGTGAACGCAGCGGAAAGAGAACCCCATTCCACATCACGGACCATGGCGATGCCGATAGCGGTGCCCAGAGCCAGACCCAAGGCCATCCTGAGCTTGGGTTGGAGGAAGAACTTTCGAAAGATGCCAGCGGCTGTTCTCAAACACCTATTCCCGCGGCTGTTTGGTGCGGCGATTCTCGTAAGATACCGGGAACTGAAGGGGTGATTTCAAGCTACGCGTGGGGATTTCTGATGTCAAGGAATCAGGGTGAACCTTTGGGTCGGAATGGGAACGAGAGGACCGGGATGTTACTTCCCCGCCCGCAGAAGTCCCTTTAGGTAAGCGATGTGCCCCTGGTGTTGGTAGACCTCGCCGACAACCTGTCTGAAGATTCTGCCCACGGACATCTCCGGGCGCGCTTCCCTGGGGACCACGTCCATCTGTTCGGAGGTGAGGGTCTTCAGGTAGCTCAGTGTTTCAGCCCGGACCGCCGCTCCGTAGGCCAGCATCTCTTTGAGGTCATAGGCCGGAAACTGGCTCACCTGCTCCAGCGTGTGATCGAACCCGTTGTCCCTGGTGGGCAGGCCGAACTTCTCGTTCCAGCCGTCCCTCTCCCATATCTCCGGCTGACGCTGGATGAAGAATTGGAACCACATGTCTTCCACCCGGGTCATGTGCCAGAGGATCCAGCCTATGGGGTTGGCTTCTGGCCCGGCCCGCCACATCAATTCGTCCGGCGTGAGGTCGCCAAGGGCATCCATCAGATATTCCAGTTCGGTATTGAAAGCGTCCTCTAGAAACTCGTTCAGAGTCATTTATTTCTCTCCGTAGCATGACTTCCAAGGCTCAGCGGCCTTCGTGTTACCAACTTATATGATACACCCGGCCAGTGTATCTGAGGTGTGCTAAACTGCATTCGGCGCACGCCTGCGCCAGTCTGGTTTTCAGAACATCCAGCGATAACATTTGGAGCACATTCCATGCCCGATAGTTTGATAACTCCCGAGGTCCGCGCCCTGATCGGCACCGAGACCGAACCCGAGAAGAACCGTTTCCCCCTCAGCGACGAGATGGCCTACGACTTGGCCGACGCCACTGAGGACCCCAACCCCTTATACGTCGATAAAGCAGCAGCCGAAGCCAGCCGTTTCAAGGGGCTGCTCTGTCCTCCGTTGGCGACCTGGAAGGACATCGCGCCGTCCATCGGCTACTTCGGCGCCGGTCAGGAATCCCACTTCGACGTCCCGCTGCCCTTCAACAGCTACGGGTTGAACGGAGGCAGCGACTGGCAATTTCTGCGTCCTGCCTACACCGGAGACTGGGTGACGCGCCAGTTCAAGGTGGTGGATATCTTTGAGAAAGAAGGCCGCTCTGGCCCCCTGGTATTCATCGTCCGCCGGGAGACCCAGACCAACCAGCATGGCGATGCCATAAGTGTCGCTGACCGGGTGAGCATCCACCGCAGCAGGCCGCCGGAAGGCGAGGTCAATGCCGTGGCGGATTCTGGAAAGGGGTTGGAATCGGTGGTCATCTCTCCTCCTGCGCCGGACCATACCGTTCCCCGCTCGATACATGCCGGAGGCGCCCAGAAACGGTTCGAAGACATATCGGTGGGTATGGAGCTTGAGAAGGTGGTCAAGGGCCCTCTCACCACCACCCATCTGGTGCGTTGGGCCGCCGCCAACGGCAACTACGCCCGCATTCACTGGGACCTGCCCTTTGCCCAGATACATCAGGGCCTGTCCAACGTTGTCGTGAACGGTTCGCTCAAGAACCAATACCTGGGTCAGTTGATGATTAAACTGGCGGGCCCGGAAGGCTGGTTCAAACGCTTCTATGTCGAGCACAGGGGTATGGACTACCCAGGCGACATCATCACGGCGTCCGGAGTAGTAACTGCGGTCCGGGAGGTCGGAAACTACGGCCACGTGGACTGTGAAGTAAATCTGACCAATAACCGGGGCGACCAGACGGCATCAGGCAGAGGCACCGTCGTGCTGCCCAAGAAAGGCCAAAGCCTGCCGTTGGTCTGGGAACTGGAAGACTGATGCCCGCTGGACTACTTGATGGGCTCAGGGTGTTGGACCTGGGCTCCGGAATATCAGCCCCTTGGTGCTCCAAGATACTCGCCGACTACGGGGCAGAGGTCATAAAGGTTGAACCGCCCGGCGCCGGCGATGCAAGCCGCCGCATGGGCCCATTCGCCGGAGACGATCCGGACCCGGAAAAAAGCCTGACCTTCCTGTACCTGAACACCAACAAGAAAGGGGTGACTCTGGACCCTGCGACGGTTAGCGGCCGGAAGCTCTTTGACCGCATGCTGGCCGATGCCGATGTCCTGGTCCACAACCACCAGCCGGCCCAGTCCAAGGAACTGGGCTTGGACTACGCATCTCTGGCTGAAGTGAACCCCAGCTTGGTGGTCACTTCTATAGCGCCCTTCGGTCAGACCGGACCGTACAAAGATTTTCAGGCGACAGACATCGTCACCTATGCCCTGAGCGGCCTCATGTACCACTCAGGAGACTCGGACCAACCGCCCCTGCGAAACGTCCTAGACCAGTCTTTCTACGTAGCCGGCGCCAACGCTGCTTCTGCCACTCAAGTTGCCCTCTTTGCCCGGCTGACCTCCGGTGAGGGCCAACATGTGGACGTCGCTGCTGCGGAATGCCTGGGCGGTCATCTGGTCCAACCGTTGCCTTATTACAACTACATGGGAGCCGTGAAAGGACGCCGTCCGGTCCGGGGCGCTGGATTCGAGGAATTGATGCCCGCCCGTGACGGGTATGTGGCGCCTTCGGTCCAAGGCTCCCAACCCTGGTCGACCATCGCTAGCCTCATCGGGCTTGAAGAGCTCCAAGACGAAAAATTCGCCACCGGCGCGGGAAGAGTAGCCCATGGTGAAGAACTAAAGGAGCTTCTCACCAAGGGTCTGGCCCAGTGGGACCGGCTGCCGCTGTTTCTGGCATCGGGAGAGAACCGGTTGGTGTTTGGCATGGCCCAGGACGCCGGTGACCTCGCCGACTGCGCCCATCTGCAAGCCCGTGACTTTTTCGTTGACGTGGAGCACCCAGTGGCCGGCCGGGCCAGCTATCCGGGGATGGCCGTTCGGCTGCCGGGCGAGAATATCACCCAGTCCCAACCGGCTCCGCTGCTCGGCCAGCACAACTCGGAGATATTCGGCCAAGAGATGGGATACTCAGCCCAAGACCTGATCTCCCTTCGCCAGCACGGCGTCATCTAGTTATTCGCCACCTTGTATAGGAACATTGCCAGCTAAATGCCCTCCTCCCAAGAACCACAAGCCCCACTGAAAAACATCAGAGTGCTGGACCTGAGCCGGGTCTTCGCCATGCCCTTCGCCGGGGCGAACCTGGCGGACCTGGGAGCAGAGGTCATCAAGGTAGACACCTGCCAGACCCAGTTCATGGATACGACCCGGACAATCACCGGGCCTTTCCCCGACAATCAACCCGGCGAGTATTGGTGGGAGCAGGGCGGCACCTTCCAGAACCTGAACCGTGGCAAACGAAGCCTAACCCTTGACCTGCGATCCGAAGAATCTCAAAAGATCATCAAAGAGCTGGTCCGGGTCTGTGATGTGGTCCTGGAGAATTTCACCCCCAGGGTGATGGCGCGGTTCGGGTTGGACTATGAGAGTCTCAAAGCCCACAAACCGGACCTGATCATGGTTTCCAACACCGGCTACGGCCACAGCGGTCCGTGGAGCAACTTCGGGGCTATGGCGTCGGCCCTGGAGCCGACCCACGGCACCGGCGCGTTCATGGGCTATATGGAAGAAGGCCCCGATGGCCGCATGTCAGAGGGCCAGGTACCCAACAAGATGGGTAACTCCTACTCAGACTTCTTGGCCAGCTGGACCGCGTTGAGCAGCTTGATGGCGGCGTTACTGCGGAGGGCCAGGACCGGCCAGGGCCAATGGATCGACTTGGCGATGTACCAGACCGGCACGACCGTTATCGGTACAGGGCTGCTGGACTATGCATACAACGGCAGACGGACCAAGCGCATCGGCAACCGCCACCCGGTCTGGTCGCCTCACGGTGTCTATCCCTGCCAAGGCCATGACCAATGGGTGGCGATAGCGGCAAGAGACGAAAACGACTGGAAGGCTATCTGCCAGACCATCGGCAAACCGAAACTGATTTCAGACCCGCGGTTCTCCGCCCCGATCGACCGCCGGCAGCATCAGGAAGAACTGGACGAGATAATCTCGAGCTGGACCTGTCAACGGACTTCCTATCAGGCCATGAACACCCTTCAGAAGGCGGGGGCGCCGGCCGGAGCAGTGCTGACCGCCAAACAAGCATTGACCGACCCTCAGTACTTGGATAGGGGATTTTTCGAGCCCGTGACCAATCCTCCCGAGGTAGGTCTGCGGCCCAAGGGCTACGTGGGCAGGGCCTGGAAGTTCTCTAACAGCGACACCGGGATCAAAGGGCCCGCCCCCCGGTTGGGTGAAGCCAATGACTACGTGTTAGGGGAGCTTCTGGGAGTAGATCGAGAAAGCATGGACCGGCTTGCCGAAGAATGGATAATCGGCAACCTTCCCGAGGGTGGCGGGGCGCCGGGCCAAGTTCCTCTGGACGAACAGGTGGAGTTGGGTTGGATCGCCGAGTTCGATGCTGGCTATCTCGGAAAATTGCCGCCCGCATAACCGTCTTGGCGACTGGATCGAGCCCAGCGGTCAACGATAGAATCTGGCGATTTACATAATCCGAATATCCGTGTTATGACGCTTGACACTGGGGAAAATCGGCTCCTATAATTAGCGGTAGATTCCCCGCACACGTCCACGTTTTCGATTTAGCGTTCCCCGCACGGCCCCACTTTGATTGTGTTGATTGGCGTGTTGATAAGGGCGGCGGTTCGGCTAAACAGCCCGGCTTCCTGAAAGCTGGCAGGTTCCCTCCCCGATTCCCATTTAACATCCGTCTATTGCGTAGGCAAATGCCGACAAAGTTTATCTTCGTTACCGGGGGAGTAGTTAGTTCACTCGGCAAAGGGATCAGCGTCGCATCAATCGGACGCATCCTGAAAAGCCGGGGACTCACCGTCTCCGTCATCAAGTTGGACCCATACCTCAACGTTGATCCCGGAACCATGTCTCCCTACCAGCACGGCGAAGTATTTGTGACCCAAGACGGCGGTGAGACCGATCTTGATCTGGGCCACTATGAAAGATTCATCGACGTTGAACTAACCCGCACCTCCAACCTCACCGCTGGAGAGGTCTACCTCAACTTAATAGCCAAAGAACGCCGCGGCGACTTTCTTGGCGGAACCATCCAAACGGTCCCCCATGTCACCAACGCCATCAAAGACCGGGTGCTGGCCCTGGCCGCCGAATCGGAAGCCGATGTGATTATCACCGAGGTCGGCGGGACGGTGGGCGACATCGAGGGCCTCCCGTTCTTAGAAGCTATCCGGCAGATGCGAAACGATGTGGGACGGGACAATGTCTTCTACATCCATCTGACCTTGCTTCCTTATATAGCAGCAGCACAAGAACTAAAGACCAAGCCGACACAACACAGCGTGAAAGAACTTCGATCCATAGGCATCCAGCCCGACGCAATCCTTTGCAGGAGCGATGAGCCGGTGTCCGAGTCCATCTGCGAAAAGATAGCGGCTTTCTGCGACGTTCCTTTGAACGCCGTTATTCCAGTCGTCACCGTGGACAATGTCTATGAGGTGCCGCTGGTACTGGAAGACGCTGGACTGGGCGATATTGTTGTGGAAACCCTGGGTCTTGCCGCTAAACCCCAGAACCTGACAGATTGGTCGGCTATGGTCGGCCGTATGAATGAGCCGAAAGAACATCTTTCCATCGCCCTGGTGGGCAAATACGTTGAGTATCCGGACTCGTACATCTCGGTCCGCGAAGCCTTGCGGCACGCCGGACTGGAACACACCAGGGATATCGACCTCCAATGGGTCCATTCCGAAGACATAGAGCGGGACGGCGCCGATGCCCATCTGGCCACCGTCTGCGGAATAGTTGTGCCGGGAGGTTTCGGCCCCAGGGGTGTGGAAGGAATGATCGACACGGTGCACTATGCCAGAGAACATAACGTGCCCTATCTGGGTCTCTGTCTCGGTCTGCAGGTGATGGTCATAGAGTGGGCCAGAAATGTCCTCGGTATAAAAGACGCCAACTCTGAGGAGTTGGTCCCGGAAACGGGTAACCCGGTGATTCACATAATGCCGGACCAAGAGGGCGTTTCCAGTAAGGGCGGCACCATGCGATTGGGTGACTTCCCCTGCCATCCCCAGGCCCAGACCCTGACCAAGGCCGCCTACGGCGCCGACACGATCATGGAACGCCACCGGCACCGCTTCGAACTTAACAACACCTACCGGGAATCGCTGGAGAACTCCGGCCTGGTGGTTGGCGGTCTCTCACCCGATGGCAATCTGGTTGAGACCGGCGAAGTTACCGACCACCCATTCATGGTCGGCACACAGTACCACCCAGAGTTCAAGTCCCGGCCCAACCGGCCGCATCCGTTGTTCAGTCAATTTATCGGCGCTGCAAAAGCGACCATCCGCGAGGGCGTCCAACGACCCCTCCCTCTGGATATGAACTCCAAATAATTCGGCGATCTGATGCACCAATCTTCTTCATTCAATCCCCACCCCCTTGATCAGACGGCCCAGGATCCCGCGATGCGAATCACCAAAACCCCACCGATAACCCAGCGAAAGCCCCTTCTATTTAATAGAAGCAGACTTTCCGAAAATATATCTTGATGGCGGTGTAACCTTGAAGCTCTTTTTGGACACGGCCAATATCCAGGAGATCAGAGACGGAGCCCGTTTGGGAGTGATCAGCGGTGTCACAACAAATCCGTCACTGGCGTCAGCGGAAGGTATCGGAAACGCGGAGAGTTACAAAACAGCGGTCCGGGAGATATCAGACATAGTTGACGGTCCGATCTCGGTGGAGGTCATCTCCTTAGACGCCAAAGGAATGATCGCCGAGGGACGCGATATCGCCAGTTGGATACCTAATCCCTGGGTGAAGATCCCCAGTACAGCGGACGGGTTCGAGGCGATCTCGGTGCTTTCCAGCGAAGGCATACAGGTCAATCAGACATTATGCTTCTCGGTGAACCAGGCCCTTCTCGGCGCTCAGGCAGGGTCTACCGCCATCAGCCCGTTCATAGGCCGGCTGGATGACATCGGGTTGGAAGGCATTGACCTCATCAAAGACATCGTCTCCATTTACAAGGAGTACGACATCAAGACTAAAGTGTTGGCTGCCAGTATCCGCCACACCCTCCACTGCACCCTGTCGGCGCAGGCCGGGGCCCATATCGCCACCATTCCCTACAAGATATTGACCCAGATGGTTGAACACCCGCTCACTACTAGCGGGGTGGCCCGCTTCAAAGCCGACTGGGAGAAGATAGGAAAATCTTAGATCCCGGACCGGCGCGATAGTGCTAGATGCGCAGCCCGGCCCCAGATAGATATAACTACAAATCCAGAACCACAGAATCTCGATCCACTGAACAAGCGCGGACCATCCGCAACGCTTCTTTCCTGCACCTGCCGGATTCCAGCCGATGCGAGACCCACGGTCCGGTGTAAGATCAAGGACCCCTGTTAGAGGTGAACATGGCGACCACTCAAAAAATGCTCGATGTGTCGGAGTTGGGGGCAAAGTCCAAAGAAGAACTCTTGGGCTTGGCCAGCGATGTCGGTTTGAACGACACCACGGCTCTGGCGAATCTGCATAAAGAAGACCTCCTCAGCCGGCTGTTCCAAGTGGTCTCTGCTCAACAGGCCCTAGTGTCCACCGGCATCTTGGAGATCATGGACGAAGGTTATGGCTTCCTCCGGCAGGTAGCCACCCATCGGGGTTCAGGCGACGTCTACATCTCCCAGTCGCAGATCCGGCGGTTCAACCTCCGGAACGGCGACACTGTGACCGGTCAGGTCCGGCCTCCCAAAGAAGGGGAGCGGTACTTCGGGCTTGTGCGGGTTGAACTGATCAACGGTATGGAGACAGACCAGGTCCAGAGCCGCTACCGCCCAACCTTCGAACATATGACGCCCATCTTCCCAGAGAAGCAGGTGGTCCTGGAAACAGCCAGTTCAGAACTGTCCACCAGGATGGTCGATCTGTTTGCGCCCATCGGGTTGGGCCAGCGCGGCCTCATCGTCTCGCCGCCCAAAGCCGGCAAGACTACCATGCTCAAGCAGATAGCCCACGGCGTGCAGCAGAACACGCCTGAGGCCACATTGATGGTGGCCCTTATCGGTGAGCGCCCTGAAGAAGTGACCGACATGCGCCGGGCAGTGGACGGCGATGTCTTCGCCTCCACCTTTGACGAATCCGTCGAAGAACAATGCCGTGTGGCTGAACTGGCCCTGGAGCGGGCAAAACGGCTGGTGGAGATGGGACAAGACGTCATCATCCTCCTAGACAGCATCACGCGTCTTACGCGGGCTTACAACTTGGCCGTGCCCACCAGTGGACGGACCCTCTCCGGAGGCATAGACCCGGCCGCCCTATACCCGCCCAAGAAATTCTTCGGCGGCGCACGCAATATAGAAGAGGGCGGCAGCTTGACCATCATCGCAACCTGCCTGGTGGATACCGGCAGCCGCATGGACGAGGTGATCTACGAAGAGTTCAAAGGCACCGGCAACATGGAGCTGCACTTGGACAGGAGATTGGCGGAACGCCGCTACTTCCCGGCCATAGATATCGTCCGCAGCGGCACCCGCAGAGAAGAACTGCTGTTCGGCGAGGATACCCTCAAGCAGATCGTCTTGCTCCGGCGTATGATCAGCCTCATCTCCAACGACGGCGCGGTGAACGCCACGGAACGTGTGTTGGAGCGTCTGGCCAAGTCCGACAACAACGAAGAATTCCTGGCGAACCTTAACAAAGACGCCTAAAACAACCGCAACGGGTAGATAATCTGACTGGAACTTGATATTGGTCGGAAATTGCCTGGTCAGACGGCTTGCTCTTTGAGGAAAACACTCCCACAATGTATCGTGCATTATCGAGAGAGTCGTTTTTCGGTTATGTCAAGGCACAACTTAAAACCAGTTTGGCAAACCGCCCCAAAGGTATCCTGCGGGGCGATTTTTTAGCGAATAATGCTGGGTTGGGTACCTTGACAAGCGAAAGACGATAATGCTAAATATGAGAGAATTTAGCTCAGTCTATCTAGATTATTAGGAGGCGAGGGGTATCTATGTCACTTTGTGGCCTTATTTTTGTTTCTCCGGATGTCGACCCTTCTAACATCCCCAAGCTTCCACGGGGGTCATATATGTGAATAGAGGTCGATTCACCTGGAGGACCCGCGCATCGGTAACTTATCGGTAACACAGTTTCCGGTAACTTAAGTTCAAAGCAAGCGAAGTCCAAGAGGTAAAAGGATCACAGAAGTAATCTTCGCTTCAGGCACACAGAACAAGGAGATAGGAGTAGATGAACACTAAAATCGGCACATCTTTTGGGCTCGCATTGCTCGTAGCCATCGCCGCTATTGCGACGATGTTTGCTTTGGGCATGTTTCAAGCTAAGCCCGCAGGCGCAGCGACTGGGACTAAGCTAGTCGCCACTGTGGCAGTTGACCCAGCCAAAGCGCGGTCGATCGGCCAATATACGGTCACCGTAACTGGTGTATCGGCAGCGAACGATGTAAGCGCTCTTTCGGTCGGACAGACCGTCACCGTGACGTTCGACAGTAAGACCACCGTGCCTTCATCGATCGCAGCTTCTGCAGTCAAGATAAAGGCTACTGCGGTAGGCAACGGTTCCGACGGCAACGCCGGTGGAGCTAACCAGTTAGTCAACGTTGGAGCTGTGACTGTATCCGGTAGGGCAGTAACTCTGACCGTGCCTGATATGGCGCCTGGCACCAACTCAGGTAACATCGGCGACAACAGCATAGCTGCTGGCGCGACGATTACCATCACGTTCCTCCAGTCCGCTGGCATACAGAATGCCAATGAAGCAAGTGCAGCGCGGACACTAGACGTGAAGACCTCGGCCGACGCGGCCGATACCAGTGATGCGTTCACGATCACTGACTTCGTGAGCTTCTCTCCCTCGACAGCTGCTCGCGGGGCCACGGTGACAGTCTCAGGTGGCGGATTCGCCGCTAACTGTACGACTTGTTCCATCAGGCTCAGCCCTCAGAACAGAACCGACCCGACGACCGGTACCTCCCGTGGTACTGGCAGCATCGACGCCAACGGCGTCTTCTCCGGTTCGTTCGTTCCTAGCTCGGGCACAAACACTGGTTACGTCTGGGTCACTGACTCCACAGGCGACTATGTAGTCAGTTCCAAGATATGGACTCAGAAAGCAGGCGCGACGCCGCGCACGACCTCAGGCACCGCCGGTTCCACCGTCAGCGTTGACCTAGTGGACTTCGGCACCGGAACCATCGCGGACGACAGCACCACCCTTGGAACCGCGACTGCTTCCAACCCGAGTGACGCCGTGTTCGACATCCCGTCGACCGGTGACACGACCACACTGCTTCCGTACAAGTTCGTAATACCTGTTGGTACGAACACTGGTACGCATAAGGTTACGATCACAGACGGCGGCGTCAGTGCGACCTTCAACTTCGATGTTGTAGCCCGCACCTTGACAGTGTCGCCCAACCCGGCCGCTATCGGTCAGTCAATTACCATCAGCGGTACTGGGTTCACCAAGAATGGAACGATCTCCTCGATCAGCGGCTCTGGTTCCGCAGATCTTAAGGGTTCCTCATCCATCACTATCGATAGTGCTGGTGCGTGGAGCCATACGACCACCATGGACACCATCAACTCTTCAGCCGGCCGGGCCAGTAACTCCTACACGATTACTGCGACGGACAGCGGCTTATTGGTCGGTAAGTCCAGTGGATTCAAGCGGACGGCCAGGACTCTGACCGTCAGCCCGTCAACTGCTGCGCCTGGCGTATCGGTTGAGGTATCAGTCACAGGTATGACTGTTGATGATGGTGAAAACACCACCACTGCAGCATTCACCATGACCATTAGCTCAGGTACTCTGGCCGGAACCACTCAGTTCCCTGTCGGTTCTGATGGATCAGGTACGGGTACCATCGCCATCCCGTTAGCCGCAACGGTTGGTACGCTGACCTTAACGGCAACTGATAACGCGGATGACCTGAACGCGGACGGCGATGCCAACCGCACGGCCCAGGCGACCGTAAAGGTCCCCGCCGGCACGATCACTGTGGACCCGGCTGCGGCCTCCACCGGTCAGATCGTGACGGTAACCGGTAGCAACTTCCCGCCCAATACCACCGGCTCCGTGCTCACATTCGGCGGCGCAAGTGGAATCCCGAGCGGTGGGTACACAGCGGACGGCAACGGTTCGTTCGCGTTCACAACTGAGGTCCCGGCTTCCAGCACTGGTGGCTCGCTGACCCCAGGTAACAAGATCGTCAAGGCGACCGTGGGTTCCATCTCCGGAACGACGACTGCCTTCGCCATACCCAATCCGACCATAGTGATCACGCCGGCCGAAGCCTCGCCGGAAGACATCATTAAGATCGAAGGCTCGGGCTTCAACGCCCTATCAGCCGCGACTACCCTTACCATAGGCACGGCTTCGGCCCTGCCGAGCCCGGCCCCCAAGGCTGGACGCAGTGGTGACATCTCGGCGGATGTTGAAGTACCGCTGCTCAACCCAGGCACCTACACCGTTGTTTTGACCAACGCCACGGGCTTCACCGCCACGGGTACGTTCAAGGCAGTGGCGTCGAAGGCGGCCCCTGCGGCATCCACCGACGCGCCCGCAGCGATCTTCGCTGATGTCATCGCCAACGATGACAACCTCGTCCGGGTCTGGCGTTTCAGCAACGCCGACCAGTCGTGGAACTTCTACGACCCGAGGCCAGCGTTCGAAGCTGCTAATACTCTGGACAAGTCTGGAGCAGGCGATATCGTCTGGGTGAACGTGGTAGCCGAACAAGATTTCCAAGGCGGGACCTTGTTCCCAGGTTGGAACCTGATCTCCCTTAACTAGAGGATAAGAAAAGGTCAAAGCTAGGCCGCCCCCGCAAGGTGGCGGCCTAGCAATACCAACCACCAAACAAGGAGGACCGAATGACCAAAACTAGATTCCTGGCCTTGGTAACGGCCTTGGCACTATTACTAGCCATACCTACGTCCGTGTTCGCACAGCGCGTTCCGCCCCACGTTTTCGTGGGAACGGTCACCTTAGACGGTGCATCGGCTGTTGACGGCGCGGCCGTCACTGCCTGGATCGACGGCGAGCAGGTAGCAGCCACCAACGCGTCCGGTGGCGAATACAATATACTCGTCGATCAGGGAGATTCTTCCTTCGCCGGAAAGACCGTGTCTTTCAAGGTCAGTGGCGCAAATGCTGCTGAGACTGCGACCTGGTCACAAGGCGGCGGCGACGTACTGAATCTCAACGGCGTATCCGGATCTGCTGGAGGCGGCACTGGCGCCACCGGCGGAACTGGAGCGACCGGCCCTGCTGGTCCTGCTGGCCCCGCCGGTCCTCCTGGACCTGCAGGTGCTGCTGGATCTGACGGATCAGCTGGCGCTGCCGGCCCTGCCGGTCCTGCTGGAGCAGCCGGTTCGGACGGTGCAGCTGGTGCTGCCGGCGCAGCCGGAGCAGACGGCGAAGACGGCGGCGGGGCCCTCGGCCTCATCGCACTCATCGTAGCTATCGTGGCCTTACTGGCCGCGGGTGGGTCCTACATGATGGGAAGGCGCGCCTAAGCT
>CAYXDE010000018.1:0-51696 GCA_964463525.1 uncultured Dehalococcoidia bacterium | reverse complement strand
CGGCGGCGGCCAATCCCTCAGGACATAAAGTCGTGTTATCCTGTCCCGGCCAGCGACAATGACCACGGTGCTACTCGCTGGACCAAACGTATTATTCAAGAGGGAATTGATATGCCGTCATTTACCAAAGGCGATGTCACCATCCAATATGAAGAGGCAGGTTCCGGTTTCCCGCTCCTGGTCACTCCCGGCGGGGGACTGAACTCCGTGGCCAGCGGCTGGCCTCGCCAGGTGATCAACGCGTTCGAGGAGTTCTCAAGCGACTTCCGCTGCATCACCATGGACCAGCGTAACGCCGGAGGCGGGTCCACTGGACCAGTCCAGGTCGACGACCCGTGGGGGGCCTTCGCCGATGACCAACTGAGCCTGATGGACCACCTCGGCGTACGACAGTTCGGCTTCATTGGTTTCTGCATCGGCGGTCCGTTCGCGCTGAGGCTGATGAAAAACGCGCCCGATCGCATCGTGGCCGGCGTGCTCTGCCAGCCCGTTGGAAGCAACGTAGAGTTCCCCGACTCCATGTATGACTCGGGCCAGAATCAATGGGGACCCGGACTGATGGCACAGAATCCTGATCTGACCAGCGCGACTATCGACGCGTACCTGCATAACCTCTACCGGGACCTTGAACCCGACTTCGTTTACAGCGTGTCGCGCGACTTCGTTCGCTCGTGCCAAACGCCGATACTGGTCATGCCGGACAACACTCCGTCGCACTCGTATGAGGTTGCGCTTGAAGTGGCCGAGTTGGCACCGAACGCCGAGCTAACGGTCTATCCCTGGAAAGAAGACCCGGATGTTTTAGCCGCGACAATCAACCAGGTGCGTGAATTCCTCAAGGCCCACGTGCCTGCCTAAACGAAGTGATTCAACGATAAAGACCGGTTGCACCTGGAATCACGGTCCAAAGTTCAAGGGGCTGGAAATTCCATCGGTACGCCGAATATAGGGCTTCGGATCCGATCTGCCTGATGATGAGCGGGGTGGTTGGGCTCGGATACCTCCCGCTCCCGTGGGCAAGATAGACCATAATTGGTGGGATTCTAGAGACCTCGGCTCTGGTGACAGGAGCCGGGGTCTTTTGTGGATTGATTCGGCGGGGTCCCGGCTACAAACCGATTGCGTCAAATCGGGTCGTTATGTCGGCCCAGTTGGCCCATATTATCGGCACGGAACGTACTCTGAGTTAATCCACAGACTCGCGACAATTGATGGATACAAGCCTTATAGAGCGCCATCGATTGATCACCGAATTCCTCTCCAAACTGTCCCTTAACCCCCATGAAAGACGCCTGCTCTTCGTGGCCGCCATTCCCGCGTTGCTCGGTGTGCTGCTCATCGGCTTGGTGGTCGGCGAATGGTGGCAACTGGGCGGCTATTCCTGGTATTTCCTGCCGGGTACGCCACTGCCTCAGGACCCCGCGGTCATCTACGCCGCGACACTCTATGATCCGCTGGTTGTCGTGGTCCTGTTTGGCCTCGCCGCCACCTCGGCATCGCTGATCGATTACATCACGGTAAAGAAGCTTCTGGACGTAGAAAGGCTTGAGCCCATCAAGCAGACCTCTTTCTATCGAGCCGCCGTTCGCGGTTTCTACTGGCGGCCCTGGTTAACGATCGCGGTCTTCACTTTCACGCCCCTGCCCTTCTTCCCCATCCGGATCTTGGCGCTCACTTCGAACTACCCGGTGCTGCGTTACGTCTCGGCCAATGTGGCCGGGCGCGTGCCGCGCTATTATCTTCTGGCGGTAGGCGGGGCGTTTATGCCGATTCCCCTCGCCTACCTCCTTCTTTTCGGGTTCGCCCTGTCCATTGCGCCGTGCGTGGGCATGCTCTGGCTGCGCCGAAGACCCGCCCTGGCAGCCGATCCGACTGTATAAAACCGCCCGAAACCGGGCCTTCTAGATCTTCTGATCCGGAAAAGTACCCCATCATCCGACTATTGGGCCTACAATTGGTGGCATAACACCTACTGGTGGCATAACACCTACTGGTGGCATAACACCTATGGAGGCCCGAACAACCATGAAAGCCAAAGCCATCTCCCACATCGCCGTTTGTGTGCGGGACCTGGACAAATCGCTGGCGTTCTACCGGGACATCCTGGGGATGACGGTAACGTTGGACACGATTCAAGACACCAAGGGCGGTTCCCGGACCCAGACCTACAAGCACCAGCGGGACACCCGCCGCGTCGCCCATGTGCATTGGGGCGAAAGCCAGGAACCTTACTTGGTGATGACATGCCACCCCGGCGGCCAGCCCGACGGCGACCCCATAAAGCTAGACCAGGTGGGTGTCAGCCACTTCTCCTTCACCGTCGATGACCTCCCCGCCTTGGCCGAAGAACTGGCAACCAAGGGCGTGGAGATCCCCGGCGGCATCGACACCTTCAAGAACGCCCAGGGCAACCTGAGTTCGTTCTACGTGCTGGACCCGGACGGGATTCTGGTACAGTTTGACGGCGGGACCGGGGGTTAAGAAATTCCACTGTTTGGGGTTAGAGGGATCAGTAATGACAGTTGATCAAAGATGGCAGCTCAAAGGAGAGTACCTCGAGAGTTGCAACTGCGAAGTCCTGTGCCCTTGCAGCGTTCCGGGTTCGCCACAGATTCCCACCGAAGGTCACTGTGATATGGCCTTGGCGTTTCACATACACGAAGGGAATTTCGAGGGTGTCGACCTTTCCGGCTTGGGCTTCGTTCTAGCGATGTATACGCCCGGTAAGATGAGTGAACCAGACTGGACCACCGCCATCTACGTTGACGAACGGGCAGACGAGAAACAAAAGGTCCAGCTTGGTAAAATCCTCGGTGGTGAGATCGGTGGGCCCATGGAGCGCTTCATGGCCCTTACTGAAAATTTCCTTGGCATAAAGCACGTCCCTATAGAGTTTAAGTCCGAGGGGAATGTACGCAGTGTTTCCATTCCGTCTGTGATGGAATTCAACGTGGAAGGCATAGTCCGGGAAGGCCAGACCCTACCCATGCGGCTGGAGAACTGGCGTCCTTGGGCTCCCTCTCTGGTCATGGCGAAAGGCTCGGGAACCAATAGCTACACCGACCATGATATGTCTTGGAACAACACCGGAAAGAACGGTCACTTTGCAGAGTTCCAGTGGCCCTAGACGACACGCATCGATTCAAATCAACCAGCTACACGGAGACAAGATGGACGTATACCAAGCCATAAGATCCCGGCGCACGGTGCGGGATTACAAGCCGGACCCGATCCCTGAGGAGCTGCTGCACAAGATACTGCAGTGCGCCCGCTGGTCGCCCAGTTCCAGCAATACCCAGAAGTGGTCATTCATCGTGATTCAGGACCGGGAGACGCTTCAGAAGTTGGGCAAGATCGCCACCCAGGGGCCGTTCATCGGGCAAGCGCCTCTGGCCATCGCGGTGGTGATGGACGACGCGCCCAGGCCGCAGCTGGACGCCGGCCGAGCCTTGCAGCAGATGGAATTGATGGCCTGGTCCGAGGGCGTCGGTATGTGCTTCGTGGGCGTCCGCGAGGCAGACCAGCAAGTAGCAGTGAAAGAACTGTTGGGGATTCCAGAGAAGATGGAGTTGATCACGCTGCTGCCGTTCGGCTACAGGGCCGACATTCCCAAGCCTGCGGGAACCCCGCGGAAGGCGATGAACGAGATAATCCACTGGGAGCGTTTCGGCGGGACCGCGGTCTAGCCAGTTGCCCCAGCCTCGAAAGAGAGATCACGGCTATCCATGACCCGAGTGAGGTAACGCCATGGCCAAGTTGGTCTTGTATACCTTTGCCATATTCCAACAACCCCGGGACCATGAGCAGAACCAAAGCTTCCACGACCGGAACCCCTTCGTCTACGTCAGCGCCGAGAACACGCCGGGGTTCGTGGACAGGGCCGGCCTAAGCTGGAAGAGAAACCACGCCGACCGGAACCGGGACTGGGGCGTCCGGGACGTGAGCCCCAGGTTTCTCACCAACGGAGATCATCAGAACACCGCCGCGACGATCTCCATGTGGGACGATGTCGAGTCAGTCTACGCCTTTACCTACTACGGGTTTCACGCCGAGGTGTTGAAGAAGCGCGAGGACTGGTTCGTTAAAGGGGAGTGGCCGGCGTTCGTCTGCTGGTGGACGGGAGACGATGCATCACCGACCCGGGCTGAAGGCGCCCAGCGGCTGGAACATCTGCACGACAATGGCCCAACGCCACATGCTTTCGATTTCAAAGCCCCATTCGACGCCCAAGGGAACCCCCTGCGGATGGACCGGCAAAAGATTAAAGCGCGCGCTGAAGTCGTGAGATCGCATATGAGGCAAGGGCCGGAAGCTTAGAAGACCAACTTATCGACGGGTCCGGTCAAGCCTTGGCGGAAGAGTACGGGATGATCGATATCCCGACTCCCGGCTCCACGCTGAAACTGACTTCGTTATCCCGTACGATCTCCACGTCGTCCAATTTCTGGACCTTGAGCACCCGAACCACTTTGTCGCGGACCTTTCCCGTCTTCAGATTCAGATGGGTCTCACACATGGAGGAAGCGCGGGCCAATAGATCGGCGTTGAAAGCGACCGAGTGGGAGACCAAGAGAATGGTCTGGCCCATGTTGGCCAGCTTCTTGCAGGTGGTGAAGAAGCCGATGATCGCCTGCTCTTGGCTGGAGCTGGCCAGGTTCGTGATGGCATCCAAGATGATTACGTCGTGCCGGCGTTGGACCCGCTCCATATCTATAGCCAGCTCCGCCAACAGACGCCCTGAGTCCTGGCCTGTTTCCGGGGGCTGCACGGGATAAACCACGAGCTTTTCCGACTTTATGGAATCTCTCCAGTCCATCCCGATGGAACTTACCTGGGATTCCAGGCTCCTGGCCGTATGCTGCGAGGTGAAATAGGCGACGCTGTGGCCGGCATCAAGGGCTCCCGTTACAGCGTACTGGCAGATCAGACTTTTCCCCGTAGCGGACGGGCCTTCGATAAAGCACAGCGTGCCGAGCCGGATACCGCCTTCCAACTTCTTATCCACGGCCGCCAATTGGGGACCCAACGAGATCTGATTGATCGCGCCACCACCATCAACCGAGCTATTGAAAAGCGTTGAGCCTCCCCAAACCTTCCGGGCCATGTCGTCTTCTTCTTCCGCCGACTGCGCTTCCCGAATCGCTACTCTGACCGTCGCCTGCAGGACATCCGCCTCAAAGGGTTTTGAGACATAGTGATGAACGCCCAATCCCATGGCGGTCTGTTCGCCCTGCAGCGCCCCCATTGCCGTCAGCATGACCACCGGAATATTTTCTGTAAGAACGTTCTCCCGCAGTATCTTGACGGCTTCGAACCCGTCCATCCCCGGCATCATGACATCCATGAGGATCAGATCGACATCTTCCCGCTTCGCGATCTGCACCGCCTCTTTCCCATCCCGGGCTTCTATAACATCGTAGCCACGGTCAAAAAGAGTGTCGACCACCAGTTCCCGGATATCTTGTTCGTCTTCAGCTACCAGAATCCGCGTCATCTCAGAAATTCCCGTCATTGCCTAGTGGGCCAACTTGGCCAATAGCCGGTGAACGTGATCTACCGACTAGATTAACGCTACTTTAGCCCGCGCCTATATGCTAGCCGCGACACGAGGGCTGGAAAGACGGGGTTAGCTGGGAAGGCCAGTGATCAACACCCACATGGGCAGGCTGCCGAGGTCGTAGGTCTCCAACCGGGTCAGCGCGCCCGATCGTTGATCAACCTGGAAGCTGATCATGTTCCCCGCCTCCAGACTGGTCACATAGAGAAAGTTCCCGGCCGGGTCCAGGCTGAACGCCCGGGGCACCGGTCCAACCTGGGTCCACCCGGTGGCCGACAGCATGCCCGTCGTCCCGTCAATGGCGAACGAGGCTATGCTGTCGTGGCCCCGGTTGCCGACGTACAGGTGGGTGCCCGCCGGGTGCATCTGTATCTGGGAGCACAGCTTCTTTCCGGTATAGTCCGCGGGCAGTGTCGAGATCGTCTGGCGGGCCGTCAGCGTGCCCTTGGCAGAGTCCAGTCCATAGACCGTCACGCTGCCGCCCTGCTCGTTGGACATATACATCAGGTCTTTGCTGGGGTGGAAGCGGTAATGACGGGGGCCGTCCAAATCGTCTGGGCTGATGGATAGCGGGTCGTTGGGCGTCAGCTGCCCGGTGGCCGCATCGAACCGGTACTGGTAGACAGTGTTAAGCCCTTCTTGCCGGCCCGCGGGCAAGCGTGCCAGTCCCCCCGAACCGTTTGCGATGTGGGGCAGATAGGCGTAGCGGTTGGATGGGTCGGTCATGAAACAGTGGGCGCCGGAGCCGGTCTCCAGCCATTCGGACGCCGCGCCGCCCACCGCGCCTGATGCGTCGATGGGATGGACAGCGCAGTGGCCGGCCTGGTAGTAGGCAGACAACACGTACCGTCCGGTGTGATCCGTTGAGAGGTAGCACGGTTCGCCTCCCAGCGCCACGTCCCCGGTATGCGTCAGATCGCCGTTGGTCTGGTCGATGGCGTAGCTGGACAATTGCAGGCTGTCGCGCCTTCCCACGTACATCACCGTGTTGCTGGGGTTGAACGTCAGGGGCGCGGGGCCTCCGGGAATCTCAACGGACCCGTTGGGCTCCAAGCTGCCTGACTCAGGGTCCATCAAGTACCTGACTATCCGGTTGTCGCCCTGCAGCGAAACATACATCTGCAATGCCATAAAACATCTCCCGTGGCCACTATTTCAGTGAAGGATGTTACAGCAAAGCGCGATTCAGACAAAGTCTACATGGGATACAACCTGCTCCACCAAGTATCGGCAGACCGGCGCTTACTCGCAGAAATCTGAAGTCTTTCCCTCTTTGCCGGTGGGCAAGGAGCGCATGGTCTGGCCGTCGGCTCCTGGCAGGTAATCGAAGAAGCAGACTCCGTAGTGTCCAAACTCCTTGTCGGCCGCGAAGAGGTCCGCCCAAGCCGGGTCGGGCGTGGCGTTGTTGGGCTGCCGGACATCATACAGGCCAAAGTCCACGAAGATGTTCGTTGAGGAGATTCCTATCGACGTGCCGACAACGTCCCCCTTGTCGACCCAGTGGGGTGGGTTGATGAACGAGGTCCGGCTGTCGCCCTCGGCTCCAAGTGGCACGTCTTTTAGGGCTTCGGCAACCTCGGGCGGGACTTCAAGCACGTGGTCGAACCGGTAGAAGAACCCGCATGGGACGGAGAAGAACAACAGGTACTGCGGTGTTCCGCTTTCAAGGTATTGGGCTGCCTGGACCAGGTGGGAACCGAGCGGGGCCCGGACGATGGCATCGTTGTCGACGTTGTTATCGAACCGGAAACCGCCGTGGGCCACGTAGGCGCCCCGCTGCTGGCCGGGCCACAGCGCCCCCGTCACCTTGGACAGGTCCACCGGGGTCTGTAGACCCAAGGGTTCATCGCAGGCTGGCGGTGTGCCGCTGGGATTCCATGCGGTCCCATTGAACGACCATCTCACGCTGGACCCGGAGCTCTGGGAGCCTGATGGAGCGTCATGGTCCGTGCTCTGGACCGTCGGCCGCGGAGTCGGTTGGCTCCCTGCGGTGGGTCGGGGAGTGGCAGTGACGACCGCACGGGGTTCCGGAGTATCTCCGCCGCCGCGCGCCAGTACCTGGGTGATCCTTTCCGTACCCGCCTTCGTTACAACCGTTAGGTCTACCGCCACAGACTGGCTGGTGTTGTCGGCAGACACTGCGTCCATGTGCCAGTGCAGCTTGGCCTTTTCTCCCGGGTTCACCAGCAACGATTCCCCGCCGAACGGAGACGGCGGTATCTGGATGTATTCGATGCGGTCCCAGCTGCTTCGTGAAGGGAATTTCTCCCAGGCGCCGCTGAACCTCTCCCTAATTACTCCGCCTTCGGTGAACACTATTCCCGGCGATCTGAACTCGATGGTGGCATCCCCGGTGTTATAGGCGAGAATCTCAGTTTCGTCGGCTGAGAGATTTCTGGAGGGGTCCAACGGCCAATAGTACTCCAGGGTCACTCCACCCTGGTCATAAAAGATGAAACCGTTCGCAGCCGGCTGCTCGTTGACCGGCGCCACCGTTGCCGGCTCGATGGTTCCAGCCGGCCTGGCGGCCGTTGTGGCCAAAGGAGCTTCCGTCCTCCTGGCAGGCTTGTCCAGAGTTACTGCCTCTGTGGGGTCAGGCAAACTGGTGGCCGCTCCGGAAGGTACGCCCGTGGCGGGACTCTGGGGTGTCGAGCCTGTCTCGCCACAAGCGGCGAGGAGCAGGGAAATCCCTGCCACGGTCAAGCCCAATGCGAAACTGCGAAGTCTCATAGCCCGATGCTAGCAAACCCTGGCGGTTAGGCATAACCGTTATCGTATCGTTTGTCGTTTGGTTCACTGGGCAAATTAATATCAATGATGCAAATATTATATGTAGGTTAATATCTCATAATATGCTATATTGGTGGACGTGTCCGCCACCGAAACCACCACCAGGCCGTCATCCCTCTCCAAGCTGAAAGAAACGCTCTCCTACCCTGGCTGGAAGGTGGTTGGGGCTTGTTCTTTCTTGGCTGTGTTCGTTGGCAGCATCTTCGTCTACGGTTTCCCGGTCTTCTTTCTCCACATCCAGCGGGACCTGGAACTCAGCAGCGCGGCCACATCATTGATCTTCGCCCTTTCGCGGGGCGAGGCCGGCATAGCTGGGCCGATCACGGGTTGGGTCGTGGACAAGTTCGACTCCAAGCCGATCATCATCTTTGGCGGGTTGATGGTCGGGGGCGGCCTGGCCATCTTATCGGTCGTCCACACCTACTGGATATTCCTGGTGGTTTTCATCGGCATGGTCGCCGTCGGCAACAACACCAGTTTCGGTCAGACGTTCCTGGCGGTGATCAACCGGTGGTTCGTGAAACGAAAAGCCGTCGCCATGACGCTGGTCATAACCTCCTACACCATCGGCGGGGCGTTCATGGTCCCGCTGCTGTCCCGGGGAGTAGAGGCCCTTGGCTGGCGGACGGTTCTGCTCTACGCGGGCATTTTCGTGGTTGTGTTGTCCATCCCCACCTCTTTATTGATCAAACGCTCTCCGGAAAGCGTGGGCATCGATATCGACCAGTCTCCCGAGGCACCCGATAAGACTGCTTCAGCCGCTGCCAGGGCCCGCATATCCGAGAGCGATTTCGGGGTCAAAGAAGCACTCAAGACCACCACTTTCTGGCTGATGCTGACCGCCAGTTCCCTGCGGATATCGGTGACCAGCGGAATCCTCGTGCACGCCATACCCATCATGGCCTGGCGGGGCCTCAGCGAGCAGTCGGGCGCTGATCTGGTGGCCCTGCTTTTCTTCATCGCCATCCCCTCCCGCCTGTTCTTCGGACTCTACAGTTCCGGGATCCAGACCCGTTACATCCTTTCCATGGGGATGGCCTTCGGGACCCTGGGGCTGTTCACCCTTGTCTTCGTTAGCGCCGGCTGGGCGGTGTACACATTCGTGGCCGGCATAGCTTTGCTGGAAGGGGCGACCACCCTCAACTGGGTGCTGATGGGCCAGTACTACGGACGCCGCAACTTCGCCACGATCATCGGCATTATCACCGCGGTCTACAGCATGGGCATGCTGGCTTCACCGCTGTTCTTGGGTTGGATGTTTGATCAGACAGGCTCCTACCGCATCGGCCTCATAGTATTTCTTGTGATGTACGCGTCCAGTTCCGTCTTCTTCCTCTTCAGCAGCCGCCCAACCCGGCGCGCCAGAGTGGCGCGTCTACAAGGTTAGGCCCGCCCTGAAGGCTGTTAAGATTGTCTGGGTAACCCGGCAGCCTTGGCGGAGTAGAAATTGGCCCCTATCATCATTTTTGACCTGGGCGGAGTCCTGGTCCACCTGGACTGGGACAGGGTCTGTGCGCCTCTGACCCGTCTCTCGGAACGCAGCTACGAAGAGGTCATGAAAGCCATAGAGAACGGCCCCATCGTTGTGTCGTCCATGTTGGGCCGCCTGACTCCCCGGGAATTCCATGAGGCCATCTGTGAAGACCTTCACGCCACTATCGAATACGATCCCTTCATCGAGATCTGGAACAGCTTGGTTGGCATCGATGAAGAGATGGCCGGCTACGTGGCGGAACTGGCCAAGACCCACACCCTTGTTCTGGCCTCCAACACCGACGGCATACATTTCCCGCATTGCCTGGAGCATTTCGGGGTGCTTAAGTCCTTCGACCGGTATTTCCTCTCCCATGAGATGGGCCTTCTGAAACCGGACCCGGCTTACTTCCATCACATCCTGTACGAACTCTGGGCCACGGCGGCCAACTGCATATTCATCGATGACCGACCTGAAAACGTCCGGGCAGCCCGGAATCTTGGCATCAACAGCCTGGTATTCGAAAGCATCGACCAACTCAAAGCGGACCTAACGCCTCTGCTTTAGGCCGCTGAGCCCTCTCAACAGGAGTCAACATGCCTCAATCAAGACCCGTTCACTACGCCGATGCCGGGCCGGATGTCCGCGCCGTGTACGACGACATCAAGGCCATCCGCGGCGTGGACGATATCAACAATTTTTGGAAGCACATCGCCAACCACCCGCCGACTCTGCAGCGCACCTGGGAGAGCGTCAAAGAAGCCATGGCGCCGGGGGAGTTGGATCCCTTGTTCAAAGAGATGGTCTTCGTGGCTGTCAGCGTCAGCAACGGCTGCGAATACTGCCTGCGCTGCCACACCGACGCCGCCCGCAAGCAGGGCATGACCGACGAGATGCTTGGGGAACTGCTGGCCGTGGTGAACGTGGCAAGTCAGTCCAACATCCTGGCCAACGGCTATCAGATACCCCTCGATGAGGACCTTAAGGGCTAAGTTAGAAGTAATTCTTCCTCATACCCGTCCATGGAAGCCCGGCTGGGCCGGTGCGATATACTGTGGCCTTCCAATCACACCCCGGAGGACCAACCATGGCTGAGGTATTTGTTCTGGGAGGAGGCACTCCCACCCCCACCGAGTTCCGGTTCGGCAGCGCCCACGCCCTGCGGATCGGCGACGAAGTCCTGATGTTCGACTGCGGCCCGGCCGCCACCCACAAGCTGGTGAAGGCCGGTCTTTACCCCACTCAGGTGGACAACCTTTTCTTCACCCACCACCACTTCGACCACAACATCGACTACCCCTGCTTCCTGCTCTGCCGCTGGGACCAAGCCGCCGGCAAGGGTTCGGAACTGAACGTCTACGGCCCAACGCTGACCGAAGAGATCACCCAGAAGGTCATCGGCGTCGGCGGTGCTTTCGAGTCCGACTGGCAGGCCCGGGTGAACCACCCCTACAGCCAGCAGGTATTCGTGAACCGGGGCGGCACCCTGCCCCGCATCCCGCCCGCGCCCGTCGCCAAGGATGTTGGCGTCGGCGAGGTGGCGTCGGGCAAGGACTGGCAGGTTACATCGGCCCTGGCGCAGCACGTCCAGCCGTATCTCGACTCGCTGGCCTACCGGGTAGACACTCCCGAGGGCAGCGTCATATTCACCGGCGACACCGAGCCCTGTGACTCCGTCCGTGAGTTGGCCCGCGACGCGGACATGATGGTCTGCATGTGCTGGGACGAGCAGTCGGTGATGGAGAGCAACAACGAGCACCGGGGCCAGTGCGGCACCACCGGCGCCGCCCAGATGGCGCAGGAAGCGGGAGTCAAACAACTGGTGCTGGTCCACATGGGCCCCACCCTCTCCCGCGACACCCCCTTCGACCGCCACTACGAAGAGATGACCCCCATGTACGACGGCAAGATCATCTTCTCAGAAGAGCTGATGCGCATAGAGGTTTAGGGGCTTCTTCAAAACCTGTCGAAGATTGCTGAAAGTGGGCCGTTGACTCAGCATCACAAGACCGGTAAGTTACGGCGATTACAAAAGGTGTCTACGTTAATCAACCGTGAGTGACGGACCTTCATGGCAAACGACAGAGAAACCACTAGGCTAACCTTAGAAATACTTAGATGGGAGCTTGATAGAGCATTTGCGGGCATTCATTCGGTATTCCAGCGAATGGCTATCGTCTTCGCAGCGATCAGCATCACTAGTGCATTTTTGCCCGGCATCTTTATATCAGAAAACTCGAATATCGAATTCTCAAACCTACGCTTTATCATATTCTTGCTCGGAGTGTTGATCCTTGCATACGCGGGGTACCTTTCCTTGAAGGCGATGTGGGGGAAAAATACGGCTGTTCGCGAGAGTCTGGGAACCCAAATATTAAAGGATGAAATCCTTCATCTGGATAAAACAGATGCAGAATCCGAGCTAATCGACAAATTCTCCTACCTAGTTGATGTCAATCAAGTAGATCTCATCTCCAGACGAAATTTAATGAACGGTGCAATGGCATCGATGGCTATCGCTTATTTACTTATTGGCGTCTCACTATGGTATTCTATTGATATAGGTTTTAACTGGCATCTAGCCAATATCGGTAAGTTTTCATGAGTAACCAAAAAATATCCTCCACGGAAAGCCCTGTGAATGAACATCTTCATCGGGGTGTTGATATTACTAAAATCATAAGTTTGTATGGCGGAACTGAGGACGATTGGACCGAAAAGATCGAAGAACTCTCTGGCAGTGAATTAAACAAGTTGAAACGGGCGATCGGGGACAAAGAACCGTTGCTGACCAGAATCGTCCGAGAATATATTTTCGCCTCTTCCTAATAACGTCTTAGCAAAGTCATTCAGAAGCAAAGGGCTGGATAATTTCCAGCCTTTTGCTTTTTCGAGGATTCCTTTCGGGTCTTGGATCAGCTTCTTAGTGGAGATTCTAAATCGATTAGCTTAGATTAATCCCGCCTTTCACGCGTGAGAGCGAAAAGATTCTGATTATTGGACTTGGCTTACTAAATCATGCCTTCACCCATGCTAAACTAACCTCCAACCTTTCCCCTGAACATACGACGGGAGTAACACCATGCAAGCTGAGATCAAACACCTTTCCACACCCGACCTGGAAGCAGGTCTTGAAAGCATAATCAATTCGCCCAAGGACCAGAGCGTGCTGGACATGATCGTGAGCCGCCCTGAAGAGGACGCGCGTGAGGTCATGGAATTGGCCGACTTGGACGTGGCAGTGGGCCTGGTGGGCGACACCTGGCAGGACCGGCCCAGCGCCCGGAGCGGCGACGGCAAGGCCCACCCGGACATGCAGATCACGCTCATGAACTCCCGGGTGGCAAACCTGGTGGCCCAGAGCAAGGACCGCTGGCCGCTGGCCGGCGATCAGCTGTTCGCCGACCTAGACCTGAGCAAAGCCAATGTGCCCGTGGGCACCCGCATCTCCGTGGGCGCCGCGATCTTGGAGGCCACCGACCAGCCCCACACCGGTTGCGAGAAATTCGCCGCACGGTTCGGCATCGATGCCCTGAAGCTCATCAGCTCAGCCACCGGCAAGGAACTCCAACTGCGGGGCATCAACCTGAAGGTCGTGCAGAGCGGCGAGATCAAGCCCGGCGACCCTGTCAAGAAGCTCTAGACCAACCCTGAATCAACCAGCACCCGGAGGACGCACCATGGCCACACTGACCAAGCCCGACGCCGTTGCGATGGACAGCCAGAAGCTGGAACAGGTAAAGCAGTTGTTCCACCGGCAGATAGAAGACGGCATCCATCCTGGGGCCGGCTTGGCGGTGTACCGCTACGGCAACCTGGTGCTGGATATCCACGGCGGCATCGGCAAGGACAAGCCGGTCAATGAAGAGACCATGTTCGTGCTCATGTCCTCCACCAAGCCCCTGACAGCTTCCTGCCTCTACATGCTGAAAGAGCAGGGTAAGATCGCCTACGACGACCTGGTGTCCAAGCATTGGCCCGAGTTCGCCCAGAACGGCAAAGAGACCGTGACGGTTCGTCACATCCTGACCCACCGGGGCGGCTTCCCCGAGACCCCTGCTTCCCTTCCCTCGACCGACTGGCCCGAATGGAGCAAGGTCACCCAGGCCATGGAACAGGCCCCCACCGTCTACACCCCCGGCGAGACCCTGGCCTACCATCCCATCAACTACGGCTGGGTGATAGCCGAGATCGTCCGGCGGGTGGACGGCCGCACCTTCGACCGGTTCATCGCAGAAGAACTTGCCGCTCCCCTGGGCATGGAGAACACCTACGTTGGCCTGCCCAAAGGTCTGGAAGGCAATGTCTCGACGATGCATCTGATGGAAGACGACGCCGATGCCAGCGGCTACAGCGCGACGTTCAGCGAACCGTCGGTCTGGGGTTCGATCGTCCCCGGCGCAAATGGCCTAGCCACCGCCGGAGACCTGGCCCGGTTCTACGCCATGATGGAACGCAAAGGCTCTCTGGACGGCGCAACCGTGATCCAGTCGGCCACCGTCGAAGAGGCGACCGAACTCCAGGTGGAAGGGACCGACCAGTCGTTGGGCCTCTTCGCCCAACGCTCCCTGGGCCTGGCCCTGGCCGACGAGCGCATGGGCAAGTCCGCCGGTGACCCCCTCAAGACCTTCGGTCATGGCGGCGCCGGCACGTCCATCGGATGGGCCGACTTCGACTCCGGCCTGGCCGTGGGCTACATCACCAACGGCTTCCGCGGCGCAGTCACCAACAACGCCAGACTGGCCGCCATCTCCCAAGCCGTCCGCGACGCCTGCATCTAAGCGGTTCACCGCGTTCCCCTGGTGTCTCTGCACCTCACTTCGGAGTGTGGCCTCTGGCTGCATCCGTGGTCGACGGGTTCTTGCAGATGCGCTTCGGAGCAGGCTACCGTGCCCCCTTGACCGGCTGCTCCCTGGGGCTTTCGAGGACGCGGTCATGGATGCACGGGCCACCTTCGAATCGGACCTGCGTGGATTGCGGGCATGGGACATTCCGGAGGAAGACGCACGCCGCATCACCCAGCCTGTCTTGGACGTTCTAGGCGGCGAAAGCGCAGCCTTGTGGGACCGTTTTTCCGAGGTCTACGGGCTGATGCAGGACTGGCTACCCCATACCGAGAATTTCGTCCTGCCCAACGCCGCCCACGGCCTGATGATGCAGAACCCTTCTGGAATGGCGGAGAGATCGGCAGGCTTTTTCAAGCGCCATCCAATAGGTTAGAAAAGCGACGCGGTCAGGCGCTTTGGCGACTCTCGCGGCAGCCTACTCGATAACCACCACCATCTCGATCTCGATGGCCATATTGCCCGCCGGACAGGCGATACCCACCGCTGAGCGGGTATGGCGGCCCTTCTCTCCATATAGTTCATGAAGCAGGTCGGAGGCGCCGTCGCACACGCCCGAGGTGTCAAAGAACGGGTCTGCGGTGTTGACCATGCAGAGCAGCTTCAGGACTTGAGTCACCCTGTCTAGATCGCCGATGAATTCTTTCAACTCGCCCAACAGGTTTACAGCGGTCTGCCGGGCGGCCTCGTAGCCCTGCTCCCAAGTAAGGTCGGTGCCGACTTTGCCCGTTAGGCTGCTGCCGTCGGGGTAAGTCGGTATCCGGCCCGACAGGTAAACCAGGTCACCGTGCTGCAAAGCAGCAACCCGGTTCGTCCGCAGCACCGGCGGCGACCACTCCAAACCCATCTCTTCCAGACGTTGTTCCACCAGCAAACTCTTATCTCCTATGCCAACGATGAGGTTTTAGTTAAGCTTCAGGCCCGACTCTAACAAGCTGTTTACCCAGGTTCTTACTGGTCAGCACGCGCAAGAAGGCGCTTGGGGTATTCTCTATCCCATCGGCGATATCGTATTGGTATTGCAGTCTACCGGCACGGTGCCATTCAGCCAGGCGTGTGCGCGCCTCCGCGTAACGGTGCTGATAATCGAGGACCAGGAATCCCTGTATGCGGGCACGGGCGACCAGGACCTGGCGCATGAACCGGGGGCCGATATCCGGCTGACCAAACGTCTCCGCAAGGGCTACCGTTCCACAAAGAATGATCCGGGCGTGGGTCGCGAGGTTCTGCAGCACAGCATCGTGGATGGGCCCAGCAGTGTTGTCGAAAAACACATCCACTCCGTCTGGACATTCTCTGGCGATTGCCGCCGCCAGGTCCGGTTCGGTACGGTAGTTGATCCCGGCGTCATAGCCCAACTCACGGCACCGGGCGATCTTTTCTTCAGAGCTGGTCACTGCGATGACACGGCAGCCGGAGAGCTTCGCGATCTGTCCGGCGATCTGGCCAACCGAACCCGCAGCGGCGGAGATCAGCACCGTGTCACCGGGTCTCATCTCGCCTGCATCCACCAGGCCGATGTATGCGGTCAGCCCATTCAGACCCATGAAATCCAACCAGCATGGCAACGGCGCGACAGCAGTGTCCACACGACGCACCACCGAAGGTGAGAGGACGGCAAACTCCTGCCACCCAAAGGTCAGGTCCGAAACCACGAAATCTCCCGGTTTGTAAGCTGGGCTGTTGGAGCGGACAACCTCGCCGATAGCCCCTCCCAACATCACGTCTCCCGGGCCGACACCGGCGGCGTAGTTCTTCTGGGGACTGATGCGGGCGCGCATATACGGCGCGACGTCCAGGTAGATGGAGCGGACCAGCATCTCGCCATCGCCGGGTTCCGGGACCGGACCCTCCGACATCTCCCAATCGCTCTCCGAGGGCATGCCTTCGGGGTAAGACACCAGCCGCCATTGCCGGTTCGAGTCGGACATATCGATAACCCTCCACCAGATTGAACCGGTAAGAGAATAGCACCGATCCGACCCTAGACGAAATATCGAATAGAGCGAGACATGGGGACTTGGCTAGGTTATTGGGTTACCCCGCCGAAGGTCATCTTGAACTCGTCCGGGCTGAGATTGGCCGCCTGCGCCATCTCGGAGACGAGCTCCTGATTGTCCCAGTCCTCGGCATCCAATCGGATCATGTACTCCCGGGCAACGGCATAGTACTCGGAATCAACGTCCACCCTGCGGACTCGGATGCGGCCGGTTTCGGGGTCCCTGAGGTCATCAAAGGCCAATACCTTCCGCTGACCGTCCAACAGGCAGATCAGCCCGCCAAACTTGAGCCGCTCGTCTTCGGTGTCGGACAACAAGAACCGGACCGCTCCGTAGCCCAGCGACCGGGTGTAGTCGATGTCGAAGGGAATGGGAGGCGCACCCCGGAGATGATATCCCAGAAACAGGTCCACGATGGCGATATCCTCTCCCCGTCCGGCGAAGGCCTGTTGGACCTGCCTCCGCAAAATGATGGGTAGGGGGATGTCATTCAAAGAGATGTGGCCGAAGGCATCATGTTCCACGCTGACTCCAGGCAGGTTCGCCAATTCCTCGGCGGACAGCTTTTCCGCTAAGCCCTCGGCGATAACCGCGACACCGTGCTCGTGGCCCATGGCCCTGCGCTTATAGATGGCCGCTTCCAGGACTTTGGATATCTGGTCCAGCCGCGGCCCGCCTTGGGGGAACTCCTCTGGTATGAGAGCCAAGGTGGCCCCCGCGGCCTTGGCGATTCCCAGGGCCAGATGGCCAGCCTCCCGGCCCATGACCACGACAAAGTACCAGCGGTTGGTGGTCCGGGACTCTTCCATCAGATTGAACACTGCCTCAGTGCCGGCCTGACGCACGGTTTCGAACCCGAAGGTAGGTTGCCCTCCCGGCAGTGGCAGGTCGTTGTCGATGGTCTTGGGCACGTGGGCGACTTTGATGTTGCCCCCGGCGGCCCTGGCGATCTCAGATGCTCCGTAGGCGGTATCGTCGCCGCCTATGGTCACTAGGTAATCGATACCCAAGGTTTTGACGCTGTCCACCGCCCGCTGCAGGTCTTGGGGGTTGCGCGCCGGGTTCGTTCGGGATGTCCTGAGTATGGAACCGCCCTGGGAGTGGATACGGGATACGTCCGATATGCCCAACTCCTGGACCATGTCGGTGCGGCCGTCCACCAGATGCCGATACCCATCGATGATGCCCACCACCGACAGGCCCGAATTCACGGCCTCGATCACCGCGGCGCCGATGGCGCTGTTGATACCAGGGGCGGACCCACCACCCACGAGGATGCCCATTCGGCCTGTCTTGTTCATGTCTCAATAACCCCAGTCAACCGGATCATCTAGCAGCCATCTTCTCTTCTTGATGCCCATGAACGGTTTGAAGATGGCGCCCCGGTTCAGGCTAGTCCATCACGATCACGCATTTACCGGTCTTCGAGCCGTCGAACTCTTGGAAGGCCTCCACGGCTTTATCCAACGGGTAGCGGTGGGTGATGAGCTTGTTCAACGGGGCCTTGGTGTCCACGAAGAACCGCTCGATCTCGATCAATTCCGCCTTGCTGAAGGTCCAAGAGCCGAAGACAGTTGCGACTTTGAAGATGACGTCGCGGTTGAAGTCGATCTCGGCCGGCCCGCCTATCCCCACATAACAGGCCCTGCCGAAGGGACGGAGGCATTCAAGTGTTTGCTGCCGTGCTTGGGGATTTCCTGAGGTCTCCAGAGTGGCAGTCGCGCCCAGCCCTCCCGTCAGTTCCCGGACGGCTTCAACGGCGTCCACTTCCGAGGGGTTGATGACGTGCTCAGCGCCAAGCTCTTTAGCCAGATCCAACCGTTCCGGCACTACGTCCACGGCTATGACCCGCGCGCCCATGGCCTTCGCGGATAGCGTTCCGCTGGCCCCTACCGGGCCCTGGCCGAACACCACCACCGTGTCCCGGCCCGATATCTCCATCTTCTTGAGTCCGTTCCAAGCAGTGCCGGTGCCGCACGAGATGGCCGCTCCTTCCTCGAAGGACAGCTCGTCATCAAGGATCACCAGGCTCCGGGATGGGACCACGATGTAATCGGCGTTGGCCCCGTGGCCAGTGCCGCCGCCAAAGGTGATCCGGCCGTGTACGCAGAGCTGCTCGTAGCCCATGGAGCAGTTCTCGCAGACACCGCACCCTGCGTAATGGTGGCAGATGACGCGGTCGCCGACCTTGATGCCCGGAGGGGCGCCGGGTGACAGTTCTTCGATGACTCCACAGGGCTCGTGGCCGGTGATCATGTCGGTGGGTTCCGAGCCTCGGTAGCGGTGGAGGTCCGTTCCGCAGAGACCCGACGCCCGGACCTTCAACACGGCCTCGCCCGGCCCGGCGTGAGGGTCCGGAAATTCCCTGATCTCAGCCTGCCTGTTCCCCGGAAAGGTCACTCCACGCATATTGTTTCTCCTGCGATTTTATTGCGGATATTCTACCGTTTTGCCCACCCCAGCGCACTGCCGGGTTAAGATTGGATGATGAAGCGGACCGGCGCCAAGATATCGATGCTCATCGTTGGACTTATCGCCCTTGCTGCGGCAGCGTGTGGCGATGACTCACCCACAATGCCTCCCACGTCCACTCTCGGCCCATCAGTTATCCAGACTCCAACATCCGCTCCAGCCTCAGTGGATCACGCCGATGTCATTGACGTGACGGTCACGGGCAGCCCTGGCGACTATTCGCTGTCGGTGACCGTGTCCAGCCCGGACACCGGCTGCCGTTCTTACGCCGACTGGTGGGAGGTGGTCTCTGAAGCAGGGGAGTTGCTCGTCCGCCGGGTCCTGCTCCACAGCCACGTGGAGGAACAGCCGTTCACCCGTTCCGGGGGGCCGCTGACCGTTCAACCGGACGTCACGGTGATCATCCGGGCCCACATGAGCGGAGGTGGCTACGGCGGGGCTGTCATGCGTGGGAGTGTTGCCCAAGGGTTCTCTACAGCCGATGTTTCGCCCGGATTTGCGGCAGATCTGGAGAATCAAGAGCCTTTGCCGAGCCACTGCGCTTTCTAACCGGTTGGACATCCAACAAGCGGGGACAGGCAACACCGTGTGATAGGGTGTACAGATGGAAATTCGGCCCGAATCGCCCGGCGATCACCCTCAAGTTCGACACGTACATCTAACATCATTCCCCGACGCCACAGAAGCGGACCTGGTCGACCGCCTGCGGTCTGATGGCGACGCCGTTATCTCGTTGGCCGCTCACGAGAACGGTCTGCTGGTGGGGCATGTCATGTTCTCTAGGATGTCCGCCCCTTTCAAGGCCCTGGGGATGGCGCCCGTTGCAGTATTGCCAGAGTGGCGGCGAAAGGGGATCGCCGCTGCCCTCATCAGGAGCGGCATCGAGCAAGCCCGTACTCAAGGTTGGGAAGGAATCTTTGTTCTAGGAGACCCTGACTACTACTCGAGGTTCGGTTTCGACGTAGAGATGGCCAAGAATTTCCAATCAGCCTATGCCGGCCCGTACCTGATGGCGCTGAATTTACAGGGCAACGAACTGCCTACCGGAGTAGGCCGGATCGATTATGCGCCTGCCTTCGAAGGGTTATAGGCCTCGATTCTACGGCGTGAACGTGTAGCACCATGCTTCGCCCTCAAGCACGGTCTCTCCGGTCTGGCGGGTGATGGTCATCTTCAGTTTGGTGACCGGCTTGGTTGCGTGGACTTCCAGTACCTCAGCCTCGGCGGTGATGGTGTCGCCGATGAAGACCGGCGCGGTGTAATTGAACTCCTGGCTCATGAAGACGGTGCCAGGTCCAGGCATGTCCATGGCGACCAGGGCGTTCAGTATCCCAGAGGTTAGCCCGCCCTGGACCACCAGTTCTTTGAACCGGGTCTTGGCGGCGAAATTCTCATCGAAATGAAGGGGATTGTAGTCGCCGGTGATCTCCGCATAAGTCTTGACGTTATCAAAGGTCAGGGTGTTGCTGCGGGTGGCCTTCTGGCCGACTTTCAATTCCATCCGGTTCCTAATTCCTGGTTCGCATATAGGTCTTGGTTGGTCCGGTCTTGATTCTACCAAGTTTTGCCTTTGGAACGTCCGCCGCCAATCTGCCATAATGGCCGCATTCTTTCGGACCCACTTGGACGCATGAAACAGAAGCCCATCGAAGACCGGTTCCACAACGCCCGGAACGATTCGTCACTGGTCGTGATCGAAGGGTTCCATCCCTTGAAGCACGCCATCCGGTTCGGCGTGGAGTTGTTGGAAGTCGTCAGCCCCAACCTGCAAGAGCTGGCGGAGCTGCAGGCGGAGTACGCTCCAGACCTTGGCAGCAAGATCGTCGATCGAACTGCCGCAGTTCCCGATGACGTTTTCGAACGCCTTGGTCCCTCCAGACCACCCACCGGAGTGATGGCCATCGCCCGGCGTCCGGCGGTCGACCTGGCCAAACTCCTGGATGACCCGGACCCTGCGCCGGTGGTCTTGCTGGAGAACCCACGGAACCTTTTCAACATCGGCGCCGCCGTCCGTGCTGCCGCCGCAGCCGGGGCCGCGGGCGTGGTGAACACCGGGAACCTGGACCCTTGGAAGCCGGCGGCCCTCACCAGCGGGGTGGGCCTCCAGTTCGCCCTGCCGGTTGCCCGGTCTGAACGTCTGCCCGACTGCGGCCGGCCTCTGGTTGCGGTGGACCTGGGCGGAGAATCCCTTTCAGACTTCCAACTCCCAGACCGTGCCCTGCTGGCCTTTGGCACTGAGCGTCAGGGACTGACTAAGGAGCTTTTGGACGTGGCGGACCACCGGGTGTCCATCCCCATGGAGAACGGAGTATCCAGTCTGAATCTGGCAACATCCGTGGCGGTGGTGCTGTACCACTGGAAATTACGGCAATAACCCTCTCAACACGATTACCACGAGGAGATGATCATGAGCACTAGAGACCTGATCGGCTATGGCGCCAATCCACCGTCATTCACCTGGCCCAACGGCGCGAGGATCGCCGTGTCGGTGGTGGTTAACTACGAAGAAGGCTCGGAGTATTCGATCTTGGACGGCGATCCCAAGGGTGAGTCGGGCGGCGAATCCCCGTCTCCCATGGGCCCTGGGGAGAGGGACTTGGCCAACGAGTCTTTCTTCGAGTACGGCAGCCGGGTCGGCGTCTGGCGGCTCATGAACATCTTCGACAAACACAACATCAAGAGCACCTTCTTCGCCTGCGCTCTGGCACTGGAACGCAACCCGGAGGTGGGACCGGAGATCGTGCGCCGCGGTCACGAGGTCATGGGCCACGGCAACCGGTGGGAAGAGTACTACAAGATGGACAAGGACTCGGAACGCGAGGCTATTCGCCAGGCCGTGGAGTCCATGACCAAGACCACGGGCCAGCGCCCCACCGGCTGGTACACCCGCTACGGGCCCAGCCTGAACACCCGGGAGCTGGTGGTGGAAGAAGGCGGTTTCGACTACGACTGCAACGCCTATAACGATGACCTGCCCTACTACACCCAGGTCCACGGCAAGCCCTGGCTGGTGGTGCCGTACTCTCTGGAGGTCAACGACTTCAAATTCTGGAGTGGCGGGTTGATCACTCCCAACGTCTTCTTGGATACAGCCAAGAACTGTTTCGATGTGTTGTATGAAGAAGGAGCAACCAGTCCCAAGATGATGTCGGTGGGGTTGCACTGCCGGATCATCGGCAAGCCTTCAAGGGCCCACGCCCTGGACCAGTTTCTGAAATACGCTTCAGAGAAAGAAGGCGTTTGGTTCGCCCGTCGGGACGAGATCGCCCGCTTCTGGAAGGAGCAGTTCCCGGCCTAGCCCAGCTACAAAAGCCCATTGAGGTGAGCCTTGAACGAGTTTGCTTTAGCCAGGGTCATCCATGTGTTGGCGGTCGTCCTCTGGATCGGCGGCGTGGCAATGGTCACCACCGTGGTGATCCCCATCGTCAGAAAATCCCGATCAGACGAGGATTCGGTCGAGATGTTCGAGGTGATCGAAAAGCGGTTCTCGTGGCAGGCCAAGATCATCATCCTGATCGCCGGTGGATCGGGGTTCTACATGCTCGATTTCATCGACGCCTGGAACCGGTATTCGGAACCACGATTCTGGTGGATCCATGCCATGACCATCGTCTGGGCGCTATTTATGTTCGTGCTTTTCGTGGCAGAGCCGCTGTTTCTACACCGCTTGTTTGCGAAGCATGCGCGAACGAACCCGGCAAAGACCTTTGCGTTCGTCCAGGCTTTTCATCTGATGATGCTGGCATTGAGCTTGCTGACCATCGCAGGGGCAGTGGCGGGGAGCCACGGCTGGTTTCCGATCTGATACTAAAGAGAACGATCAATGATAAAACTTACCGAAGAGATGGTTGAGCTGGTGAACAACGCCCGCGAGAGCGGCAACCCGTGCATCGTGGCCACGGCGTCCACCGACGGCACGCCCAATTGCGGCTACATCGGAACCGTCCTCGCCTTGGACGACAGTTCTTTCTTCTACCGGGACCGCAGCGGCCGACTGCCCTTGGAGCACATCGAAGAGAACCCAAGAGTCATTCTGCTGTTCCGGCACTCTGAGAAGCAGACAGGCTGGAAGTTCCGCTGCACTTCATACGTCCACCGCCGCGGCCCGGTCTACGATGACGCCATCAACCGGCTAACCCAGGCCGGCCTGATCACCGACCCGGAACTCGAGGCAGCGATCGTCGTGCTGCAAGTCCACCAGGTGCTGGACCTCTTCGGCGAGGTGCTGCAAGAGAGGGAACCGGAGATCGGCTGGTAGGAGTTCTACCCCTCCCCAAAATCGGGAGCCCTCTTTTCTAAGAAGGCGGTCATTCCCTCATGGGGCGCCGGGGTGGTAAAGATGCGGGAGAATTCTTTGATGGTGAAGGCAGCGGAGTCTTCTTCTCCCATCTCCAGCCACTTGGCTACGATATCTTTCTGGGATGCCAAAACGTCCCGGCTCATCCCCACAAAAGTATTGGCCGTTTCGTGGGCCACATCCATAAGTTGGTCCGCCGGCACGACGCGGTCTACCAGACCCATCGCCAACGCCTCTGAAGCGTTCACGGTTTCCCCGGTAAGCAGCAGGCGGCGGGCCCGGCCCAGTCCGATGGTCGGGGGCAACAGTGATGCTTCGATCACCGACGGTATGCCCACCTGGACCTCCGGCAGACCGAGAATGGCGTCCTCAGTGGCGATGCGTATGTCGCAGGCCAGGATCAATTCCAAGGCCCCGCCCAGGCACGGCCCTCTGATGGCTGCTATAGCAGGGATAGCCATGGTGAGCAGTTTCCTGGCCGGACCGTGGAGCGCCGTTATGAAGGCTTCGGCGTCGGCCGGGTCCAGGTCTTTCATCTGGTGCAGGTCCACGCCGGCGGAGAAAGCGCGGTCCCCGGACCCGGTGAGAATCATGGCCCTCACGCTCCGGTCCTGATCGAGCCGGTCCAATTCAGCCTTCAAGGCCAAAAACACATCCCGGCCCAGCAGGTTCAGCGGGCCCCGGCCGTCCAGCTTGGTTACTGCCACTCCGTTCTGTTCGGTCATCGTTCCTCCGTCCTGTTTCCACCCAGGTCACTCGCCTGTTTGTGTCTTGACGTATAATACCGCCTCGGACACCCCAATAACGCGATAAAACATCTGGAGGCAACAGAAGTGAAACTGCTAGTAATATCCGGCGGAAGGCATCCCTATGAAGAGTCCACGCCCATCCTTGAGACTTTCCTCAAGTCGGCTGGTCACGACGTCACCGCCACCGAGGACGCATCCGTACTGGCCGATGCCAGTGGTATGGCTGCTTACGACGCGCTGGTGTTCAACACCCGCCGGGAGAACGCCGCCGATTTCGCGGAGATGAAACTCTCCGAAGACCAGCAGAACGGCATCATTGGTTATGTGAAGTCGGGCAAGGGGTTCGTTTGCCTGCACATCTCCGGCTGCGGAGCCGATTACTGGTCCGAGTTCGCCGAGATCACCGGCGGCGGATGGGTCACCGGGACCAGTTTCCACCCGCCCTACGGCAACGTGGACGTAAAGGTAACCAATTCCAGTCACGCGGGTGTCGCGGGTGTCTCCGACTTCAGCACCCAGGACGAGCTGTACATGGGCATCGACTATAAAGACGGTAACGACATCTTCCTCGAGGCCACGTCGGTCGATGGGACTTGGCCCTGGGGTCCGGACCGGACTGAAACCCACATGCCGGCCGGGACGTTCCCCCTTGCCTGGACCCGCAGCTACGGCCAGGGCAAGGTGTTCAGCCTTCTGCTGGGCCACGACGGCAAGAGCTTCGAGTCGCCGGAGTTCCAGAAGATCGTGCTGAACGGAGTGGATTGGGCGACGGCCTAAGTAATGTTCCAGTTACTTGGACTAGCAACCCTGCCCCTGCGCATGGTGATCAAGCTCATGAAGCTGCCATTCACCATAATGAGCTGCGTCACCAAGCTCGGCTGCCTATTGGTGGTGATCGGCATCCCGGTGCTGATAGTCGCGCTGTATATCAAGTACGCCTGAGCGCATCACACGAAGGCAACCAAGATCAAAAAAGAAGAGCCCGGCCGATCGGCCGGGCTCTTCTTTTTGACTCAGATCTTAAAGGTCTGAACTTTGGCTTAGTTGCCTGCCAAGTTGGGGGTGGGCTCTTCCGGCAAACCGGGGTGTCCGGTCAGCTTCTCGCCCAGGTCCAACATCTCGCGGGCTTTCGCGGACATCGCCGGGAGAACGGCATCGATCAAGTCTTGGTCCAGATCGGCAGCGATGCCAGGGTAACCGGCGCGCTCGATCATCGGCCCAAGTTTCTTCCCTTCGATGTTCTCCATGACCCATCCGAAGTAATCGGTGACCAGGGTGCGGTCCCAATAGATCCGGTGGTTCTTGTTGCGGGGGCCATAGTGGTAGTGAGGGCCGTCCCAGAAGAGGTCGAAAGCCATGATCTCGGTCTCTTCCACCCAGGATTTCTCAGTTGTTCCGCCGATGTCGGTCAGAACGTGGACAGCCAGTCCGCCGTCGCCGACGGGCAGGCGGCGCATCTCAAGGCCGAAGCGGATGTTACCGGCTTCGAAGATCTCGGTGCCGCGGTTGTGCTTGACCACGTTCCGCTTGGAGACGAAGAGCTCTCTGGCCGAAGCTTCCAACTCGGGAAGGACATCCGCCAATACTTCGAGGTCTAGCTGCTGTGCGATCTCGGGATAGCCGGCCCTTTCCAGCATGTCGCCGAGCTTATTCTTCATGGTCTTGATGGACCAACCGATGGGGTTGCCGTCAGTCGTCGGGTCCATCCGGTAGAGCTTGCCCATTCCGCTTGAGCCCTCGGTCCGGCCTGCTAGCATCATGGGGCCGTCGATCTTCAGATCGGGGTTCTCAGGACCATAGATGTAGCTGCGCTCGATGTCGAAACAGTTGAACCGGAGGAGGGTTGTCTTCTTTCCGTTGACCTCTCCTTGGACGACGATCGACACTCCCTGGTCCGCGTGGTCTTGAATGTTGCCATCCCATAGCTCATGCCTGGCTATGAACGTAACGGGACCGGCTTCGAATGTTGTCTTGATCTCTGCTTGAACCATTTCCTAGATCACCTCTTTAAGATTTAGCTCGTGGCTATAGAGAACCGAATCGTACTGATACGTGTGATATTAGCACAGATTATACTAGCTCTCTGCAATATCATCCATAAAGGGGGCGATGTTATGCTCAATGACTGTGATCGGAAACCTTCACATTCTCGAACATATCACCGTCGATGCTAAGACGGCTCTGGGGAATCTTGTCCCAGCGAATAATCACCGAATGGTGTCTGCCCAGGGCCAGCTTTCTGAGCACTTCCCCCGAATCGCCAGCTTGGATCTGATGGACCCACTTGTCCCGCCGGGCAAGGGCTTCTTCAACCTCGAAGTCCTTAACCGCTTCGATTCGCGCTCCAACCTCAAATTCGATACAGCTCATATCCGACCTCTCCGCTCTTAGCGAGATTAACCCGGATATCTAAACCAGTCTGACTTGGCAGTACGCCAGGTCAACAACTGTTCAATCTGGTAATGGCGGGATATTAGCACACAACTGAATGACTCACTAACCGATTATGTGCCTATCTTACTGTCTGTTTACGTCTAAACAGGCTTAATCAGATCAAACTGGTCCGCGTTGAGGTTGAAGGTGCGGCCGAGTCTGTCCCACTTGATCACCATCCACTGCAGCTTACCGGCTTTGCGTTTTGTGGTGACCTCTCCGGTGTCCCCGGTCTCAACGTTGAACGTACCGCTGCCGGTTGGGGCGCCCATACCCATCTGGACCTCGAACGTCTCCACGGCTTCGACTCTAGACCCGGCTTCCACTTCGTCCCAAATCATAGTCACCTCAATCGCGTTGGGCTATCCCAGGTTGGGAGCCACTTTTTCCATCATTAGACGCAGGCTGTTTACCTGCTTATCAAGGGGTATCAAGTTTCCGAAGTTGACCTCGAACATGATCTGGTCCAAGCCCAATTCTTCAGTCAGCATCTGCAGCTTCTCGGTCACGGCGTCGGGGGTCCCGTAGGCAACCTTATCCCGGAACCAATCGTCGTAGGACATGTTCTTTATGATCTCTGCCTCTTGGCCCCAGTCGCCTGTGGTCCCGATGTGCCCGTCGTATCTGGCGGTACGGTCCGAGAGGCGTCCCATGGAGAACAGGGCGCTATCCATGGGTTCGTCGTGGGCCTTCTGGGCGTCCTCTGAGAGGTAGATGGGTATCCGCAGTCCAACCGTCCCCTTGCCCTTATGCCCGGCATCCTTCCAGGCCTGGTGGTAGGTCTCTATCTGGGGCTTCAGCCCGGCCAGCGTGAACACGCGGGAAGGGTTGATAATCATGCTGTGACCCATGCGGCCGGTGACCGCGAAGCTGTCCACCGATGTCACCCCCACCCGGATCGGCGGGTGCGGCTTCTGGTAGGGTTTGGGCGTGACGGTCACGTCCTCGAATTTGTAGTACTCGCCTTCGAAAGAGAACGTCTCATTGGTCCACGCCTTCAGGATGATCTCCAGGCTCTCGTCGAAGCGGCCGCGGCTCTCTTCAAAGGGAGAATTAAAGCCTTCGTGCACGTTGGGGAAGGTCCCCCGGCCGATGCCGAATTCAACCCGGCCTCCACTGACCAGGTCCAGGGTCGCGATCTCTTCAGCCACCCGCAAGGGGTTCGCCAAGGGGAGCAAGATCACAGCAGTGCCTAGCCTGATGTTCTCTGTCCGGGCGGCGACGTTCCCAAATATAGTGATGGGCGAGGCCATGACCCGTCCGGGGTTGAAGTGGTACTCGGCCAGCCAGAGGGAGTCCACCCCAAGCTTTTCCGCCTCGTTGATCAGGACGAAAGAGTCGTCGAAGGCGTCTTTCTCGGTCCTTCCTTCCGTCACTGGAAATTCGAGGAACATCCCAAATTCCATGGAGGCCTCCAGTCCCGGGGCGCGGCGGCGTGGCTTATGCCTGCGCCCATCGAATCTTCAGATAATGTAAATCAATGATCCTGGGTGAATCAGGGCGCTATGATAGTACAGCCCCAAGGGCAGCCGTCAAGAAGACTGGGTCGGTTTGCGTCTCAACCGGCGCGGCGCCGGGGAAAGGCTGCTCAGTAGTCCACGGACCTGTTTAGCGGTATTCACCCGCACCAGATGGGAGTTGCAGCGGCAGTCCGACGAGCCGAACCCCGGCACGGGCGAAACAACGTTATCCAACTCGGCGGCCGCGCCGGCCCAAACACACTCCCAGCGCTGGCCGTCCGCCAACTGCCAGGCGTACTCCCAGGGAACTTCGGCGCTCAGGTAGTCGGCGTGCCAGTGGAGCTTCTTATCACTGCTCAGGTGCCGGTCCACCCGCGCCTTCAGCCCACCCAAAGCGCTGCCGAAGTAGATGTAGTGGCCCCGGGGAAACTCAACCAAGCCCAACTTGCCAACCTGAATCTTGCGCCGGGAAGAAATCCGAAGCACAAGCGCATAGCTGCCTGTGGGGCGGATTTTACTCTTGCTCGACTTGGAAGGGTTGGCTGCCATTGGACTACTCCGCGAAGCGGACAAACTGCGGCCGCACCGCCCGCGAAGCGGACTAAAGGGGGTGTACCCCATGGGGCTGGATGATTACTTTCAGAGAGGACTTGGCTTCAGCGGTGAGCTGGAAGCCCAGGCCTGCTTCATCCAGTCCCAACCGGTGGCTGATCATCTGACCCACCTGCACCCGGCCGGAACCGATCATCTCCAGGGCCGTGGCCAGGTCACCGGGCGCGCCGGCATAAGTCGTGGTCAGAGTGGCGTCATTGCGGAAGAACAAGTCGTTCACCGGCACCGATATATTCACGCCCGGCTCGGTGGGGGCAAAGAACAACACGGTGCCGCCCCGGTCCACTGAGTCCAATCCCTGCTGCAACGCCGGTGGGGCGCCGGTGCAGACGATGACCAAGTCGGCCAACCGCCCGTCATTCACTTCCCGCAGGCGGGCTGGAATATCGTCGGTGGCCAGGAAAGTGTGGTCAGCGCCCAGGTTCTTGGCGGCCTCCAACCGGTCCGGGACCATGTCGGTGGCGATGATCCGGCCCGCTCCCAAAGCGCGTGCCAAGTTGATGTGCAGCATACCGGCCAGTCCGCTGCCAAGAACGATGACGCTCTGTCCCGGCTGGATGTTGGCGCGGCGTTGGCCCCGGTAGACGCAGGCCAAGGGCTCGGCAAAAGACGCCTCGTCGAAAGAAAGGCCGTCGGGCATGGTGAACACGCCCCGGTCGACGTTGATGGCCGGAACACGGAGGTACTCTGAGAAACCGCCTGGTTCAAATGTCGTTTCACGCAGGGTGTCGCAGACGGTATGGTGTCCGCTGAGGCAGTAGTGGCAGGCGTTGCAGGGGACGTGATGGGTGACGATCATGTTGTCGCCTTCCTTGAACCGGTCCACCCCAGCCCCGGCCTGGACGATGGTCCCGGCAACCTCATGGCCCAAGACCATGGGCGCCCTCTGGATGCGGTACCACTCCATGACGTCGCTGCCGCAGATACCGCTGGCCTCCACCTTCACCAGCAGCTCACCGGGGCCGACCTCGGGCACCGGCATCTCTTCCACGCGAACGTCGTGGTTGTTGTAGTACATGGCGACACGCATGTTCGTTAATACTTCCTAATCGATGATTGATGGTACAGGGAACAACCGTTCGTCCTGAGCTCCGTCGAAGGACCGCGGTTTCGGGCGCACGCATGGTTCGACGGGCTCACCACGAACGGTTCGATATCTTCTGCTCCAAGGGCAGAAAGCCTGGAGGCCAGGGATTATGCCGGCACCGAGGCGACCCGGCCGTTGCCAGCTTTGACGCTGTCGAATATATCTTGGGCTTCGTCTACAGTGCCGTTCTCGTGGACGATGTGACGGAGCGCCCTGATCATGGGGACAGGATGATCGCTCTGCCAGATGTTCCGGCCCAGGTTGATGCCGATGGCGCCGTTGTCCATGCCGTCTTTAACGAAGTCCATGACCTCACGTTCGGTGTCGGCCTGAGGGCCGCCGGCCATGACCACCGGCACCGGACATCCGTTGACAACCTTGTCGAACTCCTCGCACCAGTAGGTCTTCACCACCTTGGCGCCCAACTCGGCACAGATGCGGGAGCAGAGGGCCAGATAGCGGGCGTCCCGCTTCTCCAGTTCCTTGCCCACCGCGGTAACGGCCATCACGGGGATGCCGTACTTCTCGCCTTCATCCACCAGTTTGCCCAGGTTGAGCAGCGACTCTTTCTCGTATTCGGTGCCGATGAACACCGATATGCCCACCGCCGATACATTGAGGCGCACGGCGTCTTCCATGGACGTGGTGAGTCCCTCGTTGGCCAGGTCTTCGCCCACCATACTGGTGCCGCCGGATACCCGCAGGATCACCGGCTGGTCCATGGCCGGATCAACCACGGCCCGCACCACCCCGCGGGTCGCGAACAGGGCGTCGGAATACGGCAGCAGTGGTTTGATCGTCTCGCCGGGCTGTTCCAGCATCCGGGTCGGGCCTTGGAAATACCCGTGGTCGATCGGCAAGAACATGCAATGGCCATCGGGTTGAATCAGTCTCGCCATTCGGTTTGCCATTCCCCAGTCCATATCCGTACCTCGCTCCGATCTATGATTCTTTCTGTCTGATGTTATGTATACCGCACCGACGGGGATATTATCCCCGTTAGCCGACCGTCTAACAAGGAGGAGCTAGCCGGTTTTGCCGGTCTCCCAGGTTATCAGCACCTGCCGGGCCTCGGGCAGCCACAAGGGCACGAACCCTTCTCCGGACTCCTCGAAAAGGCCGTCGAAATTCTCCCGGACCACAATTTCGCCCCGGTCTCTGTGATCGGGAGCAAGCCAGATACCGGCCAGCGCCATCTCCACGGCGTCTTCCTTTGTCTTGGGGAAGGCCGGTGATTGCTCCACGCCGTCGAAGTGAGTCCCCCGGGGCAAAAACCGCACATCAGGAAGGACGTCCATCTCCCAGAGCGCGGGCAGCAACTGGGTGTGGCCTGGCACCGTGGCCTGTTCTTCGCCGTAGACCATCTTGAACAAAGTGGCGTTGTGCATCGGGTTGGCCACGCTCCACAGAGTGATGATTACCCGCCGCCCGGCGGCAGCAACCAGTTTTTCGACGAAGACGCCGATCTCGCGGACGAAATAGGTGACGTTGGCGGCATGGACCACATCCCCCGTTACACCGTGTGGTTCCAGCCAATCAGCTTGAACGTTGGATGCATTCCCTATCCCAGCCTCGGCGGCCGACTCTTGAAACTCCTTGCCCATCCCGCCGGACGGTTCTACGTTGATGACCTCACGGCAGCGGAGGGCCATGGGCAGGCCAAGCCGCCCCGCGCCTCCACCGACATCAACGAAAACGTCATCGGGCCTGACGAACCCCGCCAGAATATCGAAATTATCTTCCATCTGCCGCTTGGGATCAGCCCGGAACCGCCGTGCGATCTCTCCGCCCCATATGTCAGGGTTGGGCGGGCCCTGCAGCCGTTCTCTCTGGGAGTTCACGGCGTCGATCAGACCCGCGTAATCTTCAACTGCGCCCATATCCACTCACCCTTAGGTCTATGCTGAAGGCTATTATCAACGCCGCTACTCAAAGGGACAACCCGGGAAAGATACTTGGAATTCGTCGCCAGAACTGGCGTCTACGCCGTATGCCGTTTATCTCGTCCTTACTATTCTTGACACTGCCAAACGCCTCTGATACAACCGAACGAATTCCCGATACTAAAAATCATAGAATGACCGGCGAGCGGTCGTCAGGAGGCTCACCATGGGCGAGATATTTGGCGCCGGAACCACCCATTACCCTCCACTGATCACCCCCGACGAGGACAGAGGTTTCCCTCTGACCCGCACCCTGAAGAACAACGACAAAGTCCCCGAAGAGATGAAATCCCCCACCAGCTGGCCGGAACCCATGCGCATCGAGTACGGGGAAGATGAAGGCCTGAAATCGGCCGCTGAGCACCGGGCGCGGCTGGTCAAGGGGTTCCGGGAAGTCAGGTCTGCCATCGACGACTTTAATCCTGACATCGTCCTGATCTGGGGCGACGACCAATACGAGAACTTCAAAGAAGACATCATCCCTCCCTTCTGCGTACTAGCCTACGAAGAGTTTGAAGGGCAGCCCTACACCAACCGCGACGGCAGCTACCGGCGCAACGTATGGGACGAACCCAAGGAAAAGTCCTTCGTCTACAAAGGCGCACCGGAGGCGGGCCGCGCTCTGGCCAGCGGTCTGATCAATGAAGGCTTCGACATCGCCTATTCCTATAAGCCGCTCCACGAGAACGGCCTGGGCCACGCTTTCTTGAACACCCTGCTGTTCTTGGACTACGACCGGACCGGATTCGACTACCCAGTGCTTCCCTTCTCGGTGAACTGCTACGGCAGCAGCGTGATCCGGAACCGGGGCGGCGCCATCACCCAGAAGAAGAACGGTGTCGATCTACCCTTCGACCCGCCCGGCCCGTCACCCAAACGGTGCATGGATATCGGCGCGGCAACGGCTAGGGTGTTCAGGGACAGCCCCTACCGGGTTGCTCTGGTGGGTTCCTCCAGTTGGTCCCATGCATTCTTGACTCCCAAGAACCACTGGCTGTGGCCCGACGTGGAGTCGGACCGTGCCCGGTTCGAAGAACTGAAGGACGGGGACTACGACGCCTGGAAACGCATCTCCACCGACCAGATAGAAGACGCCGGACAGCAGGAACTGCTGAACTGGATGTGCCTGGCCGGTGCCATGCAGGAGTTGGGCCGCAAACCGGAGATCCTAGATTACGTGGAGACCTACGTCTTCAACTCCAACAAATGCATGGCCCTCTTCCCTTAATCCGCAACAAGCAAATGATCCCTTCCTCCGTCCTTCCGCGGAAGGACGGAGGAAGGTTAGGATGAGGTCAAGTACCTCGCACAAGCCCTGTCCAGACAAAGAATCCAATCCCTAGGGAGCAAACAAAATGGCAGAGATACTAGGAGTCGGCCTGACCCACTCCCCGTCCCTGATAGCGCCAGACGAGCTGAAGAATTACTCCCTCACCAGGGCCTTGCGCAGCAACGACCGCATACCCGCAGAACGGAAGAACCCAGAGTCGTGGCCCGATGCCATGCGCGCCGAGTGGGGCGAAGACGAAGGCTATACCTCGGCGTTGTTCCAGCGCGAAAAACTGGTGGACGGCTTCCGCAAACTGCGGGCCGAGATCGACGCCTTCAACCCCGATGTGGTCCTTGTCTGGGGCGACGACCAGTACGAGAATTTCAAAGAGGACATCATCCCCGCCTTCTGTGTGATGGCCTACGAAGAGTTCGAGTGCCAGCCCATGGCCGGCCGGGACGGCAGCCAACGCCCCAACGTCTGGGACGAACCCGCCAACAAGATCTTCCGCTACAAGGGACACGAGTCGGCCCGCTATCTGGCCGGCGCACTTTTGGAAGACGGATTTGACATCGCCTACTCGTACAAGCCACTCCACCAAGAGGGTCTGGGCCACGCCTTCGTGAACACCCTCCTCTATCTGGACTATGATCGGAAGGGCTTCGACTATCCGGTGATTCCCTTTTCGGTGAACTGCTACGGCAGCAACATCATCCGCAACCAGGGCGGCCCGCACACCCAGCAGATCAACGGCGTGGACATGGCCATGGACCCGCCCGGCCCGTCGCCCAAACGCTGCATGGAACTGGGCGCAGCCACGGCCCGCGCCCTGCAGGCCAGCCCTTGGAAGGTGGCGTTGGTGGCTTCCTCCAGTTGGTCCCACGCCTTCCTGACGCCCAAGAACTGGTGGCTCTACTGCGACGTGGAGTCAGACATGGCCCGCTTCCAGGAGCTGAAGGCCGGTGACTACGAGGCCTGGCGCGGTATCTCCAACGCTCAGATCGAGGACGCAGGCCAACAGGAACTGCTGAACTGGATGTGTCTGGCCGGGGCCATGCAGGAGCTGGACCGCAAGCCGGAGATCATAGAGTTCCTCCAGACCTACGTCTTCAACTCCAGCAAGTGCCTGGCTTTGATGAAGCCGTAAAAGTCGTTCGGACTTGGGAGGGAACCAACCATGGTGTCACAAACCAAACGGACCGATCTAGACCGGCGGGAATTAGCCCCAGCCTCGGGACTCCGCGAGTTCTGGTACCCCGCGCTTCTGGACAAGAAGGTCGGCAAGAAACCGGTGCGCCTCCGTATGCTGGGCGAAGAGTTGTGCTTCTTCCGCGACGAGAAGGGCGAAGTCGCCGCGCTCTGGGACGTGTGCCCCCACCGCGGCGCCAGCCTGGCCCAGGGCGACTGCCACTTCAAGGGCACGGTAGCCTGCCCCTACCACGGCTGGGTCTTTGACGGCGACGGCGAGTGCATATCGGTCCTGAGCGAGGGTCCCAACTCCCGCATCCCCGGCAAGGTCCAGGTCCGCAAGTACCCCACCCAGACCCTGAAGGGAATGGTCTTCGTCTGGATGGGCGATTCCGAACCCGCTCCTATAGAAGAGGACGTTCCTGAAGAGTTCTTCGAAGAGAAGAGCCAGGTCCTTTACCGCATCGCCGATTGGCCCGTGGACTGGCGGGTGGCCCTGGAAAACTCCATGGACTCCCATGTCTATTACGTCCACCGTGATTCCATCCTGATGTTCGCCCGCGGCCCGCTGGACCCCTACGGCCGATCGCCACGCATCCGGCCCGTCTTTGTCGGCAACGGGTTCAACGTCATCTGGGGCGACCTCAAGACACAGGGCAACCCACGGCGTTCTTGGGGCTTCCGAGAGTACATACAGTTGCTGCGGGGCAAACTACCGTACCAGGACACCTTCGAGGGCCTGGGCCGGTGGCCTAAGGGCAAATGGCGGCTGCTCTGGAACTGGGTCTTCATCCCCGCCAACAAGCGGAGGCTGAACAAGCCCCCGACCACCGATAACCCTTTGTGGGGTCCTGGGCACCATCTGCCCGGCATGTTCCGCACCGATATGCGCACCCACATGTACACCCGGATGTGTGTCCCCATCGACGAGGGCACAACCCGGATCGTGTACTACCACACCACCCGCCCCGGCAGCCTGCTGGGCCGCATCTACGAACAGGTCCAGTTCCTGCTCTGGCACAACTGGGTTATGAACATCCAGTTCTCCAACCAGGACGCCAAGATCATGGTGCCCCAGCGCTATGACACCCAGGAAAAGTTGTCGGGCACGGACGCTGAGATCATCCAGTGGCGCAAACTGCTGCAGAGGGTGGCCATCGAGGGCCGCGGTGTCTTGAAGGACCTGCAGGCGGAGCACCTGGCCAAAGAGATGGACACCACCGAGGCCGAGGGCTTCGCCGTGGATCAACTCCAGGAGCAAGGGTTGGAAGACGTACCCGAATTCCTGGCGGGGACGGTTTCGGGCGACGACGACTAAGCAGGCAGGCGGTACAACCGCTTGAGTTGGATTCCTGACCCGCTCATGGTGAGCCTGTCGAACCACCGGTTGGGGGAGTTTTCCTCTGGAACGGGTTCGACTTATGCGCGCCCTTCGACTGAGCTCAGGACGAACTGTCTGGTCTTGGTTCGGACTCTAGCCAGATTGTCCTGAGATCCCGATAAACAGCCAAGACCCGTAGCCGCCCTCGTTGGGCGGGAGGGCTCTTACCTCAACGTCAAAGCCTGCTTGTCCCATCAGACCGGACCAGGTGTTGAGCGGGAATATCCCCGTGATATGGGTGTCCACTTCCACCGTTGTTTCCCCGCCCTTCTTGATGGTGTAGGTGTAGGTCGATTCCACCTGGGTGTCGGTCGGGTCAGGGTCGGTCATGACCTCTTGGATATTGATCTCGATGTCGCCTTGCTGCCTATCCCAATCGTAGACCCACCCGTCTGGGAAGGTCTCCTGCACCCAGTCGGGTGCGACCATCAGCACCCCTCCAGGCCGGAGGTGGGCCGCCGCTGTGGCGAAGGTCTCTTGAAGGTCCTGCTCGGTCAGCAGATAAGAGGCGGCGTCATGCACCAGCACCGCGTCAAAGACTTGTTCCAATCGGATGTGCCGCATGTCGCCGACGTGGTGGGGGATGCCGGGATTAAGTCCTTCAGAGAGCGCCAACATGTCCGGCGACAGATCGACGGCGGTGCAATCGAAGTCGGCGGTCAGGTGGGACAGGTTGTGGCCGCCGCCAACTCCGAGTTCCAGCAACTTGTGGCGGCCTGGCCCCAGTTCTTCGTGGATGACATCCCCGAAGAACCGGGCTTCGCTGGCGTACTCTTCGGGCGGGCTGATGATCGGCCATAGGTAGGCCAAGTCGCTGTAAAGCCGGTTGACGATTCTAGCCCTCTACTGGGGTGTCAGCCCGTTCAGCAGACCCATCACAGCGTCTTCCACGGGCAGAAAATTGAAGCCTGCTTGCAGAGACGCCCGGCGGTCTATCTCTGTGTCGCCGACATGGTAGTACTCGTCCACCGGGAACTGCGCCTTGACCTCGTCAAGCCGGTGTTTCAGCACGGTGAACTCGACGGTGATGCCATGGCTCTCCCAGATGCGCTGCTGCTCGCTAACGGTGCGGTCGGAGCAGCTGCCGATCAGGTGACCTTGCCCCTGCACCTGCCGCACCATGTCCATAGTGATCCCGCCGGGCGGTTCGCCCACCTCAAGGGTGCCGTCAATGTCGAAGCTGATCAGTTTGGCCAATTGGTCGTCTCTGTGTTGGAACTATTCTCTGGGACCGGCATTGCCGATCTCCGCTCACGGTGAGCCTGTCGAACCGCCGGCTGAATCAAGTCTGACTTCACCATCTTACGCGACCGATGCGCATCCTTCGGCAGGCTCAGGACGAGCGGATGGGCTTGTGTGGAGCCTAAAAGTCCGACTTCCCTGACTAGATCGTATGCTGCCAAATCTCGCCTTTGGGCGGCTCTCCCGACAACTTGAAATGGGGGATGCTGATGCCGTCGGGCTCGTCGTCGAAGATGACTTCGACCCGCGCGCCGATGGCACAGTTCTCCTCTTTCTCGGGCTTCAGTTCAGCATCAAGCAAGTTGGCGACGATCCGTAGCCCGTCTTCGGAAGTCGGCTGGCCCGACTGTTCGTCCAACTCCACCAGCACGATGGCGAAGGGCGTTAAGTCCTTTAGGGCGGGCACCACGGTGTGGGCGACGATCTGGTAGCTGAAGATGGTCCCCTTGCCGCTGACCTCGACCCATTCCCAGTCCAGAGACGGGCACCACGGGCAAGCGGGGCCCGGCTCTCCGCGCAGCAATCCGCAACCGCCGCATTTCTTGACCACCAGTTTGTGCTCGCCTGCGGCCTCGAAGTAGCCGCGGTATTCGCTGTCGTTTTCGGGGATGCTCAGCATCTGACCCCGGTATTCGTAGTTGGCCATATCGTTACTTCCTCATGATGAGGGCGCTGCCCACGGCGGGGGTGCCCCATCCCATATTCATGCTGATCTCGGCGTCCTTCACCTGCCGGCAACCACCCTCCGAATAGTCGTAGGTGTGCTCGCCGTTGGCGGCGTTGGGACAATAATCGTCCACGGTGCCCCTGAGCTGGCGTACGTTCTCGATGACCATGTTCATACCGTGGGTGTAGGCCTCACAAAGGTGGCCGCCGCTGGTGTTGTTTGGTGTCTTGCCGCCCAGGTTGATGACTCCGCTTTTGACGTAGTCCTTGCCCTCGCCCTTCTTGCACCAGCCATAGTCTTCCAGTTGGAGCATGACGGTATAGGTGAAGGCGTCGTAACAGCCGGTGACGTCGATGTCCTCGTGCTTGACCCCGGCCATCTCGAAGATTCGGGGCCCAACGTAGTGGCCGGCGACCCTGGCCATGTTGCCGTGCTGGAAATGGAAATCACCGCCGGGCTTGGTGCCCCGGCCCTGGACTCCGATGATGTGGGCCGGAGTCTGCTTCAGGTTCTTGGCCCGCTCAGCAGAGGTTACTATCACGCAGGTGGCGTTGTCAGTCTCCAAACAGCAGTCCAGCAGATGGGCCACCGGACGGATGATCCAGCGCGAGTCCATCACGTCCTGGACCGTCACCCGTTGTTTCATCATGGCCTTGGGGTTGTTGCTGGCGTGGTTGCTGTGGGCCACCTTGATGTGGGCCAGGTCCTCGCTCTTCACGCCGTAGGTCGCCATGTGTTTGGTGAAGTTGAAGGCGAACTGCTGGACGGCGCTGATCAGTCCGTAGGGCCGCTTCATCAGGTCCAGACCCGATATGCCCGAAGCCGCTCTGGCGCCGGTGCCGCCGATGCGGAAGTTGGAGTAGCCGTTCATTGACCGGAAGATGGCGACCGTGTCACACATGCCGGCTTCGATGGCGCCCATCGCCAGGCCGATCAGGGCCTCGGAACTGGAGCCGCCGCCGGAGCAGTCCATATAGAAGTTAGGCCTGAGGCCCAGGTCATACATGATGGAGGTCGAGGGGGTCGAGTCGCCGCTGTGGTAGCTGAGCATGCCGTCCACCTGGGTGGAATCCAGTCCGGCGTCGTCCATAGCCCGCCGGATGGCCATGGCGCCCATGGCCCGGGTCGTACGGCCGGACGCCCGGCTGTATTCAGTTTCTCCGATGCCAACGATGGCATATTTGCCGACAAGGCTGGTCTCCATGGTCTCTCCTTCGGTTACTACAAAACGCGCCCGTTAAGCCTGATTTTAAGGCTAGAAACAGAGCCGTATTATGGCTTCTGAACTGTGGATTTACAATCTCAGCCGCGCCTAATCAAAAGCCCCGGCGATGGCCATCTCGGCCAGTTCTTCGTCATCGACACCGAGTATCTCGCGGAGGACAAAATCTTGGTCTGCGCCAAACTCCGGGGCTCCGGTGGTTACTGCGCCGGGTGTTTTGGACAGCTTGTAGGGAGCCCTCTCAATGGTCCGCAGCACCCCGCCGGCATCTTGCACCTGTTGGAAGACACCCCGTTCCCTGAGATGCGGATCGTTCTCGGCCATATCCTTCCCGGTCTGCACCACGCCGGCGGCAACACCGGACGCCTGGAGCAAACGCATGGCTTCTTCGGCGTTCTGTTCCACCGTCCAGGATTCCACCAGCTTATCCAACTCATCGGCATGCCTGAGCCGGGAATCAGCGGCGGCAAACCTTTCTTCCTTCGTCCATCCGGGTGAGCCGATGGCGCTGGCAAAGGCCTTCCACTCTTCATCCGTGAAGATGGTAATGGCCAGCCAGCGGTCGTCGCCCTGACAACGGTAGGCGCCATGGGGTGACCCGCCGCCGTGATGTTGGCGGTTGCCGGTGCGCTGAACATCTGTCTTGTTGGCACTCAGTTCTAGAGCCAACGGCCCGAGCAGTGACGACATAGCCTCCATCTGGGAGACGTCGATCCACTGACCGCGCCCGGTCTGCGCCCGTTGGATCAGAGCCAGCAAGACGGCCTGTGCTCCGGCCATGCCGCCGACGGCGTCGCTGTAGGCGCTGGCTGGCCCGCTGGGCCTAGTATCTGGGAAGCCGGTCAGGTCGGTGAACCCGGACCAGGCTTGGAGCGTCTGACCGTAGCTGACCCGGTCTTTCCAGGGCCCGGTGCGCCCGAACCCCGACATACTCAGCATGATGATGTCCGGCCTGATCCTGGCGATGCTTTCGAAGTCCATGCCCCAGCCGGGCATCACCCGGCCGCTGAAGTTCTCGGCCACCACATCGGACACCGCCACCAGACGCCTGGCCAGTTCTTTTCCGGCGTCGGTCTTCATATTCAAGGAGATGGAGCTTTTGCCGGCGTTCCAGTTATGGCGCTGCCCCAGCCCCCGGGCGGTGTTGGAAGCCGGGCCGCCGACCACGGACAGAGCCTGGTTCGACTCCACCTTGATCACCTGGGCGCCTTGGTCCGCCAGTATCCGCGTGGCCGAGGGTCCGGCGTGTATCCAGGTGAAATCCAAAACCCTGATGCCCTTAAGGGCCAGTTCAGTCATGTCAGACGACTCCAGCCCTGATCAGTTCTTGAAGCTCGTCCGTAGAAAGCCCCAGTTCGTCGCAGTAGACCTGGTTGTTGTGCTGGCCGACCTGCGGCGCAGACGATTCCAGCCGCCAACCGTCCTCGGACATCTTGTAGGGAGACCCGGGATAGACGATCTCTGACCCAGCCTGTGGGTCGGTTATCTTCTGATAGAAACCCCGGTCCCATAGCTGTTCGTTGTCCAAGAGTTCCGACGCCGTGGACACCGGGCCCCAGGGATGATGGTTGGCCTGACCCCACTCGGTTATCTCTTGACGGGTGTGGCTCAGCGTCCAGGCTTCGACCAGCTCTTCGATGTGGGAGCTGTGTTCGCCCCTAAGGATGAACCGGTCGTTGTACTGCTCATCCATCAGGTCGCCGGCCATGCCGTCGCGGTCCATCCAGGCCCGCAGGTCGTCCCAGGCTTTCTTGGTGTTTGTGGTGATGCTGACGTAGCCGTCCTTGCACTGCCAGGTGGCGATGAACTGGCCGCCGTGCCGGAACCCGCAGCGCACGGCGTTCTCGCCGGTGTAGTTGTAAGCGGTGTTCACGTGCTCGGTGGTGGTGGCCACTGCTTCCTGCATCGACACGTCGACATGCTGGCCCTCCCCGGTCGCCAGACGGTGAAACAGGGCGATCAGTACGCCGATGTACGCCCGGTTGGAGGTGGTCTGGTAAGCCTGCAGGCCCCAGAGCTTATTGGGCGGGGTGTCGGGCCAGCCGGTCACATACATGTAGCCGCCCATGGCGAAGCCCACCAGGTCGCTGCCACGGTAGTCGCGGTAGGGCCCGGTCTGCCCGAAGGGAGTCAACGAGGCGTAGATGAGACCAAGATTGCCGTCCCCCAACTGCTGGTACCCCAGACCCAGGGAGTCCAGGTAGCCGGGCCGGAAAGACTCCAGTACCACGTCGGCCTTTCCAGCCAGACGGCGAAGCAGGGCGCTTCCAGCATCCGATGCGATATCGAGGGTGATGCCGCGCTTGTTGGTGTTGTAATGCCGCCAGTGGATGCTGTTCTCTGGAGAATCAGCTCCTTCTATGTAAGGGCCTGTCCCACGCATGGGGTCGCCGCCTGGGGGCTCCACCTTGATGACATCTGCCCCCACGTCGGCCAGCAACTTGCCGCAATACACGCCCAGATCGCCGGACAGGTCTAGGACCCGGATTCCCGATAGCGGCTGTTCTCCCTGATTCAGCAACCTAAGCTTTCCGTGGGCCGAGGTCCTTCTGCAGGTCGGCGATGGTCTGGTCTCGGGTCTTCTTCTGCCAGCGGACCCGCTGGTTGATGGGCGTGTTCTCGACCTCCGGCGCAACTTTCATGGTCACGAAGACAGGCCCTGGCTTGCTGAGGATCTCTTCGATGTTATTCGTAAAATCTTCCAGGTTGTCGAAGGAGTAGGTGGACGGATAACCGCACCCCTTGGCGATGATGTCGTATTGGACATTCTCGGCGTTGGGCACCGGTTGCCCGCCGGTGGTGGCGTAGACGGCGTTATCCAGCACGAAGTGGTAGAAATTCTTGGGGTCCTTCTCGGCGATGGTGGTCAGCGCGCCCATGTTCATGAGGATGTCTCCTTCCGAGTCGAACAAGATGATCTTCTCGTCGGGCCGGGACATGGCCAACCCGAAGGCGAACGAGGCGTGGCCGCCCATGGCCGGGTCGCCCAGGGGAACGTCACGGTCTGGCTGGTCGCTGAGGTTGATCCAATGGCGGCCGCCGCGGCCCGGGATCACCACGGCGTTGCCACGGTAGGGTGCGAAGGCCTTGAACATATCTGCTGTTTGGAACATCAGTCCTCTACATCATTAGCTATTCAGATTATGGGTACGGAAACCGGTCTTATCTCTGGACGAAGCCGTGGTACTCATCGCCGATCAGCACGGCCACCGGCTGTTTGGTCGCTTCGGCCCGGTCAAATGCGACTTGGATACGATCGGCGTCGGCGTCGCTCTCAACCAGGTAGTACTTGATGCCAAAGGCATGGAGGAAATGCTCGGTGTAGGTGGCGGCGGTGTCTGTGTCCACGCCGTGGCGCGTCCAACCCCGGTACCCCACCATCATCACCACCGGGATGTTCATGCCCATCACCCAGCCGCGCATGGAATCGCCCGACTCCATCAGGCCGGTGTTCTGGATCAGGATAACCGGTTTAGCCCCGCCCACCGACAGGCCGGATGCGGTGGAGAATGCCTGACCTTCGCGGCTCACCGGAATCAGGTCCAACGTGGGTTCTTCCTGCAAGAGCACATAGAGAAAGTTCGTCTCGCTATCGGGAAGCCAGACCACGTGGGTTACGCCATTGGATTTCAGGTGATCGATTATCGTTTGTGGGCTGAACCCGCCCTCTTGATCGGCCAACGTCTTTACCTCTTATCTAGAAATATAGAAACTCTGAATCCTCGCCTGGGTCAGTCAATAAAGTCCCGGATCGCTTTGAGCACCAGGTCCGGGTGCTCCATGGGGACGAAGTGGGACCCCGCGCCAAGTTCCTTGACCGTGAATCCCTTGGACTCCTTGGCCAGGTGCAGCACAGCGGCGTCCTGAGGTGTTTGGGCGCCTTTATACGCTCCAACCAGCAGGACATACTCGCCGCCCAGGCCCCGCAGTACCTCTGCAGTGTCCAGATGCCGGCGGTTCGCGTAGAAGTTCTCTTCCACCACGGGGTTGCATTTCAATTCGACGCGTCCATCCCCCAACGGCCTGGTACCGCCATCGATGTAGTCGGTGAAGACCTCATCGGTCCAGGGCTTGAACACCCGGCGGTCCCGGTAGGCCTCGAACATTATGTCCCGGCTCTCCCAGATGGTCCGTTTTTGCAGGGTCCGTTCGATTCGGAGTTTCTGTTCCTCCGGGCTGAGCAGCGCCATCGGGCTGTCGCCCACTCTGGTGTCCACCAAGATACCTTTTCCGACGATACCGGGAAACAAGGAGTCTGCGATCAGCAATGACATCCCGCCCGCGGAGTGGCCGATACAGATCGAACCTTCCAGACCCAGTGCCTGGATCACCGATGCAGTGTCGTGGCCGATCTGCATAAAGGTGTACTCGCCCTCGGGGTGCTCAGTGTCGCCGTGCCCCCGTAGGTCGAAGGAATAGACATGGTAGTCCCGGGCCAGGTCTCTCGCTGCGTTGTTCCAGATCTCAGCGCACATGCCAACGGCGTGAAACATCAGTACGCTAGGGTTCTCGGGGCTGCCCCATTCCAGGTAATGGTGGTTGACCCCGTTGGTCTCCACGAATCTGCTTTCCGGTTGCAACTAGTTCTCCTGAATCAACTTTGGAAGTGGTTCCTGGCCGGGGACGGTTAGTCCACTACGGCCACAACCTCCAACTGTACCAAAATACCGGGAGGAAAGGCGTCGTATTCGATGGCGTGGCGGGCCGGACGGTCGTCCTCGTCGGGGAACATCTCAAGCCAGGGAGCGTTGACCGCCTCCCGCTGGGAGCGGTCCTTCATATATACCTTTATGCTGCCGACGGTCTTGGTGGTCGCGCCGGCGTTCTCCAGCATGGTCTTCATATTGGCAAAGGCAAAGACGCACTGACTCTCCAAGTCTTCGGGTACTTTGCCGGTGGAAGGGTCGGCCCCCATGATGCCGCTGGAGAAGATCATGTTGCCCACCCGCGCTCCGAACGGTATCGGCGCGCCGTGCTGTACCCCATCAACGTGAATCGAGCGTCCTTTGTCAGCCATCATCCACCTGAAGCCTGTTGGGCCGTCTGAGTAAATCGCAGCCGCAATTATACCCGGCCCAGGCGAGGGTTCAACCATGACGCCCTGTAACCGAGCAAGCCATCCTCGATACCAGCGTGCCCAAAACTGACGCGGCTGGCCGCCGTGTTATTATCTGGGCGTCAAAATTCGAATCTATGGAGGCGCCATCATGCCATTTGGAGGCAATGACTGGCTAGCGTTAACGCAAGAAGAAAGCCTGGAGCCCGACCTGCCCATATGCGACCCGCACCACCACTTCTGGGACTACCGGATGGAGAGAATCCCTTTCCAGCGGTATCTGCTCCACGAGTTGGCCGATGATATGAACAGCGGGCATAACGTCCGTTCCACCGTATTCGTCGAGGCAAGGTCCATGTACCGCGCCGACGGCCCGGACGAGATGAAGCCCGTTGGCGAAGTTGAGTTTGTCCAGGGTTTGGCCGCCGCCAGCGCCGCTGGTCTTTACGGACCGGGCCGCGCCGCCGCCGCCATCGTCGGCCACGCCAACCTTAACCTGGGAGATGGGGTGAAACCAGTGTTGGAGGCCCTGCAGGCTGCCAGCCCCAACCGGTTCCGGGGCATCCGCCACACCGTCACCTGGGACGACAATCCTGAGGTGGCGAACACCGCCGCCCACAAGATCAAAGGACAGATGTCCAGCGACAACTTCCGGGCCGGAGCCAAGATACTGGCCGACATGGGCCACTCTCTGGAAGGCTGGATGTACTTCACACAGATGGAAGAACTGGCCGAGCTCGCCAAGGCCGTCCCCAACCTGACCATCATCCTCTGCCACGTGGGTGGCCTCCTGGGCACGGGCTTCTACGCCAACAAACAAGAGGAAGTCATGGCCACCTGGCGGAAAGGCATCGACGCCGCCGCCGCGCAGCCGAACATCGTCATGAAGCTTGGCGGCATCGGCATGCCCAGCGTCGGGTTCGATTGGCACACCCGCGACAAACCCATCGGCTCGGAAGAGCTGGCCTCGGACATGTCCCCCATCTTGAACTACTGCATCGAGAAGTTCGGCCCCAACCGCTGCATGTTCGAGAGCAACTTCCCGGTGGACAAGGTGTCCTACTCGTACAACATCATGTACAACGCGTTCAAACGCGCCAGCAAAGACTACTCCGCCTCAGAGCGGGCTGACATGTTCCACGACGTCGCAGCGCGTATCTACCGCATAGACGTTTAACCGGCGCACACCCTCGCTGACCCGAACGGCCCCGATTTCGTCGGGGCCGTTTTTTGAACCCCACCGAATCGGGCAGAGCATCGCTGTTCCGTTGTAATATGTGCTCAACCGGATCCGTGGGGCATGGAATTGACGACCAGCCAGCCACAGTCCTCAGACTTCATCGGCCGCCAACCCGAATTGGCCGTCTTGACTGCCGCCCTGGACGACGCCCTGGCAGGGCGAGGTCAGATGGTCATGCTGGCCGGGGAGCCGGGTATCGGGAAGACCAGATTGGCCCAAGAACTGTCTGCCCGCGCGGTTTCTTTAGGCGCTCAGGTGATGTGGGGCTGGTGTTACGAACATGCAGGCGCCCCACCCTATTGGCCCTACGTCCACCCGATCCGCACCTACATCGAGACCGCGGACGCCAGTCTTTTAGAGTCTCAGATGGGCTCTGGAGGCGCCGTGATTGGCGAGATCGTCCCCGAGATCACGCAGAAATTGCCCGGCTTGGGGCAACCGGTACCTGCGGAATCGGAGCAAGCCAGGTTCCGTCTCTTCGATTCGGTGGCGACATTCATTAAGAATGCCGCTCAGAGTCAACCGCTGGTCTTCGTTATCGACGATCTGCACTGGGCCGATTCTTCATCCTTACTCATGTTGGAATTTCTGGTCAGAGAAGTGTCCGCCAGTCCGGTGCTGGTGCTCGGTACCTACCGGGATGTGGAGATCACCGGTAGCCATCCCCTGTCGCAAATTCTGGGTAACCTCGTCCGCGAGCGGCACTTTCGACGCGTCCAATTGGACGGCCTCACCCAGCAAGAGGTTGGCGAGTTCGTAGAGGCCAGCGCAGGGTTCAGGCTGCCCAGTGACGCCGTCGAAACTATCCACAGCCGCACCGACGGCAACCCGCTGTTTGTAAACGAAGTCGTCGAACTGATCGACTCAGAACAGATGACTGAGAACAGGGCCTGGGCCGAAATCATCCCAGACGGTGTAAGGGACGCCATTGGCAGCCGCTTGAGCCGTCTGTCGGAAACATGCAACAAAGTATTGGGGACAGCCTCAGTTGTTGGTCGCGAGTTCGAACTCCCTTTGGTGATGACCTTGGAACCTGAACTTGGCGCCGACGGGGTCTTAGAAGCACTGGACGAGGCCCTGGAAGCCAAGGTGATTGAAGAAATTTCTTCGGCGGTGGGGCGGTACCAGTTTGGTCATGGACTGATCCAGCAAGCGTTATACGGGGAGATGTCGTCCATCAGAAGACTCCGGGCCCATGCGGCGATCGGAGAATCTCTTGAACAATTACACCAGACTAACCTTGAGGATTATGCCGCCGAGCTTGCCCGCCATTTCGCCGAAGCGGAGTCAGTGCTCGGCCCGGAAAAGTTGGCACGCTATTCCTTGATGGCCGGAGAACGAGCTCTTGCCAGCTACACCTATGAGGATGCGCTTATTCATTTTCAAAGGGGCTTGGCGGCGCGAGATATTGCCCTTTCCAGTACGGAGGTGGCCCCGGACGAAGAAGCCGCTGGCCTGATGTTCGGCCTGGCGCGGGCCCAAGCAGCCACGTTCGAAAGACACCAACTTTGGGAATTGTTTGGCACCTTGAGTCGCGCCTTCGATTATTACGCAGATTCAGGAAACGTAGCTTTAGCGGTAGCCGCCGCCAGATTCCCCATCGCACCCGCCGGCGTTCATATCCCTGGGTTTGCCCGGCTGATGGAGAGGGCTCTGACCTTGGTGCCTGACGATTCTCATGAAGCTGGATGGCTCCTCTCCCGGTACGGTGGGATTCTCGGCGCTGCTGAAGGCGACTACGAGGGTGCGCAGAAAGCTCTGGGACAGGCGATCGCCATCGCCAAAAGAGAAGGAGACGTACCCCTGGAATTGCAGACGTTAACCAATGCATGTGATGTGAGCGGGCGAAACCTACGTTGGCAGGAATGCATCGACAATGGAGTCTGGGCTGTTGGACTGCTCACCGGCGAGGAGAACCCGTACTTCGAGGTACTCTCCCGTCTATTCACTTCGTTGGGTTTTCTGCACATCGGCGACCCTGATGGCGCCCGCCCGCACGCTTTGGCGTTGAGAGACTTAACGGAGCGGCGCACAACGGGGGTACTCGCCAGTCTTTGCTATGGGCCCATCATCTACGTTTCATGCCTGGAGGGAGACTGGAAATCGGCTCGTGAATATAGCGATCGGAGTCTTGAAGTGGCCCCCTCAGACCCGATTCTCTTGTTTCCACGAGTCCTTCTGGAATATGAGACTGGTGAGTCGGCCCAAGGGGAAATCTACCTTGAGGGGCTCGTAGAGGCGATGCGCAGGTCCGCGCAAGGCCAGATCCGTGCGTCTGGCCGGGTTTCTTTGGCCATCAGCACCATCGCCCGGATCACCGGTGTATCCGAAGGGCTGGAGATAGCCAAGGCGGCAGCCGAAATAATCCTGGTAAATTCCTCCGTTCTGCCCCAGGACGCCATGCATGCAAAAGCGGGTCTGGCATTGTTATCCGTCCTTGAAGGCGACAGGTCCAAGGCCCAGGAGCATTACGATTATCTGTTAGACAAACAAGGCACAGCGACTTCTTCCGTGGCGTCGGTTGACCGCATCTTGGGGCTTTTGTCTCAGACCATCGGCAACCCGGCCCAGGCCGGCGCTCACTTCGAAGATGCCTTGGTCTTCTGCCGTAAAGCCGGATACAGACCCGAATTGGCCTGGACCTGCTGCGATTACGCGGATACCCTCCTCGCCAGGAACGGCGATGGCGACGCAGCCAAAGCGGTGTCCCTTCTGAACGAGTCTCTGTCCCTCGCCAGCGACCTAGGCATGAGCCCCTTGGGCCAGCGGGTGACCGGCCGCCTGGAATCCGTTGGGCAACAATCAAGCCAGGCGTCTACCCTCCCGGACGGCCTTACACAGCGCGAAGTTGAGATCCTGCGGTTGATCTGCGGCGGCAAGACCGACCGGGAAATAGCCGACGAGCTTTTCATCAGTTTCCGTACCGTGGGCAACCACGTGAGAAACATCCTCAACAAGACCGACACTGCCAACCGCACCGAAGCCGCCACTTATGCCGGCCGCCACAATTTAACGGCGGACGATACTGCCGGCCCTGTTTCCAATGAATAATAATGGTAATCGGGCGATAGACTTCATCGGCCGCCAACCCGAATTGGCCGTCTTAACTGCCGCCCTGGACGACGCCCTGGCAGGACGAGGTCAGATGGTCATGCTGGCCGGGGAGCCGGGTATCGGGAAGACACGGCTATCCCAAGAGTTGGCCTCCCGTGCAGAATCTTTGGGCGCTCAAGTTTTATGGGGTTGGTGCTACGAGCACTCGGGGGCGCCCCCGTATTGGCCGTACGTCCAGCCGATCCGCGCCTACATCGAAGAGACTGATGCTGAGCAGTTATCTTCTCAATTAGGATCGGGCGGGCCTGCTATCGCCGAGATCGTACCGGAAATCCGGGAGAAGCTGCCTGACCTGGGCCAGTCCATTACTGTGGAACCCGAGCAGGCCCGGTTTAGGCTCTTTGACTCGGTGGCTACATTTCTCAAGAACGCTGCCCAAGCCAAACCCTTGGTTTTCGTGGTGGATGACCTGCATTGGGCTGATTCTTCATCTCTCCTGATGCTGGAATTCCTGGCTCGAGAGATTTCTGCCACCCCTATTTTGATACTGGGAACCTACCGGGACGTTGAAATAACCGCTAGCCATTCTCTGTCCCAGCTCCTGGGAAACTTGGTCAGGGAACGACATTACCGTGGGGTTCAACTGAAGGGACTGACCCTACAGGAGGTTGGAGAGGCTGTTGAGGCCAGCAAAGGAGTGAATCTATCAGGCAACGTACTGCAAGCCATCCATAGCCGGACCGAGGGGAACCCCCTGTTCTTGAACGAGTTGGTGGAACTGGTCAACCCCATGGATGTGAACGAAGACCGGGCATGGGCCGACCTGATCCCTAATGGTGTGAGGGATGCCATTGGAAACCGGCTAAACCGATTGTCGCCGGATTGTCTCCAAGTGCTGAGAAAGGCTTCTGTGATGGGCCGGGCGTTCGACGTTTCGTTATTGAGCTCATTGGACCCCGATGTGGGCTTCGATGAATCCCTCGCGGCGTTGGAAGAAGCTTTGGGAACCCGTGTGATCGCAGAATCGGGTCCCGGGGAATTCCAGTTCGCACATGCTCTGATTCAAGAGGTCTTGTATGACGAGATCTCGTCTATCGCAAGGCTTCAAACACACGCTGCAATCGGGACTGCCCTGGAGCGGATACACGGCTCCAATCTCGAGGCGCACGCAGCCGAGATTGCCCGACATTTCGCAGAGGCCGGGGCGGCGTTGGGATTAGAAAAGCTAGCGCATTATTCATTGATGGCCGGGGAAAGAGCGCTGTCTACTCATGCCTACGAAGACGCACTTACACATTTTAAGCAGGGATTAGCCGCAAGGGACATCGACCTATTGAGAGAAGGAGCTGCGCCTGATGAAGAGGCGGCAGATCTCATGTTCGGCCTTGCGAGAGCGCAATCCGCGACCGGTGTCGGCGTTCAGCTTGCTGAAGCTTCCGAAATCATCAAACGCGCTTTCGAATATTACGTGGCCTCTGGAAGTGTTCACAAGGCGGTAGCCGCCGCAGAACTCCGCATCGCCCCGCCGGCTTTCGTGCTCCCGGGAGTCACTGATCTGATAGAACGTGCGTTGGCTTTGGTCCCTGACGATTCGCGCGAAGCAGGTAGGCTCCTAACCCGTTACGGCGGAATCCTTGGCGTGGCGGATCTTGATTTTGAAGGGGCTCACAGGGCTCTGGAACGAGCAAAAACCATCGCGGTGCGCGAGAACGATGTTGGCCTGGAGATACAAGCGCTGGGTTACGCTGCTTTGGTCAGCGGACTGCACGTAAAGTGGCAAGATAGTTTGAGTAACGGCCTGAGGGCTATAGAACTCGACTCCGGAGGTCATGACAATCAGACTACCGGGGTCCGGTTCTGGACTGCGGTGACTTTACTGAGTCTAGGCGACCTTGAAGCTGCCCGACCCCACGCCCTAGTCCTGCGGAACCTGGCGGAACTACAAAGTACATCGAGGATATTTTTTGGCCGCAGCCTTGGGCCTATCGCCAATCTGGCCCGGCTTGAAGGCAACTGGCATGCCGGGCGTCAACATAGCGATCGAGGCCTTGAAGTTTCTCCCTCCGACCCAACACTATTGGAGACTCGGATCCTGTTGGAGTACGAAACCGGCGACCCCGGGAAGGGCTCGATCTTCTTGGACCGTCTCATTGAAGCCGTCGGCCGCCCGGGGCCAGACCAGTTCTTGGCGTGTGGAAGAACGTCGATGGCCATTGCCGCGGCGTCCCGGATAACAGGCCTACAGGACCGGTTAGAAGTAGGAGATGAAGCGGCCCAGACTGTTCTCTCTGCTTCGAATCTCTCTCCTCGCTTTGTCTTGAACGCCACCATCGGCTCAGCTTTGTTGGCCGTGATTAAAGGTGACCGAACTAAGGCGAAAAAGCACTATTCTGATCTGCAATGGCAGAAAGGGACCATGGTCTGGGCTGTAATATCGGTCGATCGACTGCTCGGACTCCTTTGCCAGGTCATGGACAACACTGCTCAGGCCGGCGCTCACTTCGAGGATGCACTGGTCTTCTGCCGTAAAGCCGGATACAGACCCGAATTGGCTTGGACCTGCTGCGATTACGCGGATACCCTCCTCGCCAGAAAAGGAGATGGAGACGCAGCCAAAGCGGTGTCCCTTCTGAACGAGTCTCTGTCCCTCTCCGGCGACCTAGGCATGGGCCCCTTGGGCCAGCGGGTGACCAGCCGTCTGGAATCCGTTGGGCAACAATCAAGCCAGGCGTCTACCCTCCCGGACGGCCTTACACAGCGCGAAGTTGAGATCCTGCGGTTGATCTGCGGCGGCAAGACCGACCGGGAAATAGCCGACGAGCTTTTCATCAGTTTCCGTACCGTGGGCAACCACGTGAGAAACATCCTCAACAAGACCGACACTGCCAATCGCACCGAAGCCGCTACCTATGCGGCCCTCCACGGTATCGTCTCCGGCGACACAACCGACTGATCCTTCCCAGTTCTTCCCCCGTTCTTCCCCAGTTTTCTATCCGGCCCCGTCGACAGGGGATATCGGCAATCTAAGCGGCCGGTTTCTCCATGTAGCGACCGCCTTGTTTCCGTCTCCGCATCACGCCTAGCTCCCTATACCCATAGGGAGACCTCCCTATGCTCCCTGGTCCAACCCGAAAAATCTCCCTTTTTAAAGATGGGGAGCCTCCCCCATGTGCCGTTTTCTGATGGGTCCTACGATGATGCCACATTAAGTTTCCTGAGGAGAGGCAACCATGACGACAACAAACAACATCCAGATGGCGATCAACCCGGCGATCAAAGAGGCAAACAACAACAACGAGGAGACAGAAGAAATGACTATCACAGACAACATCCAGAACATCATCCGCAGAAACATCAAAACCATAGCCGGCCTGTTCGTCGGCGGCATGTTCGCGGTATCTTTCATGCTCCCCGGCGTCACTTCCGCCGACGAGCTGGCCCGACCGGCTTCCGAGGTCGAATCCGCCTCATCCATCACTTCGGTGGGAATGGAATTCCCGGCCATTGACGACTACGACTCCCTGCTTCCCCGCGTGAAGAGCGTCACAAGCCTGAACTTCCCGGCCATCGATGACTACGACTCTCTACTTCCCCGCGTGAAGAGCGTCACCAGCTTGAACTTCCCGGCCGTCGATGACTACGACTCCCTGGCGCCCCG
>CAYXDE010000017.1:7410-52911 GCA_964463525.1 uncultured Dehalococcoidia bacterium | reverse complement strand
ACCAGATACCGGGCGCTGGTCGGCGTTGCTACGTGGCGGTGACGCTCCAATTTCTTCCCCAGGTTTTCTTCCCGCTGCCAGGCCATTTTCGAGCCCGGAAGTCCGAGACCAATGTTATCCCAGCGGCACTGAATCCACAAGCAAAACCGCTATCCCTAAGACCATCACGACAGTTGTGTTCGCGCTCATATTGACGAACCTAGGAGCCTGGGTTAGTCTGAGGGCGTTATTCCACCGGAGGGAAACAGCTATGACTCAGGAGGCCCAACCCGAGTCTCATTCTGTCCTCACGCCAGAGGTCCAAGCGATGATCGGCGTGGAAGGCGAATTGATCGAGTCCTGGGGCACTGTAGACGTTGAATATCTGCGGCGGTTCACACAGGCCGTGATGGACCCCGACCCCCGCTATTGGGACGAAGAATTCGCCAAGTCCACCCACTACGGCGCGGTTATCGTGCCGCCCATCATGGTCAGCTACATGACCCAGCGGATCCGCCCCGAAGCGGAAGACGCCATAACCGCGGCTTTCAAAGCGAACCCGGTGTCCGACGGCATCGGGTCGGTGAAACGCCCGGGAGAACTCCCTGAGATTCCCACCCATCTGGTGCGCACGCTGAACGCGGGCAACGAGATCGAGGTCTACCAGTACCCGAACATCGGGGACACCATCTTCTTCCAGAACAAGTACCACGACATCCGCGAGCGGGTTGGAAGAGACGGAAAGGCCTTCCTGATCATCACCCGGGAGATCAAATACACGAATCAGGACGGGGCATTGCTCTGCATCACCCGCCAGTCCTCGATCCGCCGTTAGTTCCAGAGGAAATTCAAATGAGCACCAAGTTAGAAGACCTGCTAAAGATGACGCCTGCCGAGATTCAGGCGCGCAACGAACGGCCCACCGCCGATGAGCTGCGGAACAAGACTCAGACCTACTACGAAGATGTGAACGTGGGCGACGAGCTGCCCAAGTACATCTACGCGCCCACTCCGACCCACCTATTCCGCTGGAGCGCGGCCATCGAGAACTTCCACCGGATCCATTACGATCTGGACTTTGGGCTGAACCACGACAAGAACCCCAGCATCCTGGTCCACGGTTCCTGGAAGCAGAGCGTGGTCCCCCAGTACCTGAAGGACTTCACACTGCCCAAGGGCTGGCCCTGGAAGGCCGCCTTTGAGCACCGTGCCATGCTGGTACCCGGCGATACGCTCATCGTTTGGGCCACCGTGACCAACAAGTACGAGAAGGGCGGCATGGGCTTCATCGAGATGGACCTGGGCATGAAGACCCAGGACGGAGTGGAAAGCATGCCCGGCAGCGCCACGGTGGTGTTGCCCCTGAAAGATGGGCCGGATATCCCCTATCCCTTCGTCCCGCCCACCGATTAGCCAGCTATCAGCTTTTTATTAAGAGGTAAAGGACCGACATGGCCCGATTTCTAGCGGTACACAATGTTTCCGGACTAACGGAAGAACAGTTCCGGGAAAAACTAAGCGCCGTCAGCCAATGGCGCCCGGACCGCCGTACCACCATCTTGAAGGTCTACGGCGACCTGGGGCGGGGAAAACTGTTCACCGAATGCGAAGCGGTCGAGCAGGAGCATTTCGAAGACTGGATCAAGATGACCGGCTGGCCCGCCGAGGCCATCTACAACGTTGACCTGGTGATGCAGGTGGGCAATATCTGGAAACTCTAGCTTCTTCTAATGGCCGATAGGCCGGTTACGCCCTAATGGCCGATAGGCCGGTTACGCCCTAATGGCCGATAGGCCGGTTACGCCCTAATGGCCGGTAGGCCGTTTACGATCAATAGGCCGCCACTTTGTTGGCGGCCAACACCGGAACCAAGCCCTTCCTCTGATCAACTCCGCAGACACCGGCCCAAAATACCGGCTGTCGCCTCGTACTGTCCGGTCATCTCCCAGTAGAAAGTATTCGTCAGGGCCGTTGAACCACTCTCTTTCTGATTCTTCACGCTCACCGCGGGCGTATTCCTCTGCCAATTCCTCTCCGTCGATATACACACGTCCTTCGGCGATCTTAATGTCTTCACCGGGCAGACCCACCACCCTTTTTATGGAGGTGACTCCAGCTTCTCCGGGATGGTGGAAAGCGGCCACATCTCCCCGCCGCAGCTTGTTCCAACTGAACCGCGTCCGGACGACAAACACCGACTGCCCGTGCCGCAAAGACGGCAGCATGCTATCCCCTTCAACCCGGAACCGGGCCGAGAAGAATATGTTCACTACCGCCTGTAGGAACGACAACAAAGCTAGCTCTATTTCCTTCAGCTGATTGGCGCAACGGCCACCGGTATTCTAGTACCAAACCCGCCGCCTATGGACTAAAACTTGCCCCTAGCCTAGAATGACTCAGATTTGGTCCCCGCCCAAGAAAACGCGCTTGCAGCGCCAGGGAGAAAGGTATGGAGAACGGAATCATTCGTGTTGGTCTCATCGGCGCCGGCGCAAACACCAGGCTCAGGCACATACCCGGCCTTCGCGAGCAGGAAGGCGTTGAGATAGTGGCCGTGGCCAACCGCAGCCGTGCGTCAGGCGAGGCCATCGCCAGCGAATATGAGATCCCCACCGTCTACGACAACTGGCTGGAACTCATGGAGGCCGACGACATCGACGCGATCTGCGTGGGCACCTGGCCCTACATGCACCGCACCCTGGTCCTGTCAGCCCTGGAGAACGACAAGCACGTGCTGACCGAGGCCCGCATGTCCATGGACGCCGCCGAGGCCCACGAGATGTTGGACGCCTCCCGGCAATTCCCCCACCTGGTGACCCAGATCGTGCCCGCGCCCGCCACGCTTCAGGTCGACCAGACAATCCAGGACCTGATCGCGGAGGGCTATCCCGGCCAACTACTGGCCCTTAAGCTGCGGGTCAGCGACGGCCACGGACGGGCCGACCGCTCCGACACATTCATGAACACGGATGCCCCGCTCCACTGGCGGCAGAACCGGCAGCTTAGCGGCTACAACATCATGGGCATGGGCATCTGGTACGAATCTCTCATGCGCTATGTGGGCCCGGCCACCAAGGTTATGGCCATGACCCGGGTCTTCACCAACCAGCGCAAAGACGAGAACGGCATCATGCGCTCAGTCTCAGTTCCCGACCATGTGAACGTCCTCTGCGAGTTCGCCTCCGGCGTCCAGGCTGACCTGAGTTGGAGTACGGTCACCGGCCTGCAGACCGGCGCCGAACTGTGGATATTCGGCAGCGACGGCACCATCAAGATCGAAGGCCCGCCCTTCGACAAAGTCTCTGTCGGCAAGAATGGCGACAAAGAACTGCACGACTACCCCATCTCTGACGCCAAGCGGGGCAAGTGGCAGGTGGAGGAACATTTCATCAACTCCATCCGCGGCGCGCCCGTGACCCATACGCCCTTCGACGTTGGAGTCCAATACATGGAGTTCACCGAGGCGGTCACCCGCAGCGCCCAGTCCGGGCAGATGGTGTACCTGCCCCTTTAGGTTATTTCCAAACCCGCGACCCGTTCTTTTAATCACTAGGGAGGACAAGCATGGCTTCACAAGGAATAAGACTCGGCCTCATCGGCGCCGGCAAAAACACTCGTGACAGGCACATCCCCGGCTTCCAACAAGTAGACGGACTGGAGATCGCCGCCGTCGCCAACCGCAGCCGGGCATCCAGTCAGGCAGTGGCCGACCAGTTCAACATCTCTGGCGTCTACGAAAACTGGCAGGAACTGCTTGAAGACCCGAGCATCGATGCCGTATGCATCGGCACCTGGCCGTATATGCACCGCACGCTGACCCTGGCCTCCCTGGAAGCCGGGAAACACGTGCTCTGCGAGGCCCGCATGGCCACCTCCGCTCAGGAAGCTCAGGAGATGCTGGACGCCTCCCGCGAGCGGCCCGACCTTGTGACCCAGATCGTCCCGTCGCCCCTGACCTTCAAGATCGACCGCCTGCTTCAGGCCAAGATCGCCGAGGGCTATATAGGCGACATCATAGGAGTATCGGTGCAGTCATTGGGCAACGCCTTCATGGACCAGGGCGGACCCATGCACTGGCGCAACGACCGCGACCTCAGCGGTTACAACATCTTGAACATGGGCATCTGGTACGAGGCCATGATCCGCTGGGTCGGCCGCGCCACCAAGGTGACCGCCATGACCAAGGTCACCGTCAACAGCCGCAAGGACGAGAGCGGCCAGGCGGTCGACGTTACAATTCCCGACCACGTGGGCATAATCGCCGAGCTGGCCAACGGGGCGATGGCCAACATGCAGTTCAGCGCCGTGACCGGCCTCTCATCCGGCAACGGTGTCTGGATCTACGGCAGCGAGGGGACCCTACATGTGGACGGCGCACTGAACGTCTACGGCGGCCGGCGGGGCGACGACAAACTGGCTGAGATTGAAAATCCCGAAGCCGGCCGGGCCTTCTGGCGGGTGGAAGAAGAGTTCTGCAACGCCATCCGCGGCCAGGAACAGATCACCCGCACCCCCTTCGAGGTTGGCCTCCACTACATGGAGTTCACCGAAGCCGTAACCCGCAGCGCTCAGACCGGCCAGACAGTGGCGTTGCCGCTCTAGGGTTCACGGACCGGCCAAGCCGCACCGCGATCTGACCAGAAACAGGGGCGGCCCGGATGATCGGGCCGCCCCTGATGATGTTTGGTAGATTTCCTCTCCGCAAGCGAATCACCAACCGGCCACGTTCTCCCTTCTAGGGAAGCGCCATGGCTGCCGTGGTGAGTGTAAAATATCAAGCATCACACCGTATAAGGCTTGGTTACTCGCATGATTAACCGCCAAGGGCCGGAGTTCGTTGGCCGCGGTCAAGAACTGGCCCTTTTGACTGCCGCACTCGACGCAAACCTGTCCCGTCAAGGACAGATGGTGATGTTGGCCGGGGAGCCTGGAATCGAGAAGACCCGCACCGCACAAGAGCTGGCCCGCATGGCTGAAGAGGCCGGAGGTCAGGTGTTGTGGGGTTGGTGCTATGAAGGCGAAGGCGCTCCTCCCTATTGGCCTTGGATCGATTCGTTAAGGACCTATTTCCAACGGACCGACCCGGCCATTCTTCAGAGTCAATTGGGCACCGGCGCCACTTCCATCGGCGATATGGTCCCCGAGGTTCTCGGAATCATCGGCGATTTTGAACCGGTCCCGGCCATGGAACCAGACCAGGCAAGATTCCGGCTTTTCGACGCGATAACTAGATTCTTGAAGAGGGCCTCGGAAGACTCACCGCTCCTGGTCGTTCTCGACGACCTCCACTGGGCGGACCGGCCTTCTCTGTTGCTTCTTGAATTCATCGCCCGGCAATTGGAAGGCAGCCGCATCCTTATCGTTGGGACCTACCGGGACACCGAGGCCCCGCCGGAGAGCCCTCTGGGTGAATCCCTGGCCCGCTTCACTCGCCTGCCGGGATTCCAGCGGCAGGCGATCACCGGTCTCCCACCTGAAGATGTGGGCCGATTCGTCCATGTGGAGACGGGAGCGACCCCGCACGAACAACTGTTAAGTGCCATCCACGGCCACACTGAAGGCAACCCCTACTTCCTCGGCGAGGTGGTCCGCTACCTTGCGGAGCAGGGACGGCTAACTGGGGATGCCATCGACTCCAACACCCCGGGGTCCGTGGCCGGCCTCAGTATTCCACAGGGCGTTCGGGATGTGATCGGGCAACGTCTTATACGATTGACCCGTCCCTGCAACCAAGCCCTGGTCACCGCTTCAGTGATCGGCCGGGAATTTGAATTCAACCTCCTGACCTCGTTGCTAGATTCGGCCAGCGAAGCCGATCTTCTAGACCTGATGGACGAGGCCATCTCAGCCCGGATAATCGACGAACTGCCTGGATCAGACGCCCGGTATCAATTCCGGCACGCTCTGATGCAGCAAACGTTGACCGAAAGCATCTCTGCCGGCCGGAAGACACGGCTTCACGCCAGAATCGGAGAGGCGCTTGAGGCGAAGCACGGAAATGATCCCGGAGACCATACCACCGAGTTGGCCCACCATTTCACACAGGCTGCCTCAATTCTGGGCAACGACCGGATGGTCCACTACACGCTCCTGGCCGGCGAACGGGCATTGGCGACCCACGCCTGGGAAAAGGCGAGCGGGCACTTTGCCCGTGGCCTGGAAGCCAAAGATCTGGACCCCGATGGCCGGTCGCCTGCGACCGACGCGGACGCCGCTGGCCTCTTATTTGGTCTGTCCCGGGCCAGATCAGCCGATCTGAGATTCGGGCCCGGCTATATACAGCAGATCGTGGGCAATCTGCGGTCCGCGTTCGAATATCATCTGGCGGCCGGAGACAACGAGCGGGCAGTTGAAATAGCCCAATCACCACCCCGCGTACCGGTCGGTGACCGAGGCGGTCTGGTGGACGTTGCGAAGGCAGCTCTCGGTATAGCGGCGCCTGGGACGGTTGCCAAAGGGCGGTTGTTGGCGAACTATGCGTGGTTCGCCGCTATGGAAGAGAACGACTATCCTGCGGCCGAAAGCTCGTTTCAAGAGGCCCTGGAGATCGCCCGCGGCAGCAATGATGTACTTCTGCTGCAGCAGATCTTGGCCCAGGCCGCTCAGGTGGATTTCTACCACCGGCGATTTGAGGAAGCTATCGACAAGGCCAAGCAGGTCCTCTCGATTCCCGCCCTTGACCTCGACATGTTCACGGAATGCGCGGCCAGGTATGTTTATTGCATCTCCGCGATCTCGATCGGAGCGCCGGCCAGCACTGAAGAACTCGAAGCTTTCCATTCTGTTGCCGAAAGACTGGGCGACCGGCTATGGCTGCATCTTTCCTATTGGCTCCCTCAGAGGACCGCTGGGCTCTACGGAGACTGGGAAAAGGCGAGGGAATTCGGCGTAAAAGGCCTGGCCGTAGCCCCCGGCGCCCCAACTCTGCTTTCTACCCTGCCGCAGATCGAATTGGAGACCGGGGAGTTTGACCGGGCCGAGGAATTGTTCCAGATATTGTCGGGCAGCCTCCCCGAAAATCCGGCCAGCCCCATCTGGCGCTACGCCGCCACTGTAGCGGTATCCGGTATATCATCTTTCGCCATCGGCAAGCCGAGGGAGCCGGAATTGCCCGCAAGTCTGATCGAGGTCTCGTCATCTTCTCCCTACGCCATCCCGTTGTTCGTTTCGGTGTCCGACACAGGCCGGGCACTGGAAGCGCTAGCCCAAGGCGACGAGGAAACCTGCCGAAGCGCCTACGCCGCTCTGGCATCTTCCAACGGCCGGATATTCCTGGTAGTCGCAGGAGACCGGATACTCGGGCAGTTGGCTGCAGCCACCGGCAACATCCCGCAGGCCATGGAGCACTTCGAAGACTCTCTGGCGTTTTGCCACAAGGCGGGCTACCGGCCCGAATACGCATGGACCTGCTGGGCCTATTCGGCCGCCCTCTTGGCCCACGGTGACAGTGGCGGCCGCCGGAAAGCTGCGGAATTGCTGAAAGAGGCTTTAGATATCGTCAATGACCTGGGCATGCCGCCGCTGCTCGCGCGGGTTGAAGATCTTATGGCCAGGTCTGGCGGAGGGACTGCTCCGGCCAACCCCGCCGGACTGACTCAGCGTGAGGTGGAAGTCATCCGCCTGGTCAGCAGCGGTATGACTGACCGGGAGATCGGCGAAGAGCTGTTCATCAGTATCAAAACCGTGGGCAACCACCTCAGCAATATCCTAAACAAGACCAACGCGGCCAACCGGACCGAGGCGGCGAGCTTTGCCAACCAGCACGGACTGATAACACCGGACTCCGAGGATGAAGAGTAACTCCACCGTGGGCCGGGCTACTGAGACCTAGTACTCCACCCGGTACACCCGCTCAGCCGTTCCTTGGAACATTGCGGCGCGCTCTGTGGCTGAGTAGTCCTTGGACAGTATCTTCAGGGCGTTATAGAGGATGTTGTAGGAGTGGCCTACCTTATCGGGCGGGAAGTTGCTCTCGAACATGCCCCGCTCGGGTCCGAACTGCTCGATGGCGTAGTTCATGTACGGCGACATCAGCCCGGCAAGCTCTTCCGACCCTATCGGCTTCTCCCTGGCTGACCAGTCATACCCCGTCCTGGGTTGGCCGATGCCGCCAAGCTTGACGTAGACGTTGGGGCACTTGGCCACCGCCGCCAGTCCTTCACGCCACTGGGGCAGGACTTCTTCGTCGCGATCGGCATACGGCCCGACGCGCAGCATCCCGCCGATGTGGTTCAGGATGATGGTCAGCTCTGGTAAAGCCTGGGCAAAGTCCACCAACTCAGGAAGCTGAGGGAAGTACATCCAGGCGTCGAAGCTGAACCCCATGCGGGCCAGGACCCTGGCGCCGGCCCTGAAATTGTCGTCCATCAACTGACTTTGCAGGTCCCAGCGGTTGTTCTGGATCCTGGGGTCTGCATCCCAAGTAAGCCCGTGACGTATGCCCCGGAACCGGTTGGGACTGGCCGCCTGCAGCGCCTCCAACACCGGCTCGACCCGGTCGCCCAGATTCAGGTTGGCATGGCCCACGATGGACGCCGCTGCTTTGGCCGGCCCGTAGAGTCCGGTGGCGGCCGCCGCGGCCAACCCCTGGACGAACTCAACCTCGCCAACCGGCTTCATCTCCTCCGGTCCGTCAGGCCGGTACATGGCATTGGTCTCGACGAATACCGTGGAACGGACGTTGTGGCCGCTGTTTAGATCGTCATACAACTCCGGCAGCAGGTAGTTCTGGTAGGGGATCCGGGCCGGACGCCGGTCCCAGAAATGGTGGTGCGGGTCGCAGATGGGAATCTCGGGTTCCAAGGTGGGCTCTTGGGTCAGAGCCAGCCAATCATTGCCACCGAACGGCATGGGTGTGCCTCCGAATTAGAATCTCGTGGGCCAATTGCCTTACCAGGCTGAGGCGTAGGCCGCCCCAATCCACTCATCCTGAGCCTGTCGAAGGACCATTATCAGCAGATCCCATTTGAGGCTGGACTGGATTCCGGCTTTCGCCAGAACGACGGTGTTTTGGTGATTCCCGCCCCGATCCGCTCATCCTGAGCCTGTCGAAGGACCATCAGCAGCAGATCCCATTTTGGGGCTGGACTGGATTCCGACTTTCGCCAGAACGACGGTGTTTTGGTGATTCCCATACAAAATCCGCTCGTCCTGAGCCTGTCGAAGGATGCGCATACGTCGTACTCATGCTGGAAATGGTCAACCCAAGCAATGGTTCGACAGGCTCACCATAAGCGGGACCGGAATCAGGGTAAGACGGAAAACCTACCGCAGGCTCTTGGCGAACTTCTGGCGGACCTTGGCTACCTTGGGGCTGATGACCACCTGGCAATACATGCTGCCGGGGTTGTTCATGTAGAACTGCCGGTGCTCTTCCTCAGCCTCGTAGAATTTTTCGAACTCAGCGATCTGAGTGACCACCGGGCCGGGCTGAGAGCCGGAGGCGTCCAACTTCTTGATGAACTCAGCCGTCTGGTCCCGCTGCTCCTCGCTGGTGTACAACACGACAGAGCGGTAGCGGGTGCCCTTGTCGGCGCCCTGGTAGTTGAGGGTCGTGGGGTCGTGGGTGGCGAAGAAGACCTCCAGCATCTCTTTGAAGGTGATCTGGCCGGGGTCAAACTCCAAGCGCACGACCTCGGCATGTCCAGTCTGCTCGCCGCAGACCTCATAGTAACTGGGGTTCTCCACGTGACCACCGGAGTACCCGGAGGCCACCGAAGTCACACCCTTTATCTCCATGAACACGGCTTCGACGCACCAGAAGCACCCACCGCCGAATACCGCCACCTCATTATTCTGAGCCATATCTGTCTCTCACCATATTTGTGTTTTGTGTCTAGCCGACTATGTCTGCCAGCCGGTCCAGTTGGTCCATCTCGCCGGCGCTGGGCAGGAAGACCAACTCGTCCATACCCAGTCCTTCCATCTCTTTGATCAGGCCCGTGATCGCCTCGGTGGACGATACTGCATTCTGGGCCATGGTTTCCGCAACGGGGCCCAAGAACGAGTAGTAGTGCCTGATATAGCCACCGACCACGTCAGCCGCATTGGGCCCCAACGCGTAGGAACACACCGCGGCCAGACGGGGCTTGCCCGGCTTGCCTTCGGCTGTCCATGCTTCTGAAGCGGTTTTGTAGGCGGCTTCCACGGTATCTGGGTTGGTCCCCGGGGCCAGAAAACCGTCGCCCAGTCTGCCGGCGCGGGCGATCGCGTTGGGAGTGCCGGCGCCGATGAGAATCTCCGGGCCACCCTTCTGAACGGGAGGCGGTCCCACCGGGCCAACATGATTGTCGGGGTCCGGGTCAGGGTCCACGTCTTCGCCGGCCCAGATACGCCTCATAGTTGCGATCTGTTCTTCGAACCGGCGGCCGCGGTTGTTGTACCGGGCGGGTGCTGCCTTATAGTCGTCGGGCCGGCGTCCCACGCCAAAGCCCAGAGTCAGTCGTCCGTTGGATATGGCGTCCAGACTAGCTGCCTGCTTGGCCAGCACGCCTTCGTTGCGCAGCGGGGCCAGCATCACCCCGGTCATGAGCCTGATCCTGGTGGTTACGGCGGCGGCTGAGGCCAGCATGATGAACGGTTCGTAGTTCTGGTAGACGATCCGGTCGATGGCCCCAAGAGTGGAAAATGGGCCGGCGTCGGCTCGCTGGGCCCATTCCAGGATGAAGTCGCCCTTGACGCCTGGGACATTCCCCGGCAGACCGATACCAATCTTCATGTCAGTCCTTAAAGGCTGGCCTTACACGAAATCGAGGTTCTCGTAGTTGCCGCCGATGGCGGACCTGGCGTCCAGCCCCATCCACTTGTCGACGACGGTTGAATAGACGCTCCGGAAGTCCACATTGAAGTGCAGGTCGCCGTCCAACTGGTCTTCTTCTTTCAGCGACGGGTACTCGCCGTGCATGCCGCCCTTCACCGGCTGGCCGATGATATAAGAAGCGCCGCCAGAGCCGTGGTCGGAGCCGGAGCCGTTGTCCTTGACCCGGCGTCCGAACTCGGTGAAGACCATCATCATCACGTTGTCGGCAGCGTCATGCTCTCTGAGGTCGGCAAAGAAATCGCCGATACCGGCCGACAGGTCACTGAGCAGCGGCGTCTGCACCGGCACCTGGTTGGCGTGGGTGTCATAGCCGCCTTGGGAGGTGTAGAGCACCCGTGTGCCCAGGTCCTTCAGGATCACCTGTGCCATTCCGCGCAAGCTCTGGGCGATGGGCGTGGCGGCGTATTCAATGGTCGAGGAATAGCTGTCCGCTGCAGTCTTGAGGATATCGGCCCCTTTCAGGGCGTCCAGGCCGGTGCGCCCCAGGTAGTCCATGGCCGCTCCGGTGCCGATGGCCGGGGAATACATCCGCTCGAAGACGTCAAGGGCCCTGGCCCGCTGTTCTTCCCCGGCGATGCCGGTCAGAACGCCGTAGCCCTCCAGAACGGCAACCGACGCCACAGGCACGCCTGTTAGCGCCATGGCCCTGGGCAGGCCCCGGCCGAAGTTCACGCCGGTGAGCACGTTCTCGCCGTGGGGGTCGATGTCGCGGATCACGCGGCCCAACCAGCCTTCCGTGGCGATCTTCTCCGGCTCACAGGTGTGCCAGATGTCCATGGCCCGGAAGTGCGACCGGTTGGGGTTCGGGTAACCCACGCCGTTGATCACGGCAACCTGGCCTTGGTCATAGAGCTCTTTGACTGCGCCCAGAGTTGGGTTGAAACCGAACCGGTCGTTGATGGGCAGCACGTCCTCAGCGGGGATGCCCACGGTCGGACGGTTATCGTAATAAAGGGAGTCGCCGTACGGGACCACCATATTCATGTAGTCGCTGCCGCCGGTCAGTTGGACCACCACTAAGATGGGGTCTTTCTTGGTGGATGTCATGGGTTTGCTCCCAGTCGATTCTCTTGGATCAGGGTTCACTCTAGCAGTGAGGCAATTGAGCGTCAATCGTACCGCACCGATCATAACGGCAAACGCAGCCCTTGGGAGCAATATCAGCTTTGGTCCGCTTGACAGTCGTTCAGCGGGGGCCTTACGATTCAGAGTGGTCACCCTAGGCGTAGGAGAGGCCCGGAAGTTCCCTGGGGCGTGCCTGAAAGGGCGGGTCCTAAGGGGGTTACAATGGGGATATAGCTCAGTTGGGAGAGCGCGGCGTTCGCAATGCCGAGGCCGAGGGTTCGAGTCCCTCTATCTCCACCATAATGCCCCTGTAGCTCAGCGGATAGAGCGGCGGCGTCCTAAGTCGCGCGTCGGGGGTTCGACTCCCTCCAGGGGCACCATGAAAATCTAGGTACGGCGCCACCAATTTCAGCAAGGCGTCACACATCGCAGGAGCGTAGCTCAGTCTGGCCAGAGCGCTGGTCTCCAAAACCAGTGGCCGGGGGTTCGAATCCTCCCGCTCCTGCCAAATTTTTTGGCACTAAAAAAGGCCCTCGACGTTTGTCGAGGGCCTTTTTGAATTCAAGCTTGTCGAATTCCCCAGAGAGTTGGCGTATATTTGGGCAACACTGAATCCAATTACCGCGAAACAGGGAGGGAACCCAACATGAACTCCGCCCGCAAACCCGTGGCAGTCGTAGTCGGAGCCACGTCTAAGTGGCAGTCTGACGGCCGCAATACCAAGCTGGCCCACGGCAGGGAGCTTGATGACAGCGACCTACCGGTTGGCATCCGGTGGGGCGTTGGGGGAGCCATCGCCCAGAAGTTTGCCCAGGAGGGCTACCTGGTTGTGCTGACGACCCGGACCGCATCCAACGCGGCCGCGTTGCAGACTGCCATCGGAGAGCAGGGCGGCGAAAGCATGATCGTGGAGCTAGACCTGGTGTCGACCGACTCCATCTCAAGCGCCTTCGCCAAGATCCGGGAGCAGGCCGGCGACCCGGAGGTCTTGGTCTATAACGCGGGGTACTTGGAAGGGCGTGACCTTCCACCGGAGATGGAATTGCTCGAATACATCCCCGACGAGATGTTCGAGACCGCCCAGCACATCGCCAGCCGTGGACCGTTCTTGGTTGCCAAGGAAGTGCTGCCCGCCATGCGAGAGCGTGGAGAGGGTTCTTTCCTCATATCTAATAACCAATTCTCTCTGCGCGGCAGGAAGCGGTACACCGGGCAGTCTCTGTACTATCCGCGAGTGATGATGCGCACGCTGGCGCAGGTGCTGACCGAGGAGTATTCCGAGCATGGTGTGCACGTGGCCAACGTCATTATCGATGGCCTGATCGACTCTCCGGGGACTCGAGCGCTCCCGGCAGCCCAGGAACAGCCCGACATAATAATGAATCCGGTCAAGATCGCCGAAGCCTTCTATTACCTGCATTCCCAGGACAAGTCTTGCTGGACACATGAGATCCAATTGACTGCTTATCCGAACAAGCCCAGCTATTAACTTCGATCCGGCCTCGCCGGCGGCTTGCCAGTTGAACTTAACACCGAAGTTGGTAACCTTAGGTCACCGCAACGTGTGCAGAGGAGTTCGATCGATGGTTAAAGCACTGGTCGTTGAGGACGAAGAAGACATCAGAAATCTATTGGTCGAGCAGCTGCTGGACAAGGGATGCCAAGTCCGCAGGGCCGACAACGGCGCCGTCGCGTTGATGCGCGTCAGCGAAGAGATACCCGACATCATTTTCGTCGATATCGTGATGCCTGTGATGGACGGGATCCTCTTCGTAGCAGAACTGCGGAACAATCGAGATACCGTGGATATCCCTGTTGTGCTGGTTTCCGCCATCAATCTCCCCGGGCTGCGAGAAAGGGCGACGGCGCTTGGGGTCAACCATTTCATGGCCAAGCCCTGGGATGATGAGTCGTTGGACCATATGCTCCAGATCAATGGCGAGTGGAAGATACCGTCCATCTGAAGGCATCCGTTCCGGTGCGGTGGCGGTCCAGGTCCATGTAAGCCGTGTTGATCAAAAAGTGCGAATCTCATCGATTCGCACTTTTTTCTCTACTACCCTGTAGAATGCCAGCTAAACATTCATGAGCTTGGAGGCGACATGGCAGTAGACGAGTTGGTGGAAGAGATCAACGGGAAGCTGGGCGAGGAGATCCATCTGAGCGATTGGCAATTGGTGGACCAGACGATGATCGACGGGTTTGCCGACGTCACCTTAGACCACCAATGGATCCACGTAGATGTGGACCGCGCGGCAAAGGAATCGATCTTCGGAGGCACCGTTGCCCACGGATTTTTGACCCTATCCCTGATCCCCTATCTGACGGGCAACGTGAACGCCGCCGCGCTCCCCTATCCCGGACTCAAACTGTCGGTCAACTATGGACTGAACCGGGTCCGCTTCCCAAGCCCGGTGGCCGCCGGTTCCAAAGTCCGCACCCGCAGCAAGTTGGCGGGCGTGGACAAGATCAGCGATGAGTGCTTCCAGGTAGTCAAAGAAGTCACCATCGAGATCGACGGCCAGGATAAGCCCGCCTGCGTGGCGGAGACCGTGTCCAGGTATTACTTCTAAGGAGATTCACCATGTACGACAAACCTATGCTCAGCCTCGAACAGGCCCAAGCGGCCATCACGGCGATGATGGCGGACTACAACAAAGACACCAACCGGCGCAAAGTTGATATGGCAGTGGTGGACGACGCCGGAAATCTTCTGGCCTACGCCCGGATGGACCGCTGCCTCAGGCCTACGTTCGCCCTCCGTAAGGCCTATACCTCGGCCGTGCGGGGCATGGACACTCTGGCCTTCTCAGAGCAGCTCAGCAGCCAGAACCGGTCGATCGAGTCCTTCGGCGACCCGCAGCTCATCGCCATCCCTGGCGGAGTAGTGGTCCTGAAGGATGGAGCGGTGGTCGGGGCTATTGGCGTCGGCGGGTTGCCCAGCGGGATCGACGACGAGTCGATAGCCAAAGCCGGACTGGCCGCGCTGGGCATCTAGGCTCATAGCTCGACCAGCTGTTTGCCGCTGGTTTCAAAGCTATCAAAAGCCCCCGGATTTGACCGGGGGCTTTTGATTCTTAAGGCCGGACAGTGTTGACGCGTCAGAGACGCCGTTCTATAGTTCACCGCGTCTCGGGGACGTGCCTTACCATGACTACAGACAACGACACTATTCTCAGCGATATCAGCGTTCTGGACCTGAGCCAAGGAGTGGCTGGGCCCTTTTGCGCCAAGCTGCTCGCCGGATTGGGCGCTGAGGTCATCAAGGTCGAACCGCCGGGAACGGGAGATGCCTCAAGGTCGTCGGAACCCTTCTTAGGAGGAAACCCCACTCCCGATAGCAGCGCGCTTTTCTCTTATATCAACACGACCAAGAAGAGCGTCACGCTGGACCCGGCCGTCCCTGAGCAAGCCCAAGCGGTAAAGAGCCTGGCCCAAGACTGCGACATCCTGGTGGAGAGTTTCGCTCCCGGATATCTGACTTCCCTGGGGCTGGGCTACGGCGATCTGGCTGAGAACGATCCCGGCCTGGTTTACGTATCAGTCACTCCCTTTGGCCAGACTGGGCCGTACAGCCAGTACAAAGGGTCCGACCTCGTTGCTCAAGCGGCCGGCGCATTGATGTACACCATCGGACTCCCTGACAAAGAGCCGCTGAAGGTCGGCGGCGAGTCCGGGCTCTACACCACCGGTGTCAGCGCCTTCTCGGCAACTATGCTGGCGCTCTACGTCAAGGACACCCAGGGTTTCGGCCAGCACGTCGATATCTCCGCCATGGAAGTGATGACTGTGTCGCAGATACATTCGTCGATCTACGCGCAGTTCGGCCGCACACCGGCCCGCCGCGGCACCAACCTGGTGCGGGCCAAGGACGGCTGGGTCAGCCCCGGCCTGGAAACCGGAGTGCAAGAGAGCACCTGGCTCAAGGTGTGCGAGCTGATCGGGAAACCGGAACTGGTGGATGACCCAAGATTCACCACCATGGAGAGCCGCCGGGCGAACCAGCAGGACCTCTTGGACGTAATAGCCGACTGGGCCGGCGCCAAACCGAAAGAAGAGATCTACCACACCCTTCAAGCATTGCGCACCATCACCGGCTACGTGGCCACGGTGGAAGACCTGTTGGTTTCGCAGCAACTCGTTTACCGGGAGTTCTTCCAGTCGGTGCCGGACCCAGTATTCGGCGATGGGGCTTACCCGGGAGCGCCCTTTCGCATGGACGGCGGTCCATTGCAACTGAGCCCTGCGCCGCGGCTGGGTGAGCACAACGACGAGATCTTGTGCCAACGGCTGGGCTATTCCTTGGGCGACCTGGGCCTGACTCCAGAAGGGGAGGCGCCCTAGTTTGCAAACGCCTTCGAGCAAACCAGCGCTGGACGGACTCCGCATCCTGGACCTTAGCCAGGTGGCGGCCGGCCCCTACTCCACCATGTTCCTTGGGTTCATGGGGGCGGAAGTTATCAAGGTCGAATCCCTCTCCCGAATGGACATCAACCGGGGTAAGGCCCGGCCAAGCGCTGACGACCTGCGCGTCTACCCCAACGGCGACCCTGGCGAACACCCATGGAACACCACCGCCCACCACGTGCACCGCAATATCAATAAGCAGTCTCTCACCCTGGACCTGTCCGCAGACAGGGGGAAGGAATTATTCCTTAAGCTGGCCAAGGTCTGTGACGTGTTGGTCGAGAATTACCGTGGCTCAGTGATGGACCGGCTGGGGCTGGGTTATGACGTTGTCTCCAAGCTCAACACCAGGTTGATCTACATGAAGATCAGTAGCCAGGGCGCAACCGGCCCAGAAGCGAACTACGGCTCCCTCGGCTCCACCCTGGAGCAAACCGCCGGGCTGGCCTCCATCACCGGCTACGACGACGGACTGCCCCTGATGACCAACCTGGTCTATCCAGACCCAGTGGTAGGCATATTGTCATTCGGCGCCTTGATGACCGCGTTGCGCCGTCGACTTAAGACCGGCGCCGGATGCCTGGTAGACCTGTCCCAAAGGGAAGTCACCACCATGCTCTTGGGTGAGGCGATCTTGGATTTTTCGGTCACTGGCAGGGTGGCGGGCACCATGGGCAACCGGCACCGGGACATGGCGCCCCACGGCGTATACCGGTGCTCCGGAGAGGACATGTGGGTGGCCATTTCGGTAAGTTCCAACGAGGAATGGGAAAGTCTGTGCGGAGCTGTGGGTCAGCCTGAGTTGGCCGGCGACCCCAGATTTGCCGAGCCAGAATCACGCCGCAACCACCACGATGCTTTGGACTCGATGATCTCTGCTTGGACAGAGACTCAAGACCATTACCAAGTCATGCATCTGCTTCAAGAACAGGGCGTCCCGGCTGCGCCGGTGCTTAAGGGCGGCGAGGTGATCAACGACCCGCACCTGGAATCCAGAGGTTTCTGGGACGTGGTCAACCATCCGGAAGCCGGCGCCTATAAGCAGGTGACTATCCCTTGGCTCTTGTCCAAGAGCCCCAGAGCAACCGCAACCCCGGCGCCGGGCCTTGGTGAGCACAACCATCAGGTGCTCAATGGCCTGCTGGGCCTCTCCCAAAGCGAGATCGACGTACTGGCCCAAGAAGGCATCATCGGCGACACCCCCACCGAATAACCCAAGCCCTTTCGCCTCCGGCAACGCGTATATCGACCCATCTGGTTCTATAAGATTTGGTTATAACCAATGTTTTTTGTATGAACTTCAAGAGAAACATGTTATAAACCGATTTGGCAATGGGATTTAGTTGCAATAGCAAGTCTCGTCTCGGAAAATGATTGTCGGTGACGTCTAAATAACCGGGTCTTCTACACTAGGAAGCTCCGTCCAAAACAGACCTCTCTTAGCAACCCGATCAAGAAGCATCCCCCTTCCAACAAGGGGTCGGTAGATATTTTCAGACCACCGGCAACGTCCGGTCTGCGGTCCGGCTTGTCCCTCAATGACTGTAACGAGGGGCATTTCTCATAACTATGGGCCCTCTTTGGTTCGAGGGGTAGTGGGGTGAGGTGGAGACAGAGGGTATCTTGTAAATTTGAGGGTTCCTCCAATGAGAGACACCTCTAGTCTGAATAAGAATCCCAAGATCCAGAAGATCGCTGACTTTCTTTCCCGGGATGCCGGGGCCTATGGAAACACCGAACCAGAAGTCTCCGATTCTGTTACCTCCATCGATGGAGCCCTTGCCGAACTGAACACCCTTGATGATGAACTGGCCGCGTCCATCATGGAGCGAGAAAAGACTCAGCTTGCGCTCCACCATGTATCGGAGTTCAACCCCAATTTCCTGGTTATCTTCGAAGAAACCAAGGTCCGCTACGCCAATCCCCAAGCCGCCCTTCTCACCGGCTATTCTGTAGCAGAACTCCTCCAGATGGATGCCTTCAGCTACATTCACCCAGACCACCGGGAATTCGCGGTGGAACGGGGTCGCAAACGTATCGCCGGCGAACATGTTCCCAATCGCTATGAGGTGAAATTACTCACGAAACAGGGGGATGTACGCTGGCTGGAAGCGTCCATGAGCGGTCCGATCGAGTTTCCCTGGGGGACCGGGATCGTCGCCTCAGGCACCGACATCACCGACCGGAAACAAGCAGAAGAAGCGCTCTCAGTACGTAACCGCCAGCTGGAATCGATGGTCAGCATCGCTGGAATCCTAGCCGAGTCTACGTCGGAAGAAGCCAAATACCGCATGATGCTAGACCAACTGGCCGATCTTGTGGATGGAGACATTGCTACCATCAGAATATTTGACCAACCTAGTCAAACACTGGCCCGGCTAGCCATTGGCGGTCCTTGCGCCGCGATCCACCTCTCAAGCAACACCTCTAGGGAGATCGCTGGCTGAGGAAGCATTCACATCAGGGCGCCCTGTAATCGTCGATGACTACCAATCTCTAGCCGATGCGGACCAAGACATCGTAGAGGAAGGAATAAAGTCCGTCATTTGCCTGCCCGTCCTTTCCGGAACTACCAAAGTTGGCGTGGTTACGATCGCGTCCCTGTTTACTGGGGCATTTACCTCGGTGGACGTCTCCATGTTGATGGCAGTAGTGGACGGTCTTGGGGCAATCTTAGAGAATTCCCGTCTGTCCCAACAAGTGCTTAATATCGAGCAAGAATCCAAGGCCGTGGGAGACTTGGCGTTGATCGTGACATCCACGCTCAATATGAGCCAGGTGTATGAATACTTCGCATCCCAAGCCAGGAAGGTGGTGTCATTCGACCGGGCAGCCGTCAACTCGATCGACGTGGAGCGCGGCAGTCTGACTATAAAATGCCTAGTGGGGGAGGCCTTGCCCGGTTGCGAAGTGGGAGATACCTTTTCCCTCCACGGCACCCTTACAGAGTTGGCGTATTCCGCGCGACGTCCTATAGTTCTGGACCGCCCTCGAGAAAACGACTCTATGTGGGTATCCGAGAAGATATTCGCCGAGGCCGGGATGCGCTCAGCTATCTGCATTCCTCTGTACGTGCAGGGGAAGATCGTTGGCTCCTTCACCTTCCGCTCCAAGGAATCAAGAGCGTTCGGGCCAAGAGAGCAAGCAATCTTGGAACGATTGTGCAGCCACATAGGCCCGTCTTTAGAGAATTCCGAACTGTACCAGCGAACCAAGAACACGGAAGAGGCCCTGCGGGTATCAAACAGTCAACTGGAAGAGGCCCTCGTGGAACTCAAGGAGGCCCAGGCCCTCGTCGTCCACCGTGAGCGGATGGAGGCCTTGGGCAGCATGGCCAGCGGCATAGCCCACGACTTCAACAATGCGCTGACACCCATACTCGGCTACTCAGACCTCATCTTGAGCCAACCGGAATCTCTAGAGGATACGGAACTCATCTCCGGCTATATATTACGTATCCATACCGTGGCCAAAAGGGCAGCGGAAGTTGTCAGCAGCATCAGGGAATTCTATCGTCCCAGAGAAGAAGATGAAGACCTGGTCCCGGTAGACCTGAACGCCTTGATCTCGCAGACGGTATGGAGCGCCGAAGCGGGGAGGAAGGACAAGAAGTTGATCGATGTATCAACCAGCCTGGCTCCTGAACAGCCCTTCGTCCAGGGATCAGAACCCGATCTGGCCAGGGTCATCAGCAATCTGATCGTCAATGCTGTCGACGCTATGAAGTATAGCGGAAGCCTACGGCTCTCCACAGAGGTTAGAGGCGACATGGTCCAGATGGAGGTGATAGACACCGGGTCCGGTATGACCGAAGAAGTCCGGCGGCGTGTCACGGAGCCCTTCTTCACCACCAAAGGCAATGAAGGCAGTGGCCTGGGACTCTCCATCGTCCATGGAATCATTGAACGTCATGGTGGTGAACTTGAGATTAAATCGGTCCAGGGTATCGGCTCCTCTTTCATAATACGGCTGCCAAAGGCCGATCCGGACACCGTAAACCTGGATAACCTGAACGAAAGCAACGTTATCAGAGACCTCAGAATCCTATTGGCAGAAGATGACGTGTTGGTCAGAGACCTGATCGTAGCGTATCTCTCCTCAATGGGTAACTCGGTAAAGGCCGCTTCCAACGGAAAAGAAGCGCTGGAGATGTGGGACCATGAGGAATTCGATCTGGTCCTAACTGACCGGAAGATGCCCCAACTGACCGGCGATGAACTCGCCGCTGCCATCAAATTCGCCGATCCTACATTTCCGATCATCATGATCACGGGGTACGGTGACATCATGAAAGACGTTGGGGAAGTGCCAAAGGGAATCGATGCGGTAGTCGGCAAACCGGTCACGAGAGACGCGCTCAGCCGGACGATATCACGGGTGATCGACGGCAAGCGGAGTGACTCTGAAAGCAGCCAGCCAACCATCTGAATCAACGGCTGCCGAAGCGAAATTTCTGGAGACTGCGGGCACCCGAACATCGGGCGGCCTTTAGTTTCTTGTCAGAGCCTTTGTATCGCCTGCTCAGCCAAGCCCCACCAGAGCCTACCCGTCCCAACCCTCCAAGCTATAGGCCATGTCCCAGAAGCGGCGCTCAAGCCGGACGCTGTTGGTGTAGGCCTGCCCCATGGCCGCCAGTTCGGCGGACCCGGCATCGGCACCGATACGGTCGGTCATTTCGCGGATATGGTGGGCCAAGCCCGCGAACTCTTCAGAGGTGTACATCTCGATCCACTGGGCATAAAGGGGCGCCGAAGAGGGCAGCCCTTTCTTCAGCAGGTGGTCGCCGATCTCCCAGTAGCCCCACTGGCACGGCAAGAGCGACGCTGCCAACTCCCCGAAACTGCCATGATACGCGGTCTTCAGCAGGAAGTTGGTGTAGGCCAATGTGGTGGGTGCAGGCTCGGTAGCTTCCAACTCTTGGGAGTTGATGCCGAATTCTTGGCAGTAGCTGCGGTGGAGGGCCATCTCCTGGTTAAGGGTCTCGTCCAACAGGCCGGCGAACCAGGACATGTCTTCCAGTTTTGGGGCGCGCGCCGAGGCGATGGCCAGCACTCGGCTGTAGTCAATGAGGTAAGCGTAGTCCTGGGTAACGTAGTGTTTGAACCGGTCCACCGGCAGAGTGCCGTCACCCACGCCGGTTACGAATGGGTGCTCCAGTATCGCCTGCCGCATAGACCGGGTCTGCTTTTCTATATCGGCTATGAAGCCCATCTGATCAGCCGCCGCCAACCGGCCGCACGATCTCCAAGACGTCTCCGTCTTTCAACTCCAGACTGGCGAACGACTCTTTTTTCACAACCTCGCCGTTGTAACCGACAGCCACGAACTGGAGGTTCAGGCCGAAGGACAACAGGTACGTTTCCAGGTCAACGCTGTCCTCGATGGGTCGTGATTTTCCGTTAACTGTCAGATCGATCATAGGTTTTAGCCGTCTCCGTTACCCACATCCGCCGGGGTCATTCGGGCGTTCCATGACGCCACCAAGATCTCTTTTAGCCGGGCTGCGGCTGCGCGGGGGTCGTCGGCAGCCAATATGTTCGTGATCACTGCCACTCCAGAGGCCCCAGCATCGATCAACTCCGCTGCATTCTCAGGCGTTACCCCGCCGATTCCGATCAGGGGTAACCGGCATTTTCCGGATATCTCCCGCATCAACCCAGGGCCTGCGGGCGGCTCTCCGGGATGAGACCGGGAGGCGTACATCGTGCCCACCACCAGAAGATCGGCTCCCTCAGATTCCGCCTGTATGGCGGCCTTCGTAGAATGCACCGACCGGCCGATGATCAGACCATCTCCCAGGACCTTTCGGGCCGCCGCTACCGGCAGTCCCTCCTCGCCAAGTTGGACTCCCTGGGCGCCTGCCGCCAGAGCAACATCTGCCCGCTCGTTGATAATCAACTTGGCCCTGCCGCCGATGGCTTCAAGCATCGAACTGGCCAGGTCAAACAGTTGGCCACCCGGCAGGGTTTTATCCCTTAGTTGCACCAGGTCAACGCCGCCTTCGACCGCCTGCGACACCCGTTCGACCAGCTCACCGCCGGCTATTTCGGAGTCCGTCACCAGGCAAAGGCACGGGGAGGGCAATGCGGCAGGCACGATCTAGGACGTGGCGGTAACCGGATTTGGTACGTCGGTCACCGGGCTGCTGGCGATGGCCTCACGGCGCACGTCGATGCGGCCGGCCAGATAGGCTTTCCGGCCAGCTTCCACTCCGGCCTTGAAGGCCTCTCCCATCATGCCCGGGTCCTGAGCTTGGGCGATTGCCGTGTTGACCAGCACAGCCGACGCGCCCATCTCCAGCGCCTGAGCGGCGTCGGAAGGCACTGCCAGACCCGCGTCCACCACCACCGGCACGTTGGCCTGCTCGATGATGATCTTGATCTCTTCTTGAGTGTGGATGCCCTGGCCCGACCCAATGGCGGAGCCCAGGGGCATCACCGTGACGCATCCAGCTTCCTCCAGGTTCTTGGCCAGCGTGGGGTCGGCGTGGATATAAGGCAGGACCTTAAAGCCTTCGTCCACCAGCAGCCGCGCGGCTTCTAGGGTAGCGGCGCCGTCGGGGAACAGATAGTGGGGGTCGGGAATGACCTCCAACTTCACGAAGTCGGTCTGGCCCACTTCCCTGCCCAATCTGGCCACGAACATGGCCTCTTCAACCGTGGCGCAGCCAGCCGTGTTGGGCAGGATCTGGTACTTATTCCAGTCTATATAGTCCAGCAGTGTCTTGCTGGTGGGGTCATCCAGGTCCAGGCGTCTAATGGCAACCGTTATCATCTCAGTGCCGGAGGCTTCCACCGCGGCCACCATCTCTTCCATGGTCCGGTACCGGCCCGTCCCAACGATCAGCCGTGAGTTGAAAGTCTTGCCCCCTATGATCAGCTCATCGGACATCTGTACGTATCTCCTTCCGGGATAATAAAAAAAGCCACCAGTTTTGTACCTGGCGGCTGGTCCGTAAGTCTATTGCTGCGTCTAATCCCTGCGCCGGTATTACCCGTATCAGGTACAGACGGTCGGTGGCGATTTGGCCACCCTCTCAGCCTGGCTTACCCAAGCTCCCGCCAGAACGTTGTACGCTCTGTTATAGGCAAAGCCTAACATCGGTCCCAGGGGGTGTCAACGAAACTGGCGCTGCCTCAATCCGCGCCAGGCGGCGAAGTGCTAAGCCGTCTTTAGGAAAGATCTACCGGGCGGCGAGCCGCTAGATTCGCCCGCCGGCGTCTTCGATCACCTTGACCAACCGGGCGGCGGCGGCCTCAGGTTCCAGAGCGGCGCCCACCGCGGCGGTGACACAGATCGCGTCGGCGCCGGCCTCGATCACCGGCGCAGCGTTCTCTGCATTGATGCCGCCGATGGCCACCAGCGGGGTCTTGGAAGCCTCTCTGGCCAATAGCAGCCGCTTGATTCCCTGGGGGTCGTAGCCAACGTCCTTGGTGCCAGTCGGGTATATCGGCCCGAAAGCTACATGGTCTGCCCCCATCTCTTCCGACTCAGGCAGCTCTTCTATCTCGTGATTGGACCTCCCCACCACCTGATTGTGGGCCAGCACTTTTCGCGCTTCCGCCACGGGGAGGTCAGTCTGGCCAACGTGCAGGCCAGCCGACCCGACGATCACCGCGACATCGGCATGGTCGTTGATGATCAGCGACGCTCCGGACTCCTGGCACAGTTGTTGGAGGGCGCTGGCTAAGGGCAACGACTCGCCTTTGTCTCTATCCTTGTCTCTCAATTGCAGCATCCGCGCCCCACCTCTTACCGCGGCCTGAGCGACCTCCAATGGGTCGCGTCCTCCGGTGACCAGAGGGTCGATTATCACGTAGAGCCCCCGCACCAACTCGGCTTTCTCGCGCCTGACCGCTGATCCGAGCTGTCCGGTCAAAGTTTCTAGGATGTTCGTTACACTGGCCACCGTCTCCCACCCAAGGGGATTGGCAGGGGACGACTCGCCCAGGAGGTACAGACCGTCCACAGCGATATCAACCAGGGCCAGCGCATCGGCAGCAGTGCCGGGAGGTCCGTCATCCACGTCGGCCAAAGCAGACGGAGCGGGCATAGAGGGGAGTAGCTCCCTCAGGGCCTGCAGCGCCGGTACCGGCACACTGGCCGGTGGGGCGAACTTTGCAGCCCCCTCAAGGCAGTGGAAGACAACTTGATAGTGGCTTTGGCCGTGGCCCGAGGGTCCAGTCATTGATGTGGTCCTTTTTTTCCGACTCGGTCACGGCTGCCTCGGCCCGCTGGCTGTAAGTGGCGGTCGGCGCGCCGCGACATCCGCGTGAACTATCCTAGCGCGATTAGGATAGAATTGCACAACCAAGTCAGGAGCGGACAAACAGACAATGGCAAGTTTCAGTGAACAGTTAAGGGCCGAAGCTGAGCCCATCTGGCGGCAGATCTTCGACCACCCATTTCTCAAGGAGATCAAAGACGGGACGCTACCCGAGGATACCTTCCGGTATTACCTGCTTCAGGACTACCTGTATCTGGAAGGGTTTGGCCGGACGGTCGCGCTGGCCCTGGCCAAAGCCCCCGACTCCCAGACGTTTCAGGACCTTGCCCGCAGAGTCATGACGCCGGTGGAGCGCCCACTCCACCACCAGCTATTTGAAGCCGCGGGCCTTTCGATGACCGACGCCGAGACCGCTGTCCGTTCGCCCGCCAACACGGCCTACGTGGACCACATGCTGCAGACAGCATCGCTGCACGGCCTTGGCCCCACGGCAGCCGCCTTGCTGCCCTGTCCCTGGACCTACCATCTGCTGAAGGACGAAGTAGGCCAATCGGAGCACCCCATATACGGCCAATGGACCAAGTTCTACGTGGAGGGTCTGCTGGAAGGGAGCGTAACCGCCTGGCGCGGATTCGTAGACGAAATGGCTGAAAACGCCAGCCCAGCAGAACAAGAAGCCATGCGCCAAGCCTTCCTAACCAGCAGCCGCTACGAATACATGTTCTGGGACGCCGCCCACAACCGCCAGCAGTGGCCGGTTTAGGTCGGGGTCTGGTTCAACCCCCATCCACCGGCGTTAGCACCACCAGCCGCATGCCCCGGTCGACGCGGTCTCCCTGTTGGACAGATACCCGCTGAACGACCCCGTCCCTTGGGGATTTGACTATCTGCTCGGTCTTCATGGACTCGATGATCACCAGGTCTTGGCCGGCTTCTACCGTGTCGTCTGCAGCTACGTGGACGGCTATCACCACGCCTGGGACCGGGCAGACTATGTCGTCGCTGGCGGTTTGGCCGGTGCGGCGGACGCGGGTTGTTGGAGCGGGAGGGGTGAAGACGTAGGACTCGCCGCCGAGCCAGACATGGACCTGTTGGCCGTCACGGTGAGCCAGGAACTGCACGGAACGGCCGTCGTCCAGGCGAACGGTCCCCTCCCAGCGGTTGGGCGAAGTCGCGCTGATCTCTATGTCAGGCGTATCGCTAGCTTCTGACCCGATCGACTCCGGCGGGTGTGTCTGTTCCAGTCGGCGGTTGTTCATGGAAATGTGCTCTTGGGGAGTCCGTGCCAGGGGCTCTGTGTTGCCTGGGCCGGTACCGCTCCCCGGCTGGCCGAACCATTCCCATTGGTCTGCCAGATGCGCTCGGCGATCTCTGCCGCGGCCCCGTTCAGTTGGGCAACCCCCGGTGCTGCGGTCAGTTCTTCATGTTTGCTGATGAATCCGGTGTCGTACTCGCCGGAAGCAAAGTCAGGGTTTGCGAGGGCGCGCAGTAGAAACGGTACGTTTGTGGCAACGCCCAGTACCGGAAACGACTCCAACGCCCGCGTCATTCTCCCGATTGACGCCTGCCTGTCCGGCCCCCAGACCACCAACTTGGCTAGCATGGAGTCGTAGTAAGCCGTGATCTCCTGACCTTCGGTGACTCCCGAGTCCAGACGGATTCCCATCCCCGATGGAGGACGCCACGCCAGCAAACGCCCGGTGGCCGGAGCGAAGTTCGCGTAGGGGTCTTCAGCGTAGATGCGACATTCCAGGGCATGGCCAGAGGCCTGAATATCGGCCTGGGTGAGGGACAGCCCCTCACCGGCGGCGATTCTTGTCTGCAACTCCACCATGTCCAGTTTCAAGGTTTCTTCCGTGACCGGGTGTTCCACCTGGATCCGGGCGTTCATCTCGAGGAAGAAATACTCCCCGGTCTTAGCGTCCACCAGAAACTCCACCGTGCCTGCGTTGGTGTATCCAGCTGATTTGGCCATGGCCACAGCCGAGGCAGCCATCCTGCCCCTCAAGTCGTCGTTGAGGGCAGAAGATGGGGTTTCCTCGATCACCTTCTGGTAGCGGCGCTGGACGCTGCATTCCCGTTCAAGCAGATGAATGGTGTCTCCAGAGGAGTCGGCGAGCACTTGGAACTCGACGTGGCGGGCCGATGGGATATACCGCTCCAAGAACACCCGCCCGTCGCCGAAGGACGAAACGGCTTCGCGGCTGGCTGACTCTAGAGCCTGCTCCAAGTCTTGGACCCGCTCAACTATCCGCATGCCCCGGCCTCCCCCGCCGGCCGATGCTTTCACCAGCAAAGGGAACCCGATCTCGGAGGACAAGCTGTCAGGCTGGGACTCGCCCGGCTGCCAGATGGGCGAGCTGGGCACCACCGGCACACCAGCTTGAATGGCAGTCTCCTTGGAGCGAATCTTGTCGCCCAGAAGTTCTATGGTATCCGGGCTGGGGCCGATGAAGACCAGTCCGGCCTCAGCACATTCCCTGCTGAACGCCGGGTTCTCAGAGAGGAACCCGTAGCCGGGATGCACCGCTTCAGCGCCGCAGTTGAGGGCCAATTCGATGATCTTCCGCCGGTCCAGGTACGTTTCCTCGGCGGTTGAGCCGCCCAAGGCAAAAGCTTCATCCGCCATGACCGCATGAGGCGCGTTGGCGTCTGGATCGGCATAGACGGCAGCCGTGGCGATACCCATGGCCTGCAGCGTCTGCAGAACTCTAACGGCTATCTCTCCTCTGTTGGCGACCAGTACCTTGGAAAACAAACTTATCTAATCACTATTCTCAGACTCTTGCTGTTGGCGGCACTGGCCCCTACATCCGGAAGACGCCCCAGCGGGACTCGGGGATGGGCACGTTCATGGACGCCGCAAGACCCAGTCCCACCACGTCGCGGGTGTCCTTGGGGTCGATTATGCCGTCGTCCCAGAGCCGGGCCGTGCTGTAGTAGGGGCTGCCCTCTTCCTCATACTTGTCGATGATGGGCCGTTGCAGGTCCTCCATCTCCTGTTCCGACAGCGAATTGCCCTGCCGGGCCGCCTGATCGGAGCGCACCGACAGCAAGACTCCTGCCGCTTGGGGGCCGCCCATGACGGAGATCCGGGAGTTGGGCCAGGACCAAAGCAGCCTGGGCTGGTAGGCCCGGCCGCACATGCCGTAATTTCCGGCGCCGAAGGAACTGCCGATGATTACGGTGAATTTGGGCACCGCCGCGTTGGCCACGGCCATGACCATCTTGGCCCCGTCTTTGGCGATGCCTCCAGCCTCATACTCCCTTCCAACCATGAAGCCGGTGATGTTCTGCAGGAAGAGCAGCGGAATGCGGCGGTGGGCGCACAGTTCGATGAAGTGGGTGCCCTTGAGCGCGCTCTCCGAGAACAGAACTCCGTTGTTGGCGACGATGCCCACCCGGTAGCCCCAGATGCGGGCGAAACCGCAGACCAGCGTCTCGCCATAATATTCTTTGAACTCCTGGAACCGGCTCCCGTCCACGATCCGTGCTATGACTTCCCGCACGTCGTACTGCCTTCGAACGTCGGAGGGTATGATCCCGTAGATCTCCTCCGGGTCGTAAAGCGGCGGCTCTGGGTCAAAGACCTCCGTGCCGTTGTTGCCCGGATAAACGAAATTCTCGGCGATATTGCGGGCTATGGCCAGCGCATGCTCGTCATCCATGGCGTAGTGGTCGGCCACTCCGGACTCCCGTGTGTGCACCTCGGCCCCGCCCAGGCTCTCGGCGTCGACCTCCTCCCCCGTGGCCGCGCGGACCAGCGGCGGGCCGGCCAGAAAGATGGTCCCCTGCTGCCTAACTATGACCACTTCGTCGCTCATGGCGGGGATATAGGCCCCCCCGGCCGTGCATGAACCCATGACCACCGCCAACTGGGGGATGCTCTGGGCCGACATCTGCGATTGGTTATAGAAGATGCGGCCGAAGTGGTCCCGGTCGGGAAAGACGTCGGCCTGCAGGGGCAGGAACGCGCCGCCGGAGTCCACCAGATAGATGCACGGCAGCCCATTCTCCAGGGCGATCTCCTGGGCCCGCAGGTGCTTCTTGACGGTGATCGGATAGTAGGTGCCGCCCTTGACCGTGGCGTCGTTTGCCACCACGACCACCTGCTTGCCGTGGATACTGCCGATGCCGGTGACGATGCCGCCGCCGGGGTTCTCATCGCCGTACATGCCCCAGGCGGCCAATGGACTGAACTCCAAGAAGGGGGTGCCGGGGTCCAGCAGCGCCCGCACCCGGTCCCGCACCAGCATCTTCCCCCGGCTGCGGTGAAGCTCGGCCGCATCGGTGTCGCCGCGCTCCCGCACCGAACCCAAGCTCTCAGCAAGCTCAGCGGTCAACGATCTCATGTGTTTCAGGTTGTCCTGAAAATCCGATGCCTGGGTCTGGATGTTCGACTCTATGGCGTCCATGACTCTGGTCCATCGCTCCGGCAGATTCTTTGCTTGGCAATTGCTGGTATATTATGCGTCCAACGGCCAAGATTGCTCAACGCGGCCCGAAACGAATAAGGAACAACTAGATGAGTCCCAACAGAGCCGCTCCGAGTTTATAATGTCCCGGTTCCGAGACTGACCAGCACGCCCTTCATCCCTCATCATTCAGAACCGCGAGGAGTAGATCATGGATGTCGAAAGAAAGAACTATCCCGAATTGCCGCAACCTTCAGGAGCGTTTCATCACTCCGTGCGCACCGGCAATATGTTATTCATCGCCGGAAGCACTGCGGGGGGTACATCAGCCGCAACCGGTGACATCGCCGCTCAGACAGAAGCTATCCTTGATAAGTTCGAGGTCATCCTGAAGGAGAACGGAGGGTCACTGAGCAACGTCGTCAAGGTGACCAGTTTTGTCACGGACCTCAGAGAAGCCCCCGCTGCCGGCGAGGTCCGCATGAAACGCTTTGCCGGAGCCTTTCCCGCCAGCACGCAGGTCCAGGTCGCCGCATTGGGGACTCCGGACCTCAAGATCGAGATCGACGCCATCGCTATTCTGCCGGAATAACACCTAGTTACCGGCTCCAATGGTCCAATGGAGGGAGAAGACAATGACCACCACAGACTGGGGCAGCATCTACAAAGAGTTGGGCGCCAGACCCGTTATAAACGCCACCGGCAGTGTCACCATGCTGGGCGGCTCCACCCCTGCGCCCGAGGTCAAAGAGGCCATGGAGCGGGCCGAAGGCGCTTATATCCCGCTGATGGAACTTGAAGAAAAGGCCGGCGCGGCCATCGCCAAGATGGTGAACGTCCCGGCTGCCTATATCACTTCTGGCGCAGGCTCGGCTCTAACCCTGGCCACGGCCGCCTGCATGGCCGGAGACGACGACGCCAAGATCCAGCAGCTGCCAGACACCACCGGCATGAAGAACGAGGTCCTTATCCAGGAACGGCAGCGATATTGGTATGACCGCTGCCTGGAACTGGCCGGGGCCAAACTCGTCATGTTCGGCAATGCTGGAGGCACGACGCGGGAAGACCTGGAACAAGCCATCGGCCCCAACACCGCCGCCGTCCACTATTACGCGGTGGCCCAGGAACCCGATCCTCAAGCTCTGTCTCTGGAGGACACCATAGAGATCGCCCACGCCAAGGGTGTTCCGGTCTTGGTGGACGCCGCCGGACAGATCTACCCCCTGGACCTGTTCGGGAGCTACGTGCGCATGGGCGCCGACTTTCAATGCACTGCCGCCAAATACATGAGTTCGCCCCAGTCCACTGGCCTGGCCTTCGGCAGCGAGGACATGATCCGCAAGCTGGCGCTGCAGTCCTTCGTCAGTTATGAAGGGCGGCGCATCCGGGGCGTGGGCCGGCCCCAGAAAGTCGACCGGCAGGAGATGGTGGGCGCGGTCGCGGCTGTCCGGCGCTGGATGACAATGAACCACGAAGAACGGCTGGCCGAAACAGAGACCAAATGCCGCAACATGCTGGAACCTCTGCAGGGAATCCCGGGCGTGACTGTCGAACTGATGGACAACATCATCGGCCACCAGCCCTACGGTGTGACATTGGAGGTGGACGCCAGCGTGACCGGCATATCCGCACACGATGTGGTAGACCGACTCAAAGCCGGTGACCCGCCCATCTGGACCCGGGTCAGAGAAGGCGACACCGGGATCGTCCTCCACGCCTTCGGCCTGAACGAAGGTGAGGACAAGATAGTCGGCCAGCGCATCGCGGCGCTGTTCACGAAATAGGCGGCGTTAGCCTGCCATGCCTCCCACCGACCAGCAGACTGTAGAGGGATACATCGACTCGCTGGCTGAAGACCGGCAAGAGTCGATCGCTGCAGTCAGGCGGGTTATCTTGGATAGCCTACCCTCCGGTTATGAAGAAACCGTGCAGCACGGCATGCTTTCGTATGTGATTCCGTTGGAAACCTACCCCATCACTTACAACAAGCTGCCTCTGATGTTCGCCGGGCTGGCGTCCCAGAAGAACTACATGACCATCTACCTCATGAACATCTACGGGAACCCGTCTGACGAGGAATGGTTCACGAAGCGTTTCAAGGCCACCGGCAAAAAGCTGAACATGGGCAAATCCTGCGTCCGCTTCAAGACACTGGACGACCTGCCCCTAGAGCTAATTGGAGAAGCCGTGGCGCGCACTCCGGTGGCTGACTTCATTCGACTTTACGAGGCGGCCAAGGGTCTGGCGTGATCCCTCGCTAAAGCTGGCTGATCTCTTCCGGCAGATAATGGGTCGCCCGGAACACCCGGTTCACCACCGCGTTCTCGGCGTCCTCGTAGAAATGGGGGTTGATGTACTCCCAGACCACGTCGCCGTCGGGCGTCACCTGGAACATCCTGCCGAACATTCCCTCTGTGATCAGCGTGTTGCCGTTGGGCAGCCTGCGGGCCCCTGATATGTAGGGACTGAAGAAGTTGTAAGCCGGATTATCGAAGTACTCCCAGACGATCTGGTTGGTTGCCGGGTCAACCTCGATCACCCTAGAGAACGGAAGGGGGTGGTGCGCACTGTGGGAGCCGTTGTCGTAGACCAGGACGTTGCCGTTGGGCAGCAGACTGGGGTCATGCTGCTGGGCTAGGGCCTCGCCGCCCAGCCGCCACACAATCTCACCACTAGCCTTATCGATCATGCCCACGGTCGAGATGTTCCTGAAGCTGAACATCACCCGGTTGCCTGACACCTCAGACACGGTGTTGCCATGACTCCACTCAGCCCGGGAGTCGTTGAAGGTGACGATGTCTTGTTCCGGGTCCAGGTGTTCGATGGCATGCCATTCCCAGACCCGCTTGCCCGACGAATCGACTTCCACGATAACGTCGGCCCACATACCGTTCTCGCCGGTCATGGGATTGCCGCCTTTGACTTTGGCCGCGAGTTCCGGCGGCACCAGTTCCACCGTCAGATAAATGGCCCCACCCGACGCCGTCCGCCTCGCATCATGATGGTGGTCTATGTCGCGGTGTTCCCAGACCACGTTGCCCTCCCAGTCCACCTCCATCATCACGCCGCCCTTGAAGCGTTTCCATGACTGGAACCTGTCCCACATATCGTCCCGCAGCTTGCCGCCGTAGAAGAGATTGCCGTTGGGCAGCAGGTAGCCGTATAGGCCGGGCGGGTCGGGCATCTTCCAGTGGTGCACCTCTTCCCCATCCAGATCAAGCAGGTACACATCCCCAGGCCCGTTCATGGGTGCGTAGAGGGTGTAGCCAGGGCAAGCACGGTCGCGGTCCAGGGCGGTAAGCCCGGTCTTGGTGGTCCGCCGGCGTGTCTGGTCATCGATGGTCATATCGTCATCCCTTAGTTGGATTTGTGGTTAGCGCCGCTCACTTGCCCCGAAAAGTGACGGGCAGACGGTCCAATGTGTGGACAGAGTTGTTGGGACGCCAAACAGCTTCCCCCGCAAGTTCGATCGACCCTACTTTGCCGGCTAAAGCGGTCAGCACGGCGTCGAGTTCAGCCCGCGCCACGTTCTGGCCGACGCAGCCGTGGACGCCGACCCCCAAGGCCAGATGGTCGGACGGCTTTCGCCCGATGTCAAACTTGTCAGCCTCCGGCCAGTGGTCTTCATCCAGGTTGGCCGAGCCCAGGACGCAGAGGACCTTGGAGCCTTCCTCGATCTTGACCCCGCTCACCTCAGTGTCTAAGTTGGCCGTCCTGCAGAAAGTATGGACGGGAGAGGTGTAGCGCAGGGTTTCCTCAAAGGTCCAGACCGGGAGTGTGGAGTCTGTCTTCAAGAGCTGGAACTGGTCCGGGTTGTTGGCCAGGCACCAGACTGCGCTGCCCAGGGCTGTGACAGTGGTATCCACCCCGGCCGACAGCAGCGAACGCACCAGCAGCCCGGCCTCATCCGCGGTGATCTCGCCGGTATCGGACGCGGCATAGATAGCTGCGCCAAAGCCCTCGGGATTCAGGCGTTCCCGCTGGCATTGCTCCATGATCCAAGGCACAACGTTGGGGCCTTTAGCCATGGCGTTCCGGCGCAGCTCGTTGTCGGGACCGATGGCGTTGAAGACCATTTCACCATAGTCGACCAGCCGCCTCCGGTCTCCTTCCCGTAGACCCACAGCGTTGGGGAAGACTGTCGTGGGGTAGGTTTCCGCCAGTTCCTCCACCGCCTCGAACGTGCCTTTCTCAAGCAGTGCGTCCACCAACTTTTCGGCATCCGCTTTGAACGACTCGCTTAGATTCCTAACCGCTCTGGGAGAAAGGGCGCGCTCGATCACCGCCCTGGTCTTGGTGTGGTAGGGAGGGTCGACTTCAAGGACGATGCTGGGAGGCCGCCACGGTTCTTCTAAGCTGAAGTCCTGAAGGCCGACGCCCCGTGAAGAGACGAACCGCTCCCAATCGGAAAAAACCTCTTTGGTCTCGTCGTACCGTCCGCAGGCCAGGACTGAGTACTTGGGTATGTAGACGAAGGGGCCCTTGGAACGCAACTCCGCGTAGTAGTCCAGGGGATCGGTGAGGATCGCCGGGTCAAACGGATCAACATCCCACACCGGCACACCGGCCGGGACATCGATCTCTCTGTGACCTTCTATCATCATGATGCCACCCTCAACTTATCGACGGCGTGTTCCGGTGAATGATACCTGTTTCCCCCGGAAGATTTCTCATCGGTATCCAACCGAATCATATTTTCCCTAATCTATACGGTTATATTCGTGCCTGAGAGATGCCCTAAAGGAGCATTATTATGTCTTTTCCGGAAATCACACCCGCCTCACACTACGTATCATCCTGTTTGGTAAATACTGGGCCTAACCGCCGAACACTGGTTCGAGAGAGGGGCCTATGTGGCGACAAAAAATATTAACGCTAGGTGTGGGCGTCGTTGGCGCCCTAATGATTGGAACCTTCGGTCCTTGGGGCCAAGGCTCCGAAGATAGCGTAGAGATTCCAACCGTCAGCGCATCGTCTTTCCAGATAGAGATCATGACCGGCGTCAACAACGATTCGACAGAGTTGGCCGCGGTTACGCCACCATATATCATCTTGGGCGATCTCCTAGATCAGAGAGAGCCGCTATTCCAGCAGTCCGAGATCAGAGTGTCCATAGGCAACACGGGAGGCTTCTATTCGGACGCCATGGGCTCCAGCCTGGTTTCAAACGTACGGCCGGTAATGCTGACCGGCTCAGGCAGACTAGCTGGTTCCGGCCAATCGCCGTTAGACTACTCCGATTAACCTCTGGAACTTCAGCAAAAAGAAAAGGCCCCGGCTTAAGCCGGGGCCTTTTCTTTTTCATCAAACTCGTTGGCAGCTTACGTTGGCCACGGATGCTCTTCCTCCGGCGGAGGAGGCGAACCTGGCGGAGCCGGCTCCAGCCAATCTTCCGAGATGGTCTCGGTTATTCCGTTATCAACGGTGACGTAATACTCCGGCGGGACGTCGGGCTCCCGCTCCAAGAAGGTACCGGACCAGTCCTGGAACAACTGCGGCGCAATCACCCCAAGAGATCCCTTGGCTCCTTCTGACGGGGGCCTGAAGACTCCACCTTCACGGCTCTTGATCAACACTCGCTGATCAACTTGATAGATATGGTGTCTTATAGTCATAGGTCCGTCTCACCGAACTTACTTACCCGGTTTCCTAGTGCATCGGGGAGAAGCTGGCCGGCACCATGATCTTGTTTTCCTGGCGCACCCGGCCCGGCGCTCCAGAGGGCCAACCCTCGATCTTCTTCCCTCGTATCTCCGCGCGGTGGTTCAGGTCTTTGTAGGGCCAGATGTGCATCCAGCGGTTCAGTCCGCCGAACTCGGTGAACATGCCGGCCGCCAGGGGAGAATGCTTCTCCCGTTCGGGCAGTGCTGCTTCCCAGCGCTTGAGCAGCTCGGGTATGGAGCCTGGCTCGTAGGTGTAGGTCCGCATCTCATAGATGCTTCCCAGGGCCTGGTCTCCTCCCATGGGCTTCATGAACGGTGCGGGGTTCCAGATCTCAGAGTTCATGTTGAGTATGTTGCCGGGTGTGATCTTGGGCGGCCAGTTGGGGTCTTTTCCGGCTGCCGAGCGGACACTCTCGCGTTCTTCCAGATTCTCGTAACCCCAGACGTGGATGATCTGGTTCAACGGGCCGATCTCTGTGTGCCAGAAGGCGGCGATAGGGCCATATTTCTCCCGGTGGGGCAGGGCCTCAGCAAAGGCTTCCTCTGCCTGGGGAATGGCTCCCGGCTTTAGATCGTAGGTGCGCACTTCGTAGATCATGTCTCTCTCCGCAGCAATCTCTTGGCTCTTTGTGGAATCGCCCTAGGTGGGCTGTCTTCAGGTGGATATCATATCCCACCAGGCTTCTCAGCCGCCAGTGTACCAAATGCCGGGGAGGGATCTAAGTCAGCAGAGGGCGCAGACCGGACCAGTTAGTCCCTGGTGCGGACTCCATCACGGCGGGTGCGCTTGCGGTCCAGGGCGGAGAGGTCCATCTTGCGGAGGCGGAAGTTCTGTGGGGTGACCTCCACCAGTTCGTCGTCGGAGATGAACTCCAACGCCTCTTCCAGGCTCATGATCACCGTGGCATTCAGCCGCTTGGCCACGTCCGCGGTCGAAGAGCGCATGTTGGTCAGCTTCTTCTCTTTGCAGACGTTGATCTCGATGTCGCCCTCGCGGCGGTGCGAGCCGATGATCATACCCTCGTAGACATCGGTGCCCGGATCGATGAAGGTATCGCCCCGGCCTTGGGCGTTCAGCAGGCCGTAGGTGACTGCGGTGCCCCGTTCGGAGGCAACCAACACTCCACCAGGCAGACCCTTGATCTCACCTTCCATGGGCTCATAAGAAGTGAATATGCTGCTCTTTAGCCCGTCGCCCCGGCAGGTCCGGAGGAAGAACGAGTTGAATCCGATCAGACCGCGGGTTGGAATCTTGTACTCCATGTGAACGTAGCCGTTGTCGTCGTACCGCATATCGCGGAGTTGGGCCAAACGGCCGGAGAGGTACTCCGTCAAAGCGCCCACGTACTCGTCGTTGGTGCTGATGTTCAAGATCTCGTAGGGTTCATGGATCTTGCCGTCGATCACCTTGGTGACGGGTTCGGGCCGCGATACCTGGAACTCAAACTGCTCCCGGCGCATGGTCTCAACCAAGATCGAAAGGTGCAGTTCACCCCGGCCGGCCACCACGAACACGTCCGAACTGGATGTTGGTTCCACCTGCAGGCTGACGTTGGTCCGCAGTTCCCGGAACAGCCGGTCGCGGAGGTTGCGGGAGGTGCAGTGCTCCCCTTCTTTGCCCATGAACGGTGAGGTGCTCACACTGAAGGTCATCCGTACGGTCGGTTCTTCGATATCGATGGAAGGCAATGCCTCGGGGTGCTCCAGAGAAGAAATTGTATCCCCGATAGAGACACCCTCGGGGCCGGTGAGGGCCACGATGTCTCCTGCCTTGGCCTCGGGCACTTCTACGCGCTCCATGCCCCGGAAAACGAATATGCGCTCCAGATTATGGACCGAAGATTCTTCGCCGCGGCCTAGCAGGGCCACATTGTCCCGCAATCTGAGCGTCCCTCTGGTGATGCGGCCCAGGGCCACCTGTCCCAGATAGTTGTCATAGTCCAAAGCGGCCACCAGCATCTGCACTGGGGCGTCAGGGTCGCCAGTGGGCGCCGGGACCGACTCCAAGATAGCTTTGAACAACGGCGACATATCCGTGCCGGGCACATCCGGGTCGGTGGTGGCGTATCCAGCCTTGGCCGAGGCGTAGATGATCGGGAACTCGAGCTGCTCAGCGTTGGTGGCCAGTTCCAAGAACAGGTCTTGGACCATCTCTTCCACTTCGGCCACGCGCGCTTCCGGGCGGTCCATCTTGTTGATGACCACCATGGGAGTGACGTTCTGCTGCAAAGCCTGGCGCAGAACATAGGTCGTCTGGGGCATGGGGCCGTCGACCGCGTCCACCAATAGCAGACAGCCGTCAGCCATGTTCATGATTCGCTCCACCTCGCCGCTGAAATCAGCGTGGCCCGGGGTGTCGATGATGTTGATGCGGACACCCTCGTAGGAGACGGAAGCGTTCTTGGCAAGGATGGTGATGCCCCGCTCGCGTTCCAGAGGGTTGGTGTCCATGATCAGCTCGCCAACCTGTTGGTGGGCGCGGAAAACCTGGCCCTGTTTCAACAAAGCGTCGACCAGCGTGGTTTTGCCGTGGTCGACGTGTGCGATGATGGCCAGATTACGAATGTCGTTGTTCTTGAAATCGCTCAAATCAAATTACCCTACCCACCATGATAGCATCCGCCCGCTAATATTGCTGGGCTTTACATATTCAGTCACGGGGGCCGTCTGGTTGGGAAGATCCTCGGTTGGCGGCTGAGATATCAGGCTGAGATATCAGAATGAAAGAGGACCCCGGTTGGGGTCCTCTTTCTATGCGGCTTGGATGTTCCCGGCTAATCGGCGCTCAGGTCCAGAATGGTCGCACCGCCTTGCTGCCAGGTGCCGGTCTGGCTGGCGTTCTTGTCTCCGATGGTGAACGTTACCGTCTTGCCGGCAAAGCTCTGTCCGGAAGGCTGTGCGGCGTTCAGAACATACTCTCCCTGCGTAACCGTGGTCTGCCCAGCGTTTATAGCCCCAGAAACCGGGATGGTTATCGAAGCTATGTCCGTTTCACCGGTGTTCGCGGTGGCGGTCACCTTGATGGACAGGTTGGTGGAGTCTGTGCCTGCGATCCAGGCGGTCACCACTGTCCCGTTGGGCGCAGGGCTCCTGCCCAATGTGACGCTCCCGACGAACACGTTGGGTGGGACGTTGGACGTAGCCGGGGCAGTGGTGGCTCTACCAGGCAGCACATAGGTATGGGTGAACGGTGACGTTGTTACGACAGTATCAACCCCGCCCACATTGAACGTGACGAACGCGATTTCGGAGTCGTTGTCAGTCTCGGCCTTGATCACCAGGGTATCTCCGGCAGTCGCCCTAGCGTTGGCCGCCGGACTTGTGATTCTGACGTTCACATCGGTGACCTTTCGCACGATGTTGACGCTGACGCTGTCACTGACGCTGTCTCCGGTGCCATCAGTGGCGGTGGCGGTGATCTTTAGCGGCGCCGGAGCAGCATCCGAGGTGAAGGGCACGAAATACCGCATGGCATAGGGTGGGGCTGAGATCGGTGTTTGGTCCACCCCATCGATCGTGAAGACAACCGTCACCACGCCGGTGCCGGTCACATCGGCTATTACGGCGATGGTGTCCCCCTGGGCGATGACCTGGCTGCTGCCGGACACGGTGGAGGCCCGGCCGGTCGAATCTGTGACAGTCTCTGCCGGGCTTGTGATCTTGATGCCCAGATCACCGGTCTGGCGCGCAACTTTGAGAGTGATAGAAGATGTGCCTGTATTGCCGTCGGCATCGAAGGCCGTGGCTGTGATGGGCAGATTCGTCACACCCAACGGCACCGTTACCTCTACCGTGTACGGAGCTGCCGCGATCTTCGCGACATCGTCCCCCGCCACGTTGAAGGTCACGGCGACCACGGCTACGTCGTCTTTAGCTTCAGCCGTTATCGTTACGACTTCCTTGGGACTCGCGACCGTTCCAGTTGTGGGTGAGGTGATTCGGATCACCGGAGTAGTGACCGGGACCGGCGTCGCCGTGACGGGCGGCCGGGGCTTCAAGCACTCTTCCATAACCCGTGCGCGCTGATCAGCCGTGAGATCTGTGATGGTGACGGCTTTGCTTCCCGCGATGCCACGCGCGCACTCAGCGACATCCGCGCCGACGCCGCGAGTTCTCACTTCCTCTTTCTTCGCGTCCTGCATTGCCTTGACCTTGGTCAGGACAAATTCGCGCAGACCTGCCTCGGCGTTTTCAGCGGTCCGTTGCATCCGTTCTTCTTGGGCCTCGTCGCGCCTGTCCCGCAGGCCGGCCAAGATGCTGGCCTTTACTGGGTCATCTGTTTCGGATTTGGAGAACCGGTCCAGCCGGTCTGTGACGGTCTTGGCCTTGAACAGACCGCGGACCTTCTCAACTGCGTTGGCGCCGCTAGATTTCTGGACGAGCATGATCATGGCCTCGCCCTTTTCGATCCCTGCGCCGCGGCCTGCGAGATCGGTCTCTTTCCCCTCTTCATCAACCGCGGTCAGATCTTCGCCATCTTTGTCGGAGGCAATAGTGCGCTTGTGCGACCGGGTGGCCTTCCCAGGGATCACCATGATCTTGAGGGCCGTCCGGACTTCTTGATGGGGCACCCCGTTGGGATCGGTTATGACATCGTCGGCCAGTCCCGCGATCTTGAATCCGAGTTGGGCCGGCAGGCCGTCTATGCCAACATTTTCGTCCGGTGGCACGTTGATCACGGTATTGCTGCTGATGGCCAGCTGAAAAAGGACGCCTTTCGACTCCACAGCCAGCAGACCGTTGGCGGCGCTGACCGACCGGACCTCGCCGGTAAATCCCCGTCCGATGGCGCCGGTGCTTTGGGCCGAAGCGGCGCCGGCGAACATGGCCAGCAGCAGCGCTCCAAACACGGCGGCGATCAAGGCGAGGCCTAGCCGCGAGGATGGGGTGGGATTAACTCGATCGAAATTCAACATGGGGACACCTGTATCAAAGTGATCAGCCGGTAGATTCTTCGACTGGTTGGAAAAGTCTTTCTAAGGCAGGTAGAGGGCAACCAGCACCAGGTCCATCTGCTCTCCACTGGCAACGCTGGCCACCACTTCTATGATGTTCGGACCTTCTTCTAACGTCACATCCAGCGAGAACTCGCCGTCGATGTTGGGCTCTACGATGGTGTCGTTGATGGTGACCACTGCGTCCACCCGGGTACGTCCGGCTACGGTCAACGTGCTGGCATCGGTGAATATCTCGGCTTCTTCAGGGCTGACCAATTGCAAGAACAGGTCACCCTCTGTTGCCACTGCCGTGGGCGCAGGGGTCGCCGGAACCGAGGTCGGGGTGGCGATAGCCGACTGAGTGTTTCCGGGAATCAGCGTCGGCTGGGGAACAGCGGTGGCCTGGTCCGGCGTATCTTCTGCGCCGCCGGCATCGCCGTCACCGTCGCCTCCACCGCCGCAGGCGGCCAGAGTCAGGGCCATCAACCCAAGAAGTATGAAGAGAAGTGCTCGCTTGCTCATGTCTACGGTCCGATCTCCGATCAACCGAATCTCGAGTGCGCGTTACGAATAACGGCGGGCGAATCTTCCGAAAATGTCGGACATTCCTCCACTCACCTAATATCCTGGGCCAGCCCGGGAGATACGGCAAGCCGTTTTCGGTGTGCATTCTGTTTGATTTTACCGCTGCCTTGCCAGGCGGGGAGTGTGGCATAATCCCCGTGGATAATCGAAGGGACGGAGTTGATTATGGCTGCCACAGGCACCGCCGTCGGACGGTCCATCACCAGGGGCGAGGGCCCAGACAAGGTCTCAGGAAAAGCGGTCTACGCCGCGGATATCTCGCTGCCAGGCATGCTCTGGGGCAAGATTCTGCGCAGCCCCTACCCTTACGCCCGCATCGTCAGTATCGACGCCTCAGCGGCCGAAGCGTTGCCGGGCGTCCATTGCGTGGTCACCGGGAAGGACATGCCCGGCGCAAAGATCGGCCGGCGCATGGTGGATATGCCGGTCTTGGCCCAAGACGTGGTGCGCTTCGTCGGCGAGAAGGTCGCCGCCGTGGCTGCGGTCGACAAGGAGACCGCCGAAGAAGCCCTGCTCCTCATCGACGTCGAGTACGAAGAACTGACCCCTGTCTACGATGCCGAAGAAGCGATGAAGGCAGACGCTCCGGACCTTCACCCCGATATGGAGTCCTACGCCGGCCTGCCCCAGCCTCCGTCCGGCATCCGGAACGCCTTTGCCCACATCACGTGGGAGAAGGGTGACATCGAGCAGGGGTTTCAAGAATCGGACCTGATATTCGAGCACACTTTCAACGCCCAGCTCATGCACCAGGGCTACATCGAACCCCACGCCTGCGTGGTCAGCGCCGACCCCACCGGAGACGGCGTGGACATCTGGGCCAACAACAAAGACCCCTACATGCTGCGGGACCAACTCTCCGGCGCTTGGGGTATACCGGCTGAAAGCATCGTCCTCCACCCCAGCACCATCGGCGGCGACTTCGGCGGCAAGGGATCGTTCATGGACGTGCCTCTCTGTTACTACCTGTCCAAGAAGTCGGGACGCCCGGTGAAGATGGTCATGGACTACATCCAAGAGTTGATGGCCGGCAACCCGCGCCATCCGGCGGTGATGACCATCAAGACCGGAGTGATGAAAGACGGCACAATCAAAGCCCGCCAGGCGCGGGCGGTCTTCGACAGCGGGGCCTACGGCGCGTTCAAACCCACCGTGTACCTGCGGGGCGCCGACCATCTTTGCGGCGTCTACAACATGCCCCACGCCAAGATCGACAGCTACACCGTCTACACCAACAACGTCCCCCGCGGCCACATGCGCAGCCCAGCCAAGCCCCAGGTGGTATTCGCCGTGGAGTCGCACATGGACATGATCGCCCAGGAACTGGGCATGGACGCCTATGCGTTCCGGCTGAAGAACGTCATGCGTGAGGGCGACGCCTCGCCCATCGGACGTCATTGGGCCCAGATCAAGGCCGTGGAGACCCTAGAGGCCGCTGCCGAAGCCGCTGGGATGGACAAGACGCTGCCGCCCAACACCGGTCGAGGATTCGCCATGACCGACCTGGTGCAGGGCACCGGCCAGTTCACAGCCAAGATCGGGCTGACCAACGAAGGCAACCCTGAACTCCACATGGCGTTCTGGGACACGGGCACCGGCTCCCACACGGTGCTGCGCCAGATGGTGGCTGAGGAGCTGACCCTAGACACTTCGGACATCCAGATAGTGTTGGAGAACACCGGGAACATGCCCTACAGCTCGGGCTCGGGCGGCAGCCGGGTGACCTACACCGCCGGACAGGCTGTGGTGGGCGCGGCCCGGGAGCTGCGCGGCAAGCTGGTGGAGGCCGCGTCTCCCCTGCTGGACGCCCCGGAAGAGCAGGTGTCCATGGAGAACGGCCGTCTGGTGGCGGCGGGCCGGAGCATGACCATCGCCGAGGTTATCGCCCGCACCGGCGGCGAGGAACTGACCGGACAGACCAGCGTGACGTCGGAGACGCCGGAGCTAACGTCGTTCTGCACCCAGATCGCCGAGGTCCACGTTGACACCGAGACCGGCGAGGTCACGGTCAACAAGATAATCTCCGCCCATGACATCGGAGCCATCCTGAACCCGCTGAACCACCAGGGCCAGGTTGAAGGCGGCATGATTCAAGGCCTGGGCTACGCCCTCATGGAAGAACTGGCGCTGGAAGACGGCCACATATCCACCCTGAGTCTGGGCGACTACAAGATACCCACCTCAGCCGACGTCCCGCCCATGGAGACCGTCCTGGTCCAAGGCGACGCCGGGCCCGCCCCCTACGAGAGCAAAGGCATCGGAGAAAGCAGCAACATCCCAGTCGCCGGAGCCATAGCCAACGCCGTCTTCGACGCCGTAGGCGTCCGCATCACGGACCTGCCCGTGACTGCGGACAAGGTGCTGGCGGGGTTAAGGGCGTTGGGGTAGGTAGATCGAGACCAAGGAAAACAAATGCAATTTGGAATGTTTGGCAGCGCTCAGGCCAGGCGGGGCGGGCCCGATGTTGATAGCGGGGCCGGGTTCCGGGAGTTTGTTGAGCGCAACGTTGAAGCGGAGTCGCTGGGGTACCACAGCACCTTTCTGGTTGAGCACCACTTCACCGGGTTCGGCCAGGTGTCGGCGACTCTGAATCTGCTCACCTGGATCGGCGCCCGCACATCCACCCTGCGGCTGGGCACGGCGGTCATGGTGCTGCCCTGGCACAACCCCATCTTATTGGCGGAGCAGATCGCCACCCTCGACCTGCTTTCGGAGGGGCGGGTCGACGCCGGCATCGGCAAGGGGTACCGCCTCAAGGAATTCGAAGGGTTCATGATGCCCATCGAGGAGGCGGACGCCCGCTTCGAAGAATGTCTGGAGGTCATGCTCAAGGCCTGGACCTCGGACGCCCCGTGGTCCCACCAGGGCAAGTATTGGCAGTACGACAACGTTGTGGTCGAGCCGTCCAGCACCCAGAAGCCTCACCCGCAGCTTTGGATGGGCGCTGGCAGTCCCAGGTCCGTAAAGCAGGTCGCCCAACTTGGCTTCAACATGCTGCTGGGCCAGTTCGATTCCTTCGACACGATCGTTGAAGAAGTCGAGATGTACAAAGCGGAGGTCGAGTCCCTGGGCCGCGCCTTCGATCCCATGAGCGTGGCGGTGGCCCGTTCGGTGAATATCGTCGACTCCGCAGACGAGTATGAAGAGGCGATGACCAACCGCATGGCGGCCCGACGCCGGACTCAGGAACTCGCCCTCCAGTCCAGCTTCCAAGACACCCGGGAAGCGGCCCAGGCGGGAACTATCTATGGGTCTGCGGACCATGTGGCGAAGGAGATACAGGCCCTGCACGACGCCGGCATCGAATACGTGCTTCTCAATTGCCCGGCAGGCATATCCACCCTGCGGCGTTTCGCCAAGGACGTGATGCCGTCCTTCGCTTGAGCGGAGAATATACCCCTGCAAAAGAAAAAGCCCCTCGGAATGAGGGGCTTTTTGATGTCCGATTTCATTGGGCAAAAAAAGAGCGCCTTCAGTAGTTTCTGAAAGCGCTCCGCTATCTTAGCATGCAGGACTCTGAGTTGTCAACCTTTCACGCCTAGATCGCTGATATACCTTCAGTCCGCCGAGCTTAACAGGAATCTGTTTTGGACGGTCGACCGGCAGCCAGGCTCCATCTATCCCACATGGGCACGCCGTTTATATATAATGGGCCATCATCAATCCGGGAGGGAACCCTAACAACGATGCGAACCAACACCACCAAGGCCAAACTGGCTGAGGGCAAAGTAGCCTACGGCGCCATCGTCAGCCGCTTCGCCCCCGACATCGTCGAGATCTTCGGCACCATCGGTTTCGACTTTGTCATGATCGACTGCGAGCACGGCCCCATGAACCTGGACCAGGTCGAACACATGGTCCGGGCCGCCGAGTCCTTCAACATCACGCCCATCACGCGAATCCCCAACCACGAGGAGTCCACCATCCTGCGGTTCTTGGACCGGGGAGTGCAGGGGATCATCGTGCCCCACATCAACACCAAAGCGGACGCCGAGTCCGTGGCCCAATCAGCCCGTTACTACCCTGACGGCCGCCGCGGCATGGCCGGCAGCGGCCGCGCCCACGATTACGGAAGCGGGGGACCCGACTCAACCACCTTCGTCAACTCTCAGGTACTGGTCGTCCCCATGTGCGAGGAGACCGAGGCGGTGGACAATCTGGACGACATCCTCAGCGTCCCCGGTGTGGACGTGGTCCACGTGGCCGCCAGCGATCTTGGCCAGAGCATGGGCAATCCGGGACGTGAAAAGGTCCGTGAAGTAATGGGCCAGGTGATTCCCAGGATCAGGGCTGGCGGCAAGGGCTGCGGCGCGGGCGGAAACTCCCCTGCCGACGCCGCGGGCGTGGCCGAGTTCATCAAACTGGGCGCCAACTTCATCACCGTGTCCTCCCAGGGTCTGCTCCGCCTCGCCGGGCAGGACTTCCTCAAACGGGTGGAAGCGGAGCTCTAGCTCCCCAAAATCTCTATCAGCACGAGTGATACATGCTTGATCTACTGATAACCAACGGTCTGGTGATCGACGGCTCCGGCAGTCCCGGCTTCTTCGCCGCGGTCCTGGTCGAAGGTGACACGGTCACCATTCAACGGGGCGACGTTTCCCAGTTGGAAGCCGTCCGGACCATCGACGCGGCCGGCTACGTGGTCTGTCCCGGTTTCGTCGACCTCCACTCCCATGCCGGACTGACCATCATGGGCGAGCCGCACCACGACCCCAAGGTGCGGCAGGGCGTTACCACCGAGCTGATAGGCATCGACGGCATGTCCCACGCGCCCTTCAAGACCCGCGAGGAGCTGGAGCGCTACATCTGGCAGGACTCGGGGCTGAACGGCTACCCGCCTCTGCCCACCGACTGGCTGACCGTGGCCGGGCAGCTGGCCAAGTACGACAACGCCGTGGCCGTGAACCAAGCCTTCATTCTGGGCAACTCGCCGGTGCGCATCTGGGGCGTGGGCTGGAATGACCGTCCTGCCACACCCGCCGAGCTGGAAGACATGAAGTCCGTGGTCCGGGAGGCCATGGAAGAGGGCGCCTGGGGTCTGTCCACCGGACTGGACTACCCGCCCGGCTCCTACGCCAGCACTGCCGAGTTGGCCGAACTGTCCGCTGTGGTGGCCCGCATGGGCGGCCACTACCACACCCACACCCGCGCCAGCCTGCGGTCCAACGGCCTGCTGGGCCCCTGGGAGGAAGCCCTGGAAATCGGCCGCGGCGGCGACTGCCCGGTGCACCTGACACACTACCGCCAGAGCGCCGCAGGGGTGGGCAGTCATCTGGACTACCTGGGCTTGGTGGAAGACGCCCGCGACCTGGGCATGGACGTTACCTTCGACTGCTACACCTACCCTTACTCGGGTACCACGGTGACCATCGGACTGCCCCATTGGGCCAAAGACGGCGGCCCG
>CAYXDE010000017.1:0-7398 GCA_964463525.1 uncultured Dehalococcoidia bacterium | reverse complement strand
CCTCCCCCGCCCACGACCGGGAGCGCATGAAGCGGGAACTCTCCCGGGACCGTCTGGAGAACAACTGGCTGACCAGCTTCAACCAGCCCCAGAACAAGCAGTACGAAGGCAAGCTGATCACCGATATCGGAGAGATGCGGGGTCAGGACCCGGCCGACGCCCTGTTCGACCTGTTGATCGAGGAGAACCTGTTCATCTCGACGGTCGGACTGGGCACCAACGCCCAGACGCTGTACGCCTTTGTGTCCCACCCTGCGGGCATGATCGCCAGCGACGCCATACTCTTCGGCGAGTACCCCAACCCCCGCACCTACGGTTGCTTCCCCATCGTGCTGGCCGAGTTCGTGCGTGCCGAACAGCACCTGAAGCTACCCGAGGCCGTCCGCAAGATGACCTCGTTCCCCGCCCAGAGGCTGGGTCTCCCAGACAGGGGCCTGCTCCGCGACGGCTTCAAGGCCGACATAGTCATCTTCGACGCCGACACCGTCAAGACCCACGCCACCAAAGACGACCCCAAGCACTATCCTGTGGGCATCGACTACGTGATAGTCAACGGCCAAGTAGTCATAGAAAACGGAACGAACACCGGGGCTTTGCCGGGTAGAGGGCTGCGGCGGGGACACGCGTCAACCTAAGAATTTGGAAGGCGGTATGTATGTGATTACCCTGTCGTGCCAGGTCGATGTTGAGATTGGGGACGGATCCAAACTGTCATTCGGGCCTGGAGACGTAATCTCCGCAACTGATTTAACCGGAGAGGGCCATAGCACCCAGACGGCAGGCAATGAGCCTGGGGTCTACTGTGCTATCCCATCTGACTAGACGCAGACCCGGCCAAACCATGAATCGCCTGCGCAGTTAGTTCGCTGGCCCCAGACCGCCGATCCTCACTGCGTCTATCTCCTCAAGTGCATTGATGCGGGTGTGTATCTTCGCCCCTACGACCACATAATCGGTCTGATCGAAGGTCACAATCATCTCTGTGGGGCAGGTAAAGGTGTCGGTACCGGCCCAGACCACATGATAGCCGCCGTCTACATCGATGAGATCTATCTGCCGTAGGAAATACCCGGAGAACGACTCATAGACGGAGATGCCGAAGGCGAAAACCGGAATCTCGAACCCCACTTCGATCCACTCGTCGTCGCCTTCCGGAGTTTCAGGCGACCAGGCAGTACCTTTCGTGCCGCATGAAGGTGTGTCGGGAGCGCCCGTTGCCTGCATAGCGCTCTTGAAATCTGCCGAGTACTCGCTCGATGCGGTTGCCGTTGCGGCGTATTGGACTATCTGACGCATCCCCCCAGAACCACCATTGTCGATCACTGGGGCATCTGGAGAAGGCGTGGGGTCATTCTGTGTAGCGGGTACCGCTGTCTCCAGCGTAAGAGTGAATTCGGGGTCGTCATCCGGATTCGTGGTCAGATAGAACGCGTCCAGCAACGGCCCGGCCTGCACCGGTCCTTCCTTGGTCACCGTCATCGTATGCAGTCCCGTCTGCAGGGTGACGGTCGCCGTCTCGTGCCAGCCAAATACGCCGGGAGGGTAGGCGGCCCGTATCTCGTTTTCGGCAAAGAGTCCAAGGTCTATCCCGTCCACTGCGATCCGCATAGACCGGTGGCCCGGAGGCCAATCATCGGAGGAGAAGTCCCGCACGAAGATGAGGTAATCGCCGGATGCCGGAACATCGAACTCGTAGGTCAGCGATTCGCCGTTTCGTGACAGATACCAGTTGCCGCCGCCCGAAGGCCCCGGCCGGTTTCCGTGTGGGGGAACGCCCACAAACTCCTCGTGGGAATGCCAAGGTTCAGATGCGGGAAGGAGGTCGGACGCGGTTTCGTCTTCAGCCTCGAAAAAGATTCCCTCGCCGAAAACTGTGTTAACCAGGGTAGTCTCAACCGTTAGTTCCGGCGCCTCGAGTGTCTCTCCGATAGGCGATGACACGGGTGTATCCGGAACGGATTGGGGGGCACTGGTATCAGTTGCAGCACACGCGGTCATCCCAATGCCAAGCAACAGAGCAAGGATAGGAATCGAAATCGATTTCGCGATCAAATCCAGTTCCTCCCGCGGCCAACCCCCACCCCGGCACTACCAAATGAGCCTCATATTTCACTCTAATACCGTCGGAAAGAATCTGAATGATGCGTGATACCCAAAAACACGATGCACCTGATTCATTCATCGGCATCGAAGCTGGTAGTCGCGAGATTTCCATAGAGAAAAACTGCGTTATTGGGAATGGCTGGGCGGTTCAAAAGATTTTTGGGAGGACCGAATCACCGCAGAGTGCCGCACAATCCAGGGTGAACTTGTGGAAGGGGTATTCTTGACCGGGCAACCTGAATCAAAGAGACCCGCCCAGTCTCTCCAGTAACCCGTCCACGGCCGCACAATCCTTGCAGTCCCTGGCGGCCTTTGGCGGCGCTTCCATGTCCCAGATGCTGCGGGCTTTGCGGAGCAGCGGCGGCAGCAGGCTGGCCACGCGCAGTTCCACCGGGACAACGTTGGCGTGGAAACCCATGACGAAACCGCGGCAATCCACCAGGTCCGGTTCTGATGCGGTCTCTTTGTCGGTGGCAGGCTCCATGTAGACCAGGGCCAGCTTGGACACCGGTGAGAAGCCCAGCCGCTCGGCGATCAACGCGTAGGCGTTGAGCTGGACCTCATAGTTGCTGAACATGCCGGGGCGGTCCGGGTTGTAGCGGGACGTCTTGTAGTCGACGATCACGTAGGAGTTATCGGCCAGCTTGAAAATGCCGTCGGCCTCGCCCCTGAGGGTGATTCCGGTCTCTTCGTCCAGAGTCTTGAAGCTGGACCAGTGGGGCGGGTCGACGTACCCGCCGGCCTCCCCTAATTCTGCAAGCCAGGTTGGGGCCTGTCCTTCCCGGTCAAAGTGGTTGTGGACGATCAGCTTGTTGTAGCGGTCGATGCTGCTGAAGATGCCGGGAAAGCTCTGATAGGGCAGGTTCTTGACGTGGAGACGCACCCAGGCGCACCGGGAGCAGAAAGGAGTCCTGGCGTAGGTGCCGAGTTCGGTGGCGGACATGGTCGGCCCGGCTTGGACCTCGTCCTCCTCCCACAACTTCTCTTGAGACATGCCTAGAAACGCATCAGCAGACTAGTCGTCGTCGGCAGACACTGCGGGGGCATTCATCACGCCGGAGGTCCGGGCCTCTGGCGGCAGGGCGTCCTCCCAGTCCGGCAGTTGATGCTGGTGTGTGGAAGGCAGCAGGAAGATGCAGACCACTGCGGTGGCGCTGAGGCCAAAGGACAGCAGGATGGACCAGTCATATGCGCCGGTCCAGTCCCTTAGGAACCCGCCCAACACAGGGCCGATGGCCATGCCAACCCCCGCTCCAGCCATCTGCCAGCCGTAGGTCGTCCCGGTGGGCGCATCGCCATAATACTGGCGGTTGATGATCACGAAGGCGGTCATCTCGCCGCCCATCCCGATCCCGAACAGCACGGCAAAGATGAAGTAGGTGGAGACATCCTGGGAGACCAGCAACAGCAACAATGGGAACGTCTGGGCCGAGAAGCAGATCTTCATGATGGTCTTGGCGCCGAAGCGGTCCGCCAGGACGGGCACTGCGAACCTGGTGATGGTGCTGGTCACGGTGAGCGTGATGTACACCGCAACGGCCGTGCCCTTGGCCATCCCCGAATCCGTGGCCATGGCCACCAGAAGGATCAGGATGACGTTGTGGCCGGCGCAGCCCCAAAAATGGATCCCCACCAGATTCCAAAATGCGGCGGTCTTCTGTGCCTGCTTCAGGAAGACGTTGGTCCGCACCTTGGCAACATCATTGTTCTGCATGCTGCGGATAGGTTCGTCTTCCGGAGCCCCCCACTGACGCAGGCCGATATCGGCAGGCTCATTGTAGAAGTACTTGACCAGGAAGAGCAGGATCGCGCCACCGGCGATGCCCGGGATCAAAAAGGTCATCCGCAAGCCAAACGCATCGAAGAGGATGAACACCATCAGGATGGCGGCAGCGGTGCCCAGCCCCTGGAGCGCCTGCAGGATCCCCATGGCCAGGCCAAGCTGCTTCCGGAACCAGAGGGTAACCCCGGAGACCAACGTGACCTGGAAAGCGGCCATACCAGCGGCCAGCAGCACTCCGAAAAACAGATAGAACTGCCAGAGGTTCTGCATGAAGGCAGTAAGGACCATGCCAGCGATGAACAAGACTCCGCCGGCCCACATGACCCGGCGCACGCCATAGCGGTCCCCAAGCCATCCGCAGACGGGACCCAGCGTCCCTGACACCACCCATTGGATGGTGAACCCGACGGTGATAGCCCCGATGCTCCAGCCGAACTGTTCCGGCTTGTTGAACTCGTCCACCAACAAGCTGGCGGCGAACCGTAAGCTGGAACTGGTCATCCACATGATAGAGGCGACGCCAACTATCACCCACGAATAGTGGACATTGCGTTTGCCAAGCGCGAATCCGGCCGGGGTCAGACCGAACCTATACATGCTTCCCTCCAGATAGGTGCCCCATTGTACATGCCCGAGTTTGGCGGTTCAACGGGGTGCGCAGAGGTTCATCGGGACCGTGTTACGGTTTCAACCGGTCAACGATGATTTGTTCCGTAAACCGTAGGAGTACGGCAGGGCCGTGCCCCTACGCGTCTATCAACAACCCGGGGTTCAGTACGCCATTGGGGTCCAAGGTCCGCTTGATGGCCTTGAGTGACTGGGCGAACAGCTCGGGGCGCTGCTCGTCGTACCACGGGCGGTGCAGCCGTCCCACGGCGTGGTGGTGGGTGATGGTGCCGCCGGCCGCCATGATGGCGTCGGAAGCCGCTTTCTTGATCTCAGCGTACATCTCAAGCTCAGCCCCCAAGCGGCCCATACCCTCGAATGTGAAGTAGGGGGCCGGTCCATCGGTGTAGACATGGGTGAACCGGCAAGAGACGGTGCCTCCGCCGCAGACCCGGTCAAGGGCGTCCTGCAGCGCGGCCCGGACGGTCTGGTCCAAGTTGGGCCAGCGGTCCCAGGTGACAGCCGTTTCCATGGTCTCGGTGACGAACCCCAGGCCGGCCTGGTGGTTCTTCACGTAGGGCGCGTTCAGGAAAGAGTTGCGCCACGCCCCCACCGAGCCTTGGCGGCCGGTGTCGCCGTCGGAACTACTTCGGGAACCGTCTGAGACACGGATGTTCGACTCGTCTATGACGCCGCCGGCATCACGGGCGATATCCACCGCGTGCCGGATCAATTCACCCTGGGGTATCTCGGCAGATTCGAATCCCAGCACCAGCAAGGCCGCACTACCGTCCATACCGGCTGCGGCTGCAGCTTCCACCGGGTCCAGCAGGCGGCAGTTGGCGGGCCACATCTTGGTCTGCACTATGCGGCGGGCGGCTTCAGCTCCGGCGGCAAATGTCGGAAAGGTCACCCCGGCCGACGCCCGGAATACGGGCCTGGCCTGGATGCGCATCCACGCTTCGGTGATGATGCCCAAGATGCCTTCGCTGCCGATGGCGATCCGGTCCGGGCTGGGGCCGGCGCCGCTTCCCGGCAGACGCCGCGACTCCCAAACGCCGGCGGGTGTGATCATTCGCACCGATTCCACCATATCGTCGATATGGGTCTGGTTGGTGGCGTAATGGCCTCCGGAGCGGGTGGCGATCCAGCCACCCAGAGTGGAGAACTCGAAGCTCTGGGGATAGTGCCTAAGGGTGAAACCCTTTGGCCGCAATCCATCTTCCAATGCCGGTCCGTAGATACCGCCCTGGATACGGGCCGAGCGGGAGACATCATCGATCTCCAGAACCTGGTCCAGGCCTTCCAGGTCGATGGTCACGATGCCGTCATAGCCCTCGGGCGGCTCGAACCCGGCCACGGTGGAACTGCCGCCTCCGAAGGGGATGGCGGCATAGCCTGAGGATGAACACCACTCCAGCAAGGCCTCAACTTCCTGCTCGTTGCGCGGGCGGGCCACAACATCGGGAGGGTTGGGGAAATCGAGGTTGAACGCCCGGATACGGTCGCGGAAGCTGCGACCGTAGGTGTGAACGGCCCGGTCGTGGTCGTCGCTGGCGCAGATGCCGGCCAGCGCTGACGGCGGGGCGATCCGAGGTTTACGCAGGGAAAGGTCTGAGGCCCTGGGCGGTCCAACAGGGGTCAGGTCGACTTTGTAGCGGCTGGCGAGTTCTTCCGCCGCGGTCTTCATCTGCTCGGGGGTCGGTTCGTCAGCCTCGTGCCCCCAAGCCCAGAAACTTCGCTTGGCCATTCCCGTCTCCTATTTACTCTGACAGCCCGGACGGGTCGGCGCACCGGACCAACTTTTCCGTTTGATTTTTCGCGCCGCCAACCGTTCGTGGTGAACCCCGTCGAACCATGGCTGCGCCCCCGCCCTTCGACGCGCTCAGGACGAACAATCGACTTAGTGCCCAGCCTGAAGACCTGAGCTAATCGGCCATCTCGAAGCGTTCATTCTCGGCCGGCTTGGACCACATCTCGCCAGCGCCTGCCATGGCCGCGGCCCGCTCAGGGCTGGCCCGCCAAGCATCGTAGATCTCATTGGAATCCCAGGTGACCAGGGTGGAGATCTTGGTGGGGTCTTCCTGGGAGATGAAGGTCAACCGTTGGCCGTAACCGGGGGCCTTGCTCTGGGCCAGGCCATTGCCGTCCAGCATCTTCTTGGCCTCTTCGACCAATTCGGGTTTCGCCCAGTGGTGAGTAAGTACGCCAATCATCGCGTGGGACTCCTAATCTGAATCTAAATAACGGTCCGTAGGCGCGAGTATAGCACTAGTCCGGGCCGTCTTTGACCCGCAGCAACCGCCCAAGTACGAACGCCACCACCGCAGCGCCGGCGCTCAGCACTGCGCCCATCTTGGCTGGGTCCTTGAAGACCGGGTCTTCGTAGGCTTTGCCGGCGACGAACAGGGCAACGGTCAAGCCCAAGCCGGCAACCGTAGCCGCCACCAACAGATGTTTCACCCCCATGCCTTCCGGCAGCGGGAACCCGGCCTTGTCTGCTACCCAGGAGAACAATGTGATCCCAATCATCTTGCCGACGATGAGGGAAATCAGGACGATGAACGTCACCTGGGTGATGCTGGCGAAGGCCACTCCCGCGTTCATAAAGGCAAAGAAGAACAATCCGAAGTCTACCGGCAGCTTCAGTTGGTGCTCGAACGCGTCCAGAGGGGCATGGACGTGGTGCAGCTCTTCTTCTTCCGGGGTCTCACCGTGCAGGTCCTGGGCTGGCACGGCCTCCGAGCCACCTGGGTGAGCATGCTCAAATTCGTACTCGTCTTCTTCAAACAGCCCGTGAGTGGTCCGGGGTCCGGGCAAGAACGGCACGATTACGACTAATGCCAAAGCCGGTTCGATGGACGATTTGACCAACCCGACCCAACTTAGCCCCCCCGCGATCAGGA
>CAYXDE010000016.1:0-54127 GCA_964463525.1 uncultured Dehalococcoidia bacterium | reverse complement strand
GCGCTCTCGATCTCCGCCAGCTTGGCCAGCGTCGCCCCCAGGTCTTTCTGGTAGAACATTTCGCCCTGCTTGGGAGCACGACCGTTGGGCAGGTAAATCTCAGCGGTAGATGGATGGGCGTTGTACGCCTCAAAGGCGGTGACGAACCGGCCAGCCAGGTAGCGGAACATCGGGAAACCGTTGCTGGCAAGGTCGGTGGCGGCCGATGCCACTTCGCCAAAGGTCATGGTCCCGAACCGGGAAAGAGACGTGATCCACGAGTCCGCGGCCGCCGGGGTCAGTGAGTTCATCACGCCGGGCACCAGCTTGCCGCCGTGGTTCTTGTTGAAATAGTCCACCGACGCCGCCTGCGGCCACACGCCCAGGCCGTCCACCTCCACCACCTCTTTCCTATCGGCCAGGTACATGACCGTGGGTGCCACGCCCAGGAAGCTGCAGTCGTCAACGTGGACCACGTTCAAAGCTATCCCCACCGCCACTCCGGCATCGATGGCGTTGCCGCCCTTTCTCAATATGTCCAGGCCGGCCATGGCTGCGCTGGGGTGGCTGGCAACCACCATGCCGTTTGTGCCCTGCATCAGCGGGCGGAAGCTGGTTAACGTGGTTCCTGGTACGGGCATCGGGTGTCCTCCGGGTTATCTTTTATCGTGTCGCGGTGCGGAGATTAGACCTCTCCGGCGGTCTGGTCAATGAAGCTGCTGGCGAATTCCCAAAATTTGTAGACGTCGGCGAAGTTGGACGCCAGCCCCATGGAGATGCGGACGGCTCCGGCGCTCTTGCCGTCTCGGTCTTCGAGCACGCTTAGGAACTGCTCAAAGGTCATGCGTTCACTGTTCTCAAAGGCCGCCGCCATATCGGCTTCGGTCAGGCCGTGGGCCATCTCCCCCGCGCCCGGATTGCAGAAGCAGCCGGTCCGCAGGGATATCCCCGCCCTGCCAGCCAGGTCGTCGATGCGGCGGTGGTCCATCGGGATATCTTTGGGGTCGTAGAAATTCACGGTCAGGGTGCCGCCCCGGGCCTCCATGGTCGTTGGCCCATAGACCCGGATCACCGGCGCGCCGTTGCTGTGGCGCAAAGCAAGCAGGTTCTCCATGAGCCACGAGGTCAGGTAGGTAACCCTGTCGTGGATGGTGTCTATGCCGATGGACTCCATGTGCTTCAGGCCGATGCCGACGGCGGGGATGCTCAGGTAATTCAGAGTGCCTTCTTCGAAAGCCTGCTCACCCTCGGCCAGATAGTGCTTCTCGGCCTGGACGGATGCGATGGTGATGGTGCCGCCGGCGAACCAGGGCCGGACCAGCTTCTCCAATGCGCTCCTGCGGGCCAACAGACACCCAACGCCGGTGGGGTAGCCAAACATCTTATAGAAGGACAGGGGCACAAAATCAGGGAGCCAGCGGGCCAGGTCCAACCGGTTGGAAGGGGCGAACGCCGCGCAGTCCAGCAGGACGTCCCAGCCCCGTTCTTGGGCATATGTCGTCCACTCCAAAGAGTGCTGCACTCCAGAGAAGTTGGACTGGGCCGGATAGGAAAACAGATTGTGGCCACCCTGGTTGGGCTGGTCCAGTTCGTCTTTCAGGTGCGCTTCATCCATCCTTAGGTCGGGCGGCACCACCGGCACATATGTGACATCGGCTTCTTTCGCCCTGGCGAACTCCCGCACTCCGTTGATGGAGTTGTGGTTGTCGAACGACAGCAGGTACCGGTCTCCAGGCTGAAAGGGGTAGGCCTCGCCCACCAACTTGATGGCGCCGGTGGCGTTGGGCGTGAATATGGCTACGTATTCATCCGGCGGAGCATTGAAGAAATTCAACAACGACTCACGGGTCTCTTCAACCAGTTGGGTCGTGGCGGATGAAGCCGGGCTGTCCGAATGGGGATTCCCGAAGATGCCTTCTTCCAATAACTCCGAGACCTGTCTTATCTGGGAGTCGGCATACAGTCCGCCGCCGGTATAGTCCAGGAATACCTGGCCCAAACGGTCCAAGCGCCCGTAGTCCGTCCGGCGCAGATCGTCCAGAACACTGGTCGACTCGAATGCCGGATTGGCCGCTTTGAATTCCTGGAATGCGGCGTCCATGTTGTTGGCCGGTGCGGTCATACGGGCTCACGATGCAGGCTCAGGTGAATCACAGGCATTCTAGCAAAATACCAAGAACAGCGGCGGCGCACGTCCAGGTGATTTGGAATCAGTCTCCCCTGGGAGTAAACTGAGGCCAACACCTGTCCTGACCGCGGCCCCCTGCCGGCGTCGGCCAGCGCCCGGAAGAACAGCCCGGGAGAATAGACAGAGAGCAGACAAAGTTCGGAGGATGACACCCATGGACATGCCCAAGCGAATGAAATTCGGTTCTTTCCTCGGACCCTTCCACCGGGTTGGAGAGAACCCCACCCTGGCCCTGGACCGCGACCTTGAGTTGATCGACTGGATGGACAACCTGGGTTTTGACGAGGTCTGGGTCGGCGAGCACCACTCGGCCGGCTGGGAAATCATAGCGTCGCCCGAGGTGTTCATAGCAGCAGCCGCACAGCGGACCCGCTACATCAAATTGGGCACCGGCGTCGTCAGCCTGCCCTATCACCACCCGCTCATGGTCGCCAACCGGATGGTGCAGCTAGACCACATGAGCCGTGGCCGAATCCTGTTCGGCGTCGGCCCCGGCGCGCTGCCCGGCGACGCCTACATGATGGGCATACCCCATGAGACCCAACGCGAGAGGATGGACGAGTCTCTGACCACCATCATGCGGCTGTTCAACGAGACCGAACCGATCACCGTGAAGACCGACTGGTTCGAACTCAACGAGGGCATGCTCCAACTGCGCCCCTACCAGCAGCCCCACATGCCGGTGGCCGTGGCCTCGGTCCAGACCCCCGCGGGAGTCACCCTCGCCGGAAAACACGGCGCGGCGGTGCTGACCATCACCGTGCCCCGTGACCCCTCGGCCGGGCCGTCAGACCTGAAAGGCCTGTGGTCCATAGCCGAGGAATCGGCTGCTGAACACGGTCAGACGGTGAACCGCCACGACTGGCGGCTGGTTCTGCCGGTGCACGTGGCGGAGACTCGGAAAGAAGCGTTGGACGATGTCCGGACCGGCTCCGCCCAGTTCCTCAGGGAATACTCGGAAGGCACCAATGGACGCAAAGCCGTATTCGACGGCCCCATGGACAAGGTTGTGGATAACATGAGGGATTCCGGCTCCTGGATAGTCGGTTCACCCGACGACTGCATCGAAGCCATCAATAAGCTGCAGGAACAGAGCGGCGGCTTCGGCGGCTTCCTGGTCCAGACCGTTGACTGGGCGCCCAGGGAGAAGGTACTGCGCAGTTATGAGTTGATGGCCCGGTACGTCATGCCCCAGTTCCAGGGCACCGTGGCCAGCACCATCGCGTCCAACCAATGGGCGGCCGAGCGCAAAGACACCCTGGTGGCCGGCCGTGTCCGCGCCCTAGACCGGGCGAAGCAGGCCTACGCCGACCGCAATAACTAGCCCACCATCACTATCATAAAGAGGGCCCTGTTAAAGGGCCCTCTATTTTTTGGGAGGAGAACCATGCCCGTAGACAAAGAGGCAGAACTGGCCAGAGTAACCAACCTGAGGGGGTTCAGGTATGGACTGCATGACTTTCTTGCGGAGGTTGACCCTGACTTTCTGAAAGCGGTCAACGACACCGTGGAAAACCAGTACATCAACACCAAGATTCTGGACCGGAAGACCAAGGAGATCGCCATAATCGTGGCCTGCATCTCCCAGGTGGACCTGGCTTCCCACCTACAGATCCACATCCACGCAGCCGTCCAGGCAGGCGCAACAGGCGAGGAGATACTTTCAGTCATCAACCTGGTCGGAGACTGGATCGGCCACGTAGCCCGAATCAGAGCCCTGGAGGCCTGGCGCATCTACTTCCGCCCCGACCTGCCAACCATAGACCGGGTCATAGAACTAAGGGACACAACCGGGTAGACCTTCATCGATATTCGTAGGGGCGGGTCTCCGACCCGCCTTGTCATCAGAAGACCATGATCGGAAATATCGGCAATTCTGATTCCGCGTAGGCGCGGGTTTTTAACCCGCCTTGTCACTGGGAATCCGCGCTACTGCAACGCAGGATTTTAGCCGAGAGCGATTAGCTGACCGAGGCCCTCAGCCTGGTGATTCCTCTGCTTCGACCAACATATCGGTTGAAAGACGGCCGGGTTGAAAACCCGCGCCTACGGAGAACGTTTAGACCAACCTCACCTGCCGCTCCAACCTGCCAACCATAGACCGGGTCGTAGAACCAAGAGACACAGCCAAGTAGTTCGGTATCAAAGGTCGTAGGGGCGGGTCTCCGACCCGAACTGTCATGAGAAGACCATCATCGGGGATATAGGCAATTCTGATGCTGCGTAGGCGCGGGTTTTTAACCCGCCTTGTTACGGGGAATCCGCGCTACTGCAACGCAGGATCTTGGCCGAGAGCGATTAGCTGACCGAGGACCTCAGCCCGGTGATTCCTCTGCTTCGACCAACATATCGGTTGAAAGACGGCCGGGTTGAAAACCCGCGCCTACGTCAACCCTGCGATTCGCTGCACCGGCCCACTATATCCCCAGCAGCTTCTCCAGGTTCTTGAACAAGATGGCCTCTTTCTCGTCTTGGGTCAGGCTCTCTAGGCCAAGCAGCCAAGACACCGGCCAGTCGATGGCCATGTCGAAGGGCCAGTCAGTGCCGAAGACCACCCTATCGATACCCACGCTGTCTATGAGATAACGCAGGGCCGGTTCGCTGTGGGTCAGGCAATCGTAGTAGAACTTGTCCAGGTAGGTGCTCGGCGGCTTCTGGATATGCTCCCTAGCCTCTTGCCGGACCTCCCAGCCCCGGTCCATGCGGCCGATGCCATAGCAGGTGTAGCCGCCGCCGTGGCAGAGGCAGACCTTGAGGTCGGGACAGGCGTCCATCACCCCACCAAAGACCAATGACGCGAAGGTCACCGCCCGGTCCGCCGGGTTGCCGATGGTATTGGGCAGGTGGTAACGGCTGGAGCGCTGATTCACCACGGTGTCGCCCCCCTGGTGCACCAGGATCACTGCGCCAAGACTCTCAACCGCCTTCCAGAATGGCAGGAACTTCTTCTCATCGAAGGTCTCGCCGTTGACGTTGTCGCCGATCATGGCACCCTTCAGCCCCAGCTTCATGCTGCGTTCCAACTCCGTGATGGACGCTTTGATGTCCTGCATGGGCAGGGTCGAGAACCCTGAGAAGCGGTCCGGGTGGTCTTTGACCAGCTCAGCCACGTAGTCATTGCACTCCTGGGTCATCGACGTAACCGTCTTGGGGTCGCCCTCATAGTTGTAGAAGTAGGCGTTGGTGGAGAGCACCTGGACATCCACTCCCAGCGAGTTCATATCGGCCAGGCGCTCTTCGGGCGTCCAGGTGGTCTTGGGGTTGTTCCGGTGGATGCTCATGGCATCGGTGGGCATCCCATGCCATATCTCGCCCTTCTTGTTGGCCTCAACGAATCCCACAGGGGTGATGTGTGCGTGGATATCAATGGTCCGCATGGGTGCTCCTTGGTTTTGGTTCCAGTTAGAATCCCTTCTCCCTTTGGAGGAAGGCTAGGATGGGGGCGCTATTCGCCCTGATAACGGTTCTGCTGACAAGCGTTGCCCTCACCCCAACCCTCTCCCGTGCACGTGAGAGGGGATTTCTGGGCGGGGCTAACTAAACGCCCACCACCCTTACCCGGTGGTTGTTGCTGTCGGCTACGAAGATGTTGCCGTGGTCGTCGATGCCGCAGCCGTGGGGACGGTCCATGGCAGCCTCGGTGGCCGGCCCGCCGTCGCCATCGCCGCCCAACCGGCCGCCGGCGATGGTGGTGACGATCCCGGTATCAGCGTGGATCAGCCGGATGGCGTGGTTCTCGGTATCAACCACCACCACGTTATCCTGGGCGTCGCAGCGCAGGGCCTTGGGCGAGCCCCAAGTTGCTGTCAGCGCGGGACCGCCGTCGCCTTCATAGCCCCGTTCGCCGGTCCCGGCCACGGTGCTCATGATGCCATTGGCGTCGATCTTTCGGACCCCGTTCCCTTCCCGCTCTGCCACATAGGTGTTGCCCTTGCTGTCCATGCAGACCGCCCGGGAGCCCAAGAAACTGGCCTCCAAAGCCGGCTTGCCGTCGCCGGAACGTTCCTTTTCGCCGTTACCGGCGAATGTGCTGATGATCCCCGACGCCAGGTCCAGCTTACGGATCCTCTGGTCTTGGATATCGGCGATCAGCAGCCCGCCCTTGCCGTCTAGGAAACAATCATTGGGCTCCCGCATCATGGCCTGGTTACCCGGCCCGCCGTCGCCGCTGTATCCCAGTTCTCCGGTGCCAGCCACGGTGGAGATGATCCCGGTAGACCCATCCACCTTGCGGACAACCGCGGTCAGCCGGTCGACGATGTAGATGTCGCCATTGCCTTTATCAACCTGAAGGGAATAGGGCTCTTGCATAGTCGCCTGGGTAGCCGGACCGCCGTCACCGCTGTTGCCTGCTTCTCCGGTCCCAGCCACGGTGGTTATGACGCCGGTGGCCTTGTCGACCCGCCTGACGATATTGTTCCGCGACTCCGTGTAGTAGAGGTTGCCGGCGGAATCGAAATCGCACATGAACGGCTCGGTGCAGACCGCCGAAAGCGCCTGACCGCCGTCCCCGGCGTAACCAGCCTCTCCGGTGCCGACATAAGTCTGGATCTTTCCTGCTTCGAATGGCATTTGGTTTACTCTCCGTAGTTTGGTTGGGGGATTTAGCCCTGGGTTTCCCCCTTATACCAGTCCAGAATCTCTTCTCCGGTCATGAACACCACATCGTCGTGCTGCCGGATGTACTCGAATATCTTGTCGTAGTACTTGATGCGGTGGGCCGCGCCGGTGATATACGGGTGGGTGGATACGCACATGATGCGGGCGCTCTCCTCCCCTTCCCGGTACAGCGTGTCGAAGTGGTCCTTGGCACGGTCGAATAACTCCGGCGACCGGTGGTGCTGCACCAGGTACACGGGGATGTCGTTCAATTCCACCGTATAGGGTACGGCCACCAAGCTGCCCGATCTGACCTTCATGGGATAGGGCTGGTCGTCGTTGCACCAGTCGGCCACTTATTCGATGCCTTCCTCCGCCAGAATGTCAGGGGTGTCGAAGGTCTCGGCCAGGCCAGGCCCCATCCAGCCTCGGGGCGCCTTGCCGGTGAACTCCTGGATCGTGCTGATGGTCCTGCGGATGGCCTCCCGCTCGTCCGGCTCTTTGTTGATCACCCGCTGGATATAGCTATGGGCCAGCATCTCCCATCCCGACTTCACGCTCTCGGTCACTATCTGCGGGTAGCTGAGGCAGACCGACGCGTTCAGGCTCACTGTGGCGCGGATGCCGTAATTGTCCAACACCTGCTTCATGCGCCAGAAGCCGACCCGCAGGCCGTAGTCGAACCACCCGAAGTTGGGTATGTCCGGAATAACCGACACGCCCTGGGGCGTGGGCAGTACGGTGCGGGCCATCGGTTCGTTGATGTCCCACTCCTCCACGTTGATGACCGGCCACACCGCCACCCGCGCGCCGCCGGGCAGTTTCAAGGGTTTGCGGTCGAATATCGAAGAATAATCAGCCCTGGGATTGGCCATGGTTGCTCCTTAAAATCCTAACGGAGAAAATCCTCCGCGGTCTCCACTTAAGAAACGGGGGAAGTAAAAGCCCCCCTTTCGTAAAGGGGGTTGGGGGGATTTCCCCCCGGTCGAACAGCTTAAAGCTTTAACGCCTTCAACCCGATCTTGGCCAGGTCTTCGTCTTCTTGGGCGGCCAGGCCGCTCACTCCGATGCCGCCCATGATGGAGCCGCTCTGAGGATGGAGGATGACCACACCGCCCTGGACCGCAGCCAACATGGGGTCTCCCATCTCGGCTACAGTGCGGCCCTGGCCGGCCAGACGTTCGGCGTAGTCTTTGGAGTCCTGTCCCGAGAGCGCGCAGGTATAGGCCTTGCGGATGGCCATTCTCTTGGGGACTTCGCGGCAGCGGTCCATACGCCCGTAACTGATCATGCTGCCGGTGTCATCGACGATGGCTATAGCCAGCGGCCGGTCCGGTTCTTTGTTGGCCTCGGCCAGGATGGCGTTGATGGCGTCTTGTGCCTGACTCAGGCCCAACATAGGCTTGTCGTACATAAGAAAATCCCCCCTGCAGAATGGTATGGGCCATTCTACCTGGGGGGTACATGCCTGGCAAGAAAGCCGAGTGGGATTTCCGCCGCTCCCGAGGCTATCCCCTGCCCTGATATATCAGCGTGTCCGGGTTGAAGGCGCCCCAGGCGAACCAGAAGTGGTTGCCATGGACGATGGGTGTGAGCGACTTCCCCGCCATCTCCCCTTCCAACCCCTCGCCCAGGATGCTCCACACCGTGCCCGTTTGGTCGTCCACGAACTCACCGTTCTGCAGGCTGAAGGTCAGTTTCTGGCCGTCCATGTTGGCGTCGAAGATGCCGGTGGAACCGATATCATTGGAGTCGATGATCAGCGCCCGGTCCAAGGCCGACACCGTCCCAGGCTTGAATAAGACGACGACGTCGGTCCCGTTGACCTGGTAGTTGACCACCCGTTCGGTCTCCAACAGTGGGAAGGGGAACGCTGCCGAGACATCGCCGATATCGAAGGCGGCGACGCGTTCCTTGGGCAACAGCCGCCCGTCCAGGTCGCCGTCGTAGAGGAAGGGAGGCCGGTCCACGCGGTCGTATCCGCTGTAGGGGTTGCTGCCGTAGGGACGGTTGAAGCCGGTATTCCGGGACAGTACCAGCCCTTCCGGACTGGCCGTCTTGAAGTCGTCCCACGAGATTATAGAAGCGGGTAGGAATGGAAGCTGATGGCCAGCCAACTCGCCGATGATTCCTTCTCCCGTGAGCTGCTGCCACCAGGTCTGGGTCTGCCGGTCCCACATGATCAGGTCGCTGTTGCGCAGATTTCCGGACACCCCGAAGTCGAACACCCGGCCCTCCAGCATCCGGTTGAAGGCTATCGCTGAGTTGCAGAGGGGACAGAACGTCACGATCACCGGCTCCCCACCAACCACATCGTTGACCACTTCGTGCCAGGTCAGTATCGCCAATGGGTAAGCCCGGGACTCGCCGTTGACCGTGAGGGCCACCACCGGCTCCAGGCCGTTCATCACCGCTTCGGCTTCCGCGATGCTCTCGAACTGGGGGCGGTCCAAGGGCGGTATGCCGTCCCGGCCCACTCCGCCGGAGAGAATGTCCTTAAAGGCTACCGTGTACCGGCTGAAGTCGGTGCGCCAGCCACGAGTCTCGAACCTGGCCCCGTCCAGCTCGGCTTGATACAGAAGGTCCGGCTCGATGACCGGCGCAGGCCCGGGGCCGGTGTCGGCGACAAATGTGCCCTCGTCTGTAACGTTCAGAGGGTTGTTCAACGCAGACGAGCCAGCTTGGTTGGCACAGGCCACGGCCAGAAGGGCTGCAAAGACCGCCGCAACGGTCCATCTCTTGGGTAGTGCGAGATTCATCCTAGAGCAGGCCTCCGACGGTCAACCAATAAAAAACAATGTATGTGCCGGCGATGACCATGAGCCAGGAACCCACCGGTTGAATGTAGGGCAGCGCCTTGCGCAACGCACCCACCATGGCAGTCTTGAAGAAGGCCATCCCCAGGGTTAAGGCGATGATCACGATCCCCATACCCAGGGCAAAAAGGAGGAAGTCTCCGAACACCGATGACACACCGCGCCCGGCCACGCTGATGCCCACAACAGCCAGGAATATGGGCAGGGTGCAGCTCAATGACGCCGTGCCGTAACTGATGCCGAAGATGAAGTACCCTTTCATGCTGACCTGGGCGGGGTTGCCCATGTGGCTTGCCGCCCTGGCTGCCACCCCGGTGTACAGCTTGCCGCCACCCACCATCCATGCGCCCACGATGGCCAACCCGATGCCGATGACCAGACCCAGCCACTGCAATAGGTCGCCCACAAAATTGGCGCCGGCCGCGATTATTATCCCCACCAGTCCGAAGAGGACCACGAACCCGGCCGTGACCGTCAGTCCAACCAGCAGGGCCCTGCCGAAATGCCTGACCGGCTGTACTGCTGTATCCTGACCCGCTTCATCGCCCAGGTACATGCCCAGGTAGGCCGGAAGCATGGCGAAGCCGCAAGGATTGACGGCCGAGGCCATCCCCGCAGCCAGGGCAAATAGGGCTGAGGCGCCTACCAGGCCGCCCAACCACGAACCGGAATCACCGGACAATCGTTCGACAAACAGGTTCACATCGTCGATGCCGTTGTCACTGCCGATGAGAATCGCGCCGATAAAGGCAGTCGCCAAAGCAACCGCTGCAACTGCCACGGGCAACATGACGGCGCGCATCAAGCTTCGATCGTCTGGGTTGATCACTCTGTTGATGGGTTGGAACATGTCTCGATGGAACTCCCTGTGCGGGTCCAGTGGGACCGGTTGGATGTGTACCAGATATTACGTACCCGGTCCCCCAGAGGTTTCAATCCGTCCTCGCTGATATCTTTGCGCCGCGGACGGGCTGGACCAAAGATGTCGAGCTATGGCCGGTCTTTCACCATCACTCCATTCAATGAGATGCCCTCGAAAATCTGAGGGTGCATCGCTTCGGCAAGACCCTCTAATACATCGACTACTCTGGGGCCATGACGAGTGGGGATCCGGCCGTCAAATAGGAAGACCTGGTCCATCTGGACCGCCGGCAATTCCTTCCAGCCCTTCAAGCCGGTCAATTTGTCTGAAGTTTCTTGCCGCACCCGGTCTGGGTCAAAGGCGCAGGGCATGACCATCAGATATTCGGGCGCGTAATCAACTATTTCATCCCAGGTCAGTTCCCGGGACAGGCCGCCCGCTTCCGCCAATCTCTCTTCCCCGCCGGCGATCGCCACCAACTCAGGCACCCACTGGCCGGTGTTACGCAGCGGGTCCAGCCAGTCCAAGCACAGCACTCTGGGGCGGGCGTCTTGGCCGGCCACACCGTCCACCACGGTCTGAACGCGGCCTTTCAGCGACTCCGCCAGCTGTCCACCTCGCTCAGCCACACCAGCGGCAGAAGCGATGTTCCGCACATTTTGAAGGATATCGGCCACAAGATTGGGCCGGATGGTCAATATCTCCGGCTGGTAGTCCAAGACTTTTGCCGCTGTCTCGAAAACCGACCCGCTGTCGATGGCGCAGACCTCGCACAACTCCTGGGTGATGATCAGGTCCGGCTTCAACTCGCGCAGCAGTTCGCCGTCGATCCAATAGAGCGGGTTACTGTTGGCCCTGGCCTGGCGGACGATGGCGTCGATCTCCTCACTGGTCAGGTGGGTGATCTGCCGCACGCTCTGGCTGACCACCGGCTTGGCCGCGGCCGTCTCGGGGTAGTCGCAGGCATGGGACACGCCCACCAACTGGTCTCCCAGTCCCAGGGCATAGACGATCTCCGTGGCGCTTGGCAGCAATGAGCAGATGCGCATATATCAAGTATAGATTGGCCCTATCTGGTCAATCAAACTTACAGCGATTTCATGGCTAACGGCCCGAGTTGGCATGCTAGAATTGCGGCGCGGTATTCGGAAGACCATTCGAGGTCCGATTGACAGCAAAGATACTGGACGGCAAAGCCCTGGCTGAAGAGATCCGGGGCGAGGTTGCCACAGGCGTGGCCGAGATGCAGCAGAAGCACGGAGTCACCCCCGGCCTGGCCGCGGTGCTTGTGGGCGACGACCCGGCCTCCGCCATCTACGTGCGCAACAAACGCCGGGCCTGCGACGAGGTAGGCATGGTCAGCGACACCATCCTATTGCCGGCCGACTCCACCACCGAACAGGTATTGAAGACTGTAGATAGTCTGAACAAAGACCCTCGTTTCCATGGCATCTTGGTCCAGCTGCCCCTGCCGCCACAGGTCGACGAACTCGCCGTCATAGAGTCGATCAACCCGGACAAAGACGTAGACGGGCTACACCCATTCAACGTGGGCAAGCTGGTCCAAGGCCGGGCCGATTTCGTGCCCGGCACCCCCGCAGGCATCCAGCAGATACTGCTGCGCAACGGCCACGACCCGGCAGGCGCCAACGTGGTTGTCTGCGGCCGGAGCGACATCGTGGGCAAACCGATGGCGCTGCTGCTGATGCAGCGGGCCGACGGCGCCAACGCCACGGTCACCGTCTGCCACACCCGCACCAAGAACATGGCGGACATCACCCGGCAGGCTGACATCCTAGTGGCGGCCATCGGCCGTCCCAACGCCATCACGGCAGACATGGTCAAGGAAGGAGCGGTCGTGATCGATGTCGGCATCAACCGGGTTGACGATGACTCCCGCAAACGGGGCTACCGGCTGGACGGCGATGTGGACTTCGCGGCCGTTTCGGAGAAAGCCTCGGCCATCACCCCCGTGCCCGGCGGCGTCGGACCCATGACCATCGCCATGCTGCTGGTCAACACCCTCACCGCCACCCGCATCAGCATCCACGGACGAGACAGCTAAGGACTGCAAGCTCGTTTCCATGCGCACCGGCGACTTCGACTATCACCTGCCCCCAGAGCTGATCGCCCAGACACCCATCGAACCACGTGACTCGTCACGGCTGATGGTCATGAACCGCGCCACCGGCGCACTGGAACACAGGCGGTTCACCGATATATCGGAATACCTGGTCCCCGGCGACGTCATGGTTTTTAACCAAAGCCGGGTGATTCCGGCCAGGCTGTACGGACGCCGGGCCGACACCGGCAGCAAGGTCGAATTCCTCCTGCTGCGCCGCAACGCCGACGGCACCTGGCAAGCCATGGCCAGACCGGGCAGAAGGCTGCGCGCCGGCGTGGTTGTCGATATAGAGGAAACAGACGAGAAGCTTCCCCCCTTTCGTAAAGGGGGGACTGAGGGGGGATTTTCGCCTGGGTTTTCGCCTGGATTATCGGTCGAAGTGATCGCCTCCCACGAAGACGGCCTGAAAACGGTCCGCCTGTCCAGTGAAGAGGGGATCGAGGCCTTCGGACACACGCCGCTTCCTCCATACATCAAGGAAAGACTGGACGACCCCACCCGCTACCAAACGGTGTATTCCCGCCAGCCGGGGAGCGTCGCAGCCCCCACCGCCGGACTTCATTTCACGGATGAGCTGCTGGATAAGGTAAGAGAACTAGGCGTGGAGACGGTGTTCGTGACCCTCCACGTGGGCCTGGACACCTTCAGACCCGTGGATGAGGAAGACCCCACCGAGCACAAGATCCACACCGAGCACTACCAGATAGATGCCCACGCCGCCGAATCTCTAAACCGGGCCAAGTCGGAGGGAAGGCGCATAATCGCGGTAGGCACAACCTCTGTCCGGGTGTTGGAGCAGGCGGCCCAAGACATGGAGCGGTCCGGTGAGACGGGACTATCTGAAACCGAAGCCGAGGCTTCGCTCTTCATCCTCCCGGGCCACCCCTTCCGCATGGTCGACGCCATGATCACCAACTTCCACCTCCCCCGCTCCAGCCTGCTCATGCTGGTATCTGCGTTCGTGGAGCATGGCCAACGCGAACCAGACCCTTCGACCGGCTCAGGACGAGCGAGTGTGTTGGCCGCTTACAGGGAAGCCATCGATAAGGGGTATAGGTTCTACAGCTTCGGCGATGCGATGTTGATCGCCTGATCCTGGCTTACTCCACCTTCAGCAGCACTTCCCCCAGCGTGTCGATCTCGAAGCGCACATCGTCTCCCTGGTTGAGGAACTTGGTGCTGACGATGCTGCCGGTCATGACGATCATATCTTTCTTGAGGCTTTGCCCTCGTTCGGCCAGGTTATTGGCAAGCCAGGCTACCGCCTCCAGGGGATGGCCCAGAACGTCGCCCCCCTTGCCTTCGCCAGCCGGTTGGCCGTTGATGGTCATGGCGCCCGATGCGGCAACCAAGTCGATGCCTTGCCAGTCGATGACCGGCTCGCCGAGTACGATGCCGGCGTTCCAGGAATTGTCTGCCGCCACGCCCAGAAAGAACAGGTCCGAATAGTCAGCGCCCCGGTCTTCGATCAGCTCAAAGGCCGGCATCAATGCGGCCACGGCCACGGCAACGCTCTGCCGGTCATAAGGAGCGGAGGAAGCGGGCAGGTCCTGGTCCAGCAGCGCCGCTATCTCGCATTCGGCGCCCAGGCGCACATAGTCTGAGCGTTTTGTGACTGCGGGGGAGCGGTGGACACCGCTGGTGAAGACCGCCCCCGATGCAGGGTGGCCGAAGCCCACCATCTTCTGCATCACGGGGGTTGTGAGCGCCACTTTGTAGCCAACGATGGCCCCGCGCTCCGGGATCAAAAGCTCGTGAAACGCTTCCTGGATGTCATATGCCTCGCTGATGTCGCGGGGCGATATGTCGTCCGGAATGGGCTCATATTGGGCCCGCGCTTGGTGGGCCTCGTGCAGGAATCTCGCCGCTCGTTGGACCTTATCTTCGCCGGCCATATGTCCTTCCCCTTCTATCGTTTCGCCTCATATTAACTTCTGGCCTAGACCAACTGCAGTAATTGCAGAATATTGCCGTCCGGGTCTTTGAATGTGGCCACCCAGCCGCCCCAGGTCTCCTGCTCCGGTTGCCGGATGAACTCCACACCGGCATCTGCGAGCCGCTTGGCCTCGGCATGTATGTCAGCAACTCCCAGGTGGGGCATGAACCGGAATGGGTCTTTGGAGCCGCCGGATACCTCGCTATGCCGGCCGATGTTGAACCGCACCTCCCCCAGCTCAAAGGCGATGAAATCTTCGTGGCGGGAGTGCAGGGGCAGGCGGAGCACGTCGTTGTAAAAATCGAACATGCGCTCCAAGCCGTCGGTCCAGAATGTTACTCCGATTACGCCCGTGACCATACAGTCCTCCTTGATCCAGTTGGCACTCGGTAAAAAAGAAGGCCGTCCCGATGAATCGGGACGGCCTTCTTTGATTCTATCTACGCTGGTGGCTAGACTTCGGAAAGTTCGCCCCGGCGCTTGGCTGCGGCGCACCGCGGGCACAGACCGTAGAAGTCCACCCGCTGCCAGGCGACTTCGAAGTCCGATTTGTCGGCGATCTGCTGACGCAGGCCGACGACCACATCTTCAACGTCGTGGTTGGTCTCGGCGTCGATCACGTTCTCGCACTCGATGCAGACCAGATTGACGTGGGGCTCCATATTGGGCTCGTAGCGGGACATTTTCTGGAACGGAAGCTCTTGAATGAGGCCGCTCTTCTGGAGGACGCCCAAGGTGGAATAGATCGTGGCTAGGGTCATGGACGGGAAATGCCCTTTGACCCGGTCGTATATCTGCTGGACCGTGGGGTGGTCTGAGGAATTCAAGACCACTTCAGCGATGGCGAGACGCTGCGGAGTGACCCGTACCGCCCACTCCCGCATCCGCTCGACAAGCTGCTGTTGATTTAACATTGACTCTCCTGGGTAACGCCAGCCTTGGCATCGTCGCAAACCAACCCGTCGTGAACTCAAGATTCACCGGCGCCACAGGCGACGAATTCACTCCAACTATAACCGGATTCAGCCGTCCAGGCAACCCTAATTATTCGATTTCTTGACTATCTTTATTCCAAAATATGGGGTAAGACAGCCCGGTTGTTCCGATCGTCACAAGCTGGAACTAGGCCATGATAGGCGTGCGCCGGAGCCTAATCATCGGATATAATATTAGTCCCGGAGAGATGGCTGAGCGGACGAAAGCGCCGGTCTCGAAAACCGGTATAGGGGCAACTCTATCGTGGGTTCGAATCCCACTCTCTCCGCCAGTCTCGGCATGAATTTGGCCCGGACCACGTAGATGGCTTAGGGCCTTTTCTCGAAATGTCCACGGACTGTCCGCGAACGTTTTTCGCCCACCGTCTCCCAGGCACGATTTGGAAGGCCTTTTGGCGCTGACGACCGTTGCTCTACACATGCCATACCCCCGGCAGGGCTTAGCGCTGGCCAAGCAGACTAATGCGAACGCCGGAAATATTCTTTGGAATATTTCAAAGGCACCCTCTGCCCCAACCAGCTAGCATCCGTGGTTTCCTTCAATCAAGCGGGCTCTAAGAATTCTTTGCGCCTGATTCGAAAGTTTGATCGCTGAGAAAAGCCCGTTGACATGCGGCTACCCCCTGGTGAGTTGGATGGGGTCGCGCGGGAGGTTTGTCGCTACAGGCAATATTCTCAGGCAATTCAGGAGTCGCGCTCCGTAGTTCGCTGTTCCTTGATTTCCAAGATAGTACTTTCTAGAAAGCTACGGTTAACTCCTAGTTCCACCGCTCGGTTAACATCATTTTCGACATCATCGTCGTTACCGAGGGCAGTGTGTGCCAGTGCTCGGTTTCCGTACGCCGGACCATCCTCCGGGTCGCGCCTGATCGCGATATCGAAATCATCAACTGCTCGTTGGTATTGGCCTAAAAGAAGGTAGGTGAGGCCACGAGCGGCATGCGTAAACGATTCGGTAGGGTTAAGCCGGATGGCCTCATCATAGTCTTTGATGGCGACCTGATATTGCTCTACAGCATGGAAAGATAGGCCCCGCCTGTGGTACGCGAAGTAATCCTCAGGCGCAATCCGAATTGCCTCACTGAAGTCCTCGATTGCCTCGTCGTGCTGCCCCAGTTCAGAGTGTGCGATAGCTCGGTGACCGTACGCCGAGGAATCGTTGGGAAATATGCGAAGTGCTTCGTCATAGTCCTGGATAGCCTCTTGGAACCGCCCCAAGTTTTTTAAGGCTATTCCCCGCGAAGTATAAGAGGGAGCATACTGGGAGTCGAGACGGATGGACTCATTAAAGTCCTCGATCGCCCTCGCCAGTTTTCCCAATAAGAAGTATGTATTTCCGCGGTTCAAGAATGTACGGCTTAAGTCGGATTGATCAAACCCGAGCCGAATGACTTGATCGAAGTCCAGAATTGCTAGTTGGTTCCTACCAAGAATCCGGTTGGCAAAGGCCCTATTCGCGTAGACGGCAAGAAAATCTGGATCCCGGCGTATTGCTTCATCATAGTCTTGAATTGCTGGTTCAAATTGTCCCAATTGGTAATGGGCGTCACCCCTACCCTGGTAGCTGAACTCGCTGGAGTTTTCTCCAGCGATACGAATCATTTCTGTATATTCATGAATCGTCTGCTCGTGGTCTTCTAAACGTTCAAATCCTTTGGCTCTTAATCTATGGGCACTGTAATTGTCAGGGTCGAGCCTTACGGCTTTGCCCCATTCATCGATTGCATCTTGGTAACGTCCCTGCGAAAAGAATTCGTTTCCTTTGTCTAGATGAACCATTTGTTCATCTGACGGTGTTGCCAGTATTGGGGTCCCGAAACTGAGCGACGCAGGAGTTTGAGTCGGCGGAACAACCGTGCCAGAAATGGGCGCGGTTGCAGACGGCTGAACATCAGGTTCGGTGTTTGAAGAACAGGCGATTGAAGCCAACAGAGCCACTAGCATCAATGCTATTGATTTCAAACTCATATACCAACGATCTCCTAACCGAATGATTTATACAATTGCCGGCATCATACACGATTCAGTTAAAGGGTCAGCCTGTTCTTCCCCGGTTGGATGTCCTCTTCCTAGTCAAGGGCATGAATTGGATGAAACGCCGCAGCGACCGGGTACAAATCATCTCAGGCAAGTACGCCGGCCAGAACGGTACGATTGAGTTCAACGTGTACCAGAAGACCGTGGACACGCGGACGAGTTCTCCAACAGCTTTCACGTCATGCTGGACTCAGATAAGCTGGTAACGATTGAGTGGGATCAGGTGGAGTAGGGCCGCAAGAGAATTTAGTGAAGGCTAGTCAGGCTGCGGAAGTTTCCCTTGGTGCCCTTTCTTTGGGAGGAAATTTGACTGCGAAACGACGGACTGCCCGAGCGGGCTCTCAAAATTCTTTCTCGCTGCGTCCGTCATATATTCCTTGCCGTCCGGCGCAGCCATTTTCAGTTGTCCGACATTTTCAGACAACTGAGAAAACCCCTCTTTGGCCAATTTACTCTTGAGGTCTGACCAGTATTTTGAAGGTCTTTCCGTTTCAACGATGGCTCCGACTACCTCACTGATGGAAAAGGACTATTCGCCATCCTGGAAGACCTTCTGAACAGCCTTGTCTTTGAACTCACTGATTCCCATCTCGCCTTCAGAAGGATTCATCGCTCCGTTGTTGTTGGCCATGGTCCCCTCCTAACCCCTCTTTTCCTGCTTCCTTGGAACCTTCCAGTATGGGCTTTTGCACTTAGGACAATCTCTTGGTTCCTGCGAATCGATCCGCGGGACCCATTCATAGATGCACCACTCACAGCGGTAGCCCATAATTTTCAATTCGACTTTTGGCATACACGCCAGGCATGGTTGTCATAACGTGTTTAGTAGCATCTTTTAGCAGATGAACGTTAGCCCGCCCCCAGCACTTAACCACCGCCGCCACAAAGCTCCCCGAGACCCCGGCGGCTCCCCACCAACGATCTTCCTTCCAGACCGCCACCGTGCCAGAAGAGATGCCAGGTTGGCCGAAAACCACTGGCGCCAGGAACAGGGACAGGGCCGCGCAAATCATACCAGCCCGCGCCCATATGCGACCGGTCAAATTGGCTCACTCTGCCTCATCTGCCGACTCCCGCCATACCTCCAAAAGCTGCTGACGTTCGGCGATAAGCGACGCGCCCAAACCCGCCAACACTGCCCATAGAGCCGATGTAATCCCCATATAAGAGAATGGGGTTGATGCCACTGCGAAAGCGGCCACAGCTCCAAACGCCAAGTTGCCACTGAATGCTTTCTGAAACGCGTCCTGTAGTGAAGCAAAGATCGCCAATCCTGCCAAAGCGAATATGTAAGAGGATGGCAGTACAGCTAGAATCGGGATCACCAATCCTGCGGCCAGCGCAATAACCAACGTTAGACTTGCGGCCGTTAGGTTGGCCCAATACCTCTGCTCTTTTGGTCCGGCGTCCGGGCCTGCTAGGATGGCAACTCCGGTCCTCGCCACCGTCGCAGGGTGCCCTCCCAGTAATGAGTTGACCACAGAGAGTATTCCTATGGCGATGGAGATCGGGTTGACCGGGACTCGATAACCCTGACCGATTAAGAACCCCAACCCCTGGACGTTGCCAAGCCCCAAAGCCAATACGACCATCGGTAAACTGATCGCGAAGACCGAGGATGCGGAGAAACTCATACTGGGAACGTTCGGGGAAGGAAGACTCCAGGACATCGCTTCTGGCGTGGCCTGTCCACCGATCAGCACCGCGATCGCACCGAACACTACAGCCAGGCCGACCGGTGGCACCTTTGGGTTTCCGATCAACCGGCCCAGCAGGTATCCACCAACCGTGGGGCCAGCGACCTCGAAATCTCCAACGGTGACGTCCACCAACCTCGTAACGTAGCTGAAGATACTGCCGGCAAACATACCCATGACAATCGGTAACGGGAGCCACCGCATAATTCGTCCACCGACACCGAGAATGCCGAGAGCCAGAATCAGTAGTCCAGCCACCAAGTTCGCTGCGGCGATCTCGGCAAAAGTGAACTCGCCTGCCAGTGTGCCCAGGTAGATTAGGCCTGGAATACTCCAGGTGATGGGCACCGGTATGCGGTAATAGACAGATAAGGCGATTGACGCGAAAGCACCACTGGTCCAGATGATGAAGATCCAGCTTGAGGACTGGTCTGCTGTAAGACCCAACTGGCTAGCAACGGCGATATGCAACGGCACTGCGCCGAAGGCGTACCACACGAAAGCTGTAACGCCCGCCCAGAATGCGGGGGCATTTATATCTTGAGCCAATTTTCGAATCTGATCTAACATCGGTTTTTTAGAGCTCGCCTACCTCAACAATCCATCGGAAGTCACGGGCCTGTTAGAAATCGGACAAAGAGTCGCTATGATTCCATAAAGGGGCAAGAGTGTCTATCCGATCATTGCTTTCGAAACTGAGGGCACTTGCATCTAAGAAGGCCCAAGAATCCGCAAAACTGAAACGCATGCGTGCCTAATTTGAAAGAAATAATATTCGGGCAGTTGGACGGGAAACCAGTGGGCGATACGAACGTGCCGGTGGAACAGAGACGGAGTTGTGATAACCGCACCAGCGAAGCCCAGTCATGAGCGCAAACCTTTGGCCCTACGGGGCGACAGAGCCGTTCGGTGAAATACCGGCGGAGTGGAGCGTAGGGCTGAGAGACTACGTTCCTGGGATGGCAGCGCAATAAGAAACGTTTTATCCCGCCCCGTGTGGTGCTGGCTGTAATCGTGGTTCCTGGCTGTAGCAGCGGTCCATGTTAACTATGGACCGCATTTTTGGTGGCCGAGGTGACGATCAACTTTTCGGTGCCATCGAAAAGTTGCGGGTTTGCTAGTTCTTTTGACTGCCCGGGTCGTAGTCCTCAATCAGATGGACCTGCAACGTATCCTGGTATTCCAGCCAAGAGTCGAGCAAGAACTTGATTCGCATCACGCCCGCACCCGGGCTGTTTCCTTAGTGTCTGACCTCGATCTCCCTCTCCTCGGTGATCTTCCGCACGTATAGGGTAATCTCCCCGCTATTGTTCCCGTACATCGACGGGTAGTCGTTCGCCCGGACCACCAGATTGCCCGTTGCCGGCGGCTTGAACCGGCGCCCTCCGAACCCGATCAGAAACGTCTCAGACCTAGCCTCATTGCCCTGCCGCACCTCTCCCAATAGGGCAAACAGGCGGTATTTGGCCAGGGACTCCACTCCGGAACGCGGCCAGAGCCGTATGTGGCGCAGCAATCTGAAGATCGTCCTCACTCCCCGCTGGAAGATCCTGGCCTTGAGTCTCTGCGTCCACGCGTGGTTCACCGGGACCCCGTCGGGACGGCAGACTATCCAATCGTCTTTCCAAGTCCCCCTGGCCTCCAATTCATAGGTCGAGCCCTCCTCCAGGACTATCCCGGTGTCGTAGCCGTCACTGTCCGCCGGAACCGTCACGGGTTCTTCCGGATCGGATCATTGGCTCAGCGCAATGTTCCCATCTTGGTCGGTGATTCTGAGTGTCCCGGAGTCGAAATACTTGGACAGGTTCTTGGGCGGTGGTCCGGGCCGGTGATCTTTGTGATTATCGATGACCGTGTGGTGGACGGACTCGGTGCCGGAGTTCGTCACACCGTACTCGCGGTGATAGGCATAGAACGCCTTCGTGATCGCCGGCCGGGAATCATTGATCACCACCGGCACCGTGTCATTGGCGAATTCGGCTATGTATCCGTTCGTGTCGTGAAGACCGACTTCAAGGCCCAGTTTCGTGGCTTTATCGAGCATCCACCTCAAGGCTATATCCGATAACCCGTGCTTCGGGTAACTCCCGCCTATGTCGGAATGAGCGCCGGAGAACCATACCTGCTCCACGGTCTGGTCCGTTCCCCGGCCATTCCCACGCTTTCCTTCCCCTTGCTTGTAGGGATCACGACTCCAAACACTCGCTTTGAAGACTCGCCGTTTCTCATCTATGGCCAGGCCCTGATAGGCATAGTCGACTATTTCGCTCAGCTTGGCATCGTGGAACCCGTGTTTCCGTGTCCACCATCCAGTGAATGGGCGGATGAGCAATCCCAAAGCGGCGACCGTATCCCACACGCCCAGGAACTTGATCGGCATCTCCCGGGAGTATCTACTTCTGAAATCAACCGCCTCGGCTGAATCCGGCCCTCGTTTGCGGTCACGGTACATATTTATGGCTTCGGAGACCCTGTCGCTCTCATGCTTGTGGAGCAGGCCCACGTTATAGATCAGCCCAACCAGGCTGCGGGCCGTGTAAGCTCCCCGGCTGAACCCGAGCAGAAATACTTCGTCGCCCTCCTGGTAGTTGTGCATCAGGAAACGGTAGGTATCCTCGATGTTCTTGTTCAGACCGCCACCCATCAGTCCACCGGTGATGTATTGGTCGATCATGTTTCCGGTGCCCACACCGGCGTCGTAGAAGGTGAGCTGCCTCGTCCCGTCCGATGCCACCGGTAGGACCGATCTTGCGGTTACCAGCACGTTCGTTGGATTTGCCTTATCCGGAGAAGCTGAGGTCCCATCGCTAAGTACGACTATGCGGCTCATGATTGGCCTCCTATCTGAACAGCTATGGTCTGAACAGCTATGGCGGACAGCTGGAATGCCAGTGATTATACCAAGCCGGTGGGTCCATTCCGGTCGATGGGAACCGGCGGGCGGAGTCTTCGCCGGTCTGCCTACGGTCACTTCAGGGTCTCGAGATCGAGGTTGAACGGAACTTTTCAAAGAGACGTTTGGCCTTGCAGTCTCTTCATGAAACACGCTCGAAACTTGCCTCCGTCCCAGACCGTTAATACAATCCAATCGGGCGATTCAGGCCAACCGGGCGATTCAGGCCAACCGGGCGATTCAGGCCAACCGGGCCAATCGGGCCAATCGGGCGATTCAGGCCACTGGATATTGTAAGCATAGTGGGAGGCGGCAAGATGGCAGAGGAACTGGGCCGGATACAGCGGCCCACGGCAAGTCAGTACAACGGGCGGCGCAAACTGTTGCTGGTGCCTTTGATCTACGGTCCTCAAGCGGACGACCCCGCCGGCGCGGAGGTGCTCAAGAATTACTGGGAGCAGATGCAGACCCAGGTGGATGCGCTGGAGGAAGCCTTGGGCGGATTGCAGCACATCTATCACGAGAGTTTGACCGTCGGCGGACCTGAGGGCCTGGAACAGCTAGGCGCCGCAGATCAACGCAGCCATGCCTTCATCGCTGCCAAGACCCAGGCCGGCGCCGTCCTCGAACCCACCGAGGATATGGACGTGCTGCTGGAAACTCTGGACCTGCAGCGGTGCATGATGATTCCTCTGGCCAGCCCCAGCGTGGGGTCCCGGCTTCAAGAATGGCACGCCGACAGCAACCGGCAACGCTACGAGCACATAGCCAATCAGATAGACAGCACCCTGGGCGAGAACGAAGCCGGGTTGCTGCTCATCAGCGAACGGCACCAGGTCCAGTTCCCCTCCGACGTTGAAGTCTTCTACGTATCGCCCCCAGCGCTAGACGAATACCGCCGCTGGTTCCAGAACTGGATGGAACAGCAGCAAGCGGCAAGCGGCGGCTCCACGGAGGATGCACCTGGCGAAGACGACCTGGGCGATGACGCGGAAGACGAGGAACCAGAAACCGAGTAAGTGAAGTGGGGTATCACACACGATCGGCACTAGCGCTTGAGTTGCACGATTGACCAGGTTTGGCTCAACCGCCGAAACCCGGCGAAGCCACAAAATCCGGCTGTGCCAGCCGGTTAGACCACCGCCACGGCGGTGACCTCGATCAACTGCTCCGGGCGGCCCAATATCTGGTGCATCGATATGCCGGTGGCCGATGGGAAGCGGTCGCCGAAGTGCTTACGCCTCACCTCGCCAACCTTCCGGTAGTCCATCATTCCGTTGGGCGCGACCCATTCTATGGTGTTCACGATGTCGTCCATGGAATAGCCGCCCTCGTCCATGATCCGGGCGATGTTGCTGTAGGCCTGCTCCGTCTGGGCGACGATGTCGTAGCCGCCGACCGTGGCTCCGGTGGCATGGTCAACGGACGACTGGCCGGATATCTGGAGCAGCCGGCCCTTCTTGACCCCCGCGCTCTGGGTGAGACCACCGTAGTTCTGCTCCCATTCGGGAATCCGGATCTCTTCTCTGATGCCTCCCTTCACCGCCACCACCTCGGTCTCCACATGGCCGTCCGGGCGCAATAGCCGGTTGACTGGGATGTTGGTTGACGCCGGGAAACGATCGCCAAAGAACCCACGCCGCACTTGGGCCGTGTTGGGATACTGGAGCAGACATTGGGGGGAGATGTAATCGAGGGTCTTGACCACATCCTCTGGACCGGTCCCGGCGCCTGCCAACACTTTGCTGATTATCCCGTAGGTCAGCTCAACCTGCCGGGCCGTGTCCTGAGGGTAGTTGGACTGGCCGTTGACGTCTTCACTGCCCACGAACCCGGAGGTCCATACCGTGTCTTCCACCTCGACGCCGGGCACGTAGGTGAGCTGGCCGTAACGGTCCCAACCGGGGTTGATGGGGTTCTTCTCTCCCTTCATGGCCACCATGCTGACTTCGATGAAGGCGTCGGGGCGTAAGAGCCGTTCCACGCAGATTCCGGTGGCGCCCAACGGAGTGCCCTTCAGATATTCCTGGCGGATGGCCCCGGTCTGGCGGTACAGCGGCAGGGCCGTGGCGTCGATGTAGTCTACCGTCTGCACCACATTCTCGAAGCCCATTCCGGCGGCCTCCAGCACCACCGCCAACTTCTCATAGATCACCCTGGTCTGGTCCAGCAGGTCTCCCTTGCAGACCACCCGGCCCAGTTCCGGATCGTATTCGCTGGCAGTCTGGCCGGAGAGGTATAAGATGCCGGAGTTCTCGGCGCCCATGCAGAATGTGTAACGGTTCAGGTCCAGCCAGGGGAATTTGGCCGGATCAACTTCTACGATGTTCTTGCTCATGCTTTCTCCGCGATATCCGGTTCCCTTTAGCTGATCACTCCCGTGTCCAACAGACGCGTATATTCTTCGTCAGACACCTGGAGTAATTCCTTGATCACCTTCCGGTTGTGCTCTCCAAAAAGGGGCGCGCCCCGGGCGACTCCTGGTTGGCTTCCGTTCACCGCCCAGGAGAATGCTCCCAGGGGACGGGGTCCGGCCTCGGGGTGGTCCGGCGACTGCACGAAGCCCCTTTCAACCATGTGTGGGTCGGCCAACACCTGGGCTGAGTCCAACACGGGCCCGGCAGGGATTCCAGCCTTCTGCAATTGGCCCACCACTTCCCCGACCTCGAGGCCTGCTGTCCACTCCTGGATCAGAGGTTCCAGAGCGTCCTGGTTCAGCAGCCGGGCTTCGGGAGTGGCGAACCTGGCATCAGAAGCCCAACCAGTGTTTCCTGCCGCTTTGGCCAGAGCCTGAAATTGGTCGTCGTCTTCCACCGAGATCGCAACCCAGTTCTCTTGTCCCTGGCAGCGGAACACGTTGTGGGGCGCCTTGTCTTTGTGGCGGTTGCCCACCCGTTCCGGCTCGGTGCCGTCCAGTGTGTATTCCATCACTGCCTCGGGCATCAGCGTGCCCAGGGCCTCGGTCATGGCCACCTCTATGTGCTGCCCCTCTCCGGTATTGGCCCGGTGGTATATGGCTTCCAGCAAAGAGAGTATGCAGTAGCAGCCGCTAAAGGCATCGGGGAACAGTCCCCCCATGATCCGCGGGTGGGAGCCCTTGTGTCCGGTCACGGAAGCCAAGCCACTGAACAGGTTTATCACGCTATGAAACCCCACCAGGTCTTTCATGGGCCCGGTACGTCCGAACGCCCCCAGAGACAGGTAGATAACATCGGGCCTCAGGCTCTTAACGTCTTCATACCCCAGGCCCATGCGCTCCATAGTGCCGCTGGAGTAGTTCTCGACGACCACGTCGCTCACCGATATGATCTGCTTGGCTAGCGCCACGCCCTCTGGGTCTCTCAGGTTCAAGGTGCAGCTCATCTTGCTGGAATTGACCATGTTGAACCCGCCGCTGCGGTTGACGCCCGGCTCGTTCTCGGCGAAGGGCGGCCAGATGCGCGTTGTAAGCCGTTCTTGAGTCTCGATCAGAATCACTTCGGCGCCCAGCCAGGCCAACATCTGGGCGGTGTATGGGACAGCGATGATCTGACCGAAGTCAGCTATCCGAACGCCCTCCAAAGGCAGCGCGGTCATACGGCCTCCACTGAGGCCAGTTGCTCAGCCGAGTACCCTAGCCACTCTTCCAATACTACTGAGGTGTGCTCGCCGAGCTTTGGGGCCGGCCTGAATAGCTGCCAGGGGGTGCGTTCCATGCGCACCGGGTAGCCGGGGAGCTTGAACTTCTCTCCTCCGGGACCCTCCATGTCTCTCATGAAGCCGCGTTCGGTCACGTGGGCCGAGTCCACCATCTGGCCCACCGTGTAGGCCGGGAAGCAGGGGATACCCCGGTCCTGGGCCAGTTGGGCGATCTCTGCCCCGGTGTGGGCCATGGTCCATTCCAGGAGCAGCGGTTCCAAGGCGTCCCAGTTCCGGGCCCGCTCAACTCCCGAGGAGAAGACTTCCAGTTCTGCCCAGTCGGGGTTGTCGGCCAGGTCCATCAGGTTGCGCCAGTGGGCCTCCATCACTGCCATGACCACCACATAGCCGTCCTGGCATGGCAGGTAGGCGTTGGGCATCACCCCAAAGATCTCTGGCCGGCGCGCCTTGGCTTCGTGGTAGGACGCGTGGGCCAACTCGAAGGGCATAACGGCAGCCACCGCCTCTTGGATACTCAGGTCGATCTCACATCCCACGCCCTGAATCTTCCGCGACAGCAGCGCCGCAACACTGGCTACCGCACCCTGGACCCCGGCCAGATAGCCTGCCATATCGGTGTTGGAACGGAGCGGGGGCTCCAGATCAGGGTTGCCGACCATGTCAGGGATACCGGGTGTGGCATAGGCCATGCCGCCGGCGCTGATGGCGATCAGGTCGTCTCCCAGGTATGAACTGTTGGGGCCGGTGAGGCCGAAGGGGGTGATGGCAGTGACGATCAGACCTGAATCAGCCTCGGCTAACGCCTCCCGGCGCAGGCCCAGCCGCTCGATCTCTGAACTGTTGTCACCCACCACCAAGAAATCCGCTGCGCCCACCAAGTCGAGAAACGCGGCGCGGCCTCCGGGGGACTCGATGTCCAATGACACTCCGCGTTTATTGGAATTCAGGTAGAGGAACAGCCCGCTCCATTCGGGGTCAGGCGCGCCGCCTGGATATGGGCCGTTCTTCCGGTGGCGGTCTCCCCCCGGGGGCTCAACCTTCACCACATCAGCCCCGGCGTCTCCCAGTAACCGGGCGCAGAATGACCCTGCGACGTGATCGCTAAGCTCCACGACTTTGAGTCCGGAGAGAGCGCCCTGCTGGAGCATGCTGCTAGCTGCCTGCCTGCAACGGGAACCGGACTAAGGCGTTGGCCGCATCCACCACTTTCTCGCCGCGTTGGTTCTCGATCCAGAGGTCGCATTCCACCATTCCACCCTCATCGGTGGATTCAACTCCCGTGACCACGCCATGGCAGGTCAGCGAGTCGCCAGGGTAGGCCATGACACGGTTTCGAAAGGCCAGCTTTCGGAGAAACGCTCCAACGCCGGCCCAGTCCTGCACATGCTGGGTCAAGAACCCGCCCATCATCTGACCGTCGACGAAGGGCGCTTCAAAGCCATATTCCCTGGCGTAATCGGCGTCGTAGTGCAGGCGGATGAAATCCCAGGTTGCCGCTCCATAGGCCATCATGCGGGCCATGCCGATCTCTTTAGCCAAGGGAGTGATCTCGTCGCCAACTTGAATCTCTGCGAAGTCCCGGGTTTGAGTAGTCATGCTAGGCCTCAGGCCTGTAGAACATGGTCTCGGTATTCCGGGCCAGTATCTCGTCGGACTGGTTATAGAACGTTGTCTCGATCACCTGGAATACCAGGGAGCCCGTGCGCCCGGTCTTCTCGTACACATCTTTGACCGTCCAGTGGGCGGTGATGATGTCGTCGGGATGTATGGGCTGGAAGAACTCGTACTCGTTGCCGGCCCGTAGGCCCTCCAACTCTCGGATGGGACCCCGGCCGATGAGGTCGCCCCGGTCGTCCATGTCACTGTCCACGTACTGCCAGGTGTCGCAGATAAGTGTGGGCGGGGCCATGACGTCGCGCAGCCCGTTCGCTTGAGCGAATTCTCGGTCGGAATAGAGCGGGTTGAAATCACCGATCGCCAGAGCGTACTGGCGCAGTGAGGAACGTCCCATCTCATCGGGGGCTTTGAGCACGATCTCCTGCCCCACGGTGGCTTTTAATCTCTCCAATAGGTTGGACACGTCAGAACCTCGCTACTCTCCTTTGAAGATAGGGGCGCGCTTCTCCCGGAACGACGCCAAGGATTCTATGTGGTCTTGGCTGGTGAGGGTCAGAACCTCAGCCTGGGCCGCCTCGGCCAGGTGTTCGTCCAACGTCTGGGTCAGGCCACGGTACATCATGCCCTTGACCATTCGGTTGGGTATGGGGGCTTTTCCGGCGATCTTGCGCGCCAATTCCATGGTCGTTTCTTCCAGCTTATCCGCGGCCACCAGGTGGGCCAACACTCCGCATTCCTTGGCTTCGTCGGCCTCCAGCCAGTCTCCCGTGTAGAGGAGTTCCAGCGCCTTGCTGATTCCCATGGCCCGGTTGTAGAGCCAGGTTGCCCCGGTGTTGGAGACCAGGCCCATCTGCAGAAAAGCGTTCATGAACCGCGAGTTCTCACAGCCCACTCTGATGTCACAGGCCAGCACCCAGTCGAAGCCGTCGCCGATGGCCAGGCCGTTGACCATGGCGATGGTCGGAATATCCAGGTTGTGCAGCTTGGAGGTAACGCCCTGGGGCATGGCTCTGATGAACTGGTACGTCTCGTAGGGGTCTTTGTGCCCCAATAACTGGTCGCCGCCCCGGCTTTCGTCTTTGATGTCGGCGGAGGCGCAGAACGCCCGGCCGGCCCCGGTGATGATGAACACCCTAAGGTCAGTGTCCGCGGCCACGTCTTCAAGGGCGTGGTTAAGCTCGGCGAACATCTCCTCGTTGAGAGCATTGAGACGCTCCGGCCGGTTGAGGGTCAGACGCGCGATATGGTCCGATTTATCCAGGATTATCGTGTTATAGGCCACGCCGGTTACCTCCAGGCGGTCGCTCCAGATATGAATGGCCGAACCATGATTCTGGTGCCGCTGCTATCTACTGTCAAGTTGACACCGCTTGAGCACGATTCCATACTGACCGCAACCTGAGAGATGGTGCTAAAGCAGACAGGTCGGAGGCTTCACATGTCACGCGAAGTGCTGTTCTTCACCGAGATGGGGTACACGGCGTACCCGCAAGACCAAGCCAAGAAACTTGGCTACAACAACCTCATGTTTCCCAACGAGTTTTTCAGTCCCGAAAAAGCTCAGGAGCTCTACTCGATGTATTTCGAGGAGCTCCAATACTGCAGCGAGTCCGGTTTCGACGGCGTCATGATCAACGAGCACCACAACAATCCATTGTGCATGATGCCTTCGGTGAACGTGATCGGCTCGGTCCTCGCCCGCACCACCAAGAAGGGCAAGATCGCATTCCTGGGCAACGTCCTCCCCATTCACGAGAACCCGCTCCGGATCGCCGAAGAGATCGCCATGATCGACATCCTGTCCGGTGGCCGGGTGGTCTGCGGGTTCGTACGTGGCATCGGCCAAGAAAGCATCGCCACCAACACCAATCCGATCTACAACCGGGAGCGGTTCGACGAAGCCCACAACATCATCATCAAGGCTTGGACCAACCCCGGTCCGTTCCGCTACGAAGGCAAGCACTACCAATACCGGGTGGTGAACCCCTGGATGATGCCCCTGCAGAAACCACACCCGCCCATCTGGATTCCGGGCGTGGCATCCGCGGAATCGGTGGTCTGGGCCGCCAAGCACGGATATCCCTACGTGTCCCTAGCGCCGCCGGTGGACCTGCTGCGGGGAATCTATGACCTTTACGATGAGACCGCCAAGGCTGACGGCTGGACGCCCACGTCCGAGCACCGGGCCTACGCCGTCCGGATCAACGTGGCCGACACCGACGAGAAGGCCTACGAAGAGGGCAAGAACTTCTATTGGCAGCTTGGGACTTCCTTTGGAATCACGCCGCCCCACTGGCAGGCGCCTCCGGGGTACATCTCCAAGTCATCGGCTTCGGGACCAAGGGAAGCGGCCCGGACAGCGGCCTCCAACATCACTCCCGGCGGACCCTCCCTGCCCTATGACGAGGCCCAAGAGACGGTCCAGATCATCACCGGCAACCCCGACACCGTCATCAAGAAACTCAAGAGGATCATCGACCTCATCGACCCGGGCACCATAGTGCTCTGGGGCCGTGAAGGCCCCATGTCCCACGAAGTGGCCATGCGCAACATAGACCTGCTGAGCCAAGAGGTCATCCCCGCCATCAAAGAATACCAAGCGGTGGGGTAGGGGAATCTAAGCTAACGAACGAAGGGGCGCCCCGATGTATCGGGGCGCCCCTTCGTTCTTTCCGTCATTCCAGCGAAAACCGGAATCCACTCAAACCAATTCATTTTGCAGAGAACGCCCATTAACCAAAAAGGCCTTCATCCCACGGTTAAATGGAATGAAGGCCTTGAAAGCTTGCCTGCAAGAGACCGCCCTTAGTCAGCGGCGAACACCGCCAGGTCTTCTTGGTCGATCAGGGCCGCGTCGCGGCAGCGGCGCATGATCCGGAATATGGTACGCACGGTGACGGAGAAGCGCTCGGCAGCGTCTTCAACCGTTAGGTCATCTTGCTGCATGGCAGACCATATCTTGAAGTCCCTGGCCAATCGCCGATTGCGCTGGAACCAGGCCGGGTCGTCGTATTTGCACTGGGGCAGCGGGCAGTCCAGGCAGGCCCCGGAAACCTCACAACCCGTATCTTCGTAATGGTAAAATTCGGGCACGGCATCGAGAACAGGGCTGGAAGTGATCGGCCAATCTAAAGTGGTCATGTCGGTACTCCAAAACAGATGTTCTAATATTGCTCGTTGAGTTTAGAACACGCGTTCTTAACATGTCAATACTTTTTCGAACAGATTTTCTGATTTCATAAAATCCACGCTCAATCACGCCTGGAAATCAGAACGGACCACGTAATACCCGGAGGTGGCCCAGTGCCCGAAACACCCGCAGAAGAACCGCAGATCATTACCGAATACGAAACCATGATGTACAAAAGACGGGGCAAGATCGCCTACATCATGCTCAACCGCCCCCAGGCCCTGAACGCGGTCAACGACCAGTTTGAAGACGACCTGCACTCAGCCCTGCTGGAGTTCGACCTGGACGACGAAGCCTGGGTGGCCATCGTCCACGGCGCGGGCCGGAGTTTCTGCGCCGGCGCGGATATCAAGCAGCGCTTCGTGGCCATGACGCCGGAGCAGAGCGCCCGCAGAGAGCGGGGCCCCAACCCCGAGGGCTACATGGGCCGCGCCATCAACTGGAAACCCATCATCGCCGCCGTCCACGGGTATGCCTTAGGCGCGGGAATAGTCATCGCAGCCGAGTCCGACATGATCGTGGCCTCGGAGGACGCCAGGTTCGGCATCACCGAGACCAGAAGAGGACTGCCCGGCGGCCGCATCTGGGCCAAGGTCAACGCCTTCATGCCCTCCAAGATCGCCTCAGAGATGGTGATCACCGGGGAGCACATCGACGCGTCAGAGCTGTACCGGCTGGGCCTGATCAACCGCCTGGTCCCGGCGGGAGAGCACGTCAGCGCCGCAGAAGAACTGGCGGAGAAGGTCCTAAAGTCACCGCCGCTGGCCACCAGGGCCGCCGTGAAGCTGACACGCCGTCAGTGGGTCCAGACCGGCGCGGAAGCCGACATGCAGATGCTGCCCCTGAAGCTCCACCTGACTGAGGACTTCAAAGAGGCCAGCCAGTCATTCGTGGAGAAGCGAGCGCCGGAGTACCACGCCAAGTAGGCGGCTCAGAATCTTCTCCCGCTCATGGTGAGCCTGTCGAACCATCAACTTTGGGCAGTCATTCCCATCAGAAGCATGACTTGTGTGCGTCCTTCGACAAGCTCAGGATGAGCGGACGCACTCTCTTCCCGTCGGTCGTGAGACCGTCGAACCATCGCTAAACGAACTCCGGCATGACCTTCTCGGCGAATAAGCGGAGCGACTTGGTGGTGACGTGGCCTTCCATGCCGGGCCATTGGGAGCGGAGTATCAGTTCATCCACACCCAGCTCTTTGTACCTGTTGATCTCTTCGATGCACTCTTCGGGACTGCCGATGATGAACCGGCCTTCCAACACCTGCTCGAAGGGCACGTCTATGCGGTCGGCTTCGGGGAGTTCCTGGCTGTGGCCCAGCGCGGCCCGGTCCTTGTAGAGCCATTCCACCTGGGGCCGGACGATGTCGATGGCCTGCTGCCGGCTCTCCGCTACGAAGACCTCACGCCAGGCTGCGATGTACCCCGGCTTCCCGGCCTCTTTGACCGCCTGCTGATACAAGGGCGCCTGGGCTCCTATGGTGGGCAGAGTAGACCGGGAGCTGACCAGCCAGCCATCGGCCTCTTTGGCGGCCCGCAGCACACCCTTTTCCAGGTTGGCTGCCAGGTAAACCTTGGGGCCGGGCTTCTGGATGGGCGCGCCGGCGCCGGGGATGTCGTCCAGATGGAAGTGACGGCCTTCATGGGTAACCCGGTCCTGGTTCCACAGCTTCTCCATAACGTCTTGGACCTCGCGGAAGCGGGAGAGCCGCTCCGACTTGGGCACCTCGAAAGCCTTGAACTGGAAGTCGCGCCACCCCAACGCCGGGGCCAGGACGAACTTGCCGCCGCTGATGACGTCCAGGGTGGATATCTGCTCGGCCGCCTCGACAGGGTGATAAAGGGGCAAAAGCGCCACCATGCCCAGTTCCAGTCCTGGAGCCTCGGCTGCCACACGCGAAAGCAGCATCAAAGGGTGGAAGTCGTTGTTCAGATAGCCCGCCCCCGTCCACAGGGAGTGATACCCCATCTCTTTGGCCAACCGCGCCTTGGCCAGCCTGGCCTGTAGTCCTTCGTCCCGTGACTGGCCACGGCGGTCGCCGCCGCCCAGATTGATTCCAAAGTGCATGTTTGTTGCCCCTATATCGGCCTGTCGTTTGAGCCTGAGAAGTATAGCAGAGGCAATAAAAGACCCCAGCGGCATACCGCTGGGGTCTTCCTAAGTCGATCGGACCGTTTTCGCGTTAGGCGTTAAGCCCAGGAGGCACGACGCCCCAGCACTATCCCGTTCTCCAGTTCAAGTTCCGCCTTGAGGTTCCGGAAGAACAGGAACTTCTTGCTGTCTATGTTCATAAAGGTGGTGTGCTGGGCCAGGTTGGGCAGGATGAACAGTTCCACGCCGTCCTGCTCTATCTTGCGGTACGGGGAGATGTCGCGGCGGGCGAGTCTGGTATCGACCGATACCTCAGTGGAGTTGCCGCCTCAAGACGTGAAGGAGAGCAGGTCCACGGCCGCCTGGCCGCCTTTGCTCTGGATATGTTCAACGGCATCTGGTGTTAGGTTGATCTGCATCGGTACCTCTCGGCCGGTCGCCCCCTCCGGCCTGGCTTCTAATATCTATGATGCGCTAAACCCGGATGAGGTTCAATCCCTGGGTGTTAGCTCTTGAGCTTCAGAATCAGACTGTTGCGGGCATCGACGCTGGCCGGATGGACCGTCTCCCCTTTTTCTACCCGGACGGCCATCTCCCTCGACAGGAACTCCAGCAGAGCAAGATCTAGACTCTCCAGCGCCATGTCATGCAGCTTGGCTTGGTAGGAGTAGACCGCCGCTTTCTGTGGGTCCAACTTGTCGGCAAGGAATATCAACTTGCCCAGGTCGTCCAGAGACGCATGGGCCGTGGAATGCCAGCGCACCGCCTCATAAAGGCTTTGTTCGGCGAGTTCGTCTTCCGTGCGAAGAAGTTCAGCGCCCACCGGGCCGTGGAGCAAGAGAGGAAAGTCCCGTTCCACATCGCTCACAGGCACGCCAAGATCGGAGGACATCTTCAGGAGTTCGTCACCGGGGACGGCCCTGCACACGTCATGCGCCAGAGCGCCCAATTCGGCGCGGTCAGAGGGGACGCCGTGGGGTGAAGCCAGTTCCAAAGCCACGTCACGGACGCGGTAGATGTGTGCCTGTAGACCGTCGGGCAGGGCCTCCAGGCGCTCCTGGAGGCGTTGGAGCAGATCGGCCACTTAAGAAATGGGCCTAGCCCATCGCTCCCAGTTTCTTGCCGCCAAGAAGATGCATGTGTGGGTGGGGAATCTCCTGGCCTGAGTCGTCGCCCTGGTTCAGCACCAGACGGTAGCCGCTGAGCGTGACGCCCTCGCGCCGGGCGATCTCCTCAGCGACCACGAACATGTGACCCATGATGGGCACCTGTCCGGGGCCAACGTAGGCCAGTGATGCGATATGCATGTTGGGAACGATCAACATATGCACCGGGGCTTTGGGGTTGATGTCCTTAACGGCGAAGACCCGGTCGTCCCGGTAGACCGGGGCCGCGTGCATCGGGTCTTGGGCCATATTGCAGAAAATACATTCGGTAGTAGTGGTCATGCCTTGTTCGCCTCCGTGGCGTGTTTTATTCCTGATCGAAACCTGTTGATAGTAGTTTCTTGATGGTTACCGCTAATCGGTTTGTTCTTAAGTGGAAATTCTTTACTCGTCGTCCAGGTGTTGCAGTGCAACCTCTTTGTGATGGTTGGCGTCGCCATAGGTCAACTCGTGGACCTTGGCCCGGCGGGTGTACAACTGCAGGTCGTGTTCTTGGGTGAAGCCGATGGCGCCGTGACACTGGTGGGCCGTGCCGCATACACGGCGGTATGCGGGGCCGATCCAGGCTTTTGCCATCGCTACTTCCTTCTGGGCTGGCAGGCCCTCTGAGAGCCGCCACACAGCCTGGTACGCGATATTCTTAGAGCCTTCAACATCGGTGGCCATGCGTGCACAGTGGTGCTGGACCGCCTGGAAGCTGCCGATGGCACGGCCGAACTGGGTGCGGCCTTTGGCGTATTCAACGGTCATTTCCAAAACGGCTTCGGCGCCGCCCAGCATCTCGATGCATTGGGCTGCCGTGGCCCTCATGATGCTCCGTTCGACTATGGGCCAAGCCTCGCCCACGGGTCCGAGGACAGCGTCCGCGCCGACGTTCACTTTGTCCAGACTAACCTCAAAGACTCGCTCGTTGCCCACCGACTCCATCGGTGTGATATTCAGACCGCTGGTTCCAGCCGGGACGAGGAATAGTGAGATTCCATCAGCCGGACTTGAACCTGAGGATGTGCGGGCAGCTACGATAATCACATCTGCCGCTTCAGCATCGGGAACGAACAGCTTCGTGCCGCTGATCTCATAGCCGCCGCCCTGTTGGCTGGCGGTGGCCTCGATACCCCATGGCTCGTAGGTAGCACTGGCTTCCGGCACAGCCATGGTCATGATGACGGTCCCGGCGCAGATGCGGCTGATCAACTCATCTTTCTGAGCGTCGTTTCCGGCGTCCAATACGGTCATACCGCCCAGCACCACCGTGGAGAAGAAGGGCGCGGGGGCCAGGGACCGGCCGATCTCTTCCAGCAGGACTCCCAAGTCGGCGAAGTTGCCGCCGGTGCCGCCGTACTGCTCGGGGAAGGCCACGCCGGTCCAGCCGAGGCCGACCATCTGACGCCACAATTCGTCGGTGAATCCCCGCGGGTCTTCCTCCATCTCTCTGACCAAAGTCAAGGGGCACTCCCGGGACAAGAAATCCTGGGCGCTTGTCTTCAGCATCTGCTGTATCTCGGATAGACCCAGGTCCATGGTGTTCCTCCGAACCTAATACTGGCGAATCTACTACTGGCGGGATTGAGCGCGGATAGTATAGCCCATAGCCTTTGGCGTGGGTAGGGGTGACGCTCCGGCCGTATCAGAGTTGATTATCTCCGATCTCTGTGAGCCCCTATACCCCGCTCATGGCAAGCCCCTCCGTCCCGCGCATGGTAAGCGCATTTGTCCCGCGCTTGGTGAGAGTCTCTATCCCACGCATGGTGACCGCCTCGTCCCGCTCATGGTGAGCGCTTCTGTCCCGCTCATGGTGAGCGTCTCTGTCCCGTTCGTGGTGAGCGTCTCTGTCCCGTTCGTGGTGAGCCCGTCGAACCACGCCTACCCAAGGTAGAGATCCTTCGACAGGCTCAGGATGAGCGGGGGCGGACGGGCGTGGGCGGGCACGGACGTGTGCGCGGTGAGGATGCTAGGCCTTGGACGGTTCCACTTCCACCACTATCTCAACCGGCGTGTTGCGGGCGACGATTATCTCCATATCTTCGGCGCCGTCGTTGATGGGTTGGTGCACCGCGTCGGCGGGCACATAGATGAAATCGCCGGGGCCGATGGGCAGCTCGTTGTCCAGGTTGTCGCCGATCACGAAGCGTCCCTTGCCCTTCACCACATAGATGGCCGACTCGCAGTTCACATGGTAGTGGGGACTGGAGGCACAGTGGGGAGGGATGGTTGCCACGGCCAAGTGGATGCCCGTGGAACCGGTCAGGGCCTCCGAAACCCCGGCCAGCCGGGTCATGGCACCGGACTGAATCTCTACTTCCAGACCGTCTGGATGCACCACTTTGATCTCGCTCATTCAAAACTCCCTTGATTAATAACTCGTGACTGCGGGCCCACTCGACTTCTTTTCGATTCCCTTCCGGTCAAGCGCTGCTTGCTAGAGGCTGCGGACCATCTTGTCCAACTGGCTGATGGCCCTCTGTATGTTGTCTTGGGAATTGGCGTAGGACAGACGGACGTAACCCTCGCCGTACTCGCCAAAGGCGCTGCCGGACAGCAGGGCAACCCCTGCCTCGTTCATCGCCCTTGTCTCGAATTCCATGCTGGTGAGGCCGGTCTCCTTGATGCTGGGGAAGGCGTAGAACGCTCCTTCCGGCTCGGGGCAGTTGATCCCGGGGATGCTGCGCAGTCCGTCGGCTATAAGCCGGCGGCGTATGCCGAACTCGGCGACCATGGCCTCGACCTCGTCCCTTGGGCCCTCCAGAGCCGCAACCGCCGCCTTCTGGGTGAAGGACGCAGCGCACGAGACACTGTTCACGGCCAGCTTCACGATGTGGGGGACCAATTCTTCGGGAAGAATCCCGTAGCCCATCCGCCAGCCGGTCATAGCATAGCTCTTGGAGAAACCGTCCAGGATGATCGTCCGTTCCTGCATGCCCGGTATGGACGATATGCTGTAGTGCTCGCCGGTGTAGAGGATGTCCTTGTATATCTCGTCGGCCATCACATACAGGTTTGGGTGCTGCATGACTACCTTGGCGATTGTCTCCAACTCCTGCTTGGTCAGCGCCGACCCGCAGGGGTTCTCCGGAGAGTTCAGGATTATCAGCCGCGTCTTATCGGTGATCATGCCGGGCAGCGCGTCCAGGTCTGGGTGGTAGTCCTTCTCTTCCAGAAGCTGCATGGGCACTGGAGTGGCCCCGGCGAACTTGATCATGGACTCGTAGATGGGGAAGCCGGGGTTGGGGTAAATGACTTCCACGCCAGGTTCAGCCAAGGCTAATAGCACGTAGAACATGATGGGTTTTGCGCCCGGCGTCACCACCACGTTGGCCGGATCAGTATCAGTCCCTCTGACCTCGCGGCTGTTGCGGGCGATGGCCTCCCGAAGGTCGGGCAGCCCGGCGGTGGGGCCGTAATGGGTGAAACCATCGCTGATGGCTTGCATGCCGGCCTCGACGATATGCCGGGGGGTCTCGAAGTCGGGCTCGCCGATCTCAAGATGGATTATCTCTTTGCCTTGGGCTTCCAGGGCTCGCGCTTTGGCCAGCACCTCGAATGCCGACTCGGTGCCCAGATCATTCATGCGGGCGGCAACTGTCATCGGTCCTCCGGAAATTTCTAACTCTTGAGCAAGTCCCCCGCAACCACCGCTCATCCTGAGCTTGTCGAAGGACCGTGGCTGCGGCGCATCCATGATTCGATGGAGCTCACCATGAACCGTTGGCTAGACTCGGTATTCGGAGATCAGGTGTTCAGTCTGACTGGACCTGGTTCTCAGTCTTAACTGACAGCCCGTAGATCTTGATAAAGCCTTCGGCTGAACTGTGGTCGAACTCGTCTGACCGGTCATAGGTCGCCAGGCCATGGTTGTACAAAGCCTTGGGCGCCTGCCGGCCGACCACGGTGGCGGTCCCTTTGTGCAGCCGCACCCGGATATCGCCGGTGACGAACCGCTGGGTGCTCTGGACGTAGGCGTTCAGGTCTGCCCGGTGGGCGGTGAACCACAGGCCGTTGTAGACCACATCGGCATACTCCAAGGCGATGCGGGCCTTGGTGCGGGCTTGGTCTTTGGTCAGTGTCATGGCCTCCAGGGCCGTGTGGGCGGTGTGCAGCAACGTGGCTGCCGGGCACTCGTATATCTCACGCGACTTGATGCCAACCAGACGGTTCTCCACGTGGTCGATACGCCCGATGCCGTTGGCGCCGGCCAGGGTGTTCAGGTGGTTGACCAGGTCGGTCCCGGCCATGCTCTCACCGTCCACCGCCGTGGGCACGCCACACTCGAAATGCACCTCAACATAGGTAGGGTCATCGGGAGTGGCCGCCACCGGACTGGTCCAGGCATAGGCGTCTTCCGGCGGCTCCAGCCAGGGGTCTTCCAATTCTCCCGCCTCTACGCTCCTGCCCCACAGGTTCTCGTCGGTGGAGAACCGGCTGCGGTTGGCGTTGATGGGCAGGTTCCGCGCCTGGCCGTACTCGATCTCGTCGTCACGGCTCATGCCCCAGTCGCGGATGGGTGCGATCACTTCGATGTCCGGCCCCAGGGACGCAACACCGACTTCCAGCCTCACTTGGTCGTTGCCTTTGCCGGTACAGCCGTGGGCGATGGCGTACGCGCCGTGCTCCTTGGCCGCCTCTACCAGGTAGCGGGCGATCAGCGGGCGGCCCAAGGCCGTGGCCAAGGGATACTGCTCTTCATAGACCGTCCCAGCCTGGAGAGACGGGAAGAGAAACTCGTTTACCAGGGTGTCCCGGCCGTCGACAGTCAGAGCTTCAACGGCTCCTATGCTGAGCGCCCGTTGGCGGATGGACTCCAGGTCCACCATGCCAAGGTCGATGGTCAGGGTGATTATGTCTGCGTCGTACTTCTCCTGCAGCCACGGGACGGCCACCGTTGTGTCCAGTCCGCCGCTGTAGGCCAGCACGATCTTTGGTTTTGCCATTGTTTAGTTAGGTTGCTCCCTATAGTGCTTGCTGCAAATTTCAAGCTAGGATGGCGGACGAACTACGCGGCCATCCTAGCCTTCTGAGAAATGATGGGGGAATGGATCTTCTTAGATAGTCGCCAGGGCGTTGCCCAGGCGCTCCACTCCCTCGTCGATCTCTGCCTTGGTGATGTTCAGGGGCGGCATGAAGCGGACGGTATGTGGCCGGGGGCCGTTCAGCAGGATGCCTGCCTCGTTGGCCGCGGTCAACACCTGACCGGAGATGTCGCTGTCGAAGTCCATGGCGGCGAGCAGTCCCTTGCCGCGCACCTCCGTTACGAACGAGAACCGGCCCTTCAGGTCGTTCAAAGCGCCCAGCAGATAGGGCTCCATCTCTTTGACCTTGCCGGGGATGTCGTTGTCGATCAGGAACTTGGTCCCGGCGTAGGAGGCGGCGGTGGTCAGCATGTTGCCGCCAAAGGTCGAGCCGTGGTCTCCGGGCACCAAAGCCATGCAGCTTTCCTTGGACAGGAACGCGCCGATGGGCACGCCGTGGCCAAGTCCTTTGGCCAATGTCATCACATCGGGCTCGACGCCGTATTCCTGATAGCCGAACAAACTGCCGAGGCGGCCCATACCGGTCTGTACTTCGTCCAGGATCAGCAGGATGCCCTTCTGGTCGCACCACTCTCTGACCCGTTTCAGGTAGTCGTCATCGGGGATGATCACCCCAGCCTCGCCCTGCACCGGCTCGATCATCACCGCCGCCGTCTTGTCAGTGGTGGCGTTCATGATGCCCTCAACGTCGTTGTAGTCGACGTGGACAAAACCGGGCTGCAGAGGCATGAAATTCTCTTGGTAATGGGGTTGGCCGGTGGCGGCCAGCGTACCCAGCGTGCGGCCGTGGAAGGAGTTCAAGGCCGTGATTATCTCGTAGGCGCCGTCGCGGTGGAGCTTTCCGTAGCGCCGGGCCAGCTTCATCGCGCCCTCGTTGGCCTCGGCTCCGCTGTTGCCGAAGAAGACCAGGTCTAGTGCGCTGTTCTCGATCAACGTCTCGGCCAACTGCAGTTGGGGCACGCTGTAGAACTGGTTGGAGGTCTGCACCAGAGTGGCGGCTTGTTCGGCGATAGCCTTGGTCACCGCCGGGTGGCAGTGGCCCAACTGGTTAACGGCCCAACCGGCCACGAAGTCCAGATACTCTTTGCCGTCGGCGTCCCAGGCGCGGGTTCCTTCGCCCTTGACCAGCACAACCGGTTGGCGGCGAACCGTCTGGGCGTAATACTTCTTCTCTACGTCTATCCAATCACTGCTCTTGCTCATAGCGGGTCTCCTCCCCCATTAGTGTTCTGGTTACTGCGGGTCTTTATCCAAAGACTCTCGTAGGCGTTCCACAGCCTCTTGAAGCTCTTTCAAGGCCTCGTCCAGCCCGTCGACCGCATCCTCGATCACCTGCAGGTCTTCCGGGCCCGGAGTTGCCTGGCCGTCCCCACCTACCCCCGCGGCAACGGGAGGCGCCCCACCCTCCAGCAGCATGGCCAATCCCTCGCCGACGCTGTCCGCCATAACGACGTTGCTGCCGTCGGCCAGGATCACCTTCTTGAGCTCCGGAAATGCTAGCACTTCCGACTGGAGATACAAAGGTTCCACATAGATTATCGCATCGCCCACTGGTATGACCAGTAGCTGCCCCCGGACCACCTCTGACCCAGCTCCGTCCCACAGAGTGAACTGCTGGGATATGGTCTGGTCGTTCTCGATGCGGGCTTCCACCTGGGCCGGCCCGTCCACCTGTGGGTCACTGGGCACCACGAAGGCGTTGAGCTTGCCGTAGTGCCTGCCGTCGTTCCGGGCCGTCAGCCAGCCGACCAGGTTCTTCTTCTCACCAGCCGGACTGAAGGGCAACATTAACACAAACTCTTCGCTGTCGCCGCCGGGCATCTGCAGGATCAGGTATGAGGGATGGACCTCCACACCCCGTTGGCCAAACCGGGTGTCCTGGGGTATGGCCCATTGCTCCGCCTGGTTGAAGAAGACCTGGGCATCGGTGATGTGGTAGCGCAGGTACATATCGGCCTGGGCAGAGAACATGCCTCCGGGATAGCGGATGTGGGTTTGCAAGTCGGCAGGCATCTCTTGAAAGTCCAGGAACAGGTCCGGGAAGGCCCGCCGGTACATCTTCAGCAGCGGGTCATTGGGGTCCATCACGTAGATGGAGACCTCACCGCTGAAGGCGTCGACCACTGCCTTTACGCTGTTGCGGATATAGTTGAAGCCCTCTTCGGTGAGTGTCGAGTAGGGATAGCGGTTCGTGGTGGTAAATGCGTCCTGCAGCCACCACGTCTTGCCCGCAGAGTCGACCACCGGATAAGGGTCCTCGTCCATGGTCAAGAACGGCGCCAGCGCTTTTACCCGCTTGCTTATCTGCCGCCGGTACTGGATGCGGGTGTCCGGCGAGACCTGGTCGCTAAGCAGGATGTTGATGTCGGCGAACTGCCAAGCATAGGCCAACCGCCGGAAGGTCGAACCCAATTTCACGCCGCCCGAGCCGTCATAGTGCAACTGACTGCCAGAGGGATCGATCTCAGGGGCTGAGCTGTTAACGATGGCGAAGGGCGCCGGCGACTCTCCGTAGTACAGTTCTGGCCGATTTATGGGAATCTCACCCCGGATCGGTATGTCTTGGATGAAGAACTCGGGGCGTCCTTCCTCGGGAGTGAACCCGGTGGCCGGGCTCATAGCCAAACCGTAGCCGTGGGTGTATTGGAGCCTGCGGTTCACCCAGTTGCGGGCGTCGGCCGGAAGGTTGTCCGGGTCCAGCTCTCTAGCCGCCAGCAGCACCTGCCGGAGCCGCCCATCCAAGACGTAACGGTCCGAGTCCATGTTCAAGAAGTTGTAATACAGCTCCATAAACTGGAGTTGGTTGTAGGCGTCTTGTAACGGCTCCACGTCCCAAAGCCGGATATTTTCGATAACAGCAGGGTTGTTGGCGATCACGTCGGCATCGATATCGCCTACCGGAGGCACTAAAACCTGCTCTACCTGGTCCAACTGGTAGGCGGCGCGTGTGGACTCTATGTTCCGGTCGATGTAGACCTGCTCTTTTTCAAATTCGTTGGGGTCTACCTGGAACCTTTGGAAGAGCGCGGGGAAGGCCAGGTTGGCCAACAGCACCATGATGACCCAGAGGCTGAAGGAACCGACCATCAACCGGAGGCCACCGAAGTAGTGGCTGGCGAAAAACGCAGCCGCGCCCAGGGTTGCTATGCCCGTCATCAGCCAAAGCACCGGAATCTTGGCATGGATGTCGGTGTACCCTGCCCCGGCGACGAGACCGCCCGCCGACACTACAAGGTCATAGATGGCCAGAACGTGCCCGGCGGCGATGCTCAGCATCAAGAGGCCGCCCAGGATGCCGATGTGTTTCAGCATTCGAGGGGCCAGGAAGAAGTTCAGTCCCCTCAACCCGTAGATGCCCGCATAGAGAAACAACGACATCACAACCGAGACGATCAGGATGCCCATCACCCAGTTCTGGATGAAATTGAGCATCCGGAGAGTGACTATGAAGAAGGAGAGGTCTTGCCCGAACTCGGCGTCGGAGATGCCGAAAGAAACCTTGTTCAGGAAGAGCAGGAACACTTCCCAGCGGCCGGCGGCAGCCGAACCAAAGACCGGCGCGGCTGTGAGAACGGTGATGACAACCGCACCCACCAGCATCGCCCGCAGCAGACGCATGGTCTCTTCGTTCACCGGGAGGGTGGACGGTCCCCTCGAGAACCGGAAGGTGAAGTAGAAATTGACGGACAGGACTGCGGCAGTCACGATCGTGCCGCCGATGAAGAGCCAGATCTTCATCACCAGTATTTTGGTGAACACGTCCCGGTAGCCCAGCTCGCCGTACCACAACAGATCGGTGTAGACCGTCCGCAGCCACCAAAGGACCAAGAATGTGAACAGCAGGCCAACGGCGATTATGCAGCCGTTCCGGACCCGGCGCAGGACAACAGGTGAGACTCCCGGCAGGTTCGGGCCGTCTGGCTGCTCTGCGTCGTTGGTCAGGTCGTAGCTCATGCCCTACGGTCTTTGCCCGCGTGCGCTTCTAAAATCACCAACGATGGTGGTGCCGGTGGAATTTCCCCGCACGCATTCCAGCAATGCGTTGGGCTGCCTGCCATCTATGATGTTTGCCACCGGAGATTGTTCCAGGGCCCGGAGGCAGGCGGACAGTTTGGGAATCATGCCGCCTTGAATCACACCCGAGTTAGAGAGGATATTGGCCCGGCGCCGGTCCAATCTTCTGATCACCCGGCCGCCGCCGTCCATGACGCCGGCAACGTCGGTCAGAAACACCAACTGTTCAGCCTGAAGTGCGTGGGCCAGTTCTCCCGCTACCGTGTCTCCGTTGATGTTCAGGGCGCTGCCGGCATTCTCTGAACCGTCGCGCACGTGAACGCCAAGAGGAGCGATCATCGGTATGAACCCGCTGTCCAAAGACGCTCTGATCAGGTCGACGTTCACCTTGGTCACCTCGCCGACGAAACCCAATTCCGGATTGCCGATCTCGGCTTCAACCATACAACCGTCGATACCGCTGAGCCCCACCGACCGGCCCCCGAACTCGTGCATCAATGACACCAGTTCTTTGTTGATCAGCCCGCCCAGTACGGCAACTACTATCTCGAGGCTGGGCGCGTCGGTAACCCGCAGACCGCCCACGAACTGGGGCGCCAGACCCTGGCGCTGCATCCATTGGGAGATCACATTGCCGCCGCCGTGGACTACCACCACCTCCTGCCCCTCTTCCTGCAGCGTCACCAGGTCTCTGAGACTGGTATCGTGACTGCCCAGGGTGCTGCCGCCGATCTTTACCACTATTGGGTGACCTGCGTGACCCGGTGTCGGTTGGCCCGCCAATTTTTCCTCCAAAGACTAAATACGAAAAAGATCAGATCGCGATAGGGTCTACTGGGAGTGGAATCGGCTGCCGAAGGGGGACCGTGAAAGCCGCCGGAGAAGCAATCAGACTGCCGCTGGCCTTGCGCCGTTCTTCAACGGACAAGCGGCCGTCCCACGCCCGGATGTTAACGGGAAATCGGACGCAAACGTGTACAGGCGCAGGGACTCATGCCAATACTTGTGATGGAAACCGGCTTAGGTGGTGTAAGCACTGTTGATGACCACGTATTCTTCGGTGAGATCGCAACCCCAAGCGGTGGCCTGACCGTCACCAATGTTCAAATTGACCCCGAACGTGACCTCGTCGCCACGCATCAGGACCACAACGGCGTCCCGGTGGAACGGCACGGGCTTGCCGGATTCCATGATGCAAACGCCGTTGATGTATAGATCGATCTTCGACTCGACCATCTCAGCCCCGCTGCGGCCAAGGGCCATGATGAGCCGGCCCCAGTTGGGGTCTGCTCCGTAAACAGCCGATTTGACCAGCAGCGATGAGGTGATCGTCTTGGCGGCCAGCCGGGCGTCCGCGATGTTCTTCGCGCCCTGCACTTCGGCCACAATCAGGGTCGTTGCGCCTTCTCCATCCTGGGCCAATTGACGGGTCAACTGGACCAAGACTTCCTTCAGGCCGTCCCGGAACGTGTCCGCGTCAGCGCTTCCAGCCGAGAGGGCGGCGTTGCCGGCGGCCCCGTTTGCCAGGACAACCAGGCTGTCATTGGTGCTGGTGTCGCCGTCGATATCAAGCATGTTCAGCGTGCTGTCGGCGATGTCCGGCAGTATGGAGCGGAGGTAGTCTTGCTCAACCGCGGCGTCGGTGGCCACGAAGCAGAGCATGGTCGCCATGTTGGGGTGGATCATCCCAGAGCCCTTGGCCACACCGCTGATATTGACCTCGGTCCCTCCCAGATCGACCGTTACCGCGGCTTCCTTGGTGCGGGTGTCGGTGGTCATCATGGCCCGGGCCAGAGCGTTGCCGCCGTCATCCTTGAGTTCGATCTCGTCGACGCCTTTCTTGATCAGCGTCATGGGCAGTTCGACACCGATGACTCCGGTGCTGAAGACAAGCACTTCCTCGGGTTTCACCCCTAGACCGGTGGCGGCCACGGCGGCCATCTCCTTGGCGTCAACATAGCCCTGCTCGCCGACTCCAGCGTTGGCGATGCCCGAGTTGACCACCAGGCCGCGTACTGATCCGCCGGCAGCCAGGGTCTCGCGGTTCACGGTCACCGACGGCGAAACGAGGGTGCTCTTGGTGAACACCCCGGCTACGGAGCACGAGGTCTCCGAAAGGAGCAGTCCCATGTCCATTTTGTCTTCAGAGAATGTCTTGATTCCCACGTAGGTGCCACCGGCTTTGAAGCCTTTGGCGTTGGTTATGGTTCCGCCGTCTACGCGGTTGATTGGGCCGGCCATGGGCTACCTTCCTTATCGGTGCTATATCCAGTGTTTACTCGTGCCTGAGCAAGCACAGAGTATATCACAAGAACAGCGTTATTCATCCAGGGTTTCCTTCATGAAACACCAGGGCGAACGCCTGGCCGGCCTGGCTGTGGACTGGCCGTGGGGGTTCACCTATAATCTTGACTGCTCACGGCACAAAACATAACGCGTAAGGTGGTGGAATGTCAGCGGTAAGTCCCTTCAGAGGATGGCGGTTCAATCAGGACAAGGTCGGCGACATGGCATCGGTGCTGTGTCCTCCCTACGATATGATCGACGAAACGACCCAAGAAGCCCTCAAGGCACGGAACCAATACAACGTCATCCACCTGGAAGCAGGAGAGGGCTTGGACTGGAATTCCTCGGCCAAAGAACAGTACGCAGCCACCTCTGACCTGTTCGACCGCTGGCGGTCCGACGGCGTGCTGCAGCAGGACTCCGATCCCAGCTATTACCTGATGCGCCACAGCTTCCCCTTGGGCGGCAAGAATATGGTCCGGGTGGGGCTGATCGCATCCGTGGGCCTGGAAGACTATGAGACCCGTCAGGTGCTGCCCCACGAGTTCACCCAAGCCCCGGCCATCCAGGACCGGGTCTGGTTGATGGAGTCGCTGGCGGCCAACATCAGCCCGATAATGTCCATCTACCGCGACGCCGACGGCGAGCTTGACCGGCTTTACCAACAGATCATGACCGCCGAACCTGAATTCGATTCCACCGACGACTCAGGCAGCGCCACCGCTCTCTGGCGCATCTCCGACCCTGATATCCAAGATCAGATAGGCAGGTTCTTCGCCAGCCGGCCCATATATCTAGCCGACGGCCACCACCGCTACGAAGCCGCCCGGCAATACCAACTGGACCGGCACGCGGAAGACCCCGGCAACAAGTCGGCGAACCTGGCCCACAACTTTGTGATGATGACTCTGATCGCCTTCGACGACCCCGGCCTGGTCGTGCTGGGCTATCACCGGACTCTGAATGACGTCCCAGAAGACAAGCTGGCCAACATCAAAGCGAAGTTGAACGAATTGTTCGACTCCGAGTCTGCCAGTGGAAGCTCCGACGCACTGATCGAGCAGGTTGACCGGCTGGGGGCGGACCGTCGCCTGCTGGCTTCCGTGGACAGTGGCGGCGCCAAGATGCTGACCCTGAAAGATTCCGCAGTTGAACCAGGTTGGGGGCCGTTAGCTGCTTCAGAGGCCTGGGTGTTGGAAGAACAGGTGCTGAAGCCGGAACTGGGCGACTCCACTCTAGAACACCTGGATTTCATGCACGATCATGAAGAAGCCGTGGACCAGGCCAAGAGCGGTGAGCTGCAGATGGTCTTCTTGCTGAAACCGTTCCCGCTGGATGCCTTCGAGAGCATCGTCGGCGGCGGACAACGCCTGCCCCGCAAATCCACATTCTTCTATCCGAAGCTGCCCACCGGCCTGGTGATCAACCGGATAGATGGAGAGCTCTAGAGAAGCTAGATGCTGGTGAGGTCCCCGTTCATCCGCTCATTGAACCGGTCGGTGATGGCCTGCTCGGCCTGCCGGCTATTGGCGGCGATGAACCCTTCCAACTGGCGTATCTCTTCTTCGACACTCTGGCCGTCCGGCGCGCCCAGTAGACCGTTTTTCTTGAGGCTGGCCAACTTGGAACGAGCTTCGTCCACGCGCTTCAGCAGCTGCAGCGCTTCCAATTCCTGAGTTGCGGTGTCTTTGATCGCCAGGAGCCGGCGCCGGTTGGCCACCGCGTCTTCCAGCCGCTCCTCGATCTCGCCCATGGCGGTCAACGAGAGTTCCAGCGATGTCTGGCCGTAGGCAACCTGCCTTGGCAGGCGGCGGAGTTGGGTCTGGAATTGGTTGACTTGGGCGTCCAACTGCTCTTCTTTGGCGCGCATCTCCGCAAGGCCCAACCTGAGGGTAGCCATCGCCTGTTCCAATTGAGAAATAGCCACTTGGGCACCTCCCGCCGCCTTTTACGATCGTAAGCCGGGAAACACAACGCCGGAGCAACGGCCTCGTCGCCCCGGCGGAGTTTTCTATGTCGATCAATTATCCCACCGTCGCGGGTCTATTCCTATGTAAACCAGCCCGGTTCGGACGATAAATGCGATCGCTGAAAACCGTCTGCCGTTAAGACTTGAAGCCCACCTCAGGCAAGACCACCTTCAGCGCGTCCATGACCTCGGTGATGTCATCTTTCTCAACGGCGCCGAGGTGGCCGATGCGGAAGATATCGGCGCTCATCCGTCCCTGGCCACCGGCCAACACCACGTTGTGCTCGGTCCGCATCTTACTCATCAGGGCCTTCTGGTCAACGCCATCGGGGACTTTGATGGCCGTGACGGTGTTCGATGCATAAGCCTCATCCGCAACCAGCAGCTCCAGACCCAGCGCCCTTGCGCCGTCGCGGGTGAACTGGCCGATGGTCGCGTGACGGCCGAACACGTTCTCCATGCCCTCTTCCAATAGGACATCCAAGGCCCGGCTGAGCCCATACATCGCTGAAAGATTGGGCGTGAACGGTGTCTGTCCGGTCGCCAGGTACTGCTTGGCCATGGCCAGGTCGAAGTAGAAGCGGGGCATCTTGGCGGTCTGCTGGGCTTCCCAGGCGGCCTCGCTGACGCTGATGAAAGACAGGCCGGGCGGAATCATGAACCCTTTCTGAGAGGCGGTGCCAACCATGTCACAGTCCCAGGCGTCCACCGGCAGCGGGATACAACCCAGGCTAGACACGGCGTCAACCAAGAACAGTTTGCCGAACTCGCCCTTCACTACCTTGGCGATCTCTTCCACCGGATGGGTGACGCCGGTAGATGTTTCGTTGTGGGTAACCAGCACGGCCTTGACGCTGGGATCGTCCTGCAGGGCCTTGCGGATATCGTCCGGGTTTATCGGGCCGCCCCATTCGAAGTCCATGCGCTTCACATCGGCGCCGTAGGCTTCAACCATGTCTACGAAGCGGTCCCCGAAGGCCCCAGCCGTCGCTGCTATGACCCGGTCGCCGGGGGACAGCGTATTCACGATGGCCGCCTCCAGAGAGCCGGTGCCAGACGCTGTCAGGATGAACAGGTCGTTCTTGGTCATGAAGACCTGCTTCAATTGGTCGGTCGTCTTGTGGATCATCTCGTCGAACTCAGGCCCGCGATGATTGATCATCGGGGTGGTCATGGCTTCGACGATGTCTTCAGGAATGGGCGTGGGTCCGGGGGTCCTGAGGTTCTGGGCGGTGATGTTCTGCATGGGTATATTCGTCCTAATCTAGCTGCCGGCATATGCTGCGTTTCACCACGCTCTGGGAGGCGTGAATAGCCGACTGCTCAAGCGGTAGATGATTATATCACCGTCGAACCAGACCGTCATATGCACCGGGCACAGTGCCTCAGACGCATGATATTGAGGCCGGCATCAGCCATACGAATCGCTGAACAGATAGAGGGCGAAGAACAGCCCGCCGGCCCCACCCGCCAGCAGACCAAACATCACGAAGACCCCCAGTCCGAACAACATGGACTGGACCCTTCGAAACGCGGGAAGCAACGACAGGGCGAAGACGATGCCCGGGACCAGCAGAGCGAATCCCGCGACGGTCCAATAGCTGGAGAAACCCACCCTGTCCCACACGAAAACCGCGGCCCAGACACCGCCCGCCAGCAGCGCAAGCGGTATCGCCAGTCCGGCCAGGTTGATACCCCAAATTATGTCTCTGGTCAGCAGTGACCCCAAGATCAACGAAGGCGGCACGTCGCGGTTAGCCCGGACGCCGCATCTGCTGCAGACCTGGTATGCCGGCTCGTTTTCCTGTTGGCACGCCGAACAGATCATAGTGGCCTACTCCAGGCAAAACGCTCCCAGCAAGGGCCGCTGGGAAGTGGTCCAAGACTCGTTTAGGAGCCTCAATTATACCTGTGCAAGATGTCACGCCGGATAATCTCGGGCCGGGAAACTTAACTGAGCCGACAGATCATGCAAGTGCTGCCGGACCGAAAATTACCTCGTTTTGAGGCTAAATCCTGGTTATGTCATGCTATAATCATGCCATGACTACGGGCTCCGGATTACTGGAAGGACTCAACCCCGCCCAGCAGGATGCGGTCGAGACTGTCGACGGCCCACTGCTCATCGTCGCCGGCCCCGGCAGCGGCAAGACCCGCGTTATCACCCACCGCATCGCCTACCTGGTCCGGGAATACGGCGTCAGCCCCTACAACATCCTGGCCATGACCTTCACCAACAAGGCCGCCAGGGAGATGCGGGAGCGCCTGGACCGTCTGGTGGGCTCACGCAGCGACGCCCTGACCGTGGGCACGTTCCACTCGTTCTGCGCCAAGCTGCTGCGTATAGACGGGCATCACCTGGGCCTCGACTCCAACTACAGCATCTACGACGCCGACGACCAGGCCACCATCATCAAGCAGTCCATGGAACTGGCTGAGATCGATCCCAAGCGCAACCCGCCCCGTGCCGTCCTCAGCACCATATCCAAGGCCAAGAATATGATGTGGGACTCGCAGACGATGCTGAAGAACGCCGGCGATAATTATTTCGAGGAGATCTGCGCCCGCGTTTACCATCACTATGAAGAGATACTGACCCGCAACAACTCTCTGGACTTCGACGACCTGTTGATGAAGTCGGTGCAGCTCCTGCGGGAGTTCCCTGAGGTCCGGCGAAAGTACCAGGAACGCTACCAATACATCATGGTGGACGAGTTCCAAGACACCAACATCTCCCAGTACCAGTTGGCCCGGTACCTGGGCGAGTCACACCAGAACGTCTGCGTGGTCGGCGACCCCGACCAGTCGATCTATTCGTGGCGAAGCGCCGACATCCGGAACATCCTCAGCTTCCAGAAAGACTATCCCAAATCCAAGACCATCGCGCTGGACCAGAATTACCGGTCCACGGCGACCATTCTTGACGCCGCCAAGCAGATAATCTCCAAGAACGGCCAACGCATCCAGAAAGACCTGTTCACCGACAACTCCAAGGGAGAGCTCGTCGAGATAAGGGAGGCCTACGACGAGGGCGAGGAAGCGTCTTTCGTGATCGCCGAGGCCGAACGCCTGGTACGGGAGAAGGGATTCAAGGCCGGCGACTGCGCGGTCATGTACCGCATCAACGCCCAGTCCCGCGCCCTGGAGGAGGCCTGCCTGCACAAGGGCACCAAGTACCGGTTGGTGGGCGGCATCCGCTTCTACAAACGGCGCGAGGTCAAAGACCTGATGGCCTACCTCCACATGGTCCACAACCCGCTGGACGATGTGAACGTTGGCCGGGTGATAAACGTCCCGCCCCGGGGCGTCGGCGCCAAGTCCATGCAGCAGCTGGCCGACTGGGCCCGCAACCGCGACATGGCCCTGTTCTCGGCCATGCAGGAGATCGCCGCCGCCCGGCTGGCCGGTGAGGAATGCCCGGTGGCCATCACCAAGAAGGCCGCCACGTCACTGGCCGACTTTGCCGTGATGATGGAGAAGCTGATCGAGCTTAGCAAGCAGGCGCCCGTGGTGGACCTGGTGGACCGGGTGGTCGAGGACACCGGCTTCCGCACCTTCATCCAGAACGGCGAAGACCGCCCCCAGGAACGCTGGGAAAACATCATGGAGCTCCGCAACACGGCCCAGGAGTTCAACGCCGAGAAGCCCCCCGATGGCCTGGCCACACTGCTGGAACGCCTGGCCTTAGTGGCCGACGTGGACAGCTACGAGGACGCCGATGACTCCATCACGTTGATCACTCTGCACCAGGCCAAGGGGCTGGAGTTCCCGGTGGTGTTCATGGTGGGCATGGAAGAGGGCCTGCTTCCCCACAGCCGGTCCCTGGACGACGAAGACCAACTGGAAGAGGAAAGGCGGCTCTGTTACGTGGGCATGACCCGCGCCGAGAAACGGCTCTACCTGACGCGCGCCTTCCGCCGGTCCATCTTCGGCGCCACCCGGCCCGGCGAGGCCTCCCGGTTCCTCCGCGACATCCCAGTGGAACTCATCACATCGGGCGACAGCCAGAGCAACGGCGGCATGGACAAACCGGGCGAGGGCTTCCGGACCAAGCGCCCGTCCTGGAACGACTGGCAGGCCCCCACCCCGGTCATCAACCGGGACCAGCCGGCCACCGCCCGGCCCACATTGCAAGTTGGAGACTCCGTTCGCCATAACGCCTTCGGAGAGGGGGTCGTCACCGGTCTGGACGTAACGGCCTCCGACACCGAAGTCACCATCGAGTTCGCCGGCGGCGTAGGCCATAAACGCCTCCTACTCAGCTTCGCCCCCCTTGAAAAAGTGGGCTAGCTGGCCATCGCCGTCCTCACCGTTACCCTCTCCCATGCGCGGGAGAGGGGACTACCTCCGTCATCCCGGCGAAGGCCGGGATCCAGGCAACCCGTTCCGGGTATCAGACTGAAAATCTCGGCATGGAACCCTTGCCCAGCCCGCTCATCCTGAGCCTGTCGAAGGACCATGATTTGCGGCAGAGAAGTGGCTCGGCGAAATTCACCGGGAATGGCTGACTGGTTTCCCTGGATTCCGGCTTTCGCCGGAATGACGATTGATATCCCCTCCCCCAGGCGTGGGGGAGGGTTAGGGTGGGGGCCACCCTTGTCCCCAGGTCCAACCATTGCCCTCTGCCGGCTGACTTACGTAAACAACGGACGAACCGGAGTAACCCGATAATGCCAGAAAACCCAGACGCCCTGCAGTCCAGCCGAATCACCATCCCCGACTCCCAGCGCGCCGTCCAAGACTACCTCTGGGAGCAGGGCTGGACCGACGGCCTGCCAGTCGTTGCCCCCACCGAGCCCCTGGTCCGCGAGATGCTGTCCGGCTACGGAGGGCAGCCGCAGGACTCCTTGGGGCGCATCCAGCCCGGCAACTCCAACGTGACTCTAGAGAAGCTGGCGGTGAACGCCGTGCTGGCCGGCTGCCTGCCCGCGCACTTCCCAGTCGTGGTGGCGGCCATGAAGGCAGCGCTTCGGGACGAGTTCAACCTGGCGGGCAACGCCGTCACCACGGGCGGCGCGGGCCAGGTGCTGATCGTCAACGGTCCCATCGCCAAGGAACTGAACATCAACGGCGACGCCGCCTGCTTCGGGCCTGGCTTCCGGGCCAACGCCGCCATCGGCCGGGCGCTGCGGCTGGCCGTCCGCAACCTTGGAGATCTGATACCCGGCGACATGGACAAGGCCACTCTGTCCACTCCCTACCGCTACAGCTTCTGTTTCAGCGAGAACGAGGAACTAAGTCCGTGGGAGCCGCGCCACGTGGAGCTGGGTTACGACCCGTCTGCCAGCACCGTGACCATCGCCGCCATCCTGGGCGTCTACAACGTCATGGAAAGCACGGTGGGAACGGGCATCGAGGTGCTGCGGACCATCGCCGGCAATATGCGCGGCATCGGCATCCCCGGCTACTACCACCTGGGCACCCGCTCCCAGATCGTGCTGGTGCTCTGCCCTGAGCACGCCGCCGAGGCCGCCAAGTCGGGCCTATCGAAAGCTGATGTCCAGGAGTACATCTACGCCAACGCCCGCATGCCCGTCCACCAACTGAAGGACCTGGCCCACTACGGCAACCGCGTCTGGCCCAACTGGATCGACCAGACCAACCCCGACACCCTGGTCCCCATCTGTTCCTCACCCGACGACATAGTTGTCATAGTGGCCGGCGGCGGAGGCCGCCACTCAGCCTGGATGTCGGGTTGGGTGACTCGTGTTTGCACTGAAGAGGTCTTGCTGGCAGGGTAAGGGTCCGGTCGTTGCGGATGCCGAATGTCCCGGCGGGAAAGGGCCAGGGGACTCTACATCTCGCGCCTGTCGAAGAGTAGTCTAGGTTGAAACGGTCACGGACTTTCTTCATTGCCTGCTGCGTGACCCATATCCAAGTCCTTTCCAAAGGACCTGCGCAAGACTAGACGAGAGGAGGACCGCCATGACATCAGCCCACACCTACAAGGTTATTGAACTGGTGGGATCGTCGCCCCAAGGAGTCCAACCGGCCATCGAGGCCGCCATCGCCAGGGCCGGAGAGACCATCCGCAACCTGGACTGGTTCCAGGTTAAAGAGATCCGAGGCAACATCAAAGACGGAGCCATAGAACACTTCCAGGTCACGGTAGGCATCGGCTTCCGAATCCTAGACCCCGCGGACCTGCACAAGGAGTAAGCGTTTCCGGGGGAGGGAAGCTCCTGATCACGGGAAAAGAGCAGGCCGCCTGCGAGGGCGGCCTGTTTGCTTTGACCTACCAAACCCGGTTCCGGCGGCGGACGGCACTCGGCCCGGGGTCTTGCTGGATGACGCGGGGGTGTAGAGAGGAAGTTTGGGGGTTGGGTAGTGGGTTGTATTTATCGACAAGATGCATTCAACTCCATTAGCAACTCCACTAGATTATGAAAGGACCTGCGCTGATCTGTCTGTCCGGAGAATGCCGGGGCGCAGATTCATTTTTAGAAAGAGCGGTTTCATTTGCTGGCAGTGAAAATACTGGCCGTTGTTGTAGGGCTATATCTCGCCTTCATTTCCAGCGGTTTCAGCCATGAAGGCGGTCATTCCATCGTCGGGGATTGGGTCGGCGTCGAGATCTCAGCGTTCTCTCCATCAGACTGCCTTCGCTTGCGCTGTCAGGTGTCAGCCGAACAACCACTTACCGGAATTGAGGGATCTGCCGTTCTATTTGCTGGCGGGGTGATTTCCAGTGTTTGGTGGCTTGCCGTTTATCTCGTTACAAAGCGATGGCACCGGACTGGCGGATGGATGGTCGGAGGGGTCGCCATCGCATTCTTCACAGGTGAATTGGTCATCGCTTCTTTCGAAGGTGGTTGGAATTGGTTTTATACAACATATGAGTTTGCTGTCCTGTTGTTGACGATGATTGCGATGGGAACCGCTTTCACGGCCCAGTTGTATTTCGCGGGTCATGGAGCTCGCCTCGATGGAATCCGACACTGGGTCAAGCCAAACTCTTGGCTGAATCGCAACAGTTCTGAGGCGGGGGGGGGGCGGGGGGG
>CAYXDE010000015.1:8484-58393 GCA_964463525.1 uncultured Dehalococcoidia bacterium | reverse complement strand
GATAAGCCTGTTATCCCCGGGGTAGCTTTTATCCGTTAAGCCACGGCCCTTCCACACGGTGCCGTAGGATCACTTTGCCCGACTTTCGTCCCTGCTCGACTTGTAGGTCTTGCAGTCAAGCTCCCTTATGCCAATGCGTTCTAAGGACGATTTCCATCCGTCCTGAGGGAACCTTTGGACGCCTCCGTTACCTTTTCGGAGGCAACCGCCCCAGTTAAACTGCCCACCAGGCACTGTCCCCCAGTTTTGCTGAGGTTAGAACCAAAAACAGCCAAGGGTGGTATTTCAAGGATGACTCCATCACGACTGGCGTCGCGACTTCAAAGTCTCCCACCTATCCTACACATGACAGTTCCCAGACCAATACCAGGCTACAGTAAAGCTCCACGGGGTCTTTTTGTCCTGCCGCAGGTCGCCCGCGTCTTCACGGGCACCGTAATTTCACCGAGCCCTTCGTCGAGACAATGGCCAAGTCGTTCAACCATTCATGCGGGTCGGAACTTACCCGACAAGGGACTTCGCTACCTTAGGCAATTTGTTACTCATCAAGCTTGGTCCGCATACCGGAGTATTTGAGTTAAGCCTGACGGGGCCGGTCATTTCTGCCGGCCTCTATATGTCGCCACATAGATCGGACCATATCTTCCCACTGGTTCCGACAGGGGTCTGGCGTATGGTCTCTGAGGATTCCTTGAAGGTCTACTTCGGCCCTTGGACGGACCGGAGCTTCTTCTCCAAGGTCTTTCCTGCTGATTGTCCGCACCGGACGCATTGTTACCTGCTGGTTCAGATTAAACCAGCCGGTAGCGCCGGATACTCGGAGTTTCCAGCATATAGCCAGATTTTATAACGGCCTTAAGCCACCGGTTCGAGCCAGTGGACGGATCCACCGGTCCTCACCGATGCTCGGTTTGACCGTTAGAGTTACGGCCGCCGTTCACCGGGGCTTCAGTTCGAGGCTCTCACCCCTCCCCTTAACCTTCCGGCACTGGGCAGGCGTCAGCCTGTATACGTAGGGTTTCCCCTTAGCACAGACCTGTGTTTTTGTTAAACAGTCGCCCGGCCTTCTTATCTGCGCCCCCAAAAGGCTTCACCAGCAAGTGGTTACACCCCCCGGGGGGCCCTTTCTCCCAAAGTTACAGGGCTCTTTTGTCTAGTTCCTTAACGAAGGTTCGCTCGAACGCCTTAGGACTTTTATCCTAGCCCACCAGTGGCGGTTTGCGGTACGGTTGCCATATTCCCATAACCACGAAGCTTTTCTCGTCAGTATGGGGTCAGCAGAGTTTCGTAAGCCCGAAGGCTTCGATTCCCTCAATCCTCAGCTTAACGTCGGAGTGGATTTACCTGCCCCGACTCGCCTACGAAAGAGGACACACCATGTCCAATAGGCATGCTCTACCTACCCTCCTGCATCCCTCCTTGGTTTTAAGCGAAAATACGGCAGTGCAGGAATATTAACCTGCTGTCCATCGCCTTCGGCTCTTGCCTACGGCTTAGGACCGACTAACCCTACGCTGACAAGCATTGCGTAGGAAACCTTGGGCTTTCGGCGCCAGGGATTTTCACCCTAGTTTACGCTACTCATTCCGGGATTCTCACTTCCCCGCGCTCCAGCTAACCTCACGGTTAACCTTCACCGCCCGAGGAACGCTCCTCTACCACATATAGGTAATAACCAAAGAGTCCGGCTTCACGCCCGCCGGTTTCACCGCAGGCTTCCGTCAAACCCCGAAGGGAATGACTTCTACCATTGGGTCCGCCTTGAGTTGTGAAGATTTCGTCCTTGTACCTATACATCCACGGCTTCGGCGATTGACTTAAGCCCCGTTACATTTTCGGCGCCAGATCCCTCGACCAGTGGGCTATTACGCACTCTTTAAAGGATGGCTGCTTCTAAGCCAACCTCCTGGTTGTTTGGGGAACCTAACTTCCTTTGCCACTTAGTCAATTCTTAGGGGCCTTAGCCGGTGGTCTGGGCTGTTTCCCTTTCGACCGACGCACTTATCTGTGCCGGTCTCACTCCCGATTAACGGATAAACGGCATTGGTGGTTTGATTGGGTTTGGTAAGCTCACGCCCCCTAGCCCATTCAGTGCCCTACCTCCGTTCACCTATAGATCGAGGCTGCACCTAAATGCATTTCGAGGAGAACTAGCTATTTCCGAGTTCGATTGGCATTTCACCTCTACCCACAGCTCATCCCAAGCTTTTGTACTAGCCACGAGTTCGGTCCTCCAGTCCGTGTTACCGGACCTTCAACCTGGCCATGGGTAGCTCACTCGGTTTCGAGTCTACTACATGGAACTTGGCGCCCTATTCAGACTCGCTTTCGCTTCGGCTCCGGAACTACAGTTCCTTAACCTCGCTCCATACAGTAAGTCCCCGGATCATTCTTCAATAGGCACGCCGCCATCCTTCCGAAGAAGGACTACGACCTTCTGTAGGCTTACGGTTTCAGATCTATTTCACTCCCCGCTAGGGGTTCTTTTCACCTTTCCCTCACGGTACTGGTACGCTATCGGTGACCAAGAGTATTTAGCCTTGGAGGGTGGTCCCCCCAGATTCCCACAAGGTTTCCCGTGCCCCGTGGTACTTAGGTAATACGCCAGGAGTCTTATCCCTTTCGCCTACGGGGCTGTCACCCTCTATGGCGGTCCTTCCCAGGATCCTTCGACTAGAAATAAGATTTGTAACTCCTTTGAGCCTCATAAGGGGGCTCTAGGCAATCCCTGCAACCCCAATACGACATAGGTCCTTACACCACTAAGTCATACTGGTTTAGGCTGATCCCCGTTCGTTCGCCACTACTGAGGGAATCTCGGTTGATTTATTTTCCTCGGGGTACTTAGATGTTTCAGTTCCCCCACTTGCCCTCCTTCCCATACAGGAAGGATTATCCGACTCAACACCGGATAAGGTTTCCCCATTCGGGTATCCCCGACTATGCCCGCTAGACGGCTCATCGAGGCTTAACGCAGCCTTGCCGCGCCCTTCATCGGCTCTTGGTCCCAAGGCATCCACCGTAAGCCCTTAATAACTTGACCCACGCAAGGAACTTCATACCTTGTGCGGGCATCTTTCTTTCGAGCGTATATCTTTGTCACGTATTGCTACGCAACGTATTTTCTACGATTCGTGAACGTATCCATACGGCGCGTATTGCTACGCTACGTACTTACTACGTTGTTACGCAGGACTAATTGCAGTTTCTTATTCTCTTGTTAAGGTGCCACACACAAGAAACGACGGCCAGGGGTTTCCCCCGAACCGCCGTCCAGGTATCCCATTAGTTCAGCTTATTTCAGAAAAGGATCATCATTAAGCGAGACGCCATTCTCCTGTGCGAAGTTAGATTATATGCCTGCCCACGACCAGAGTCAATAGGCCCTGTCGGGCACTTTTAGGTTCGGTTAGATATGCCTGACCACTAGCGTCAGCTGCTCTTTTCAAGTATTTCAAATTTCTCAACCACGGTTGGATGCCAGCCTCACGCAGGTTCACGTCTTCATGACAACGCTAGAGTGAATCATCACGTTTGCGTCATCGCTGCCGGATACGCTACTCGAAGATGGGTAATCAGGAGATGACGTTATGAAGAGAGAAGTGATCGGTTACGGCGTATTCAAGTCTGAGCACAAAGGGAATGTCCGCTGGCTGACCGGGCCCGTCTTGGAAGGCGACTCCATCGCCCGTTTCACAGAGGTCTGGTACGGGCCGGACGCCCCGGAAAAAGCCAGGGAATGGGCACTGGCCAAGGCCGAGGGCAAAGAGTTGGCCCACGCCGCCTGATTTAAGGCGCCTGCCGGCTATCTCAGACCCTTCTTTCAACCTTGCCCTAAGTCAACCTTGCCCTGAGATTCACCGGCAGGCAGATCATGCCCTTTTCGGGCCTCTAGTCTTGCCGGAGATAGTGCCCATCGTTCCTCCGCTATCTCCGGCTGCCGCGTCAGAAGATATGCAATGGTGGCTCAAGCCCCAGCAGCAGCTGGCCGCCATCAGCCATCGTTCCCGGCCGCATGAACGCATGGGCGGCGGCGGTGTGCACATCCCGGAACAACCGTTCCAAGTTGGACGACCGGTAGATGGAAGTAGCTCCACCGGCGGAGTAGACCTCGTCAACTGCTCTCACCGACGATATTACGGCGTTGGTGGACGCGATGCGGAATCGTCCTCTCAATCGGTGTGACAAAACCCCATCTTGGTTTACCGCCTGCCAAACTTCCTCGAAAACCTCATAGAGATAACTCCTTGCCGCTTCAACCAGAGCCACGGCCGATCCCAAGGAAACCTGCTTGTCCGAGTCTTCTGATACGGGCTGTCCGCTGCGGCTGTCCTTCTTTTCATTGAGCAATGTGATCAGACCGTCAACGGCCGCTTGGGCTGCGCCCATGGAGACCGCTGCCATCATCGGCGTTGCCACTGCCGGATACGCATAGTGGGCCCCCGGCCGCAACTGGCTGCCCTGCAATGGATGGCGAATCACGAACTTCTCTGGCACGAACACCTGGTCTAGGATGTAGTCGTGACTGCCGGTCCCTCGGAGGCCGGTGGTGTCCCAGTTCTCCAGAATCTCACATTCTGAGACCGGACTCAGAAACAGCCGCATCTCAGGGCTGCCGTCCTCTTTTCGCACGAGCACATCGCCCTCGTGCAAGAAGCTGCCAGAGCCCATCCAGTCGGCGTGCATACAGCCGCTGGCAAAAGGCCAACGGCCACTCAGCAACCAACCGCCTTCGGCCCTTACCGCCTTGCCGGCGGGGACCAAAGTCCCGGCCAAGGACACCTCAGGACCAGATAGGAAAATCTCTTTGGCGGAATCGTCGGAGAGCTGGGATGATACCCAATAAGCTGTCGCCGCCAGGATCATCACAACCCAACCGGTCGAGGGGTTGGCCCTTGATATGGTCTCCACAGCCCGCGCCGCCGTTATCGGGTCAACCTCAAGGCCCCCGAACTCCGCTCCCAACAGCATCCTGAAAAACCCGGCCTCTTTGAGTTGCCGGGCCAAGGGTTCGGGTAATCGCCGCAGTTGATCGATCTCTTCCGAGTATCCCGATATGGTTACCGCCAGGTCCGCGGCTGCTGTTAACAAATCGTCAGCGGTCTGAACCAAGCCTTTTCCCCCTACCGCCCCTTCAGATTGGCCGGGCGCTTCTCCAAGAACGCCTGCACCGCCTCTTTATGGTCCTCGGTCTTCCGCACCTGTTCCTGGGCAACGTGGGCTAGGTCCAATGCATCTTCAAAATCCATGGACAGGCTCTTGTGCACCAGGTATTTGATCAATGCGTGGGACTGGGTCGCGCCCTTGGCCAGCCTAGAAGCCAGCTCCAGCGAGGCGTCGAGCAACTCGTCGTCGGGCAAAAGCTTGCTGGCTATGCCCAACCGGTAGGCTTCAGGGCCGTCGATCCGGTCGCCGGTGTATTGGAGCAGCAGCGTATTACTCATGCCGATAAGCCGCGGCAGCTGCCAGCAGCTTCCATCTCCAGGTATCAGCCCCATCCTGGCGAAGGCTTCGGAGAAAACCGCTTTCTCGGAGGTGTAGCGGATGTCGCAGGCGAGGGCCACGCCCATGCCGACGCCGATGGCGTGCCCGTTGACCGCGGCGATGGACGGCTTCTGCAGCTTGTGGATCCTGAGGGGGATGCGGCTGGCCTGTCCGCCCAAGGCAACCTTCTGGCCTCTGCTGGCGTATTGACTCTCCATCTTGCCCCAGGGCAGCGCTTCAACCTCGGCATCTACCGATCCGGCCTCCCGGTCCTGGATGCGCTGGTTGAACCCTCTGACGTTGGCGCCGGAGCAGAAAGACGGCTCCGTGCCGGTGAGCAAGAGCACCCTGGCCGCCGGGTCGTCCTCAAAAAGGTCCAGGCATTCCATGATCTCGTCGGCCATCTGAGGGCCAAGGGCGTTCCTGGTGGGAGGGTCATGCATCGTAATGATGAATACTCCCTCACGGTTCTCGGTCTGGATGAATTCATAGGCCATGGTTCTCACCTGTAGGAAACTTCATTTCGGCTCGTACTGAAGTCCATTCCTGATGCTCGAAAATCGGCCGGCGGTCAGGCTCGGCACTTGATTAGGATGGCCCTCATCAGTACACTCCGCGAAGCATACCACACGCACGAGGGAAGGCCCTCCGCAGACGGGCCTAGGGCCGGCAAATGCCCCGGAGAGTGGCTACATGAAGACAGTTATCGACACCAGTTTGCTTGAGTGCGCCGGCAAGATCGGCCCGCTGCTGAAAGCGAATGTGGCCGAGGGCGAGCGGCTGCGCCGTCTGCCCCAGGAGTCGTTCGACGCTCTGTCAGACTCCGGCCTGCTCACCATGCTGTCTCCCAAATCATTGGGCGGTCTGGAGACGGACCCGGTCTCCTACGCCAAGGTCATTGAAGAGGTCACCAGATTCGACCCGGCAGCGGCATGGACCCTCACCAACCCTCAGCTATGGGCGTTCTTCTGTTCCAGACTGCCCGATGAAGGGTCGTTGGACCTGTTGGGCAAAGACCCGCGGGCGCTGTTCGCGGCGTCCATCACTCCTCCCATGAAGGCAGAGCCGGTGGAGGGCGGATTTCACATCTCCGGCCCCGGACGCTTCGCCAGCAACTGCCATCACGCCAAGTGGATCGCCGTCGCCTGCCAGGTGGATGACGGCGCAGCGCCGCCCAACCCGATCTGGGCCTACATCTCAAGCGAAGACTGCCAGATATTGGACACTTGGGATGTGCTGGGTATGCGGGCCACCGGCAGCGACGATATCCAGGTTGACGGCGCCTTCGTACCCACTTATCGCACGTTCCCTTTCACCCCTGAATTCACACTTGGCGAGAAGTTCCAAGGGCCGCTCTACCGGTTCACCTTCATAGGGATGGTCACCGCGGCTCTAACATCGGTGATGCTGGGTATCGCCCAGGTAGCGATAGAGGAAGCTGCCGCGTTGGCCAAGGGCAAGACCGCTACTGGGGGCAGCGCAGCCCTGTGGTTGAATCCCTCTGTCCAGAGCCAGGTCGGCCAGGCTGAGGCATCCCTTCGGGCAGCCCGGGCGTTGCTGCACCAGACACTGGACGATGTCTGGCAGTGGGTGGTGTCCGGACAGGAGGTAACGACACCGCAGCGGGCCGACTTCTTGCTGGCAGCGACCAATGCGTCCGAGAGTTCCGTCCGAGTGGTGGAACGCATGCACTCGCTCGCCGGGACCACCGGCATCTACAGCGGCAACCCTATCGAGCGCTGTTTCCGGGATATCCAGGTGGCCAGGCAGCACCGGTTCTATACGGAAAGCCGTTATGAAACCTTTGGCAGGATGTACTTCGGGCTAGAGACTGATTACGGACTGGTAATGCTGTAGAATATCCCTCAATCAGACCGAAGACCTTTGGCTGAAACCCGGTCTTTCATCGTAGAGAGACACCGAGGAGAGACACCGCGGAGAGACACCGAGTAAGGAGACACCGACATGCCGCAAGGAACAATCACCAACCTGCACATCGCCCGGGTCAAGGGGACTCCTTCAGACCCGGTCCAGGAAGCTACCGCAATCTCGGGGCTGGGCCTGGAGGGTGACCGCAGCGCCTACGAAGGCAACACACGCCAGGTGCTGTTCGTAGACAAAGAGATATTGGACGGAGCAGGGCTGGCGCCGGGCCAAGTTAAGGAAAACATCACCGTCACCGGCATGAACGTTGCCGCGGTGAAGCCCGGCCAGGTGTTCACCATCGGCGATGGCATCACCCTGGAAGCTGTGGGCGACTGCGAAGCCTGCGGCAAGATGGATGCCATCCGCATGGGCCTCAAAGACGAACTCCAAGGCAAGCGCGGCATGCTCGCCAAGGTCATTAGCGGCGGCAGCATCAAGGTGGGAGACTCGGTTAACGTCCAGTAGTCAACCAATGTCGGCGCCGGCAGACGAAACGAGAAAGGCCCCGCCCTCTCAAGAGAGGGCGGGGCCTTTTCTATTCTGTGTGGGAACCGGAAACTACGGGGTGCGGCCGGTGGAACCCAGCAGCCGGTCCTGAACGCTGCCGGTTGAAGGAATCACAACCTCGGGGCCGAAGGCGCCCATCTGCCGGCCACCTTCCAAAGCCTCGGGGCTGAGAACCCCGATGCAGATCTCGGCCAAACCACTGTCGATGGCATTGTCCTGGCCGGTGGCGCTGGCTAGGTCCCAGCGGTGGATCACCAAGTCCAACATGGGAATCATAATGAAGTGCCCGGCCGGCATCTCACCGAACGGAGTGGCCAGCACGGTCGAAAGGTCCATGCCGTTGGCAGCAGAAATCACCTCTTCTGTGATCGACTTCAACGCGGCCTCCGCCCCCTGGAAAGGCAGGTCGCCATCGACCTGAAACATCTCACCAGGAGTCATCGACCCTCCAGTAAGTGTGGAGTGCAAGAACGTCTGTACGTTGATGTTGTGGTTGAGTAGGTTCTTCACCGTCCATTCGGAACAAGGAGTGCTGGACGTTAGCTGGCCAGAGTTCACGCCACCGAAAACTGGGATGATCGCCTGGGCAGCGCCTTGGTAGACCTCGATAGGGTTCGGTCCTGAAGCCATGGTAATCCTCCAAAAATCTAAATCTCAGATCTGAATGAGGGACTTAGATGCCTCTGTCAGAAATCGGGTTCACATATCTGCCGGAGCCTTATCTGCCTGAACCGAAACGGTCAACGAGAGGATGTCTCTCGTTGACCGCCGATCTTCGCCTGACTATCCCCGGAGTTGATTAAGCGTTCTCCGCCACCAGGGTGCTGCGTATAGCGGTGGCGATGTCCGTCATGTCCGGAATGCTCTCCCAAGTCTCGATGGCCTTGGCTGTGCCGTCAGCCGAGAGGACCCGGGAGACGTTGTCCTGGAATTTCTCCTTGATGGCGTCGAAGCCCCAGGGGTTCTGCTGACTGCCCAGGATCTCGGCCCTGGCGGTGGTGTGCTCAAACACCCGGCCGTCTTTGAGGGTGATCTTGACCTTGAGTCCGTCAGCGGACTCTGTCAGCAGCTCCTCAGACTTGGCCATGACCCGCGTCCGGACCTTATCCATGGTGTTGTTGTCGTTATGATCGGCTATCTTCTCTTCGGTGAAGGTGTCGATGCCGACCTCACCATCCACCAAGGCCGCTGCCACGTTGTACTTGGCGCTGAATTTGCCCTTCAATTCGTCATCAGGCTCTTGGTAGAGCATGACCACGGAGAAGTAGGACTGGTCGATCTCAGCGTCGGCAACATCGTCATAGGTGAAGTCGTTGTCCCGCATCAGGCTGAACAGGCTGTCCAGCATGGCGTGATTGCCGCCGCAGCAGGGATATTTCTTGATCATCAGAGCGTCCTGCGTGCGGAAGGGTTTGCCCATGTTGTCGGCCATGTTGTCCAGGTCGTAGATGCCTTCGCCCAGGACCACGTTGGCGAAACCGAAGGGATGCTCGATAACCTGGTCGCCGGCCGTCAGTCCCATCTGGGCCAACTGAGCGGCCGTGACGCCGTCGCGGCCAACCAGGCCGGCGTGGAGGGGCTTGGTCATGGTGCCGAAGTTGTGGATGAGACCGGAAGACATGGAACCAGCCATGCCCAAGGCCATGATGGTCTGGTGCTCGTCCAGCTTCAGTAGTTTGGCGCAGGCGGCTGTGCAAGCCAGCCGGCCGATAACCGCGGTGCTGTGGAAGCCTTTGTCCATCTGCTTGTACTTGGTCTCGTGCTGCAGAGCCAGACCGATCTCGCAGCCGACAACGTAGGCCTCAAGCAGATCGCGGCCGGTGGCGCCGGTATGCTCGCCGATGGCCAGCAGGGCCGGGAATATGGCGACGGTGGGATGGCCAAAACCGCCGAAGTCGTCGAAGTCTAGTGCGTGGCCCATGGTGCCGTTGGCCAGCGCTGCGTTGGCCTGGGTGCTCTGGAATCCGCCGGCCAGGACCGTGGACTCGGGAGCGGCGCCCTGGCTGCTCGTATACTTCTGGATGATCTCACCCACAGGCTGCTGTGAGCCTGCCAGGATGACCCCTAAAAGGTCGAAGCAAGATTCATTGGCGACGCGGATGGCGTCGGGTGGAATGTCCTCATAGTTCGTGTCGACGATCCACTTGGCGATGGTCTCTGTTGCGCCCATCTTTTACCTCCGTTTTATCGCTCTTTCTGTACCGAATCCCCGTTTGTGCGCCCCATTATATACCGAAGGCCACAACCGGCAAGACAGGCGGTTGACGCACTCGGAATCCAAGCCATGACAAGTTCGGACCCACGGTGGTTCCTGATACGAAGAATCCCCATCCACCACCGGTCCCGCTGGGCAGCGCGGCTTTACTGAAGCCTGCTTCCTGGTGTTTGCTGGTAGTAATGACTACCACTGATCAAACAGCGGCGATCAACGGGAAATAAGAGTTGGTCTCCGGCGTTTCAAAACCCTCGCTCAAAGTCTCGTTCGCATCCGCCGTTCTTTTGATGGCGGCCGTGGTGACTCTTGTGCTCACAGCCTGCATCGGGCCGAGCGATGCGGAAGACCGGTTCGCCGCCGGTGTGGTTTTGATGGAAGAAGAGAGATTCGAGGAAGCCATCGCCGAGTTCGACTCCGCTCTATTCCTCGACAGCTCTATGGCGCCCGCCTTCTACAACCGCGCTCTGGCGGAGCAGCAGACCGGCAGCCTGGTTTCGGCGATCAAAGACTTCACACGGGCCATCGAATTATCCCCGGAGCTGGCGGCCGCCTACACCAGCCGCGGCAGTATCTATCTGCAGACCGGCGACTTTGAGAACGCCCTCAACGACCTTGAGCGATCACTGGGCCTGGATGAAAAGTCGGCGTTCTCACACAGCCAGCTAGGACTGGTTCTGCTGAGCCTGGGAAGAGCGGAAGAAGCTCGGGCCAGCCTGGACCGGGCTGTCGAGCTGGACGATGAGTTCTCCCCCGCCTACGTCAACCGCGGCATGGTCCACGGCCGCGCCGGAGATGCCGACCTAGCTTTATCGGACTATGACAGGGCGATCGATCTCGACCCGGATAACACGTCAGCCTACACCAATCGCGCCTCGGTGCATCTACTCCAGGGGAACCTTGAACTGGCGATGGCAGACCTGGACCGCACCGTCGAGTTGGACCCCGATTCCACTTCGGCCTACATCAACCGGGGGGTGGTGCTGGCCGCCAATGGGCTGCCGGCTCTAGCCGTACAGGACTTTAGCCGTGCCATCCAGTCTGACCCAACGTCTTTGAACGCTTTCATGAATAGGGGCTCCGCCTACGACGATCTGGGTCTCTATGATGAAGCTGTCTCCGACTACGGTACCGCCTTGAGCCTGGCTCCTGCCTCCGGCAGCCTGTATACCAACCGGGGTGTGAGTTTCCATGCCAACGGAGAGCTTACAAAAGCGTTGGCCGACTTCGAAAAAGCCATCACCCTCGATCCCGCTTCAGTCCCCGCCTGGTACAACCTGGGAATCGCTCACGAGGATATGGGCCAGCACCTAAAGGCCATCAACAGCTACAGCCAGGCCATCTCTCTACAAGACGGCAACTTCAACGCCCTGATCAACCGGGCCCTCATCTACTCCGCGCTGGGCGATCATTCCGCCGCCATAGCGGACGCGGACACCGTCATCGGGCTCGACCCCACTTACGCCAAGGCGTATCTGGTGCGGGCCTCAGCCTACGCCAACGTGGGCGACGAACCTCGATCGCAAGCCGATATTGACCAGGCAGTCGCTCTGGGAGTGGACCGGGCTATGGCGGAGATCGGTGTGGCAAAAACCTCTTCTTCTCCTTAGGCGTATAATCCGGGTTACATTTCTGAAGCGCCAATAGCAGACTGGCCACTCGAACAGCCCAGTCTGGCTCTGACGGCTTAGAGGTCACTCCGGATGATTCTCCGCTTCCTTTCTGCTTTCTACGGCGGAATGAAGTCTGTCTCCAGCGGCTTTTATTTCAACTGGGGCATGACCTACGCCCGGTGGGGGCAGCCTGCCAAGGCGATGTATTACCTCAACCGTGCCGCCAAGATAAACGCCAAAGGGGCTCATATCTATTACCAACGGGGACTGTTGTTGTTGGCCATGGGTCAACGCGAGTCGGCTATAGTCGATTTCGACAAAGCTATCGACACAAACCCAAGATACCTTGAGGCCTATCTGAACCGCAGCTTGGTGCATACCCTGGCCGGAAGGCATGAGGAGGCCCAGAACGATGTTGAATCTGCCGTGTCTCTGGGCGCCGACCGGGCCAGCCTGGAGACCAGGAACGCCGAGTTGCGCGAACAGGTAGAATAACCTCCCGCCGCTGATCAATCATGAGAATCTTCATCATCTTTCAGGTATTGGCCAAGTTGTTGCGCTGGGCGCTGCCCGGGTCTGTAGCCTCGTCCGACGCTGAGAAGGTCTACGACTCCGGGGTGAGGATGCAGCGTCAGGGCAGGCTGGAAGATGCCATCGCCCGCTACACCCAGGCCATCGATATGGACCCGACCCTCGCTCAGGCCTACAGCAACCGCGGCTCGACCTACCTGAACCTGGGGCAGCCGGAAAAGGCCATCGCCGACCTGGACGAAGCCCTCCACCTGAACCCTACGCTGGCTGTTGCCTACAGCAGCCGGGGCCTGGCCCATACCAACCTGTCTAATTTCAGCCAGGCCTTGAAAGACCTGAATGAAGCGGTCCGTCTCAATCCCAACTTCGCCGACGCCTACAGCAGCCGCGGCTTCGCACACCGGGCGGCCGGACGGCTGAACCGCGCCATCAGCGACTTTGACCAAGCTATCCGCATCGACCAGAAGTTTTCGGTGGCCTACAACAACCGGGCGGACGTCCACATAGAGATGAACAATGCTGAGCTAGCCATCCCCGACCTGGACATGGCCATCAAGTTGGACCCTGGTTTCGCCGTCGCCTTCGCCAACCGGTCCTTTGCCTATGCGCTGCTCAAGGACGAGAACAGAGCCCATCGGGACCTAGAATCCGCGGTCAGACTGGGCGTGGACCGGAAGTTATTGGAAGAGAAACTGTCTGAATTCAAAGAGCGCGCTGAAACATCAAGAAAGCAATGAGGCTTTGATATGCCCCGGTATTCCATAAACCAGTCACGGCTCAACCAAACCTTGCAGGAGCTAGGCCACCTGGGCGAAAGCCCCGACGGCATGGACCGCGTGGCGTACTCTCCCGAAGACATCGCCGGGCGGGAGTACAGTATCAACCTGATGCGGGAAGCGGGTCTTGAGACCCGTATCGACACCGCCGGAAATATCATCGGGCGCACCAGCGGGTCGGACGACAGCCTGCCGGCCATCGCTTTGGGCTCGCACACAGACACCGTGCCCAAGGGAGGCAAGTACGACGGCGCTCTCGGAGTCATGGCGGCCATCGAAGTCATGCGCACCCTCAAGGAACAGGGTCACCAGACCAGACACCCCGTGGAAGTCATCAACTTCACCAACGAAGAAGGCACCCGTTTCCACAGGTGGCTGGTCGGCAGCCGCTCCATGTCCGGCCTCCTGGAACAAGAGGACATCGATGCCGTGGACGACGACGGCCACGGCCTTGGCCCGTGCCTGGCTGACATCGGCGGCGACATGTCCCGCATCAGCGAAGCCGTCCGAAAGCCGGGCGAACTGGCCGCCTACTTCGAACTTCACATCGAACAAGGCCCCTATCTGTATCAGTCCGGCACGCCCATCGGCGTGGTCACCGGAATCACCGGAAGGGCCGTCTTTGAGGTCGAGATCGAGGGCAAGGCCAACCATGCGGGCACAACCCCCATGTCCACCCGCCGCGACGCCCTGGTCAGCGCCTCCAAGCTGGTACTGGATATCCAGAAGATGGCAGCGGAACAGGAGATCTGCCGGGTATCGACGGTCGGCTCCATCAGAGCGGTCCCGAACGCCGTGAACGTCATCCCTGGCAGCGCCAGCATCGGACTGGAGTTCCGGGACACCGACATGGAAGCCCTGGCCGCCGCCGAGCAAGAACTCCGGCGCCTGACCGACCAGGCAGTAGCCAACGACGGTGTCAGCGTTGACGTTCTCCGCCATAGGTTCACCACATCAGTGCCGATCACAGAAGATATGCAGGCCCTGGTGGCGGAAGCCGCGGAGAACTGCGGGTTCGAATGGGAGCCCCAAGCCAGCGGTGCAGGTCACGACGCCCAGGCAGTGGCCAACATCGCTCCAGTAGCCATGATTTTCGTGCCCAGCGTTGATGGCATCAGTCACTCGATGGAAGAATACTCGACGCCGGAAGACTGCGCCAACGGCGCCCAGGTATTATTGGAACTGCTAATGCTGGCTGACGAACGCTTCTAGCGCGCCCCAGCCCGCAACGAAATCACGAGGCGATAGATGAAGTTATCCGGCTCCTATGAATTCGACGCTGCCCCGGAGAAGGTGTGGCAGATACTCACCGACCCGGAGGCCCTTCGTGCCTGCATCCCCGGCTGTGAAAAGATGGATGCGTTGGGGAACGACGAATATGCAGCCACGGTGACGATCTCTATGGGCCCAATCCGCAGTAAGTTCGACGCCAAGGTTAAGATGGTCGACCTGCAACCCTACGAGTACTACAAGCTGGTCGTGGAGGGTAACGGCCCATCTGGGTTCGTTCGGGGCGAGTCGCAGATCAAGCTGACCGAGAACAGCGGCAAGACCACGGTGGACGTGGACAGCGACTCCTCATCCGGGGGCCTGCTGGCCAGGGTTGGCCAGCGCATGATCGAGAGCTTTGCCCGGTCTATGATGGACCGCTTCTTCACTTGCCTACAGGAATCCGTGCGATAACCAGCGCGGAGGTCCCCGTCTCCCGCTCAACCTGAGCCTGTCGAAGGACCGTGACTGCTGCGCGTTCATGGTTCGACGGGGCTCACCACGAACGGGTAAAACCCCCGCTATTGACTAAGGATTCCAGCGGCGCCCAAGACTCCCAATTAATTGCGCCGCCAAGCACGCTCTGCTATCGTGTGCGCGGGCCGGGCCACCCCGGCCATGATTGAGAAAAATGATTTGGAGGGCACCATGGAGCGCCGCGTACCTACCAAAGCCGAAGTCCTGGCGTACCTGAAAGAAGACCGAAACTGGGGCCGCTGGGGCAACGATGACCAGATGGGCGCCATGAATATGATCACCCCGGAGAAGCGCCTTGCGGCCGCAGCGACCGTGAAGTCGGGCCGGGCGGTCTCCCTCAGCCGTGAGTTCCCCAAGACTCCGGCCCCCAACAACCCCACCCCCGCTCACCACTACATGAAGAAGGTGTTCCGCAGCGAGACTTCAGGGTTCTCTGCAGACTACTACGGCATCTCTTACCACGGCACGGCCACCACTCACCTGGACGCTCTCTGCCACGTGTGGGACGAGAACGGCATGTGGAACGGCCGGACCCACGACGATACCGTCACCATGGACGGGGCTGTTTGGGGGTCCGTTGAGCATTGGAAAGAGGGCATCATCACCCGGGGAGTGCTGTTGGATGTTCCCAAGTTCCGGGGCGTCCCATACGTGACCATGGATAACCCGGTCCACGGTTGGGAGTTGGAAGACATCGCAGCCGCTCAGGGCGTGACCATGCAGCCGGGCGACGCGCTCATCGTCTACAGCGGCCGCGAGAAGTGGAACGAAGACGGTAATGTTCTCTGGGGCGGAGACCCCAACGAGAGGCCCGGACTGCACGCGTCCTGTCTAAAGTTCATCCGCGAGTCCGACTGCTGCCTGCTGGTCTGGGACATGATGGACTTCACGCCCAACGGCTACGACCTGGCGTGGTCGGTCCACGGCTCCATCTTCGCCTACGGTATCGGCCTGCTGGACAACGCCCTGTTGCAGCCCCTGGCCGAGGCGTGCGCTGAAGAGAACCGTTACGAATTCATGCTGACGGTGAACCCGCTACGAGTGGTCGGAGGCACTGGCTCCCCCGTAAACCCAGTGGCGATTCTTTAAGTCTGTCAAAGGCTACCGTTATTGGTCCTGAGCGAAGCGAAGGGTCTGCGAAGTTGAAGATTGGCGGATTCTTCGTTGGCCTCCGACGCTCCTCAGAATGACAGTTCTTGGGCAGGTGCACAGCAAAAGAGAAGGGCGGGGTTCTCCCCGCCCTTCTCTTTTTGAATCCTAAGATTGTTGTCGGCCTAGATAACCACCGGCTCCACCACGTTCTCGTCGACGGCGTGGTTGTTCGATGGCACGGAGCCGTTCAACTCCTGCACCCGCTTCCGCATCTGGTCCAACCGGGAGAAGTCGGTGATCCCGGAGACCATGGTGATGGCAGACAGGTACTTGGTCCGGCGGTCCGGATAGTCCCCGTAGCGCACCTTGCTCACCGTGGTCATCTCCTCCAGCTTGGCTTTGCCGGCTGAGATGGCTTGGGTATAGAGATGCTCGGGCCTGCCGTGAACGATCAGCGAAGCCGACCGGGCGCCCGACACGTCGGTCGGGAAGGTGAGAGCGCTCTTTTCAACGCTCCTCTCGATGATGTCCTCCAGTTCACCGGTGCCGGGCTCCATTCCCCCGCGCCAGAACTGGGACTTCACCCGGATCTCTTGTGAGCAATGACCGATGGTCGAGACGTCGCCGATAAGGCCCATGGTCGCCTTGATCTCGGAAGAACTGAACACCTCTTGGGGCGGAGGGCGAATCTCGCCGGCCGTGATGATGGTGGTCAGAGTCTGGGCCAGGCTTTCGTTGACCCTCTGGAACATACGCTCCACGGATTCCCGGGTGACGTGGGTCTGCTCATACTGCTGGTTGTCCACCAGCAAGATGTTGTTGAAATAGTGGTTCCAAAGCTCGAAGCTCTTGACCGTGTTCGAGAGGTTCAGCGCCTCTTTGTCGTTGGGCATTCCCGACACCGACGGCACCACTCCGATGCCGTAGACCGGGATGTGTTTGTAGACCTTCTTTAGTTCGTTGGCCAGGACGAAGCTGCCCCCGGCGCCGGTTCCGCCGCCGAGACCGGCCGCGATCCAGATCACTTCCGGGTCACGTTTCCGCACCATGGCGTCTATGGAATCCATCATCTGGGCCAAAGACTTCTCGGCGATGCTGGCTCCGAGGTCGATGTCCGAACCGACACCCCGGCCCCTAAGCGCATACTTGCCGATCAGGACCTTATCGCGGATGTAGCGCAGTCCGGAGAGGTCAGCCTCTTCGGTGTTGATGGCGATAGCGCTGTATAGACGGCGGTTCATTCCCATCAGAGAATTGGCTATCTTGCCTCCCGCCTGTCCGAACCCGATCCAAAGTACTCGCATCTTCCCTACCTCCAGTGTCGGACCGGGCCTGCCGAAGCCGGCCGGACCGCACATCTCCCTCCGATTCTTTTCGCGGACTACTACCGCGCCAGGACGTTAGCCGATCCTGACTCTATGTCAACGCCGTTCAGGCCGAAGCCCAGACGTTCAGTATTCTCGGTCGCCGTCGGTGATGGAGTTCTGAAACTCCTTGCCTTCGTGGCAGATCTGGCACTCGCCCCAGCTAACAGGTCCGTTAGCCGCTTCGATGACCCAATGGTGCTTGCAGGTGGGCTCGGTGGACTCTTCATCCGCGGCTTTAACTGCCACGTTTTCCGCCAAGTCTTTCTCAATTACCATGATCAACCTCCAGAGCAGGGAGATTCCCTGCGCCAGCGCAACGGGCCGGACGCGGCCCCTACGTTGCAAGCGGAGTTGTGTTTAAAAAGCCCGGGAGCCGATGATTCAGAACCCCAAGACCTTTTCCACCGCTTCACGTCCTTTGACGTTACTTAGGGGGCCTCCCTTATGTCAACGGAATTTAAAACTATTTTAATCAGATTTTTATATTTTAACCAAATATTACGAGTAAAAACATTATCCAGCAATAGAAAACAGACTGACAGCGGCTGCTGTCAGTCTGTTTTAACCTAGGCTTTGCGCCACCCGATCGTTAGGCGACAGTGGCAGCCTCTTTCATCCTGAGTTCTTCCTCGCGAAGGGCCGGCATCACATCTTTGGCGAATAGCTCCATGGAGCGCATCACCTTCTTGTGCTCCAGGCCTCCGATGCGCATCTGGTGCAGGAAGCTGGTTGCTCCAGCGTCGTGCATATAGCGCTTCATCTGGGTGACGACTCTCTCCGGCGAACCGAAGGCCGTTCCCCGCTCCCACACGTCGTCTGTTGTTATCTTAGACAGCGCGCTCGGGTCTCTCGGGTAATTCTCATACCCGGATTCGGGAGCGGGTCTTCCGGGGGCGCCCGGCAGTAGGGTGGACAACAGGTGATAGAACCAAACAACATGCTTGGTCTCCGCCTTGGCTTCCTCGTCAGAGGGGGCCACGAACGTCCTCACGGAGAAAGGCTGGTCCATGGCATCGGCATCAAAGCCCTGGTCCGCCATCATGACGCGGTAGCCGTCAAAGGCCTCCGCCACCGTTCCCAGATTGGTGAACTGGGGTGACCGTAGCAGCGATATGCCAAACTTCGCGGCAAATTCGTAGCTGGACGGGCTCACCGCTGCCATGTAGAACGGCGGATGGGGCTTTTGGAGCGGTTTGGGGAATATCTCGGTAGGTTCCTGTATCTGCCAGTGGGCGCCTTGGTAGGCGAACTTCTCGCCTGAAAGCGCCCGCTTTAGGATCTCGAACGACTCCAGGAACATGGACCGGGAATTCACCTGGTTCACGCCAAAGCCCTTGAACTCGGGCGGCTGGTAACCGCGGCCAACGCCCAGCATCAGCCTGCCGCCGCTGAGCGCGTCCACCAGAGCAGCGTCCTCTGCAACCCGCAAGGGGTGCTGGAAGGGAAGCACCATGATGGCGGTGCCGATCTTCATGTGATGGGTGCGTTGCGATATGGCTGCAGCCATGGTCAACGGGTTGCCCAGCATGCCGTAAACCGCGAAATGGTGCTCCGGCAACCACACCGAATCGAATCCTAATTCTTCGCCGTATTCGATCTCCTCCAAAACTTCGTTGAATATCTGGTCTTGGGGTATGTCTCCAAAATCGCTAAACAAGTAGAACAGTCCGAACTTCACGGCGTACCTCCTGGGAATACAGGATTGAATCTGGTTAATATCGACACTATAAGAAGAGGGGAATCGGGCAGAAAGATGCACCTATATCATTTCCGGTAGTGCATATGCATCACCGGAAACCCGTACCGGTTAGGATGACCGGGTTTCCGGCGATCGGGAGGGGGAGATAGGTCCCTCCGAGGTCCTAGAGCGAGGTCGTTAAGGCAACGGAGACAGCCTCAAACAACCTTGTCTAGCTTCTTGAAGACCAGCATGTGGTCGTAGACCGGGCAGCACCATTCCCTGATTTCAGAGTCGTCTTCCGCTGCCATGTGAAGGACTTTCTCAGCCGCAGGACAGATACCCGGCGTGATCTTGCCGTCAGCGGACATCTTCAGGAAGTCGTTCTCAACGATGCCCCTGGGGCAGATCCCCCTGGTGCCCACAACCTTGAAATAGGCCGAGGCTGGCATATCGATCCATTCCTGTCTGTCCTTGGCCAGCTCATCTTCCCAGCCGGTTTCCAAGAGGGGATGCACGTCCCTCTTGAAGCCGGTTTCCTTCTTGGCCGCCTTGGCCGTCTCAACCGCGCCTGGCCGGACATTCAGATAATGCCGGTAGACCATGTAAGCCATACCCAGCGCGACGGCGTAGGTGATGCCGGGAGCAAGGGCAAGGGTGGAGGAGGTTGCCACCGCGATGGTCACACCGACGGCGATAACCAGGAGCCCAGTGGATGCCACGCATTCGGCAAGGGTGAAGTTTAGCTTACCGCCCCAGCGCCGCCCGTTCTCTTCCCGTCCAAAGATCACGTGTCCCATAAACCTGGCCTCCCCTAAGGTTTCTTAACCCAAACCTTTACTGGCTCTCCAAACCATGAGTGACGCCTATCAGTCTCAAGTGTGACTGGCGCTGCCACTCAAGATGTATGACAACCCCCAGCGTCACGGATATCGCTACCCGTGCTGAGACCATTGTAAGAACCAAAGAGACCGGTCCGACAGATGCAGGTTCATCATTTCCGATGATGCCACTGCCTCAGAAGTCCTATTCTCCGTCGATGATCCGGTTGCGCAGCACGAACGCCACCGCTTCCAAGCGGGTATGGACGTTCAGTTTGACCAGGATGTTCTGGATGTGGTTCCGGGCCGTGGCATTGCTGATCATCAACTTCTTGGCGATGCCGCTGGTGCCCTCACCCTGGGCCAACATGGTGACCACCTGCCGCTCCCGGTCGGTAAGCTCCTCTTGATGGTGGACCTCAGGCTCCTTTGTCTCGGCGGGGCTGCCGTAAGCGGAGACCTCTCGGGAGATGCGCTCTAATGTGTGCTTGGCTTCCATGCCCTCTGTGCAGTCCCTGAAGATGTGCACGACCGCAGCCAATCGCTGGCTGCTGCCCAAACGGTTCTCATTGTTGAAATAGGTATGGACCACGCTCAGCCACCGGTATGCGCCGTCCTTGGTTTTGACCTTAACGTCTTGCCCGGGCGTCGGAGATCCGCCTTTCGCGCAGTCGATCACCGGGCAGCCCAGGTAGCAGACCTGCCTGGCGGCTTGGTCGAACCCTCGGATGACGTCGTAACAGAAACGGCCAAGGACCTCCTGGGAGGAATACCCAAGTATCCTCTCAGCGCCGGCATTCCAATGCACGATCCGTTGGTCTCCATCCACGGCGAATACCCCGTCCGTCGTGTTTGAGATTTTCTCCAATATCTGCGCCGTTTCTGTATTCATCATCTTCCACCAACTCCCCGGCTTCGGGCTTCACAGCCCGGTCCGCCGGTCCGATCCTGTCTGACCGTCCTCAAAGCTAGAACCACCGCTTCATCCAACGCTTCTCGAACAGCACCTTAGCCATGTGCCACTTTCGACCGGGCTGGTGAAACCTGACCTGCGGCGACGGCAGCGCATAGAAATTACCGGAGCCGAACGCGGCCCTGCCGCCTCCAGTCTCCACGAAGCATGCTCCGTGCCCGTCGAAAGCGCCGTTCCCTCCCTTCCCATTTATCCTTGCCGCTATGGTCTTGGCCACGGCCTGGGCTTGGCGATGGGCGAAGACTCCGGCCTTGGGCAGCGGCAGGCCCATCTCCAAAGGAATGGACGTGTTGTCCCCGATGGCAAAAACCTCAGGGAACCTGGTCTCCATGGACTCCCGGTCCACGCTTATCCAGGCTCCACCCTCCGCCAGACCGGCCTCACACACAACTTCGGGGACGACATGGGGAGGGACGTACGCGAGAAAATCATACGACTCCTCAACGCCATCATCGAACACCATCATTCGGGAGGATGGGTCCACCGACTTGATCTGGTGTTTGGGGTAATAATCGATGCCGCTTTGAGCGAGCATCGCTTTTACGCCCTCCGATGCTGCCGGCCCGGCAACTCCCATGGGTCCCGCCTCGGGGGAATATATGCTGATGGACGTCTGGTTGCCGGGATGATTCTCCCGGGCATGGTGGGCCAGCAACATCGCGGCTTCGTAGGGAGCGGCCGGACATTTGAACGGCATGCCGGCAACCAGCACGGCCACCCTTGTCCCCTGATTTTCCTGACCCATCCTGCTGCAGTAATCCCGCACGGCGATGGAGCCCTGCATGGAATAAAGGTTGTGGCCTGCCGCCTCGAGCCCGGGCACATTTTCCGGGGCCAGACGAGCGCCCAGAGAAACAACCAGGTGGTCGGCTTCGATGATCTCTCCATCTACCCCCACCCGCATCGCTTCAGGGTCGATAGACGTCACTCTTCCGCGGAGCACCTTGATCCCGCCTTTCAGCAGCTTCTCCAGTTCCTTGGTGATCACCTGGGGTTTTCGCAGTCCCACTTGCAGCCAGAGCAGAGACGGCCAGAAGACGTGGGTGCCGGTCTTATCCACAACCAGCACGTTGTGCTTCTTGTTCAACCGGCGGCGCAGTTCGTTGGCCACGGTCAAACCGCCCACGCCCCCACCCAGGACAACCACCGTCTTGTTCGTCATAGTGCCCCCTTTGATGGGCGTCTCTGGCAGATCTCTGTTAGTTCACCAGGTATAGCGCTGGATAGATGAACACCCAGGCCACGTCCACGAAGTGCCAGTACTTGACGGCCCCCTCGACCGGCCAGGAGTTGCCGGAAGTGAATTGGCCTCGCCGTCCCACCCAGAAGACCGCCGCCAGAGCGATCAGGCCCGTGAGCACGTGAAAGGCGTGGACCCCGGTCATCGTGAAAAACAATGTCCCGAAGCCGGTGCCGGGCGGGAAGTGTTTGAACGCCTCGGCCCACTCATAACCAACGCCAGCCAGGAACAGAACACCCAGCAATATGGTGAAAACCAGGTTCCGGGAGAACTCTTTCTGCTGCCCATGGAAAGCGTATGTCTCAGCCCGGTAGGCCGTGAAACTGCTCCATATGAGCACGAATGTGATGCCCAGCCCCAGGGTTTGGTCCAGGTCATCAGACCGGTCCAATCCCGATAGGAAGAACCTGCTGGAAAGCAGGCCCGAGAACAAAAAGGTCTCCGAGAGTATGAACAGCCACAAGCCGATCCGGTTCAGCGAACGCCGGCGCTGGGCGGCCGATTCCGGCCTCGATGTTGTTCCAATCGTTGCTGCCGATTCCGCTGCCATTAATCGTGCCCTCCCCGCCAGAGGTGGGCAACATGCATGAAGTAATAGACTATCAGGGCCGCGTCTATCACGTTCATGATCAACATCCAGGGCAGGTTCCCACTGTCCATCACCGACGCTAGGACGTATTCCAAGGCAGCCAACACAATCAGCGCCACTGCAACTGCCAGTCCTAGTTTTTGGGCGGACTTAAGTTTTTCCTGTTCCACGCATGTCCTCCATCGTTGACCGGCTAGCCGGTCTTCTAACTAGTCGCCCGCCTGGGGCTGGGGAGACTCTCCGGTATTCCCCGCGGTGTGGGCCGAGCCCGGTTCACCGTATCCGTACGGATCGCCGACGACTTCCGGCTCCTCCAAGAAATTGTGCTCGGGAGGCGGCGAAGATGTTTGCCATTCCAGCGTCCTCGCGTGCCAGGGGTTGGCCTCGGCCTTGGGGCCACGTATCCAGGCAAAGGCCAGGTGCACAGCGAACAGGGCGAAGCTGCCAGCCAGCACAAAGGCGGCGATGCTGATAAAGACGTTCACATCGTCCAGTTCCGCCGGGTAGACCGGGTTTCTCCGGTTCATCCCGTGGATCCCCGCCCAGAACATGGGTATGAATGTCACGTTGTACGCCACCAGCAACCACCAGAAGTGGACCTTGCCCAACGTGTCGTTGAACATCCGGCCCGTGATCTTGGGGAACCAGAAGTAGATCGCGCCCAAGACCGCGAATATCTCGGCGCCCATCATGGTGTAGTGGAAGTGGGCCCCCACGAAATAGGTATCCTGAAGTTGGATGTCCGTGGGGATGTCCGCAAGGAATATCCCGGTCACACCGGCGATCACAAAGTTGAACAGGAAGCCCAGGGCGAACAACATCGGGGTCGTTAGCCACATCCTGGCCTGCCAGATGGTCCCCAGACCCGCGAGGAACACCATCCCCGTTGGGATGGATATCAGTTCCGTCATCACCATGAACGGCAGATGCAGATATTCCGCCATGCCGCTGGTGAAAAGGTGGTGAGCCCAGACCAAGAAGCTCAATGTCGTCACCACGAAGAATGACCCCACCACCCACTTGTAGGCGAACAGAGGCTTGCGGGCGAGGTGGGTTATCACCTCCAACGCCACTCCGAACGCCGGCAAGATCATGATGTAGACGGCTGGGTGGGAATAGAACCAGAAGACGTGCTCGTACAAGATCGGATCGCCGCCGTCTGCGGGGTTGAAGAAACTTGTCCCGGCCACCCTGTCCAAGATCACCATCACCAACCCAAGGGCCACGAACTGGGTGGCCGTGAGACTGATGATGGCGGCCGCCAATACCGACCAGACGAAGATGGGCAGCCGTGACCAGGTCATACCCGGTGCTCTGAGGGTGATTATGGTGGCGATGAAGTTCATGCCGCCCAGGATCGATGAAAGTCCAAAGGTCAGAAACGCCAGCAGGAACAACAACTGCCCTGAGGCGTTGAGCACGCTTAGCGGCGGGTAGGCCGTCCAACCAGAGTCGAACCCGCCCATGAGCGGCGTGGCCAGCAGCAGCACCGCCACCGGCGGCACGATCCAGAAGCTGAGCGCGTTTATCCGGGGAAAGGCAACGTCGTCGGCGCCGATCATCAACGGCACCAGATAGTTGGCGAAGCCGCCCATGATCACTGCCACGGCCACGGCGATCATGATGATTCCGTGCAGGCTCATTGCGGTGTTGAAGTTGTTGGTGTCCAGGAATATCTCTGTGGACTCCATCAACTCGATACGGACCATCACCGCCAGGAGGCCGCCCACCAGCAACAGCACCACCATGGTGACCAGATACTGTACGCCGATGACTTTATGGTCCGTGCTGAAACGCAGGTACCGGCCCCAGTCTTGTTCATGGGAAACGCCGTGGTCCAGGCCCAGCCACTCTTTGGTCCAGGCGCCCCAGACGCCGATCCCGAGCAGCCAGCCGATCAGCCCAAATACGTACCCGACCAAGATGACAGGCTCGGCGACCCACGGGTCTAGGTCCATGATGTTCCTAAGCAGAGCTGCCAGCGCCATGCCGGCCAGAAAACCGATGATTCCGAAAACCAGGGCCCTGATCAAAGGGAAGATGTTGGCTACTGTACTCATCTACCGGATACTCGCTTTGCTTGAGTTTTGCTCGACCCAAGCCTCGAATTCGTCCATCTCAACCACGCGCACAGGGACCATCATCACGTAGTGGCCCAGGCCGCAGAGTTCGGCGCATTGCAGCCGGTAACCAGAATCGTCTTCTTCCGTGCCGGTCCTGTCTGGGGTGACCCTGATCTCCGTCACCCGGCCGGGCACAGCGTCGATCTTCATGCGGAAGGCGGGGACCCAGAAGGCGTGCACCACATCGGTGGCGGTCACTTGAAACAGCGTCTTCTGGTCAACCGGCAGCACCATCTCCGTGAATGAGACCACGTCCTGGTTCGGGTAGGTGACCTTCCAGACCCACCGGCTGCCTTCTACCTGGACCACCAGGTCGTCGGGAGTATGGTCGCCCTCGTGAAGCTCGAACCAACCGGTGGAGCCAGGGAATATGATCACCAGCACCGTTAGCGCCGAGGTGATGGCTATCCAGCTGCCGATCACGCCTTTATGCCCCCGCACGGGAGGACCGTCTTCAAAATCGGTACCGGTCCTACGAAACCTAAAAAAGCTATAGGCCACGGCGGCGAATACGAACGCGCACACCGGAATAGCCATGTAGACGAGGATCTCGAACGCTTCGTCGATGATGTCCGCTTGCTCGGCGGCAGCCAGGGGCAGGTAGTCCCACTGGACCGCCACCACCTCGCCGATCGCCGTCAAGGCAAGCCACAGCAGCCCAGCTAGCAGAAAATCCTTTCGCACCGCAGTCTCCTTACCCGGTCCCTTGGTTTGCGTGATTTCAACCAGACCATTTTCGCCAGGGTTATGACAGGGGATAAGTGCGGTTCGGCCCGGACTTAAAAGGCCGTATGGCCCGGTGGCCGGGGGCTGTGAGTCGGTTTCGGGTGATCAGGGAAAGAAACTGAGCGCCGTTATGACGCTCAGGACCGGACAGGCTCCAAGAACTGGGCCATCTCCACGTCCACCAGACCCATGTCGGTCAACTTCAGTTCGGGCACCACCGGCAACGCCAAGAACGACAGCAGGGAGAACGGCGAGTCTACCCGGCAGCCCAGCTTTTCCGCGGCGGCGTCCAGCTCCTCTAGGACCTTGACCACTTTTTCTAGAGTCATATCCGAGAGAAGTCCCGCCAGAGGAAGCGGCAACGACGCGACCACGCAGCCGTCTTCAACAACGGCCAGACCGCCACCGTTGGCTTCAACCTCGGTTACCGCCACAAAGATGTCGCTGTCAGCCACGCCCACCGCGACGATATTGTGGGAATCGTGGGCAACCGACGTCGCCAGCGCGCCTTTCTTTAGACCCAGCCCGCGGACCAGTCCCGTGCCGATATTCCCGGTAGCTTTGTGGCGCTCTACAACCACCGCTTTGGCCAAGTCACGGCTGACGTCGGAGGAGACGATGCCGTCAAAGGACCTGTTGGGCTCCGTGACCCAGCGGGTGATTATCTGGCCGGGCACGACCTCCATCACCGGCACCGTAACCTCGTCCCAATGGAATGCCAGGTCTCTAACGGAGAAACTTCGCACATTCATTGGCGGCCCCAAGGGTTGGATGGCCGCTTGAGGAGCATCGAACAGCGCACGTCCTTCCCGTCCGACCTGCCGCCCCCGGTAGAAGACCGACTCCGCCCTGAAATCGGTCAAGTCGTCCACCACCACCAGGTTCGCCCAATAGCCGGGCGCAACAGCCCCCTGGCCTTCCAGCCGGAAGTACGTGGCCGGGACCAGGGTCGACATCTGAATTGCCCGGACCGGGTCCAATCCCAACCGTACCGCCTTGCGTACCACGGCATCCAAGCCGCCGTCTGAATAGATGTCCCGGGCGTTCCGGTCGTCCACCACCAACATGCACCGGTGCCAGGTCGCATCGGTAACCAGCGGCAGCAAAGCTTCCAGGTTCTTCTCCGAAGACCCTTCCCGGATCATCAGGTACATGCCGCGGCGCAGCTTCTCCAGCCCTTCGGCATATTCCACAGTCTCATGGTCGGAACCTATGAGCGGCGCCAAGTAGGCATTCAGTTCCCGTCCGCTCAGACCGGGGGCATGACCCTCTTTAGCCATGCCGGAAAAAGCTTCCAGCTTGCCCAAGGCATGGCGGTTGCCGTCGATCACACCGGGGAAATCCATATACTCGCCCAGACCGATCACGCTCTTCATACGCCGCAGCTGCAGCAGCTCCCGGCGTTCCAGCCGGCGGCCGGAAGTCTCCATATCCGTGGCAGGCACGCAGGACGGGGCCGTCATGAAGAGGTCCATGGGCATCTGCCGTGCGACTCTCATCGCCTGCTTCAACCCAGGCACGCCGCAGACATTGGCGATCTCATGCAGGTCAGTCACACCACCCAAGACACCCCTTGGCACGACAGCGCGGGCGTACTCGCCCACATTCAAGTAGCTGCTCTCCAGGTGGAAGTGGCCGTCGATCAGGCCGGGAGTGAGATAACGGCCGCCGATGTCGATGACCCGTTTGCCGCCCGGTGTCTTACGGTAGTCGCCAACTCCCGCGATCTTGCCCTGATGTATGGCCACATCGGCATATTCGATCTCGCCGGTGAAGGTGTTCACGATCCTGGCGTTGGCGATCACCAGATCAGCGGGCGCATCCCCTCTCGCGACCTTGATCAGTCCAGCAAGATCCGTCTTTGCCCGCGTTGGTTTGCGTGCCGCGGGAAGAGGCGCAAGGCCTTTCAAAATCCTTGCCGGCTGGCTTGCTCCGGCAGCCCGCTTTTTGCGCACCAACTTACGTCCGCTACCCATCGCTGCCCCCTTCCAGCGCATAGATACCCGGAAGGTTGCGCCAGGCCTGGTCAAGGTCTGTCCCATAGCCAACGATGAACCGGTCAGGCACGATGAACCCAACGTAATCGATGTCCACCGCGGTCTCCCGGCGCGAAGGCTTGTCCAGCAGCGAGCATAGTTTCAGCGATGCAGGCTCGCTTATCGCAAGATAGTCCAGCAAGCAGCTAACCGTGGTGCCGGTATCCACGATGTCTTCCACCACCAGCACGTCTTTCCCCCGCACGTCGACCACGTCTCCCATCGAGACTACAACCTCGCCCGTAGTGGTATCGCCTTTGTAGCTCTGGGCCCGGATGAAGTCCACCGTTAGCGGTACCTCTATCTCCCGGACCAGGTCCGCTAAGAAGATGAACGCTCCTTTCAAAACGCCCAACAACATGGGTTGTTTTCCGGCGTAGTCCCGGCTGATCTCCTTGGCCATCCGGTGGACGGCCTCCCTGATCTCCTCTTCGGAAAGGTGCAAGGACATCTGCAGAGGCGTGCCCGAAAGCGGGTCCATCGCTCGATCGGTTCTCACGGCTTCCCATCCCCTTCCCACTCCGGTTTTCTGCTTCTGACTCCGTTAGTGGAGTGGTATAAAAACGCAAAGAGACCAGGCTGAACATCTCTGCCGCCTGGTCTCTTAAAGTACTTGGTGTCCGTTACCCACAACCTCGACTTTCTTGCCGGTCTATCTGACCGAATGAGCCTACCGTTGCCTCTCGCTTTCCGCCTGCCGCGCCTGCCTAACAACGGCGAGCGGTGCGAGATTGGTGGTATTTAGGCTGCTATTCAAATATTAAGGCGGGGTTCAAGGACCCGGATGCCCCCGCTGACCACTGGAATCGACTCCGGAAGTTTTCCGGAATTCCCTCAGCTCCACACTCCAAGATCAGCGGGGGCATACTAGGGAACTTCCAGGCATGGTCTCGGGTAAACTTAAGAACCATGCTCACCTCCTGACTGAGATTCCCAACCCATCCGGGGGTGTCCCCGGTGCGCCGGGAGTGGTGGAGAGGCCGGTTGCGTGCCCCAGGGCCTAAGGGCCCTGACCGGTCCGCCTGACGTTTTCGTCATCGCCTCCTCTCCGTACATCGACTGTATATTGACCGGTCCAACCGCCACAGGGCCAAACGGACTGATTTCGGCTGGGCCGAAAGTCATATGACGTTTCCGGGGAGATTTCCCGCCCGCGGGTTCCTATGCCAGCGGGCTCTGGCTATAATATCGGTTGCAAAGGTCCTTTCGTTACAGGGTTCTGGGAATAACATGACCAACCTGCCCCAAAACACCTCAGGTTCGGAACCGTCCTTCTCTGAAGCCAGCCCGCTTCACGAGGCGATCCGCACGCTGACCTCCAACCTGTCTCTGGAAATGGTGCTGCAGCAAGTAGCCGACCTCAGCCGGGAGTTGGTCTCAGCCACCTACAGCGCCCTGGGCATCCTGGGTGAAGACGGCTCTCTAGAGCAGTTCATCACCTCAGGCATGTCTCAGAGCAGCCGGGACAAGATCGGAGCCCCTCCCAGAGGCAAGGGAATCCTAGGAGTTGTCCTCCAAGAAGGCCAATCTCTCCGGTTACACGACCTTAACCAACACCCAATGTCGGCCGGCTTCCCTGCCAACCACCCTCCCATGCGCAGCTTCCTGGGAGTTCCCATCACCTTCAAGGGCATGGTATTGGGCAATCTGTACCTAACGGACAAGATCGGCGAGGAAGAATTCTCAACCGAAGACGAAAATATCGTCTCTCTGTTCGCAGCCCAGGCGGCGGTGGCCATCGAGAACGCCCGCCTCTATGAAACAGAGACCAGGCGCTCCGCCCAACTGGACGTGCTGAACCTCATGGGCCAGGAACTCACCCGCATCTTCGACGTGGACCGCCTCCTGGAAAGAGTGGCGGACCTGATGCGCGAGGGATTCCAGTATCAGAACATCCAGATATTCTGGATCGACCGGGAGAACAACGCCATCCAGGTCCGCGCCTTGGCCGGGAAGGTGAAAGACAAGCTTGTCATTGGAGACAACCGGCCCTTGGACCGGGGGATCGCAGGCTGGGTCGCCCGTACCGGCCAGACCGCTCTCTGCAACGACGTCCGGGAGGATTCCCGTTATCATGCCGTGCCTGGCTTTGATACTGCCGCCGAGTTGGCCGTGCCGGTGATGGTCAAGGATGAAACCGTTGCTGTGATCAACGTCGACGGCGCCGAGCCGCATATCTTCGACGACAGCGACGTTAAGACCCTGGAGACCTTGGCCGACCAATTAGGCGTAGCCATGGAGAACATCAGCCTCTACCTCCAGCAACAAGACCAGTCCCAACGCCTGGCGGTGGCCGACGAGCGCGACCGCATCGGCCGGGACCTCCACGACGGCGTGATCCAGTCCATGTACGCCGTGGGTCTCACTCTGGAAGACATCTCGAGTCAGGCCGGGACAGAGCCCGAGAGCGTCCAGCCCCGCCTGGAAGAAGTGGTCAACGACCTGAACCAGGTCATCGGCGATATCAGGCGTTACATCATGGACCTTCGGCCCACTGAGCTCCAAGGCAGGCGCCTTGAGGAGGCACTAGCCTCGCTGGTCGGGTATCTGGAAGACCGTTCCGGTGTCTCCGTCACGGTTAACTTGGACATTGACCCAGCCCTATTGCCGGAACGTTATTTCGTTAACATCTGGCACATCCTCCAAGAATCTTTTTCCAACATCGAGAAATACGCCCACGCCGAGAACGTAACGATCTCCTTGGCTATCTGCGACGGAGATATCTGTTTGACCGTCAACGACGACGGCAACGGGTTCGACCTGGAAACAGCAGAGTTGGGCCGAGGCTACGGTCTGCCCAACATAAAAGACCGCGCAGAACGCCTGGGCGGGGTGCTCTACATCACCAGCGCTCCCGGCGCCGGAACAAACTTGGATATAAAAGTCCCAGTACCAGTGCCAGCGTCGCCGCCGCCGCTGGTGTAACCTATAGTCAGCCATCCACCAAGGAGACCCACATGGCAGCCACCGACAAACTCAAGATTCTGATCGTCGATGACCACGACATCGTGCGCAAAGGGCTTGCTATGCTTGTCTCCCGTCAGGAAGACCTCTCAGTTGTCGCTGAAGCCGGCACCGTGGCCGAAGCCTTGGAAAAGGCACGCGAGTCTGTCCCTGACGTGGTAGTCATGGACATCCGCCTGCCCGACGGCTCAGGCATCGAGGCCTGCCGCGACATCCGCGATGAGAACGCAGATGTCAAAGTCCTGATGCTCACCTCTTACAGCGATGAGGAAGCCGTTATGGGCTCCATCATGGCCGGAGCGTCCGGGTACCTGCTCAAAGAGATACGCTCCCAAGAGATAGTGGACGCCATCCGCAAAGTGGGCACCGGACAATCTCTGCTCGATCCGACCGTCACCGCCAGCGTTCTTGAGCGCGTCCGGCGGGGCAAGGAAGAGGACGTTCTTGCCCAACTGACCGACCAAGAACAGAAGATTCTAGAGCTGATCGCCGACGGGCAGACCAACCGCGAGATCGCCGGCCAGATCAACCTCAGCGATAAAACGGTCAAGAACTATGTGAGCAATATCCTGGGCAAGCTGGAGGTCTCCCGCCGGTCCCAAGCCGCGGCATTCCTGGCAGAACGGCGCGCCCGGCGGGATTACAGCTCTTAGCCAACCCCACTCACCTTGGTCTAGCTTTCAAAGGGCCGGTTGGCACACACCAACCGGCCCTCTTTTTATGCCCACTCGGCCCACAGGAAGGATTACCTTTGGCACTCTCGCCGTAGCCTCTCTTCGCCGTATCGTGAACCTGGCCGCACAGCAGCGATTGCCGTGGGGCGAGAATAATATGACGATACGAATACTTCTGATCGACGAACACCGGCCCGCCAGAGAAGTCCTCGCCCGGCGCCTGGACTCCATGCCTGGGATGGACGTGGTTGGGTCCACTTGCGACGGAGACCAAGCGATCAAGGAGATCGAGGGTCTCAATCCCGACGTGGTGCTCATCGACACCAAGATGAAACAGGCGGATGGCATGGAGATATGTAGAAGGGCCCTGGCAGCGGACCAGCAGGCCACCGTCGCCGTCCTCACCTCTTATCTTGATCCAGACGAGCGCCGTCTAGCCTATGAGGCCGGCGTGAACGGCTATCTGTTGAAGGATGTGGACACCAGCAACCTAACTGATTGGATCAAGCTGGCCGTTGGGCAGGGTGAGGACGATCCCGATGATGAGCCCGAGTAGCCGATCAGTTTCCGGTAGCCGTTCAGCACTCTAAAAATATCCAACTGGCGGGTACAATTTGCCCGAACGGCCCTTGATATATCAGGGGAAAATCGTCAAGCTTGGTATGGCGGCGCAACCCTTCAGGACACTTGGCTTCCAGGCCGGCCCCCTGGCCTTTGAGGAGCCCTCGGAGAGGTAAGCGCGGACATCTTGGAGAAATTGGGAGGAGTCTATGAATAAGGTTGAGGCAATCATCAGGCCGGAAAAACTGAACGACGTCAAAGAAGCTTTGGTTGCGATTGGCTTGGTTGGCCTGAACGTGGTAAACGTCACTGGCCGCGGCGCCCAGCGTGGAGTCACTGCGGGCGGTTCACGAGGCGTCGGCCGGTATGAGATAGACATGCTTCCCAAGGTCAAGCTGGAGCTGGTGGTACATGACGACGCCACCCAAAAGGCCGTGGATACCATCATCGAGCATGCGCGCACCGGAAATATCGGCGACGGCAAGATCTTCATATCTCCGGTGAGCAACGCCATCAAGGTGAGGACCGGGGAAAGCGGCGACGAGGCTTTGTAGCGCCAACCGCCGGGTCCCCAAAGCTCTGCGAGGGCAACCCGCAGGGACATGGGACCCAAACGGCAGACTAAAATCTAGAGCTCAGGAGGTGATGCTGATGCGAGGCCTACCGAATGCCGAGGCATACCCGAAGGACATCATGCTGCGGGACGGAGATAAAGTCACCGTTCGCCCTCTTGAGCCGGACGACAAGATTCGTCTGCTGGAATTTTTCGAGCGCATCCCTGAAGAGGAGCGCTACTACCTGAAAGAGAACGTTGCCTCAGCCAAGGTCATCCAAGGCTGGACCACCAACATGGACCTCTCAAAGGTGATTCCCATCGTCGCAGTGGTGGGTGACGCCATCGTTGCCGACGCTACCCTCCATCTGAACCGCACTCCCGCCCGGCATCACTTGGGCGAGGTAAGAGTCGTCGTCGACCCTGCCTACCGGGAAGTTGGCTTGGGCGGCCGCCTGATCCGGGAGATGCTGGACATCGCCGCCAACCTGGGCTTGGTCAAGGTTGTGTTTGAGCTGGTGGCGCAGCGCGAGATGGAAGCTGTCTGCGCGGCGGAACGGGTCGGATTCAAAGAAGTGGCAACCCTGGAAGACCGGGTCAAAGACTTCTGGGGCAATTACCAAGACCTGATCCTGCTTGAGATTCCAGTGGTCGACCGGGAAAAGTGGTGGCGGAACTGATCCTTTAGTCGAGGGTTAACTCTCACACAAAACCTACAGGATTAAAACTGCGAAATAACGTAAAGGTGATCATTGCGGATATATCGTGTTGCCAACGCAGGGTAGTTAACGAAAACAGTTAACGATAACCGGGCTGGAAAGAGAATCTAAGCCCGCCGCAGCGTTGACCCGACCGAGGAGGTAGTACGATGTTCTGGCTCAAAAGCTGTCCCCGGTGCCACGGTGACCTCTACGACAACTCGGATATTTACGGCAATTACATCGATTGCATCCAGTGCGGGCATTATCTGACCGCGGAGGAAGAAGCCAAAGTCAGGCTGGATAGCCCTCACGGCAGAAGGTATATCCTCCCGCCGGATCGGCCAGTCAAGGTACTGACCGAGATAGGAGCTTAAGGACCGGACGGCCTGGAAAGATTCGCCAGGCCGTTTCCCGCCGATTCATTGGGGCGTTCCTCCATACCGGAACGCCCCTGTTTTTTCTCCCCTGCTCACTTGCCCGGCTCCGCCACGGCCACAACGCCTCATACGTCTTGCTCTTTCCTAGAGCCGGTCTTACAATTGCCCACATCGTGCCACATCTGCTATTTAGGGGGACATGTGTCCATGGCCGCTCTTAATCATCCTTTGGAAAACGTCCGCGTAATCGACTTGGGACGCCACCAGGCCGGTCCGCGCTGCGCCCAAGTATTGGCTCGTATGGGAGCCGAGGTCATCAAGATCGAGCGCCTGGGTGGCGAAGAAACTCGCTACCACGGCCCGTGGGTCAAGAAACAGTCCTCATATTGGGTCCAGTACAACTCTGGCAAGAAGTCAGTAGCCATGGACCTCCGCAAAGAAGAGGGCAAAGAGGCCCTCAGGAAACTGATCGCAGTCTCCGACGTGCTGGTCCAGAATTTCCGGCCCGGCACCATCGAGAAGATGGGCTTCGGCTACGAAGAGCTCAAGAAGATCAACCCGCGGATCATCATGGTGAACGTGTCCGCCTACGGTCAGTTTGGTCCCTACCGGGACCAGATCGGCTATGACCCCATCGGCCAGACCATGTCCGGCATCACCATGCTCACCGGTGATGACGGTATGCCGCCGATCCGCACCGGAGTGCCGATCATCGACCGGATAACCTCCCTGCACGCCGCCATCGGCTGCTTGGCCGCGCTCCACGAGCGCGAGGTGTCCGGCGAGGGCCAGTCCATGGACGTATGTCTGGCTGACACCGGATATTCCATGACTGAGATTCCCATCACGGCCTACCACGGCTCCAAGATCCCCCCCAAGCGGGGCGATTCCAACTCCACCGCACCCCCCTCGGGCATCTACGCCTGCAAAGAAGGTTGGGTACTGTTGTCGGCCGGCGACCAGCACCACTGGTATCGCGTCTGTAACGCTCTGGGCAAGCCGGAGTGGTTGGAAGACCCGCGCTTCAACACCCGTCCGGAACGGGCCAAGAACGCCGCCATAGTGAACGAGGCGCTGAACGCCCTTCTGTCCACCATGACCATGGAGCAGGCCATCGCCCACTTCACCGAGCATGACGTGGTGGCCGCCCCCGTGAACACCATCCCCATGGCCGAGGCCGACCCACATCCCTGGGAGCGCCGCGCCATGGTTGAGGTTGACGACTTCCTGGCCGGGACCATCGCCGTCTCCGGAGACTACTGGCACTTCTCCAGGACACCGGTAAACATCGGCGTCACTCCCAAGGTCGGTGAGCACAACGATGAGGTCCTGTCTGACATCTTGGGCTATTCCGAAGCAGAGATCGAGGAGTTCAAGGAGAAGAACGTAATCTCAGAGGATGACCTCTACCACGAGATCCAAGGAGCCCCCGACCCCACCTAGCCGGGCGGCTCGCCGCGTATTGATCGGACAGGCTGATCGAAACAACCAAGTTGGTATACGCCGTAGGGGCCGGGTTGAAACCCCCCCCCACATGCGTAAGCCATCCTAGATCCCGGAGGAACATCCGACGTGCCCGCTCATGATGAGCCTATCGAACCACCCATCTCGCATTAACCGTTCTCAGGATAACAGTCCTTCGACAGGCTCAGGATGAGCGGGGCAACAGGTTGCCATTAGTCCCATCAATAAGCCAGCATCATCCGCTGAATCTCTGACTTGTCTTCGGTGGCCGTCAGGGCCAGCATCAACAGTATGCGGGCTTTCTTGGGCGTCAGGTTGTCCGCCACTATGTAGCCGTCTTCGGTGAAGCGGCGGGTCTGCATCACACGGCCGCTGCCCGTGTGGGTGGCGATCACCACCGGCAGTCCGGCGCCTGAAACCTCTTTCAATGCAGCCATGTATAGGGGCGGCGAACTGCCGCTGCCCAGCCCAGCGGCCACCAGCCCATCGACCCCAGCGTTGGCCAGGGCTTTGATCACCAACCCGTCTGCTCCTGCATAGGCAGGGGCAATGTCCACCCGTGGGAGTCGGTCGACACCCTCAACGTCAAACTCCGAATCCACTGTATGCGCCCGGTCGGGACGCCGGTAGAAGACCACTTCCTCGTCGGAGTCGGCATAACCCAAGAAGCCAAAATCGGCTGCCTGGAACGTCTCCAGGCGGTAGCTGTTGGTCTTGGTCACGTCACGGGCAGCCTGGATCTGGTTGTTCAAGATGGTCAACACGCCGCGCCCCGCTGACTGTGGGGCCGCCGCTACCCGGATACAATCGATCAGGTTCACGTCTGAGTCGGTGCCCAGGCCGGTGGGAGGACGCATAGCACCGGTCACCACCACGGGCTTGCTGCTTTTCACCGTCAGATTCAGGAAATAGGCTGTCTCTTCCAGCGTGGCCGTTCCATGCGTTACGGCCACCCCGGCAGCGTCCGGGTCGTCCCGGAAGATCTGGTTGATGCGCTTCGCCAGCCCCAGCCAGTGATCAGGCGTGACGTCGGTGCTTCCCAGGTTCAAGAACTGTTCGGCCCGGACCTCTGCGAACCCTTGGACTTCAGGCACCCGGGCCAACAATTCGTCGATCGTTAGGTGCTTACCGTCATAACTGTAGTTCGTGTAGTCAGTCCGGGTCCGGCCAACGAAGGAAATACTTCCCCCCGTGCCCACCAGATATACCCTCGGCTTGCTTTCGCTAGTCATGGATAACCTCTCCATTACACTAATACCACGCCTGGAACACGGCCTCAGGCTGCCATTTGGAGAGCAGTATACGATGAGACGGCAAGGTTGATACAGATGGTCAAGCAGTATGCCGTTATAGGGTCACCAGGCCGGTACATATGGGCCGACTATGCCAAAATGCCTTCCCCAACATGGGGGTATGTGCTATTCTCGAATAGTCAGTTAACGCGAAATCAACCGCGAATTCGAGGCTAAATCAGCCTCAAATTCACTTCTAGAATTAAAAATCGAAAGATTCAGTGGCTGTTGGCCCGGCTGACCCAAAGCCGGGACAGATACTGGTAAGGAGGTGACCTCATTGTTGGCCCTTTGGACGCTTAGGGCGTTATGCGCAGGGGGTCTTGGGGTGATCGGCTGGCGGCTCGGACTGTATATATCGGACTTATCATCTAATACTGAAGAATTCATTCCTTGGGGTCTCGCATCGACCCTGGCCGGCGTAATCATTGGGGGAGTCCTAGTCCCCTACCTGATCCTCAAGCCCTGGCGCATGAGCGCCGAATATATCGATTCCCTACCCGGCTCGGCATTGATCTCAGGCACCGCGGGTCTTCTCGTGGGCTTGGTGGTGGCATCGCTTATCTCCATACCTCTGTACTCGCTGTCCGGTTGGGCTAGTTGGGGCGTACCGGTCATCGTAAACGTGGTCCTGGGCCTCTTTGGCCTCGGCCTGGGCGTACAGCGGGAACGGGACATGCGGGCCATATTCCCAGGCCTGGAAGCACCTGCTCTGCATGACGAACATTACATGGGCTCCACCATGAATGGGGCCGGCGTAACATCCAACGGCAACGGCTGGACCGGCAAGACCGACAAGGTGAAGACGTTGGACTCCTCGCGGAATGGCAACATCCTCGTGGACACCAGCGCGATCATCGACGGACGGATCGCCGACCTCAGCATCACCGGCTTCCTGGAAGGCTCTTTGGTCGTGCCGCGCTTCGTGCTGGACGAACTACGCCACATAGCAGACTCCAGCGACCCGCTGCGCCGCAACCGTGGCCGCCGCGGCCTGGAAGTCCTGGCCAAGCTACGGAAGGACGAAGCCGTCCCGCTCCAGGTCCTAGACGTGGGAGTGGAGAACGGCAACGAGGTGGACGCTGTCCTGGTGCAATTGGCCCGGGAGATGAAATCGTCCATCCTTACGACCGACTACAACCTGAACCGTGTGGCCGAGCTCCAAGGCGTCCAGGTGTTGAACGTGAACGAGCTGGCCAACGCTCTGAAATCCATCGTTCTCCCCGGCGAAGAGCTGCGGGTGAATATAGTCCAAGAAGGGAAGGAAGTTGGCCAGGGCGTGGCCTACCTGGATGACGGCACCATGGTGGTGGTCGAAGGCGGCCGCCGCTACCTGAACGCCTTCCACGACGTGGTGGTGACCAGGGTGCTTCAAACCGCGGCCGGGCGGATCATATTCGCCCAGCCCAGAGGCGAATAACCGGCCGGTTTCCCGAGAATCTGTTCCCACGGGTGTTACGGTGAGTAAAGTTGGCGCCGTGATAGTAGCTGCGGGCAGCAGCACACGAATGGGAGGCGTGGATAAAACCTTCGCCCCCATCCTGGGTCTTCCGCTCGTGATTCATACTATCGACCGTTTCGAGCTATCTCCCCTTGTTCACCAGATCGTGTTGGTGGTGGCCAGGGAGTCGGTGGACCGCGCGCGGGAGTTGGTCCGGCAGAGAGGCTACACCAAGGTAACCAACGTTAGCGCCGGCGGCCGGAGACGGCAGGACTCGGTACGCTTCGGGTTGGAACAACTGGACGCCTGCGAATGGGTGATGGTCCATGACGGCGCCAGGCCCTGCTTGGACGATGGCATCCTGCAACGAGGACTGGAAGCCGCTGCGGAGCACGGGTCAGCCATCGCCGGCATGCCGGTCAAAGACACGATAAAGATGGTGTCGCCACGGCAGATGGTGGACGAAACCCCTGACCGCTCGCTGCTTTGGGCGGCCCAAACTCCGCAGGTATTCCGCTATCGGACTTTGCTGGACGCCCACCACGCCGCAAACAAAGATGTCACCGACGACGCTGCCATGATCGAGGCGTTGGGCCACCCGGTCAAGATGTTCTTGGGCGCCTACGAGAACATAAAAGTAACTACCGCTGAAGACCTGGTTATTGCCGAAGCCTTCTTGAAAGCCTCGGCAAACACTTAGGCCACCAGCGCCGCCCCCTCACCCTGAGCCTGTCGAAGGGCTTTGGCTGCGGCGCGTCCATGGTTCGACGGAGCTCACCACGAACGGTTGACTTGTTTTCAACTTAACGGGGTTGCGCAAAAATTGAGAGGCGGCCTCAGCAGATCAGCGCAAAGAATACTCGGGCTTGGAAGGCGACTTGCCCTAACCCCGTTCGTCCTGAGCTTGTCGAAGGGCCTCTTCGAGGAAGTCATGACCTTGGGTGATAGCTATACTCGCCTCAGCCCACTTTCCGGTGTGATCCCCGTGCCAGCAACACCAATCTGTCCCATTCCCCGTTCATCAGTGCCTCTTTCTTAGCTCTAGACCAACCCTTGATCTGCCGCTCCCTCTCGATAGCATCTTGACGGGTTGGCATCTCTTCGGCGAACACCAAGCGTACCGGGCGTCGTTTTTGTGTATACCCTTGAACCAGTCCTTGTTGATGGGCGGAAATACGGGCGTCTAACTGATCAGTATGTCCCGTGTAATACGAGCGATCAGAGCACCGAAGTATGTAGACGCAAAATCCCATGGCTTGCGCCGCATCTTAGGGACTGATTCAAACATTTTCTACAGAGCACTGTCGTAGGCTGCGGCGCGTCCATGGTTCTACGGAGCTCACCACGAGGCGACGTTGCCAACCTGTGCTCTTGCGCAGTGGATTCCGGCTTTCGCCGGAATGACGATGGAGGACCGCTCACCCTGAGCCTGTCGAAAGGCCTCTTCGCGGTAGTCATGCTTATCTTGGGTCCCGCATAGCAGCAGGCATTTACTCCCCCGCCGCCTCTAGCGTAAACTTCCCGCCATATGTCATCCCCTCATGAATTGGAATTCCGCTCCGGTATCGGCTTTGATTCCCATCCTCTAACCGACGGGAGAAAGCTGGTGTTGGGCGGCGTGGATATCACCCACGACCGTGGTCTCTCCGGGCACAGCGACGGAGATGTGCTGGTCCACGCAATCATGGATGCTCTGCTGGGTGCCGCTAACCTTGGAGACAAAGGTCTTCATTTTCCGTCCAGCGACCCTCAATACAAAGATATTTCCAGCCTGGTCTTGCTTGAGCGCGTCGGCGTGCTGGTCGCCCAGTCTGGTTGGCGGCTCTCAAACGTTGATGCTACAATACTGGCGCAAAATCCCAGGCTCAGTCCCTTCAATTCGGAGATGCGGGAAAACGTGGCCAGAACACTATCTGTCGGGCCAGACCGTTTCAGCATCAAAGTAACCACGAAAGAACACCTGGGGTTAGTTGTACGTGAAGAAGTGATCGCCGCCCTAGCCGTTGTTTCCCTTATGTCCGGCGGCCGCTAACAACCGGCCCCGATTGATCAATGAAGCTATATAACACCCTCAGCCGCGATGTACAGGATTTCGCTCCCGCCGACGGCAAGACGGTCAAGATGTACGTCTGCGGAGTGACACCCTACTCTTCCACCCACGTGGGTCACGCCCTCAGTTATGTGGCGTTCGACACCCTCCGACGGTATCTGGAATTTCTGGGGTTCGACGTCAAACACGTCCAGAATTTCACCGACGTTGACGACAAAATCATCCAGCGGGCCCAAGAACAAGGCATAGAGCCCGACGACCTGGCAGAGCAGTTCATCGACGATTTCTACCGGACGATGGACGCTCTGAACATCCAGCGGGCCCACATCTACCCCAGAGCCACCCAGGAGATCGGCCCGATCACCGAGACGATCCAGACTCTGATCGACAACGGCTCGGCCTACGCAGGCGGCGGCGATGTGTTCTTCCGTGTCACCAAGAAAGACGACTACGGCAAGCTGAGCCACCGCACCCTGGACGGCATGCAGGCCGGAGCCCGGATCGAGGTGGACGAGAACAAAGAGCACCCCATGGACTTCGTCCTGTGGAAGGGCGCCCGCCCCGGTGAGCCCTCTTGGGAAAGCCCCTGGGGGCCGGGCAGACCCGGCTGGCACATCGAGTGCACCGCCATGTCCATGACCTACCTGGGCGCCACCCTGGACATCCACGGCGGCGGCCAAGACCTGATCTTCCCCCACCACGAGAACGAGATCGCCCAGAGCGAGGCTTCAACCGGAGAAGCGCCTTTCTCCCGGTATTGGGTGCACAACGGCCTGCTCCAACTCGGCGAAGACAAGATGAGCAAGTCCCTAGGGAACCTCGTTTCGGTGGAAGAGGCCCTGGAGAATTACACTCCCGACGCCATTCGGCTGTACTTCCTAAGCTCCCACTACCGCAGCCCTCTTAGCTACACTGATGAGGGCTGTGACGCCATGGAGCGCAGCGCCGACCGGCTCCGTAACGCTCTGAGAAACGATTCGGCAGCCCAGGCCAACGGCGAGGCCATGGACCCCGCGCCCTTCCAGGAGCAATTCCTTGCGGGAATGGACGACGACCTGAACACTCCCAGGGCCCTGGCGGCCATGTTTGACCTGTCCCGCGAGATGAACCGCCAACGGGACGAAGGTCATTCCATCTCCGCCGCCCAAGATTGCCTGAGACACCTGGGCTCGATCCTGGGATTGACCTTCCAGGAACGGGAGGCGTCTCTAAGCATGGACGCGGGGCTGTACAACGCCTTGGTGAATGACATTCACTCCAAGCTTGTAGCGACCGGACAAGCTGAACTGGCGGAACTGTTCGCCGACCCCGCTGCCGCCAACGTGGATGCCGTGTCAGGTCCGGACATCGACCGGCTCGTAAACGTCCGCACCGAATGCCGGACTTACAAGCAATACGCTCTCGCCGATGAGATCAGAAACTGGCTGGAGAGCCAGGGCATATCCGTGGAAGACTCGGCTGCAGGCAGCATCTGGTCGTACCGCCCAGGTCTCTGATGGCCACGGCCCTTCCCGGCGCCCTCATCGATTCACTGACCAAAGCGCTGGGCGCGGAAAACGTCCTCACCGACCCCTACGACTTGGACCGCTACTCCGGAGACGCCCTCTCCCCTTCACGTGCCTTCGGCGCTGAAGACTCGTTCGAACGGTTGGCTGATGTAGTCGCGCGGCCTGCTTCCACCGAAGAAGTCGCCGCTGTTCTGAGGCTGGCCAACGAGACCAAAACTCCTGTGATTCCCTATGGAGGCGGCACCGGCGTCATGGGGGGAACAGTCCCCGCCGTGGGCGGCATCGTCCTCGACCTCCAGCGGATGAATAAGATTCTGGCCATCAACCCCACGGACATGACCGCCGAGGTCGAGGCCGGCGTGGTCCTAGAAGACCTGGAGAACGCCCTTTTTGACAAAGGGTTGATGCCGGGCCACGACCCCTACAGCGTGCCCATCGCTACCGTGGCCGGGACCATCTCCACCAACGGCGTCGGTTACCGGGCCGGGGCGTTCGGACCCATGGGAGACCAGGTTGTCGCCTTGGAAGCTGTCTTGCCCAGCGGGCAGGTCGTCAGCACACGGGCCGTGCCCAACCAGTCCTCCGGGCCAAGCCTGAAACACCTGTTCATCGGCTCGGAGGGTGTGTTCGGCGTCATCACCAAGGCGACCATCCGTGTGTTTCGTCTGCCGGAGGCCCAGGTATTCCAGGGCGTAGCCTTCGACACCTTCGACCAGGGTTTCAACGCGGCGGCTGGGATGTTCGCATTGGGCGTCCGCCCAACCTTGGTAGACCTAACCGAAGAGGACGGGGGCATCATCTTCCACCTGCTGTTTGAGGGCTTCCGAGAGGGCGTGAAGGCCAACGAGGAACGTGCGCTGGCCGTGTGCGCCCAGTTCGGCGGCCGCATGCTTGGCCCCGAACCCACCAGCGCCTATTGGGAAGACCGGCGGCAGTCCGCGGAGAACTATAAGGTGTCAGCTTTGGGCAAGCCCAGAAGCGTCCGCTGGAGCCGTTGGCGCGGCCGCCGCGGCTTCGACTACCTACATCTGGGCCTGCCCATCTCACAGGTGCTGGAGTACCGCAGGAGATGCGACGAGATCATGGCCAAGGCGGGAGTCCGGGTGATTGAGTACGCCATCTGGTCCCGGCCCGAACTGTTCTCCATGTTGATCGTCCCCGAGTCGGGCACAACGGCAGACTCCAGAGACCGCCTGGGACACACCGTGCAGGAGATATTGGAATTGGCCCTGGACATGGGCGGTGTGATGGAGTATTGCCACGGCGTCGGCGTGAAATTGAACCATTTGCTTGCCCGGGAGATGGGCGTGGGCCAGGAAGTGGTGCAGGCGATCAAACAAGCCCTGGACCCCAACAACATCATGAACCCCGGCAAATTGGGGATGTGATCCCGGGTTTCAGCCGGTTGTAAGAGGGAACGAGATATGGATTTCGGACTTCAGTTCTTTCCGGACGTCGGCCCCGCGGAAAAGTCGGGTCAGCAATATTGGAACGAGTCCCTGAACCTGGTCGGGCTCTGCGACGAATTAGGCTACTCTCAGGTTCGCACGGTCGAGCATTACTTCGAGCCCTACGGCGGCTACAGCCCATCGCCCCACGTCTTCCTCACCGCCGCGTCACAGCGCACCAGCAAGGCCCGGCTGCTCACGGGAGCGGTGCTTCCGATCTTCAACCACCCACTGAAAGTGGCCGGAGAAATTGGCATGCTGGACGCCATCTCCAACGGACGCCTGGACTGCGGATTTGGCCGGGCCTTCTTACCCCACGAGTTCCAACGCTTCGACCGGACCATGGACGAGAGCCGCGCACGGTTCAATGAGGGCGTAGAAGCGGTGCGCCGTCTGCTGGAGGAGGAAAACGTAACCTTTGAAGGCGAATACCACCGGTTCAACAACGTTACATCGCTGCCAAGGCCCACACAGAAACCGCGTCCACCTTTCTGGGTAGCCGCCCTGGCCACCCCGGAGTCCATGGAGGCGGCAGGCCGGAACGGGTTCAACCTGATGCTAGTGGCTTTCGCCGGGCCTCAGATGCGCGAGTCAGTCGGCGTCTACCGGGAAGCCTGGCGCCAGGCCGGTCACCTGGGTGAAGGCAAGATCGCCCTGGGATTCCACATGTTCTGCCACCCGGACCGCGAGGAAGCCCACCGCATCGCCAAACCCAACATAGACGCCTACTTCAAGTCGTTGGTGTCCGCCGCCGAACAGGACTCAGGATGGGGCGCCGGCACATCGTCGAAAGACTACCCCGGATATGAAGGTTACTTGGACGACCTTCGTGCCGCCAATTTCGACTCGCTGCTGAACGGAGGGACCATCTGGGTGGGCACTCCGGAAGACATCCGGCAGCAGATCTCCGGCTACGCCCAAGAGGTCGGCGGATTCGATACCGCTTCCATGCAGGTCAACTTCCACCTGATATCGGAATCCGACGCCGCTGCGTCTATGCGTCTCTTCTCCAAAGAAGTTATTCCGTCATTTTAGGCCCATAGTTTCGTTAGATATTACGTAATCAGCAACGGCTTGCTTCAAACGCTGCTTGCTGTGCGGATTTACGTAATATATCCACCAAATCATGTTGTGATATGCACCATCATAAATTCCGATGATGTCAGGCATGCACTATACATTGACACAATATTGTGCAAGGATTATCATATATGGAGATTAAGTAGCAATATCTTTATTGCAATGCTACATACTTAACCGGACGCTAAGTCCGAAGGCTAGGAAACGGGAAAATGGCAAAGGCGAACAAACACAAGCACGGGCACCCGAACTTTTTACATCTCGGTGAAATGCTGCATCAGGTAGAAGGCAGCTTTGTGGCAGCTTACGATTGGCTGTCGGGCCCCGCTATGAGTGAAAAAGAGCGTGTGGAGCACAAGCTCGCAGAGAGCGAGCCGGTCCGTCGCGTCGGACCCATGGGCTTCTAATCTGCGGAGATGAACCTTTGGATGTAACCCCGGTTGCGGCCTAAAACGCCTTGAAGGGCACGACCTCCCCTGCGATTGTGGCCGGGATTACTCCCATCTCCAAGGCGGCAGCGACATTAGCTGCCGCCTTTTCTTTTTGTTTCGGCAAGGCGCTGCAAAAACCCACCGCAGCCCAGAGGCTTGATCGATTCTGAGGCCGGGTCCCAGACCGGTTAGAAGGGTAATTCTTGCCCGATGCCCTGCTCTTTGGCCTTGTTGTAGACCAATTGAGCCGCGGCTATATCTTCCAGAGCCAGGCCCATGGATTCGAACAATGTTATCGAGTCCGCCGATGGACGGCCGTTTACCCTGCCGGCCACCACGTCCTGAAGTTCCTTGGCCATGTCCCAACGGAAGCTTCCCCGTGGCTCCAGCCAAAGCAGGTCGCCGCACTCGATCTTGGCCTGGTCCAGATCGTCCACCACGATCACTTCAGACCGCAGCACCGCTTCTTCATCGATCTCGCGGCGCATCCAGTGGTTGCCGCCCGCCGCATTGATGTGAGCGCCCGGTGAGAGCCATTCGCCCAGAAGCGCCGGTTCCCGTGCCGAAGTGATCACGATCACCACGTCAGCTCCGGAAACGCATTCCTCCGCACTGCCCACGGCCTTTACATCCACACCAAGGTTCTCGCTGCTGCGCTTGGCGAACTCCTCTCGGCGCTCCTCACGGCGGCTGAACACCTTCACTCCCTTGATATCCCTAACTGCGCAGACGGCCTCCAATTGGGTGCGGGCTTGAAAGCCGGACCCGATCACAGCCACGGTCGCAGCGTCTTTCTTGGCCATGTACTTGGTGGCGACACCGCTGGCCGCGCCGGTGCGGATCTGCCCCAGACGGCCGGCTTCCATGCAGGACAGCAGCCCGCCCGTCTCATAGTCATAGAGCATGACGATCATCTTGGCCGAGCCGGGCCCGCCGAAAGACGGGTAGGCCTTGTATCCAAACACCCCTTGGCCGGCATTGGAAGCAGTCATGAAATGGAAGAACCCGCCCGGCATACGGATCCGGTTTCTGGGCCGGTTGTCCACCTTGCCTTCCCCGGCATGAGCAAAGGCCTGGTCGAGCACATCGACGCACTCATCCATGGGCAGCAGTTGGGCAACCTCTTGGTCGTTCAAAAACAGGGCCATATCAATCAATCTCCTGGTGTTCCAGCCGCGGTTTGATCATCGTTGGTGCCCAGGCACGAGCGGCAGTCCAGTATAGCACCGTGGATTCCCTCGGAATAGGCGTCGATTTCCGGGCTGGTTTTGCTACAATGAAACGGCCCGCCCAGGCTTGGGCAAGAGGCGAATCAGCAGCTTGAAACAAGGGAAGAATTCCGACGATGTTCAAACCCCGCGTTTACGTTTCCCGGCAGATATTCCCCGACGCCTTGGACCTCATCGAAAAGTCCGCCGAGATCGAACTCTGGCCCGATGACGAGCCGCCCTCTCCGGAACAACTCAAAGAAGCCTTGGCAGAAGTGGACGGCGCCATCATCAACGTGATGGACCGCATCGACGGCCCTACGCTGGACGCCGCGCCCAAACTCAAGGTCCTGAGTCAGGTGGCGGTTGGGCTGGACAACATCGATCTCCCAGAGGCCACCAAACGGGAGATCCTGGTGGGCTACACCCCCGGGGTGCTGGCCAAATCCACCGCCGACCTGGCCTTCGCTCTTCTACTGGCCGTGGCCCGGCGTGTCGTCGAGAGCGACAGATGGGTCCGCGACGGCAACTGGAAGATCTCCCACCACCCCATGTTCTGGCTGGGCTCGGAGGTAAACGGCAGTACCTTGGGTGTGTTGGGCCTGGGCGGCATCGGCCTGGAGACAGCCAAGCGGGCCCTGGGCTTTGACATGAAGGTCCTCTACCACTCCCGCACCAGAAAGCGGGACGTTGAAAAAGAATACGGATTCAAATATGCGTCGTTCAAACGGGTGTTGGCCGAGTCCGATTTTATCTCGATCCACGTGCCGCTGACCCCCGAGACCCACCAGTTCATCGGCGAGAAGCAGCTGCAAAGCATGAAGAAGTCTGCGATCCTGGTCAACCTGTCCCGCGGTCCGGTGGTGGACACAGAAGCCCTCTACAAAGCCTTGACCAAGGGCTGGATCGCCGGCGCTGGACTGGACGTCTTCGACCCTGAACCCGTACCCCCAGACCATCCCATCCTCAGCCTGGATAACGTTGTCGTGCTGCCCCACATCGGCAGCGCATCCAACCGGTCCCGACGCGATATGCATCTCCTCGCCGCTCGAAACCTGATCGCCGGCCTGCAGGGCGAGCGGCTGGAAGAGTGCGCGAATCCGGAGTTGTACGAGACCCTGGGGATCTAAACCCAAACCCGTCCATGGCGCATCGGACCGACGTGTGAGCTAGGGTGTGCGCCTGGTTCTGGCAGGCGCCGTGACCGGCGTTGGAGCTGGCGATCGTTACGGGTTTGATAGGTCATTGACCTCAAAGGCAACGTGACGCCCGCCCTTCTCGACAAACACCACCTCCACCCCTTGGTTGGTGTCCCGGTGCACCAGTAGATGGGCAGCATCAACACCGATGGGCCCTTCCGTAACGAACTCCCAGGTCTCGCCGCTGAAATGGCGCACCAGCAGAAGTTCAATCTCCGCCGCGTTCCGTGCCACCGCATCCACCACCATGCCCTCCATGACTCTCCGAATGGGCACAAGCGTCGGAGTCACCGTTGGGCTTGGAGGGAGAACGGCGGTCGGTGATGGAATCGGCGTGCTGGTGGGGGACACAGTCATGCTTACCGGAGGTGGAACGGCGGTCTCAGTCGGGGTGACAGTTGCGGTAGCCTCAGTTTCGGCACCACAACCAGCGAAGAGAAATACCAAAAGGCAGATGGCAATGAACAGCCACGGTTTTCTCATGAATCAGGCTTTCCGACATACGCGGGCGCAGCAAGGCCCGGATGAGAAGAGCAAAGGGGAAAGAAGTATGGCGGAGAGGGCGGGATTCGAACCCGCGAGAAGATTGCTCCCCTACACGATTTCCAGTCGTGCCCGTTCGGCCGCTCCGGCACCTCTCCAGCTTGGCGGGAAAACCCACCCACAGGACCCGGATATGCTTGCCGCCGGGAAACCTGGGACCTCAGCCATTATAGGCAACGGTCCGCTCGGCTGTCCACAGACTCAGACCTCCATTCCTTGGCACTGCCCTTCAAATTTGACCGGCCACTCCCCTATAATGTTTCACTGATGAACACGGAGCCCAATAACGCACAGGAGTAAACAGAACCATGGCCGACGCAGGCTTTATCAAAGTTGCCCAGGTAAGCGAGCTTAGACCCGGCGAGATGATGGCGGTGGAAGTTGCGGACGAGCAGGTGCTGCTGGTCAATGTGGACGGCAACATCCATGCCGTCGATGACATCTGCACCCACGCCTATGCGTCAATGTCCGAAGGTGACTTGAGGGGTGACGAAGTTGAATGCCCGCTGCACGGTGGGGCTTTCAACGCCATCACCGGACATCCGACAAACCCACCGGCCAATGAACCGCTTCGCGTCTTCAGCGTACAGATCGAGGGTGACGATATCCTGGTCGGGCCGCCCAACAGCTAGATCAGCCAGGCGCCGGGGCGATCCGTCAGAAACCGGGTATCCGGTCCAGGATGTTCAGGATCTGGACCTCCGGCGCCGGCCAGTACACCATCCACACCTTGCCCCGCACGTTCTCTTTCGGGACAGCGCCCCAGGCACGGGAGTCGTTGCTGTGGGCACGGTTGTCCCCTAGAACGTAATATTCCCCTTCTCCCAGGGTGAGCTCAGGAGCGTTGGACCTGTCTCTCTCCACCAGATATGGCTCGTCCAGTACCTCTTCATTCACGAACACTTCACCGGCGTGCATGCGGATCGTCTCACCAGGCAGTCCCACGACCCTTTTCACGAAGTCCTTCCTGGGGTTGTTTCGGTTTCTATCGGGAAACTCGAAGACGATGATCTCACCGCGTTTGGGGGCGTGAATGGCGTGCCGCGAAGAGTCCTCTTCGGCGCTCCAGAATGGGACTATCCTGGAAAGCCGGTCCATGTCGATATTCAGGTAGACCAGCCGGTTCACCAACAGGTACTGACCGTGCTCCAGCGTGGGGTCCATGCTCGAACCGTCCACCCTGAAGTTCCGCACAGTGGTCTGCAGCAGCAAGAACACCACTGCCGCCAAGACCACCGCCTCGATTACCTCTCTACCAACACGCGCCAATGGGTATCAGGTCCGCCTTTACAGATAGCTATAAAAAGTATAGCACCGGGCTCCTGGCTAATGACGGCCGTTTGTAGCTGTTACCACCGTCTGCTAGAATCCCCATCGACCCGATTCACCCCTGATCACGGAGGAACCACCCCATGAGTTGGCGTTTTCAACTGCTCAACAAACCCTACGGCAGCGTTACCGAAGGCCCGGTGTGGGACGGAGAGAACCTGCTTTTCACCCACATAGCCGCCAGCCGCATCTACCGCTGCGACCACAAGACCGACGAGATAACCGTTTGGCGCGAGGGCACGAACCGCACCAACGGTCTCGCTCATGATGAGGACGGCCGGCTCTTCGGCTGCTGCTCCGGCGGCCGCGCCATCTTGCGTTTCGACCCAGACGGCAACAATGTGGTTGTGGCAGACGAATTCGACGGCCACAAACTGAACACCCCCAATGACCTGGCCGTGGACCGCCAGGGCCGCATCTGGTTCACGAACCCGTGGAACGCCACCAACATCGATGACTCGGAGATCGAAGAACCCGGCCTCCGCGCCGTGCTCTGCGCCACACCGGGTGAAAACGGCAGCTACTCGGTAACCCGCGTCGAGACTGACAGCACAATGCCCAACGGCATCCTGGTGTCCATCGATGGCAAGACGCTCTACGTGGCCGAGAGCAACAGCGACGACGCCAGCATCGACCGGGAGCTGCGCGCCTATCCCATCAAGGAAGACGGCTCGCTGGGCCCCTACGACACTCTCCACGCCTTCGGCACCAACAAACGCGACGCCCAACGCGGCATCGACGGCATGTGCTTGGACGAAGAGGGCAATATCGTGGCCACGGCAGGCTGGCCCCAGTCTGGCCCCGGTCCGCTGATCTATGTCTTCGACCCCAAGGGACGTGTCATAGAGACGCACCCGGTGCCCTGTATCCGCCCAACCAACTGTGTCTTCGGCGGACCGGGCCGTTCGACGTTGTACGTGACCAGCGCGGAGGGCCATCTCTTCAAGGCCGAAACGGACATGACGGGCTGGGCCCTATTCCCCTAACTGGTACAACCGGGCCAGTGCAACTGGGTTTTGTTTCATTAGGGTTCTCCCCTAACCGGTACAACCGGGTTTTCATACGTTGGGGTTTTCCACTAACCAGTACAACTGGGTTTTGTTTCCTTGGGGTTTTCCACTAAGATGGTAGGGATCGCTGGGCAAAGCCCAGATGGACCTTTGCCCAGCTTTAACTAGCCGACGAGAGCAATAACCATGACTTTACGCGGACGAGGCAGCCTGACCAACGCCGGTTTCACCCGGGAGCATCTGCGCCAGGGCGGCGGCCGGGGCAACGGCAACGACCACTTTGACGAGTTGATCGGCGCCACCGAATTGTTCGTCTACCAAACGCCCAACAAGAAGCCCAAGGGCTTTGAAACGTTGAAGCTGTTCGTGGCCGCTTCCGAGTGCGAATTGATCTTCACACTGGACATTCCTCCGGAACTGAAGAACTATGAAGCTTTCCGCATCACCCACAAGTCAGGAGAGAAGATTCCTGACAACGTCCTAAAGCGCTGCCACTCGTGGGCCCACGGCCGCAACTTCCTACACAGCTTCTTCAAACCCATGTACGGCTCACGGTAAAACCAGATCCTTAAGCAGAAAAGAGAAGACGCCGCGCGGGGCCCCGCCGGGGGGGGGGGGATAAGAATAGGCGCGCCC
>CAYXDE010000015.1:0-8474 GCA_964463525.1 uncultured Dehalococcoidia bacterium | reverse complement strand
AAAACCATTCCCTTACCCAAAAACGATACCCCCCGGGGGTTGCCCGCGGGGTCTTCTCTTTAACTTTACTGCCGCCTCCAACCTGTCATTCTGAGGAGCGCCGTAGGCCAACGAAGAATCCACCAATCGTGAACTCGGCAGACCCTTCGCTACGCTCAGGGTGACAGATTCGAAGTATCGTTCAATCCATAACCAAGCACTTTCCCAGGACAGGACTGGTTAAAAGCCGCGCCTACGTTCAATTTCTACCCCCGCGGATGGCTGGCCAAGAAGTCGTCGGCTATCTCGTTGAAGGTCTTAAACGTCACTCCGTCATGGGACATGATGTACGCCGCCAAGCGCTCCAGCATCAGCAGCACCTGGGGACGGCCGCTGACATCGGGATGGATGGTGATGGGAAAGACCGCCTCGTCGTACTCCCGGTAGACGAAATCGAACTGGTCCCGCCACATCTGCTCGATGTCCCTGGGGTTGGTGAAGCCGTGACTGTTGGGCGCCTTCTTGATGAACATCATCGGCGGCAGGTCGTCCAGATACCAGTTGGCTGGAATCTCCACCAGGTCCGTCTCCTCGCCCCGGACCAACGCGTGCATCCAATGCTCGGCAGGCTTGGAGTAGTCGATCTTGGTCCAACTGTCGCCCTTCCGCACGTAATAGCACTCAAAGTCCCGGTGCATCAGGCTGTGGTCGTACTTGATGCCGTGCTTCTGCAGCAGCTCGTTGGTGATGTGGCTGAATTCCCACCACGGGGCCACGTAGCCGGTGGGCCGGCTGCCTGAAACCTTGGCGATCAGGTCGATGCACTTCACCAGCACCGCCTCCTCCTGCTCCGGAGACATGGCGATGGGATTCTCGTGGGAATAGCCGTGCATCCCCATCTCGTGTCCGCCGTCCACGATCATCTTGCATTCCGTGGGGAACGTTTCTATCGAATGGCCGGGGACGAACCAGGTGGTCTTGATCCCGAGCCGGTCGAACAGTTTCAGCAGGCGCGGAGTCCCCACTTCGCCGGCGAACATGCCCCTTGAGATATCGTCAGGCGAGTCTTCGCCGCCATATGAACCCAACCAACCGCAGACGGCGTCCAGGTCCACTCCAAAGGCACAGGAAATCTTCTTATCAGCCATGGTACTGCCCTCCTATCGCGGCATCGTTCTACCTCGATGCCGACCGGAGTATACAGAACAAAGCAAGCCCAGCCGAGAGACCGCCCTAGGTCCTAGTCTCCCACGTGATCAACAGCTCGCGCATATCAGAGCGCCATACCGGAACGAACCCGGCTTCACTGGGGGCAAACAACCGATCAAAGTTACTCTCGATCAACGGTCTGGCCCGTTCACGGTCCTCAGCCTTGATCACCCGGTCTTCAACGACCATGCCAACGGCCTCATCCTTGGTTGGCGGACGCTCGTTCTCCCACCAGGGCGATTCCGGCAGCACATAGACGTCCGGCAGGATGCCCATTTCCCACAGCGCCGGCAGTAGCTGCGGTTGGCCCGGCAGCGCCGCCTGCGCTTCTCCGTAGACCAATTCGAATATCTTAGACCGCCGGTTGGGCGGAGGCTCGCTCCAGATGGTGATCATCACCCGGCGGGAAGCAGCAGCCTCAAGTTGGCGGACGAAATCAGCGATGTCCCGGACGAAGTAAGTGACGTCGGCTGTGAATGCTATATCGCCCCTTGCCGTCTGGGCCTCCGCCAATGACGAAGCAAGCAAACGGGCGTTGCCGATGCCCGATTCTTGGGCCAGGGACTCAAACTCCGCGCCCATACCCGGCGACGGCTCGATGTTCAGGACCTCTTTGCACCGCAGAGCCAGCGGAAGCCCAACCCGCCCGGCCCCGCCGCCAACATCCACCACAACGTCGTCCAGCCGAACATATGACGCGATGACCGCCATGTTCCGGTCCAACTCCCGGCGGGGATCAAACCTAAACTGCCGGGCGGCCGCGCCACCCCACGAATCGCCCCCGGACGGCGGCCCATACACCCGCGCGTTCTGGGCTTGCACGGCGTCCAGGTGAGCGGCGTATGTTTCGACAGGGGTCATGAAACGTGACTTAATCGGACTCGGCCGGTCAAAGACCCGCGCCTACGAATCTGTTCGCCGGTCACCGTAAGGGCGGGTCTTTGACCCGCACGATTGGCGGAGAGGATATCCAAGCCGGAAAACATCGGCCGCCGCCGCTCATCCTGGGCCTGTCGAAGGACTGCATAAATAATGCTCATTCTGAAAATACACCGTTCGATACGGGTGGTTCGACAAGCCCACCATCAGCGGGAGAAGTGTCTAGGCAGGATTCCTCCACAGCTACGCATCACGATCCAAAGTGCGCCTTCATTGGCACGAAGTAATGCTCCACCCAGCCCTCTTTGTACCGCATGCCATGCTCCGGCAGATTGGTATGTTTGAGCGTGAGGCGAGTGGCCGAGCCTTCTGGAGCTAAGGTGATCTCCAATTCTGAGTCAGCATCGGAGACATCAAATTCTTGGGTGCGCCATGTCTGCCGGATCAACCGGCCCGGGACCAACTCAAGGTTCTTGCCGGTGATGTAGCTGTCATGGGCCGTGAAGCCTTCGCCGACCTCCCGACTTGCCGATGCGGTAGTCCCGATCATTGCCGCGTGACCTTCTGAATCTAGCCACGTGTCGTAGACGGTCTCGGGTGAGGCCTGAAACACCTCGGAAATCTCAAACTCCACGCTCATATCCGCTCCACTGATTACAGGCGGGCTATCCAGCCAAGTAGGCAAATTTGTCGTTGGCCGGGCTCTTGATGCGGTGGTGCTCGATGAACGCGGCGGCGTTATCGGCTATCTGTTCGCCGTCCAGGTCGGCCACCAACGCCAGAGTCATGTCGATGCCCGCAGACACTCCGGCAGATGTGATGATCCCCTTGCCGGTGCTCTTGTCCACCAGGTCAACCCAACGAGGCGTCACATCCCAATCGACGTTCTCTCCCTGGGACAGCACCCAGTTCCAGGCCGTCTTATTGCTGGTGGCCGCCTTGTTGTCCAAAATCTTGGTCTGGGCCAAAAGCGCCGCCCCGGTACAGACCGATGCCACAACGTCGGCCCGCTGGCATGCGTCCGACAGCGCGTCTATGAACCCTGCATCGGCCACCAGCGCCCTTGTGCCGCCGCCGCCCGGCACCAGCAAGATGTCAAAGTCAAAATCGTCACCGATTCCGTGGTCCGCCGCCACCACCGGCCCCGCTCCGTTGGGCCCGGTGGCCACTGGGCCTTTCTCCCTAGCAACGAAAACCACCTTGTAGAGCGGCTTACTGGTGTCCGGCCTGCTCGAGTCATCCTCGCGCGGCGTGTAAGAAGCAGCGAACACCTGTACCGGACCGAACATGTCCAAAGGGGCCATCCCCTCAAATATCAAAGCAGCAACGGTTTTCATAGATATACCTCGGATGCAGAAAACATAGTTAGAAAAAATGGTGGGCCCGGTTGGGATCGAACCAACTACCAGACGGTTATGAGCCGTCTGCTCTACCAGTGAGCTACGGGCCCCGAGAAAAAGGCGGAAAGGCAGGCTGCTGTTGCAGTCTCGCCTTAGGCTAGCTTAGTCCTGGGCTTTTGAGGGTGTCAAGAAGATTGGTGGGAGTTGGCCCGAGGCTAGACCAGACCCAGGTTCTGGAGGTAGTCCGGGTCCCAGTCGGCCAACAGGCCGCGTTCCAGGGCCTCGGTCTCGGGCACGCGAGGGGTGGCCTCTCCCGTGGTCGGCACCTGGGCGACAACCGCGTCGTTCACCAAGCCTTGGTAGGTCTCGGAATCCACGCCTAGCAGGTCCTGCAGAACGTCCTCATTGTGCTGACCGAAGGTTGGGGAAGGCCCCTGGATGGCCAGCGGACTGTTGGAGAACTTGTAGGGCCGGCCGATGAACAGCCTTGAGCCCATCTCCCTTTCTTTGGGGTAGTCCACCCGCTCCAAGAAGCCGCGGCTCTTGAACTGGGGGTCGAAGTGTATGTCCCGGCTGTTCAGCACGGGGCCCGCCGGTATGCCAACTCCCTGGAGGGCGTGCATCAGTTCATAACGGTCGACGCCCGAGGTCCAGCCCTTGATGATCTCATCTATCTGATCGTGGTTCTTCTGCCTGGAGAGCAGGTCGGCGTACTCGGGGTCTGTGGCCAGCTCCGGCTTGCCCATCAGTCCGCACATGCCGGCCCAACCTTCATCGTCGCCCACCGACAGTGTGATCCACTTGTCATCACCCAACGCCGGGTAGCAGCCCTGGGGCGCACGGTAGGGATGGCGGTTACCGATGCGGCCGCCCTCACGGCCGTTCACCTGGGCGTCCATGATGTACTCGGACATGAACATGACGCCGGCTTGGTACATACCGATATCGGCCCACTGGCCCTGGCCTGTCTTGTTGCGGTAACGGAGCGCTGAGCCGATGGCGAATAACGCGGTCCAGGTGGACAGGAAGTCCACGAATGACGCGCCCGCCTTGGCCGGGCCTTGGTCTTTATAGCCCGTGATCCAACAGTGACCGTGGGTGGCTTCCTGGGTGGTGGCCTGGGCCGGATAGCTGGAGTAGGGTCCGCCGCCGTGCCCGTAGCCGGTGTTGGAGACCATGATGATGTCGGGCTTGAGCTTTTTCATGTTGGGATAGTCGAGGTCCCAACTGCGCATCACTCTGGGGGTGAAGTTCTCCATCACTACATCGCTGACCTTGATCAGGTCACGGAACATATCCCGTCCGCGAGAGTCGGTCATATCCAGGGTGATGGAGCGTTTGCCGCGGTGGATCAGGTTGTAAGTGGAGGGACGGTTCCACCAGTCGTCGCCCAGGTCGTTCTCCGGGAAGGCGCCCGCATAGCCGCCGGTGCGGGTAACGTCAGGACGGCCAGGTCCTTCAACCTTGATCACTTCCGCGCCCAGGTCAGCCAGCAGGCCGCCGGCGTACGGCAGGGCAAATACGTAGGTTGAGTCGATTATTCGGATGCCTTCCAGGGGTAACCGGGCCATTTTTTTCCCTCTAAATATGGTTGACGGGACAGGGGCGCCCCCATCCCAACCTTCCTCCGGCGCGGGGGAAGGGATCTATGTTCATCTTTGGTTATATAACGTCCAATTGCCTCAGCCGCACGTAGTCCTCTTGACTGTATTCCAGGCCGTCCACGTAGATCTCTGAGTTGTTTTGCCCTAGCGTTGGGGCCGGGCCGGTGTACTGGTACGGGGTCAGGCTCAGGTTGAACAGCGCCGCCGGCACTTTCACCTTGCCGATGACCGGATGATCAATGTCACGGTAGAAGTCTCGGGACTCCAACTGGGGACACTCCAGAAGCTCTGAGGGAGTCTGGACCAGTCCAAAGAGCATTCTGGCTTCAGCCGCTTTGGTGAACAGGTCCCACTTACCACGCTCCTTGATGGACTCCAGTACCACCTGGTCCAATTCCACCGTGTTGCGAAGCCGTTGGGCAGGATCGGCGAACTTGGGTTCTTTAAGCTGCGGGTCGCCAAAGAAATCGGCGATGGTGTCCCAGGTAGCCCCGCCGCCGGTCTGCACTATGATCCAGCCGTCTTTGCAGGGCATGGGGTGGCCGAAAGCGCTGCCGGACGGCCGGCGTCTGGGCAGAGTGCCGCCCATGAATGGGTACATGGTCTGGGTGGCCATGGCCGTCGAGGCAACACACTCGGTCACCGAAACGTCGATGTGCTGGCCCTCGCCGGTATTGCCCTGCATGAACAGGGCCATCGACGTCGACGCCGCTCCATTCAGACCGCCTTCGTACTGCGCTTGGAATCCGCCGTGCTTCAAGGGCTCTTCGCCTTGGATCCCGCTGATGCTCATGATCAGCCCCATGGCGTAGTTGACCACTTCCTCGCCCTGGTACTGGCTGTAAGGGCCCGTCTGGCCGAAGGGCGTGATGGAGGTCATGATCAAGGAAGGGTTCTCTTTCACCAGGTCTTCGTAGCCCACCCCAAGGTCTGACAGATAGCCAGGGCGGTAGGACTCGATGACCACATCCACATGGGGGACCAAACGCTTCAGGATGTTCCGTCCGGTGGCGGTTTCCAGGTTAAGCGTAGCCCCCTTCTTGTTCAGGTTCATCAGAAGGAAGAACAGGCTTTTTTCAGGATGGGGGTCGTCACCGAAGAATGGGCCCATACGGCGGAGCGCGGCCCCCGTGGGCGGCTCCAGTTTGAGCACGTCTGCCCCGTAGTCGGCCAGGAGGCGTCCGCAGAACGACCCGGCGATATCCTCGCTCAGGTCCAACACCTTAACACCGTCCATCGGCCCATGAGAAAGGGGACCGGGCGTAAGAGGGGCCTGCTCCGATTGGGTGGAAGTCAAATTAGGCTTGGTCTCCTCAGGGATTGGTCGAGCCGCACAGATTGTAGCCGACGCTAGCAGGCTAGGCAATCGCCGTTCGGCCCTGACTTATGTCCCGAAGCCCAGCTCCAGGCTGGCGTTGAACCCATCTCCTGATCTCATCTTCCAGAGATTACGAGCCGAAATGCTGCTCCAGGCTGGCGTTGAACTCCTCAATGGTGAAGTTGTACTGCTGGGTGCCCCATTTCCGCACTGCGTAGTGGCCGGCCACGTTGCCCATCTGCACGGCCCGCTCCATGGACAGTCCCTGAACTATCCCTTTGATCAGACCACCCCTAAAAGCGTCACCGGCGCCGGTCGGGTCCACGGCGTCGGCGGCTGGGACGACCGGGATCCCGATCGTTCCGGCGGTGGTGATTATGTCGCAGCCATCGCCGCCTTTGGTCACGACGATGGTCTCCACCGTCTGCGCCACTTGCTCTCTGGACATGCTGGTGTTGTTGCAGATCATCTCCATCTCGTAGTCGTTGCAGACCAGCATCCGCGACTGGCTGATGCACTTGGCCAGGGCCGACGGCTCCCAGGCCGGCAGAGACTGGCCGGGATCGAAGATGGAAAAGATGCCGCGCTTCTCGTGCTCAGCGGTGTATTCAGCCATGTCGCCAAGGTTGCCCGGAGCGACGATGGCTAGACAGTCATTGGGGTTGATCGAACCGAAATCAAAGCCAGACTGCTGTTTCATCGCGCCAGGATTGAAACCCGTTATCTGGTTGTTCTGGGTGTCTGAGGTGATGTACGCGCCGGCGGTCAGTTCCTCTTCAACCACTCGTATGTCGTCGGTCGCGACTCCGATCTGCTTCAGCCACTCGAAGTAGCGGTGGTAGTCCTGTCCGATGGTCGCCAGGATGCGGGGCTTCTCCCCCAGCAACGACAGCGAATAGGCGATGTTGCCGGCCGTGCCGCCGAAATTCTCCGTGAGGCTATTGACGGTAAAACTCACATTGATGTTGTCCAGTTGGTCCGGCAGTATGTGACTGGAGAACTGGCCGTCAAAATCCATGATGCGGTCGTATGCCATTGACCCGGAAACCAGGATATCCATCTGTTAGGTCCCTCGCTGTTTTCTTCTTTGGTCGTGGGCTAGTTCAGCCACCCACGCCGACAGTGATTCCATCCTACCGACCGTTCGTGGTGAGCCCCGTCGAACCATGAGTGCGCAGAAGCCATGGCCCTTCGACAAGCCCAGGACGAACGGACCGCCCTATCTACGGTTTTCTAAGCACCAAGCCCCGGACTAGCAGCCGTATCTTCCGGCCAGCTGGTCCACAAATTCCACCTGGTCTCCGATCCCCAGGCCTAAGTCGGCCGACTCACCGCCATTTATCTCTAAGACGTACTTGGCCGGCGATTCAGGTGAGTACCGGGGAAGGTCGTCCGTGGGTGTTCCGGGATCGGGAAAGGGGACGTTTTCCGACACGTCCACCACCTGGCAGTTCGACCCGATCCAGACCATGTCCAAGGAGATTTCCATCTCCCGCATCCAGAACCGGAACCGCTGCTCGTTCTCGAAGACGAACAGCATCCCCGTTCCTGCGTCCAATGATGCTCTGCCGGACAGCCCCCTGATCCGCTTGGCGGGGTCATCCGCCACTTCCACCGGAAACTCCAGTGTCCCGACCCGGACGGCCGGCGCCAGGATAACCGGTTCTATCGCAGGGGCCTCGGTTGAGTTGGCTATGGCCGTCGGAGCGATGGTGGGAGACGCCGGAGTGGCGGCGTCGCCGCAGGCGGCCGTCACGGCCAGCAGTCCCAATACCAACACCAGAAACCGGGCGCTGATCAGCGGTCTTGCCGGGCGGTGACGCTCCAATTTCTTTCCCAGATATTCTTCCCGCGGCCGGGCGGTTTTCGAGCCCGGCGGTCCAAGAGCCATGTTATCCCAGCGGCACTGAATCCACAAGCAAATCGGCTCTTCAGAGGGCCATCAGAACACCGCTGTTAACGCCTTTATTGACGAACACGGGAGCCTGGGTTAGTCTGAGGGCGTTAATCCACCGGAGGGAAACAGCTATGACTCAGGAGGCCCAACCCGAGACTCAATCAGTCCTCACGCCGGAAGTGCAAGCGATGATTGGCGTGGAAGGCGAATTGATCGAGTCCTGGGGCACTGTAGACGTTGAATATCTG
>CAYXDE010000014.1:24276-58702 GCA_964463525.1 uncultured Dehalococcoidia bacterium | reverse complement strand
GGCCTTAACCGTAAACGTGCCTGTTAATACCTCGACCATCTTTGGCGTCCTCCGGATATCTAGAAAAATCCAAATTGGGGCGAGACGAATCTCCGTGGAAATCAGCCTCGGTTGCGACTGTATTATACGCTTAGCTACGGTTGATTATCAATTGAGCCGAGATGTGTTTGATCGCGCCTGATGGCACGATTGGGAGATGTGGCAACGCGAAAGGAAACACCCTCCTTTCGCGTTGCCATCAGACGTAACTTGTCAACCAGCCTCGACTGGACTGTCCAACTAGATGCCCGAGCTGTCTAGGACCTGTCTCGCTCAGCGATACGCGATGCCTGGGCAACCAAAGCCGCAAACTCAGCAACATCCTGGTCGTCAGGCAGCAATGCGCTCACACGCTCAGCAAGGACCATTACATCCTCAAAGGAGCCGTCTTGGGCCCAATAGCTGTCGCGCATGAGCTCCGCATACTCGGCGACTGCGCTATCCAACTGGAAACGGGCCGAAGCTGCCTCGACCGTAGACTGCATCTGGCCCCGGTTGAATCCCTGGTGGATCTCTTCGATCTTCCCGGTTTTCGGATCTTCGTAGCGCAGGAACACATCTGCCATCTGGCCACTTGCGTCCTCGTGGAACTTCAGCTCATATAGCGCGGTGACTGAATGTCCTGCCCCAACCTCTCCGGCGTCCACGGTATCGTTGCGGAAGTCCTGGTCGGCGACTCGGCGGTTTTCATACCCGATCAAGCGATACCGGCTGACCACATCGGGATTGAAGTCGACTTGGACCTTGGCGTCCTTGGCGATCACCTGAAGCATTCCGGTTAGGTTTTCCACGAACACACGATGGGCTTGATTGATGGTGTCCACGTGGGCGTAATTGCCGTTGCCGTCGTCGGCTAAGCGCTCCATCAGAACGTCGTTGTAATTCCCCATGCCGAATCCGATGGTGGAGATCTGAATACCCTGGTCTACGTAGCTTCGCACGTCTTCCAATATGGAGACGGAGCCGGTATGGCCATCGTTGGCTACGCCGTCTGAGAGCAGTACCACACGGGTGGTCCGTCCTGGGGCGATCAGTCCCTGAGCCATCTGGTAGCCCAGGCGAAGGCCGGCCGCCGCATTGGTGGACCACCCGTGTGGTCGCAGACGGTGGACGGCCTCCATGATCGCGTCTTCGTTGTCCCCGGAGGTGGGTTCGAGCAGCACTCTGGCGTCGGACCCATATACAACTACCCCAACCCGGTCGTTGGGCCGGAGTTCACCCACCAACAGGCCCAGAGATTCCTTCACCAGGCCCAATCTGTTCTCCATCGACATCGACCCCGAGATGTCGATCACAAAGACCAACGAGGTATCAGCCCTCTCATGACTGTCAATCATTTCGCCTTGAAGTCCGACTCGCATCAACCAATGCTTGTCGGAGCCGAAGGGTGAAGGCGCTCCGTCTATGTGTATGGCGAAAGCTTCGGCGCTCGGTGGTTCATATTCCTGCTTGAAGTAGTTGATGAACTCTTCGACCCTGACCGAATCGGGGTCGGGCCGGTAGCCATCCGTTACGAACCTGCGGGCGATTGTGTAAGAAGCCGTGTCCACGTCCATGCCGAAAGTGGAGTATCTGTCGTCTTCAGTGTCGATGAACGGGTTCACGCCGTAGTTCTTGAAGAACGTGGCGTCGTAAGGGGCGTCGTTCACCGTGGCGGACCCGCCTGTCGAGAATCCATAACGGGCGTCCGCTGCCATCCGGTATTGCGCTTGTGGATATGGTGTCGCTCCGGCCTGATTCGGGGCGCTGTCAGCTTCATACATGGCGCTGCAACCAGCCAGCATCAATGCCAAAGCCACCACCAGACCCACGATACGGAGATTGCCCGTCTTTGATATCGTCATCAAGAGCCTCCTCTATCCGGAACTTAGGTCTACCGCCCCAGTTGGCTTTCACCGAACTATTGGAACGATAGTTATGTTCATGACGGATGGAGAGGAGAAAGGGTTCCCGGTAACGGGGAACATGCTCCGAAGCCGCGACTTGGAATCCTGCCCAGTGGGAGGATTGGGCAGGGATGCTTCTTGACAGTGCATTGGGGGAAATTGATAATAGACCCTACTGCCGAGGTAGCTCAGGTGGTAGAGCACGGCACTGAAAATGCCGGTGTCGACAGTTCGAGTCTGTCCCTCGGCACCACCTACCTCTCCTTCATGCCCCTATTGCCCCATCGCAGCTTTCACCTTATTACCCACGTCTGACGGTACCCACTGAGACCATGCGTCCTCATTGTTGGTCAAGTACCGCTTGATGGTGTCGTCTAGGGATACGCCGACTTCGCTCAAGAACGCTTCAAGATCGACTTGGGCCGCAGCGTCTAGATGCCATTGCCTCAAGAACTCGATGATTGGCGCCGCCCGTGTGAGCAGCGAAGGATGCACCGCTTTGCGAATGGTTGAGATCTCATATTCACATGTCTTGTCGGAGTCCCAGCAATCCTCGCTGTAGTTATTTTCAGTCAACCTCGTGAGGTCGAGTGTGGCAGATGGAGGGGTGGGCCCCCAGAGATAACCCAACCACGGTTCCCGGTTGGCGTAGGCGCTCTCCAAGGAATCGAAAAGCTCACCAGACGAAGCCGGTGTGACCAATTCGATCACGTCGCCGAGTCCGTAACCCGCTATCTTCTCCTCGTTGAACTTGGCACACTCCCAACTAGCAACACAGGTGACCAGCCGGGCTTTCGGAGTTGTCGCCGCGGTGGCGAATAGGTCTTGATATTTCCGAAGGTCTTCCGGAGTTTCTAGGGTTGGCGCGAGGGGAGCCAAACCTCGAGATGGGTCCCCTTCAACCACGTAAGTGGGTACAACGAAAGCGCTCTGCCAACTTTCATCCAGACTGGTTCCAAGAGCGATTATCTTGCCGGCCCGCTCGGCCTCGTCGAATTCTTTGCCCAGACTGGTGTCCCATGCTTCTAGATGTACATCGACGTCCCCCTCCAAGAGATCTTGGAATAGGTCGGATGTGCTGCCGGTGACAAGCTCAGTCTGTAAGCCGTATCCATTCTCCAAAACGAACCCGATGATTCCAGCTTGAATCTTCCCGCTGTCCCAGGGCAGTTCGGCAATCTTGATGATGCCTGTCGTAACTGTGACCGGTGTTTCGGTCGGCGTTGTTTTGGTCGGAGAATCTGGTTCGGACGTGGGGGGAACCGGCGTATTTGTCGGCCTCGGTTGTGGAGTGGGCGTCGGCAGTGCGTCCCGGCTCCCGACAACGATGATTCTTCCGGTGTCGACGTCCGATTCGTCTCGGGTGGCGTAGAAGATGCCGTAGCCTCCGGGGCTGATTCCGGTCGGAATAGTGAATACAACCGAGGTGCTGCCACCACGGTGGGAGATGGGAATACGGAGGCTACCGTTACCCAGCTTCATCTCTGATATCAGGTCTAGGTTGTTGCCGCTGGCTTCGCATTCGTCGCCGGGGAATAGTTTCTCCGGGCAAGTGATCTTATCGGTCTGCGGGTCCGGGTCTGAAGTGGAACAAGCCACCGCAAGAATCATTATGAGTGATAACAACGCCAAGAATAACTTAGGTGGGCTACCCAACCTTTGTGTTACATAATTCATTTATTGCTCCCGCTTCGCCAGAAATGATTTAAGTTAAAAGCCGCTCTCGATCGAAAGTCGAAACAGCTAGTCAGGCGATGGTCGAGACGGAACAAAATCACCAGGCCGTTGTCCGCTCATAGCCCCACCGTTTGAGTGAGGGTACACAACTTCACGAATCGGATAATTGCGCTTGATCCCTTCTTTCTTGAACCGGTCGTGAAGCCGTTCTATCCCGTCGCTGATCATGTGGAACGTGCCCATGAGATCGACGGCCTTGTAAAAGATCCAGAATTCAGCGTTTGACTCCCCAAAGTTCTCGTAACCGAACCAGGGTTCATAGTCCTTGACTGAGTGGGGTGATTCAGCGACCAACTGCTGAATCTCGGCTGTTGCGATTTCCTTCACTCGGGTAAGGTCATTCTCATAACTGATACCGCCGCGCAGCATGATGAATATGCCGCCGCCAGGCTGGTCCAGGTTTGTGATCACTGTGTCTGCCAGTTTCGAGTTAGGGATGATGACCAGGGTGTTGTAAAAGGTCTTGATCTTAGTGCTGCGCCATCCTACCGCTTCGATATAACCCTCAGGTCCGTCAGTCAGTTTGATGTAATCGCCGACGTTCATCTCCCGCTCGGCCATCAGGTAGGCGCCGGCGAAGAAATTGCTGAGGGTCGGTTGAACGGCCAAGGCGACGGCGAGACCGGTGATTCCCAGACCAGCCAGGACGGGGCTGATGGACAGTCCCAGGTTGTTCAAGGCGACTAAGGTGCCCACCGCGTATATCGTGGTAGGAAGGACCCGGCCGATGATCGGCAAGACCAGGTCGTCTAGATGGGTCCCGGTTCGCTTTGAGTAGCTCTTGATGTACCAAGAGATCACGAAATTGCTGGTATGGGCCACCAGATAGCTGGCCGCCAGGATCACCACCGCCGCCCAGATCTTTTCCGTCCACTGTTCTACCCGTGACAGTTCTTCGTAGGTCTCAGCGAGGGTCAAGAAACCCAGCAGCAGACCGAGCCCCAGCAATATCAGAGCCACCGGCCCCTTCAACGTGGTTAGGAGCAGTATATCCAAGGGCACGTGGCTGTCCGTGGGGTCGGGATCTCGGCGCCTCTTCAACACCTCCTTGAATCCGAACCACACTGAAAATGACAGCAGGATTCCAACCCCAACTACAGATGCGGCAAAGATAGTTCCCCACAGAGCGCTGTCAGTGGCAAATTCAGGCGGCACGCCTAGTCCCTCCTCTTTGGATCGGATTTCTCTGTTTAGTCATGCTGCACGGTTAAAACGCGATCAGCGTAAACGCCAGGAATAATCCCAAAAAGACCGGCCAGAAAGAGATTCCGGAGATCAGATTGTCCCTGAATTGCAGGATCTTCAGATTCGGCGCAGATGCGAATAGAATCGCATTGACTGAGACCGCCAGAATGGCCCCGTAGGTCAAGAAATAGAAGTATTCGAGATAAATGATTCCTTGCGGCGCATCCAGGGTGGTCCGTAGGCTGATGTGCTGCAGTATCACCACGAAGAAGATGGCCGCGCAGTAGGCCAAAACGGCCGATGCGCTGAACCCGAGCATCCCCAATCGCTCCCTGCGGGATGAGAATATGACCAGAACAGCGAAAAGCAGTAGGGCCGCGACAGCCACCGGGATCACGTGGGAAATGAAGGGGTCCAGGAATTTCCGGCTGAGATCCATGTTGTAATACAGTTCGGATGATGTTCCACGGAGGCCGGCATCCGTGACACCGAAGTCGGTATTGTAATTATTCCCGCGGTAGCTGAAGAAGCTTTTCTCAATGTCCCATCCCTGCAGGAAGAAGTCGTCGCTCTCTATCCCGGGCAATTCTTCGGGATCGGTGCTGAAATAGGCAGTCAGATCCGGAGTCAGCATCACTCCGGCCCCGAAATCAGGATGCCTCATCCGAACGAATACTTCTTCTTGATCAAATGGGAACTCTGAGAAATCGAACTGTTGGTTCAATACGGCGCGGACGTGCCAACCCACGACTACCGTATCGCTTTCTTCCACCCGGTATACCTCAATAATCTCCTCTTGATAGTTGACGTCCGCCTTCGTGAAAACTACAGGTATCCGGGAGCCAGGCTCCGGCAAGAACTGCCAGTTGGGTGAATCTTGTGTGTACTTCTGCCAGATAACGGCGCTCATCAAGATGCTATTAGAATCGACAAACCCGAGTGACTGAATGAACACGCCCGTTGGGATCAAGACGGCGTCTTTCTGTTCGCTGGATAGGTCCGCAATAACCTTTTCAGTTGAGGCGTCTTCCACAAGGCGAACATTGCGAGGGTCACCTCCGGTGGATTGGGTCATGTTGACGAACCACAGATAGCTGATGGCGGCGATGGTGAGCACGGAAAAGGTGATCGAGACCGACCACAGGCCTTTGACGGTCCCCCTATGGGCTCCTGTAGCCGGCACGAAGAAGAATGTGACGGTGAAGATGGCCGCGATCGCCGCTGCGATCAACTGCCAACGCAGCAACCCTCCGATATTCCGGCTGCGAAGAATCTCGTCTTTGTCCAATACCAAGCCGACCAGCCATTCAGTGGAGGGGATAGATGCAAAGAATATCCAAGACTCTTGATTCGACTTGGGGTCCACATGGTCGAATCTGATGACTCCTTCTTCGGAGGTTCTCAAGATCAATAAGATGTTGCCGGCGTCAAAAGAACTGTTGAGGTCGGCGAGCCGCTGTTCTTCCGTTACGAAGTCGTCGACGGGGTGTGACACGAAGACACCGCTGCTCGCCGCTATGAATCCGTATCCGCCAGCCGACCCTCTGCGGAGCAGCCCTTCGAAGTTCAATCGATTCTGGACCTGGTCGAGGGATACCGTCGCGCTCACAACACCAGCTGGAACCGTGCCGCCTGCTGAGTCAGACCGGAAGAAAGGAACGCCGAATCCCGCTTGGTACTCCTTGCTGACATACTCAAAGTAAGGCTCTTGCCAGATGGCTTCTCCAGCCAGCGGATCGTGGTACCAGGCAGTGTTGACCGGCAGGCCAGAAGCGTCTAAACCTCCAGATGGGACGGTGTAATCGTAGAAATCCTCGATCCTCATCTGGGTGATTGTTTGGGCACCGCTCCTACTGGCAGAGGGGCAGTGCCTGGCGGAGCCGCCGATAACAGAGTTCGGGACGAACTCTGGCCGGAAACAGACTGTGAAGGCTGTTACCTCTGGATGATTGATCAGTTCTTGTTCCAGCCGCGCTTCAATATCGTCAACTACAAGCCGGTTGGCTGTCAGATCATCAGCGATCGCATGTGCGATAAGGAGTTTCGCCGAATCATTGTCGATCTGCCTCGCCGCTGCCTTGGCTTCCACCAACGCAGATCTTCGCGCAGAATCAAAGGCGGAATCCTTCTCGTAGAAATGCCAAGTGAGCATAGAAGCGAGCACTAACGCGCTTACAACGCCCAATGAGATCGAGCCCCGGAACACGATCGAAACCCACTCAGATGTGGGAACCGTCTTGATACGATTTAAGAAATTGATCATTGGAATGTTGATCATTAATTGGTCTAATCTGCCTATATATATCTAGCAATATTACTTACCACCGTGGGAGTGTCAAGTTGAATTCGTGCCTGAGACCGATCTCTATATCGGGAGTTTTGAGGCTAATTGAGATGGGTTGAAAGAATTGGCGAATAACGTCCTTGATCAATGCTCCAACGGACCCCAAAAGCGTTGGAAATCGGCGGACCATGCCCCTTTTGAAACGCCCTCAGACCAACGAACAGTTACGCCTGTGAATCACTGGACAGAAATAACGGTCATTCTGCTATACTGTGAGCTGTCGGGTAGGCAGGAGATGACCTTCCGAGGTCTGTCCCCCGGCGCCATTAACAACCTTGGCCCCGTACATCGGGGAACTGGCCTAACACCGGGTAACGGATAGATAGGCCGGAGCAACATCGAGCGGAAGTGGCTCAGTGGTAGAGCACCTCCTTGCCAAGGAGGGGGTCGCGAGTTCAAATCTCGTCTTCCGCTCCATTTTTTTGAAAAACAGGGCAGGCGTCCGGCCTGCCGGGAGAAACAATGCCTCTATTCGTTGTGACCCACCGGCACGAACACGAACGATGCCCGGCAGGGGACCCTGCCAAAGGCCCCATGCTGCTCCGACGGCTCTCCCCAGAGGGAGCAGAACGGTTCGGCATCACGATCCAAGCCGAAGCAATGATCGACGGCGCGCATTCCCTGACCATGATCGTTGACGGCCCAGACCACGCCAAAGTCACGGAATTCATGGCCCCCTTCGCGCAGGGCGGCAGCGTCTCCGTCCAGCCCGCTAACAAGTGCGAGACTGTGGTTTCTAGGGGCGCTTGTTAGGGGCAAGCACTACTATCAAAAGCTAGCCAAAATCCAGCGATTTCTGATGAATAAGAAGGCCCGGGAGAACATGCTCTCCCGGGCCCTCTTTTTTACAACAGCGACAACGTTGCGATTCCACCCACGATCATGGCCAAAGCGATCACTTTCAGCGCAACTGTATCCCGCTCCAACGGCTCATTCAGCAGTTTTATCTTTTCGATGCTGAATAAGCTGCTGACCAAGAACACGAAGAACGGGCGAGTGGCGGCCAAAGCTGCTACTAGGGATACCGCTCCAAGGCCGGTGGCCCTCGTCAGTGATATCGACGCAACCGGCGCCATCACGAAGTCCGCTGCCAGCATCAATGTCAAAGTCCGCCAATTGCGGACCAATTGGAGCAGCTCGATGAATGCCTTGGGCTTGGCTATGATACCGAAAGCCACAGCCATGGCTGTGGCTCGTATGGAATAGGTCATCCACACCGTCAGACCGTCGTCCAACGCTGCCTTGGCGAAGACGTGGGACGTCGCTATCAGAAGGCTCGAGAAGATCAAGATGGGAAAGGCCCGGGAGAAGCTCAATACTCCAGGTCCGCCCGAACGCCGGACCGAGATCATGAAAGCCCCGGCCACGATGACGATGATCGCTGCCCATTGGCCGGCGATGAGGCTCTCGTCCAGGGTGAACACAGCCATGATCGCCACGAATACGGGGAAGGTGTGCACGATGGCCGATGCCCGCGACGCCTCCTCCAGCTTATAGCCCCAGAAGACCATCGCCAGCCCTACGCCCCAGGTGCCCCCTGAGAGCGCCGCCCATCCCATGTTGAGGTTGGTGGCCCCGTCTGGCACGCCGCCGCTGGCGAAGAAGACGACCGCTGCTGGGATCACCAGGGAATAGGCGATGGAGGCGTAGTACACGCCCAGGTTTGGCAGATGGTGGTCGATGAGCCGTTTTTCCAGCGCGGTGATCACTCCGAAGAGCGCGGCGCTGAAAAGGGCCAGTGAGATCCATTCCAAAGGTTGGGTCTTCCTTCGCCTCTTGAACCGTTCCCGGCTGATGCGGCGGATGGGATTCTGCGGATGGATTCTAGGGAGACTGTGTTTCCCCGTCAACCGGACCGTTGCCGCTGCCGTAGTATTGCTCTAGACTCCTTCCACCTGAACACTAGAGGCTAAAGCCGGGAGGCCAGCAATGCCAGATCAGATCATCGCCAACATCGAACGGCTGAACAAACTGATGGACGAGAATGGGTGCTCTGCCGTGGTGGCCCGCTCGGGTAAGAATTTCACCTACCTGGCGGGTTTTGCTTATCCGGGAACCCTGGCCCGCCACCTGGATTTTCCGGACTCGCCCAGAGGCGTTTTGGTGGTCTGGCCGCGGCACGGTGACCCGGTCTTGGTCGCCAACGAGATAGCCGCGCCCCTGGCCCACCGGGATGGCTGGATAGCGAACGTCCAGGTCTATGACGGCTACGCCGAGTCGCCATACGCCCGGACGGCTGACATCCTCAAGGAGATGGGCCTCGAGAATGAGAAGATCGGTTTGGAGAAAGATTATCTAAGCGCCCTGCAGTGGGAAGAGATGGTCGCCCTGCTCCCGAAAGCTGACCTGACGGACTGCACTGAGATGATGGACCGCGTCCGCTGGATAAAAACCCCGGCTGAGGTGGAGATGCTCCAGAAGGGGGCGAACCTATTGGATGAGGCGTATCTGGAGGTGTTCCCGACCGTCCGGCCGGGCGACACCGAGCGGGACGTCCATTCCAGGATCATCGAGGGCTGCATCCGGCGTGGCGCTGGTTGGGCCCACGGAATCCTCAACACCAGCCGCAACAACGTAGCCTATGGCGGCGAAGGCGATATGGCCTTCCAGGCCGGTGACATCATCAGGAACGACTACGTTTCCTATCTCGACGGATATCCCGGGCACCAGTCACGAACAGTAGTGGTCGGCGAGCCCAGCCGGGAACTCGTCGATACCTACAAGATCCACCGGGATATCTACCGCGCAACCATCGACAATTGCCGCCCGGGAGCAAGGGCCTCGGACATCTATCACTTTGCCAACAACGCCTTCAACGACGCTGGGATCGAGGGCAAGATCAACATCGCTGGCCACGGCGTCGGCGCTTGGTGGCACCAGCAAGAGCCCTATATGGTGCCCTCCGGCAAGCACACTTTGGAGAAGGGAATGGTGGTCGCTCTGGAGCCCCACATCGGCCACTGGCACCTGCAGGATATGTTCTTGATCACCGACGACGCGCCACAACTGCTGTCTCCCCTGATCAACACAGACGAGATGCTGGTGGCGGGATAGGCTGGATTGCCGCTGTACCCGCACCGTGTTTGAGGCTATAATCTCTGCCAGCTTGGCCCGGTCAGGCGTGGTTCACACGTCATTAGCGGCCGGTCAATAAGTATCTGAGACCCCAAGGGGGAGAATCCATGCCGCAGCGCACTCTGTGGATGCACGGCGTCAATATGCAGGTAGAATACCCCAACCGTTTGACCTCGGTCCGGGCCACCGGTCCCTTCGTCCGTATCGAAGGAGCCAGAGGCCAAAACACCTGGCTCCACTTTCCCCTGCCCACCCCGGCCGTTGTTGACGGCGTGAACATGCGCATCGAGGGAGCCTACGTAAGTTTCCGCACCCGGGACCACGCCACGGTGCACGAAGTGATCGTCTACGACGGCGAATCCCGCATCGCCGAGCATATGGACATGGACCTGCGCGGCGATCACCTGGAGCACAGGTTCGACGTGCCGGGCAATCCAGAGATCAACAAAGGCATCAATGTCACCTTGGGTGTGCGTTTCGACGATGCCGCCCCAGATGTCAGGTCGATGCAGATCGAAGTGATCGGCGTTGGCTTGGAATACTCTGGAGACGATTAACCAGGCCCGACCACTAAAGATAATTCACGCACAACCGGAGGAAGATAGCCATGGCGGCGACACAGATCACCACACATCAGAACTATATCGGCGGTCAGTGGGTCGACTCGGTGACCGGCCGCACCTACCAGGTGCACAACCCGGCCCGCACCGGGCAGGTGGTCGGCGAGTTCCAAACCTCCGGCGCTGAAGACGCCTTGAAGGCCGTTGCCGCGGCCAAAGAAGGTCTTGCCGTTTGGGCCAACACCCCCGCTCCGGCCCGCGCCAATATCATTTACAAAGCCCTGGAGATAATGGGACGCAGGGCCGACGAGATGGCCCAGACCATCACCATCGAAGAGGGCAAACCCATCGGTGACTCTCACGGTGAGGTCAAGCGGTCTATGAACATCATGGAGTACGCCGCCGGCGAGGGACGCCGGATGTTCGGCTACACCACCCCCTCTGAACTGCCAAACACCGTTGCTTACACCATCCGCCGCCCCCTGGGAGTGGTCGGGATAATCACGCCGTGGAACTTCCCCCTGGCCATCCCCGCCTGGAAGATAGCTCCGGCGCTCATCTGCGGAAACGCCCTGGTCTTCAAACCGGCTTCGGCCACACCCCTTAGCGCGGTGAAGCTGCTGGAGATATTCGAGGAGGCAGGCCTGCCCGCCGGAGTGCTCAACCTGGTGACCGGACCGGGCGGCCAGGTGGGCAACGCTCTGGTGGAGAGCCCTGACGTTAAGGGCATCTCATTCACCGGTTCCACCGAGATAGGCACCGAGCTCTACTCAGAGAGCGCCAAGCGACTGAAGAAAGTCCAGGCAGAAATGGGCGGCAAGAACGCAGTGATCGTGCTGGCAGACGCCGATATGGACAAAGCCATGGGCGGGATCGTGTCCGGGGCCTTTGGCTCCACCGGCCAGCGCTGCACCGCCACCAGCAGGGTCATCGTGGAAGATGAGGTCTATGACCAGTTCATGGCTGAGCTCATCGACCGGACCAGCAAGCTTACGGTGGGAGACGGGATAGACCCTGCCAACGACGTTGCACCCCTCTCCAGCCAGAACCAGAAAGACAAGGTCATGGAGTACATCGGCATCGGCACAGAAGAGGGGGCCGACCTGGTTTTTGGAGGCCGCGCCCTGACCGGAGGCGACTTCGACCAGGGTTATTACGTGGAGCCCACCATATTCGCTGGAGTCTCGCCCGAGATGCGGATCGCCAAAGAAGAGATATTCGGCCCGGTGCTGACTGTCTTCAAGGCCAGTGACCTGAAAGAAGCGATCGACATTTCCAACTCGGTCGAGTTCGGACTATCTTCGTCGGTCTACACCAAAGACATCACCAAAGCTTACCAATACATCAACACTGTCGAGACCGGCATGGTCCACGTCAACGCCCCCACCCTGGGTGGCGAGGTGCATCTGCCTTTCGGCGGTCTCAACGCATCCGGAGTAGGCCAGCGTGAGCAGGGCACGGCGGCTGTGGACTTCTTCAGCGAAGTCATAACCGTCTACATTGATCACGCCGCAGAAGCCACGGAGAGAGCCAAGTTTATCTAGGGAATATTAGGCTGGCGATCAAAGCGTTCCGCTCATCCTGAGCCTGGCGAAGGACCGTTGTTCGCCAGACAGCCATGGCCCAAGAAGCGCGTGGTTCGACAATCTCATCATGAGTGGTTTCGAACAGATTGGACGCGGCCAATCGCGGTGGATCAAGGAACCCTATAACGGCTCCCTATGGGAGAACCCGCGGTCGGTCTCGTGCCAGTAGTCGATCTGGTTTTCGCCGCCGATCCAGCATAGGTATACTTCCCGGCCCTCGCGTTGTGACGGGAAATCCACCAGACCTCGGGACACGTCACGGACGATGATGCCCTTGTCCAGTATCTCTTCGACGCCTTCTTCGATCTGCCGGGCCAGTTGCTCCGCACTGGCCGTAAGTCCAGCGGCGTCAGCCAAGTTGATCGATTCCCTCTGAAGATCAGCGAGCCGCTCCTGAATGGCGGCGTGCTCCTGCCGGACCTGCTCCAGCTTCCGAAAGGTCTCTGCCAGCCAGGGGACTAGCGCGTTAGCCTCGTCCAATGTGAATTGATCGGTTTCCATCTCTGGCCCTACTTTAGCCCATGCGCCGCTGCCATTAAATACGCGACGGCTGCCGGGTTGCGCCAATCTCCGCCCGTGCTGAAGGAATGGCGTACAATGTCTGCCACCACAAAATGACTTCCCACCAAGGCAGATTTCAGAATTGAACCAGACTCAGACCAACAAGAACCATTTCCAAATAGGCGACCTGGCGCTGCTGATCGACCGCAAAGCCCGCCGCTATATGATCACCCTGGAGGAAGGTGACACCTACCACTGCCATCTGGGGCGGTTGTCCCACGACGATATGATCGGCAGCAGCATCGGCGGGTGGTACCGGACCGACAAGGGCCACGTGCTCCTCGCGGTCCGTCCCACAATGGGTGATTTCGTGCGGCAGATGCCCCGCGGCCCCCAGATCATCTACCCGAAAGACCTGGGCAACATCGTCAACTTCGCCGACATATTCCCCGGCGCCACGGTCATAGAGGGCGGTCTGGGCTCAGGCGCGTTGACCTCAGCTCTGCTCCGCGCGGTTGGCAACACCGGCAAAGTGATCAACTACGAGATCGACGAATCGGTCCTGCCCAAGGCGATGCGGAACATCGAGCGGGTGACCCCCGACACCTCCAATCTGGAGATCAAGATCGGCGACATCTACCAGGGCATCGACGAACGCGACATCGACCGGGTGGTCTTGGACGTACCCGAGCCCTGGCAGGCCGTGCCCGGCATCGGCGACGCGCTGGTCATGGGTGGGATACTGCTCAGTTTCGTTCCCACCATCATCCAGGTGCAGCGGCTGGTGCTGGCCTTGGAAGAAGACGGCCGGTTCCAGATGATCGAATCCCTGGAGACCATGCTGCGTACCTGGCACGTGACAGAGAGAAGCGTGCGCCCGGACCACAGGATGATCGCGCACAGCGGCTTCCTAACAACAGCGGTACGCTGCGAGCCTAGACCCGCAGGCCGTGTTCAGCAGGAGACCGAATCACCGGAAGAAGATTCGCCAGAGGACTTATCGGAGGATTCATCGGAGGACTCTGAGTCCTGAGCCGGCCAGAAGGCCTCAAACTCAGTCTCGCCTCCCAAGTACGTGCCCCCCGGCAATGACAAGTGTTGAGCGGTCAGCAGCGGGGCCGTCAGGCCCTCGATGAGCTCGGAGGTCTCCTGACACGATCCCATTCCCCATAGCTTCGGACTCCCGACGTTCTTCCCCTGGGCGAGTATCTTGAAGTCACCCAATCCGCCAGGCCGGACCAAGTCCGTGATTCCAGCCCGGTTGGCCTGCATCTCCCGGGGTGCGAGTCCGTGACTGATCATCTGCCGTTGCAGAGTCTCCAAGCCCAGGTTGGACAAGAATTCCCGCTGTGTGACCAGCCCCAGAGTATCCAGGCCAGCCCTTTCTCCAGTGCGGGCGGTTGATGTGAAATCGACCTGGGCCGTGATGTCTTGCCGTCCGACCCTGGCCAATGGGGCATCCGTCTGGACGTGCCGGTGGTAGGTGACCAAAGTCCCCCTAGCCCGGACGTTCGGGTCATACAGGTCATGGGCCGTGCGGCCGTAGTCGGACGTTAGGATGAACCCCCGTTCCAGCGCTCCGGAGACATTCTGAGACCACCGGTCCAGAGCTAGGTTGATCTCCACGGTCTGTCCCTCAACCAGCGTGATCCCGAGGTCAGTGAGCCGTCCGGCCAAGCCACGTTCAGAAAGCTCGCCGGTGATCTCCGCCAGGTCCTCGCTTTCCAGACCGACGTAGACCTCCTTCAGGCCTTCCCGGGTCATGACGACCTGGTGCACCGGGAAAGCATCCAGGTATTCGTTGGACAGGACGCACCCCACCAGTCCTTTGAACGGCAATTCCTCGGCTAGGACTCGCCCCGTGCCCGCGATTCCGGCCTCCAGAGGGGTAGTTGGGCGGCGGTCCAGGCAGATATAGCGAAGGGCGGCGGCGAACCCTTGAGGTAGTTGACCGGCGTAAGTGGTGATATCCCGGCAAAGGAGTCCGTTTCCCGCCCCCGGTTCCAGCACGGTAAAAGGGGAAGGGCTGCCCAATTCCCGCCACATCTGGAAAAGCTGGACCGCCATGAGGGCGCCGAAAGCTGGATGGACCGCCGGACTGGTGTAGTAGTCGCCTTGGGCCCCAACCGGCTCCCTGCCTGTGTAATAACCGCCCTGAGGCCAGTAAAGGGCAATCTCCATGAACTCGGCGAAGGTTATCTTGCCGCGCTTCTGGATGCGCCGTCTGACTTCAGATTCTGCACTCATGGGACGGAAGCTCAAGGTCGAGATTGGGCGTCAAAACAAAAAGGGGCCGTTACGGCCCCTTTTCAACTTGCCTGGTACGACCGGTCTAGGACCGGTCATCGATGGACGTATATTCCAGGTCCATCTCTCCGATGTACTCTGTCAGCGGCCGGAGCAGGATGTTGTCCTGGTACTGCTCCACGCACTGCAGTGTCCACCCAGGGATGCGCCCCAGGGCGAAGATGGAGATGAACAGGTCGTCGGGGATCCCCAGCAGGTAGTAGATGGAACCGGCGAAGAAGTCCACGTTTACGCAGATGCCCTTCGATACGTAGGGCTTCATGGTTTCTTCTTCCAGATGCTGGAGGATCTGGAACCACTCCGGGTGTCCGCTCTTCTCACCAAGGACCTTGGAGCGGTCGCGCAGGTGCCTGGCCCGGGGGTCTTCCGCGCGGTAGACCCGGTGTCCGAAGCCCATGATGCGCTCGCCGCTGTCCAGCAAGTTGCTGGCGTACTCGGCCGCGTTCTCCGGGTTGCCGATGTCCAAGGCCATCTTCATGACCTCTTCGGCGGCGCCGCCGTGTGCGGGGCCCTTGAGGGTGCCCACGCCGGTTGTGACGGCGGAGTGAAGGTCTGAGATGGTGCTGGCGGTCACCCTGGCAGCGAAGGCAGACGCGTTGGGGCCGTGCTCCGCGTGCAGGATGAAGTCCACGTCCAGAAGGTCAGTGGTCTCCTGGTCAGGAAGTTCGTCAAATAGCATGTACAGGAAGTTCCCGGCGTGGTTCAACTCGGGATTGGGCGCCACCGGCTCCAGACCCTGCCGCAGCCGGTGATGGGCGGCCACGATGGTCGGCCCCATGGCGGTAAGGCGGATGCCCTTCCGGATGGTGGCTTCCACCGAGTTGTCGTTCACTTCGGGGTCGAATGCGCTTAGAGCCGAGATCCCGGTCCGGAGCGCGTCCATGGGATGGCTGTTCTTGACCACGTCCAGCACCTGGATGATGCCGTCGGGTATGATCCGGTTGGCGCGCAATTCTGCGTCGAAGCCGGCCAACTCCTTCTTGTTGGGGAGTTTGCCGTAGAGCAGCAGGTAGACCACTTCCTCGAAGGTCGATTTTTCGGCCAAGTCATGGATGTTGTAGCCACGGTAGAGCAGCTTTCCTACTTCGCCGTCGATGAAACTGGACTTGGTGGTGTCGAAGTAGACATCCTTAAGTCCTTTGATGATCTCTGGGGGCATGGGTCCACCTTCCTTCAGGGTATGCGGCCGAGGCCGCAGAAGCGGTCTCCGGAGAAACGATGGCGGGTTTTTCCGGGGAGAAATTGATTGAAAATGAAACGCGGAATTACATAAAACTCCACCCTCAAATCGTGCCCGATTTTAGCATCGCCCTATAGGGGTGTCAAGCTAAAACAAGCGTGGCGGCAGCCTGCGGAAGACCTGATGATCAACAGTGGATTTGCCGTTTCGGAGCCCGATTTCGAGATGCCTTTTACGAAGGCCCTGTAGTGGTTACAATATATGGGCGGCGCACTAGTGTCCACCAGGGGCCGCCGCTCGCCTGGGTACACGCCTAGGTACACGCCCGGGTACATGATGGAGGGATGGCTGAGTGGACGAAAGCGACGGTCTTGAAAACCGTTATGGGGGCAACCTCATCGTGGGTTCGAATCCCACTCCCTCCGCCAGAATAGGCATCAATCAGGCCCAGACCTCACTTGAGTGGTCTGGGCCTTTTGTTGGCTGGAGCCGTTGGGCCGCCAAAGTCACCAAAGGCAGCCAGTGCGGTTGTTTCTTGCTTCTCTTTCCAGGGCTACCAGAAAGTTTCGGTGTTGGCCGTCTTCAGTCCAAGCGGTGGCCTAGCCTTCTTTGATCAGCATCTCGTCGATGCTATTGCCGTCCTCGGTGTATAGATACGCAAGGAGCCTTTCAAAGCTGTCCCGCTCCCTCGGTCCCTTCTGAAGCCTGACCGAACTCCCCGCAAGTTCTCGTAGCCGGTCTGAGGATTCCGGTGCGCAACGCTCACCCTCCTCTGGTGCGTCGACCCCATAAAGGCGTATGCGCCCATCGGAGGTATTCAGTGTGTCCCCATCGATCACCCGAATGACGTCGGATTCAGAGCAATCCAAACATTGAAGAGTCGTTTCATTGGTGCTTGGCTCAAGGTTTCCGAGCCATAGCAAAGGACCAACGATCGCTGCCAGAATTCCAAGGCTTATTACGAAAAGGGGTAATCTGGAAATCATAACGCCTCGAGCCTATCTCTTGTCGTGCCGAAAGACTATGAAATGCACGGGCGAGTGTGCCGACGGCTAGCCCCGTCTTTAGCGGGTGAATGTGAAGTAATCGCTTGTGAGCCAATCTTGCCGCAGGTCCCTGAAGATCCAATAACTCAGCACGCTGCGCCAGGTTCGCTTGCTGGACGCCACGTCTATGAAGAATGCTAGGTCATTCTTAAGTTCGTCCATCAACACCTCGTTCCGCCGATTCTCCAGGGGACGGCGGTAGGTCTCGGGAAACCACAGCAAGCTATGAAAAGGCCCGCTACTGTCGTACTCTTCCAGCTCAGCGCCGCCCCTACGAGCATGGTTAGCCGTGAGCAACAGCGAATCCGGTCTAGATTCCCCCTTGCCAGGCTGAGTGTCTAGCGAGTTGCAGGAATCGTTCCAGCCTCTATCTCTTTCCCCTTTGAAGCAGGTGAAACTCAGCAACCCCCTGGATTCGGCGTCTCGTACATACCACTGGATAGGAAATGAGATGCCGTTGTCCACCTCCACGGCACGGCGCTGCACAAGACCGGTGTCGGCGTTGTTAGGTACGGACGAAAACACCTGCTCATCCAGCGCGGCAAAGGTGTCTTTGAGGTCTGCGCCTCCCTGGGCGTAAACCAGTATCTCCTGGTTGGAATCGTCGAATGTGTAGCTGGCTCGGATACCGCTCCAGGTCCCGAACCCCAATAGCAGAGCCGCAATCCCGAGAGCTGCCACCACGCCTCCCTTGTGGGGAGAGGTGGTCCGCACCAGAAAGACCGTAGCAGCCATTACAAGGATCGAACCGCTCATCACCGACCAATGCTGGGCAGACAGAGCGCTCTGGCCGTCGGTGTAGGCGTAGAGGAAGAAGAGACTGCCCATCAACGCGATGGGAGCCAACAAGAATAACCCTCCTGTTCCATTGATAACGGCCTGTTTCCAGGGGACCGACTCGACCAGTTCGCCCAAGAACTTGGCCGAAAGAAGAACAAGCGGCAGGGTGATGCCCACCAACAGCCAAGGCATTTTTTCGCCGGCCAGGGTGTAGGCAAAGAAAGTCCCGCCCGCCCAATAGGTCAGAGCCACGCCAAGACTATCCTCCCGCTTGATAAAGTAGACCGCGCCCGCGATTCCGAAAACGATAGGCAGCAGCTCGTAGACAGGCAGGCTGACGAAATAGTAATACCAAGGTTGGTTGGCACGGCCGACTTCCTGCTGAGCGACCCAGTAGCCCATGCCCTGCCAAGACCCGCTAAACAGCCCGGACATCTGGGTAAAGAAGGTGGTGTAGAGGGAAGTCCAGATCAGATAGTAGATGCCAGCGCAGATCAGCCAGGTCCCGCCCATCCAGCGCAATCCCAGGACCACCGAGACGATGATCGCGACTGATATGACACCCAAAGCGACCACGTAATTTATCGGCAGTTCGTCGGGAGCGGCGGTGATGATCAAATCGCTGGGCAGGATGACATTAACCACGGCGGTGAGGTCCACTACAGGGGTGAACAAGACGGAGTATAGGGCCGTCATCAATGCCGGGATGAACAGCAGGGCTACGCTCCGCTGAAGTTGATATCGGTGATAGACCATGATGGACACTGCGGCTGCGGCTAGAAGGACGGCCAGTGTCAAGTCCAATGCTGGGACGCCGCCAATGGTGGCCACGTCTTTGAATGGACGGAAGATCAGCAACGCCACTCCTGCGGTTGCCGCCAAAGGCGGCCCGGCGATGCAGGCGATGCGGGGCACGGATAAGGGTCCCCGGGTGATCAGCCAGGCCAACACTCCCAGTCCCAGAACAACCGCCGCCACATGAACGCCCACTCCTAGGTTCTGCACCGGCAGCAGCAGACTATCGCCATCCCAGGCGGGAGAACCGATCGTGCCTTTCGTGCTGCCTAAGTCGTCCAGGTTCAGGAAGAAAAGGCCGCCCCTTCTGGGGTCGGGCTCGACCAATGTCAGTCCAAAGAATCCCTGGAAGATCGACGACAGAGCCGACCATTGGGGCAGTGTGAGGGTGGCCAATAGGAGAAAGAACCCGGCAGGCCGGCCCACTTGGCTGAGCTTTGTCCGACGCAACAGCCATCCTCTTAGGTCCGCCACTGACATCGTCAACAGAATAAGACCGAACAGTCCCACTACCAGGTAGCCGGTCTCTTTGGTAGCGAACATCAGTGCCAAGATCGCGGATGCCAAGTAAAGATAGCGCCGGTGGCCCTCGTTGATGTACCGCCACATCAGCACTAAAAGCGAGGCTGCGAAGAAAGCCATGATGATGTCGTTACGCCCGAACCGGCTGAAATAAAGCATGGTGGGCGACAGGGCCAGCATCACGGCGGCCAAGAAAGAACCGGTGCGGCCCAGATAGTCACGGAAGAAATAGGGCACGCCTACCAACGCTGTTCCAAAGAGCACATAACCCAGTCGGGCTGTGAAGTCGGTGTCACCGAAGATGCTGAAGATCAGGGCGACGAATTCGATCTGGAAAGGGCCGTGCATCCACGGCGAGTGGATGTGATCGGTGCCGAAAATCCAGGGCCATCCCAAGAACGCGCCGGCGCTCTCCGACAAGCGCCATGAGGAATGCAGGTGGATGGCCTCATCCTGGTGCACGGTCCGGCCGCCCAATTCCCAAAGCCGCATGACCAGGGCGATTATGACTATAGCCAAGAACGCGGCTTCCAACTTGCCGAACGTGCGGCCGGTCCAAAGGTTGGGAATCTTGGCCAGACGTGAAAAGGCCAACGAAGTTAGGCCAGGAGCGTTATCGCTGCTCGTCGAAGCTGAGCTGCTTTCCATTTGCCGTTCGTCCGGTGTCTGCGCAGAAGGTTGCCGGTATTATGACACTATTCAGTGAGGGGTAGTGACGCTATCTTCTTCACTGGTTGGCCGAACCGAGCCGGTTGGAAAGCTGGGCGAAACCTGAGCAACCTGAAGAACTAACCCTCACTGGGTTGCTGAGCGGATGACTGACGGTCTTGAAAGCCGTTATGCGCGCAACCTCATCGTGGGTCTTCGGGTTGAACACCCCAAAAGAGAAGTGACCTATTCCCCCATGACCTTCCGAAAGAACGCCAGGGCGTTGCCGCCGGTGATCTTGATGATGTCGGCGTCGGAATAGCCCCTGGTGATCAGGCCGCGGATGATGTTCTTCCCTTCGGCAGGGGACTCGACTCCTCTGATGAAGCCCGTGCTCCTCACTCCGACGCTGGTATCCGTGCCTATGGCCACGTGGTCGATGCCAAGCAACTCCACCATATAGTCATAATGGTCCAGCAAGACCTCGATGCTCAGCTCGGACCCCCAGCTGCTGATCACCGACGGCTGCACGGTAACCCCGACGATTCCGCCTTTTTGCGCGCAAGCTACCAACTCCTCATCCCTTCTCAGCCGTCCCGAGGCGTACTCGCCGCCGCCCTGTTGCTGGCCCAGTGTGTATGACCCGTCGTGGCTGAATGCGACCGGGGTCTGGGAGAACTCGATGGCGTCCATCGCCGTCCGGAAAGAAGCATGGGAAAGGTCTACCACCATGCCGAGGTCGTTCATCTTCTTGACCACATCTATACCGAAGGTGCTCAGTCCACCGTCGTTTCGCTCCAGGTGGCCGTCTCCGATATAGTTCTTGCGCCGGTAGGTCAGCCCCGCGATTCTGATGCCGGTGTTGTAGAGGACGTCGACGCGCTGCAACTCGTTGCCGATGGCCAGATGCTCCACCGTGGGCAAAAATCCAACCTTGCCATCCTGTTTCGCGGCTACGATCTCGCCGGCGCTGCTGACTTTGACGACCTCGCCGTGGCGACCGACGTCCGACAACATCAGACTGATCTCGTTCAGAAGGTCGTCGAACCGGATGAAAGACATCTCGTCGGTGTTAACCATGCCCCCGAAGACATTGGCGGTCCCGACCGCCGTGAAACCCCCGTGGCGTACCGCCTCGTAGCCCCACGCATGGCTATCGGTTCGGAGGTATTCGATGAACCGGCTGGGGTCTTCCGGCTTCACCATCGGATGCTGATGGAGGTCGATCATCGTCGCCTCTTCCACCAGACTCTGGAACCGGCTCTCCTGAGCATCGTCGAGAGTTACCGCGGCCGTCTGGGCCGGGTTAACCTGCTTTGCCAATGGGATCGGGTTCGCTGCCATCTTGACTCCTCTTTATGCCATGACGACTTATTGGTCGTCTGTAGCCTCGATCATGAAATCGGCCCAGACCTCGTTCAAGCGGTCTGGGCCTTTCGTTGCAGCGGCTAACACTCCGGCGCTTATGGTTAAACGGCAGCGGTCGCCCGCGCTATAAACTCGACGGCGCGTTCACCCATCATGAGGACAGTGGCGTGACTGCCGCCCGACCTCGTGATCTTCGGCTTGATCGAAGCATCGACCACCGACAACCCCGTTACTCCCTTGACGTTGCAGTATTGGTCAACAACCGCCATCGGGTCTGAGTCCGGTCCCATCTTGCAGGTCCCCGACACGTGCCTGGCTGATCCAACGGTCTGGCGTATATACAGGTCCAGAGCGTCGTCATTGTTCAAGATGTCGTCCGTGGGGTGGAGCCGCTGATCGCACACGTCTTTGTAGGCATCTGATTCAAGCAACTCAGTCGCCTTACGGATACCGTCGCGCACCCGCCGTTTGTCGTTGGGATGCTGGAGATAGCGATAGTTGAACGTAGGCTGCACCGAGGGGTCGGCAGAGGCAAGGTTGACGTACCCTGACCCGTCGGGTAGTCCGAGCGTGACGGAAAGCCGCGCTACCCGGTCGGCTGGAACGTCGTCATTCAAGGCCTTGGTCCGAAACCCAGGGACACGCTCCGGCCGTTCATCGACCATTGGCGTGGTCCTCAGCAGCATGTCATTCACTTCGCTCGATCCTTCGGCAGTGTAGTGCAGACCAAAGTGCACTCCATCGATATCGCCAAACAGGGACTGTCCGTCTTTGACCTTGAACGTTACCTGAGCGCTCAGGTGGTTCATCAGGTTTTGGCCGACCCCAGGAGAATCATGGATCACGGGTATGCCGAATTGCTCAAGTTGGTCTTTGGGGCCGATTCCCGACAGCATCAGCAGATGGGGCGACTTGATAGCTCCGGCGCTCAGCACGACACGGCCGGCTTCGATGTTGAAGACTTCTCCTCCACTTTCTGCTTCAACGCCGACGGCTTTCGTGCCCTCGATCAACACCTTCCTGACCAAAACATTTCCCCTCACCGTGAGGTTAAGGCGGTGACGCATGGGATTAAGGTGAGTAAGGGCGGCGCTCATCCTCCACCCATCTAGGTTGTTCGACGGCCAAACGCCAATGCCCGCTGGGTTGGGGCCGTTGGTATCCTCAACCGTCCCGTAACCCTCAGCCAAACACGCTGCGTGGAAGGCGCTCTGAATATCCGGCGTTGGGCCTGTCTGGCGGCGCCTTACCGGTATCGGTCCGTCGGTGCCATGAAAATCATCGCGGATGTCCAGGTCCCGTTCGGATTTCCTGAAGAACGGCAGGACCTTGTCGTATGACCATTCGTCATTGCCCATGGCGGCCCAGGAGTCGAAGTCCTCGGGCAGCCCTCTCTGCATGGCCGCTCCGTTGATCGACGACCCTCCTCCGATCACCTTGCCCTGCGCTATGTGAGTCTCTCCTTGCTCTTCGGTGAGCGTTCCCCGCAGCGCCCAGTTGTGTTCCGACTCCGGAGATTCCGCGTAACTTGTGGCGGTGTACTTTAACTCGTCCGGAAGGAGGTCGGGGTCGGGGTAGTCTGTGCCTGCTTCCAGCAATAGGATGGAGGTGTTCGGGTCTTCAGCCAATCTGCCGGCCAGCACTGATCCAGCCGCTCCTCCGCCCACTATGATTACGTCGTATTTCATGGATTCTCCCTCATTGGTTCTTCTTTGAAACGTTGATCGCCCCGGTGTAACCGGGTTCCCAATCGGTGAACTTTTGGGTGATACTACACCGAGGCCAAAATTCGGGCAACAAGAACCGTGGCGCATAAGCTCGTCAGAGAGCCGCAAGGCGGCTAAGGTTTACCATGAGCGCAGTGGCAAGAAGCTATAACGTTACGAAGGTGGACCTTGGGTTGTTAAATGCCGTGCGCTGGTAGACCACTGGACCTGTTGTTCGATTCGATCGAGTGAGAAAGGCGATATCGATGCCATCCCGATACAACCCCAAATTGCTTTTTTTCGTCTTCGCTGCGATAGCAGTGGTCGTCACCATCATAGAGGCGGCTACCTGAACCTAGACCCCACGTGAAGCACAAAAAAAGCCCTCTGACCTAAGTCAGAGGGCTTTCTGTATACCGAGCTGTGTGGTGCTGCTAGAGGGAGTCCACGATGGCGTTCAGGGTTGCGCTGGGGCGCATGGCTTGGGCGGCCATCTCAGAGTTGGGATGGTAATAACCGCCGATATCCACCGGACTTCCCTGAGCGTCGTTGAGCTCCTGCACGATCTTCTCCTCGTTGGCGGCCATCTGTTGGGCCACCGGAGCGAACCGGGCCTGCAGCTCCGGGTCTTTGGTCTGCTTGGCCAGCGCTTCCGCCCAGTACAAAGCCAGGTAGAAGTGGCTGCCCCGGGTGTCCAGCTCGTTCACCCGGCGGGACGGCGCACGGTTGTGCTCCAGATGCTGACCGATCGCCTGGTCTAGAGTCTCGGCCAGGAGGTTTGCCCGGTCGTTCTTGAACACTTGTCCCACGTGCTCGAAGGAAGCGACCAAAGCGCAGAATTCACCCAAGGAATCCCAGCGAAGATGGCCTTCCTCCAGGAACTGTTGGACGTGCCGGGGAGCGGATCCACCGGCGCCCGTCTCGAACATGCCGCCGCCCTGCAGCAGAGGCACGACGGAAAGCATCTTGGCGCTGGTGCCAAGTTCAAGGATCGGGAAGAGGTCGGTCAGATAATCACGCAGCACGTTTCCGGTGATGGAGATCGAGTCCTCGCCGGCCCGGCTTCGTTCCATAGTCAGCTTGACCGCGTCGACCGTGGTCATGGTGCGAATGTCCAATCCACTGGTGTCATGTGTGGGCAGATATTTGTCCACCTTCTTGATCAACTCCGCATCGTGAGCCCGGTTCGGGTCCAACCAGAAGACCGCCGGAGACCCGGTTATCCTAGCGCGGTTGACGCCAAGCTTGACCCAGTCTTGGATCGCCGCGTCTTTGGTCTGGCACATGCGGAAGATATCGTCTTCCTCAACCAGCTGTTCCATCAGGGTTGTGCCCGAGTCGTCCACGACCCTTATCGTGCCGTTGCCGGGACCTTTGAAAGTCTTGTCGTGGGACCCGTACTCTTCGGCTTGCTGGGCCATCAGACCGACGTTGGCGACGCTGCCGATGGTGGCAGGGTCGAACGCCCCTTTCTCTTGGCAGTCCTCGATAACCGCCTGGTAGAGCGTTGCATAGGAGCGGTCAGGAATCATTGCCACGGTGTCGTGCAGCTCATTGTCTGGGCCCCAGGTGCGGCCGCCGTCGCGGATCATCACGGGCATGGTGGCATCGATGATCACGTCACTCGGTACGTGTAGGTTAGTGACACCCCGGTTGGAGTTCACCATGTAAAGCTCGGGGCGTACGCTGTATACCGCCTGGATATCAGCTTCGATCTCCGCCCGTTTTTCGTCGGTTAGAGATTGAATCTTGGTGTAGAGTTCTGCGATACCGTTATCCGGGTTCACGGCAAGCTCACCCATCTCAGCCGAATGCTTGTCGAATACGTCTTCGTAGTAAACCGAGACACAGTGGCCGAAGATGATCGGATCGGAGATGCGCATCATGGTCGACTTCACATGCAGTGAAAGCAGCACGCCATCGGCTTTGGCCTTGGCCATTTCCTCAGCGTAAAAGGTGCGTAGCTCCCGCACATTCATCACCGCGCAATCGATGATCTCGTCAGCGACTAGGGGGATGCCGGACTTAAGTACGGTTGAACGCCCGTCGCGGGCCACATACTCGATGGTGGCCGAACCTGCTTTCGCGATGGTCACGGCCTGCTCAGTGCCATAGAAATCACCGCCGGACATGTGGGCAACCCGGGATTTAGACGCTTCCGGCCAGTCCTGCATCATCCGGTGAGGATTGCGCTTGCCGTGCTCTTTGACCGAGATGGCCGAGCGGCGGTCGGAATTTCCTTCCCGCAGGACCGGGTTGACCGCGCTCCCTAGGACTTTGCCATAGCGCTGGAATATCTCCCGCTGGGCGTCATTCGCAGGCTCGTCGGGATAGTCTGGGATGTCGTATCCCTTTTCCTGCAGCTCCGCGATCGCGCCCTTCAATTGGGGGATGGAGGCGCTGATATTGGGCAGCTTGATGATGTTCGCCGACGGGTCCAAGCATAGTTTCCCAGACATGGCCAGGTAGTCAGGGACCTTCTGCTCTTCGGTCAGTTTGTCTGGGAAATTGGCGATGATGCGGCCAGTCAGCGAGATATCCCAGGATTCCAGTTCAATACCGGACCCCTTGGTGAACGCCTGGAGGATCGGCAGCAACGAGTGGGTTGCCAGTGCCGGGGCCTCATCGATCTTGGTATAGATAATCTGGGACGCGTCTGGCATTTTCTTGTCCTCAATTGATAGGTTTCACTGGCGGCTGTGAGTTGCCAAGAAGGGGTTATTCACAGCCACGGCCATATTGATCGGTTCCGATTATAGTTAGCTAAACAGACATTGCCTAGCCCTGCGTCTGAGCCTGCCAGCGTACACACGCGATCGGCTGGACTCTACGCCAGGGGTTTGGGTAGAACATGGAAGTAAGAAAAACCCCGGTCTCAGATCTGAGACCGGGGTTTTCCTTCACGCCTGCGGGGGTGTAGTCAGATACTGGGAATCTCCCACTCCAGCTTCAACTGCATCCGGGTCTGTTCTATGGCCAGGTCCAGCTCCCATTGCTGCCATGGCTTGGTGAGGATGGCCTTCACTCCCAGCGCCTCGCCTCGCTTCCTCACTTCTGGGATATCGATGGCAGACACGATCACCACGGGAATATCGAAGCTATCCGGATTCTCTTGCAACTCAGAGATGAAGAGAAATCCGTCCATCACCGGCATCTGGATGTCGACGAATATGATGTCCGGCCTGCACTCACTGACGCGTTGTAGTGCGACAGCTCCGTTGTCGGCCTTCCGGACGATGCAACCTTTGTCTTCGATCTGGTCTATCAAGAGATTTCGGATGTCTTCTTCGTCCTCGACAACGAGCACGTTAACCATCTTGCGGCCTCCTCGGGGTGTCTATGGTAAAACTCAGGGTAACGATTCTTCTGGTAAGTTCAAGCTACGGGCGGTTTCGTTGTATCCAACTAACCTTTCTGTAGTGCTAAAGACTGTTCGAATACAAAGTCCAATTCCGAAAGTTCCCACGGTTTGGTCAGACGGAATTTGACTCCCATCTCAATGGCTCTCATCGTTATTGAAGGGGTGCTAACGGCCGTTAACAGAACGATTGGGATTCTTGAGGTTTTCGGAGATTTCTTAAGCTCTGCGATGAACTCTATCCCGTCCATGACCGGCATCATGATGTCCACGAACATCAGGTCTGGAATCTGCTGTTGGACTCGGCGCAGACCGGCAGAGCCGTTGGTCGCTACTCTAACCTTGCAGCCTTTGTCCTCGATCTGATCCTTGAGTAGATTTCGGATGTCTGCGTCGTCTTCGACGACCAACACGTTCAACATCCACTTGCCCCTTCAGCGAAATACCGGTCATAACAGGTTACCGAATGTCCCGTTAAGTGCAAGTGTTGACTATTTGTTGGGAGGAGAAGAGGAATATCTCAGCGGCCGGAGTTGAGCTTGGAGTCGACTAGTGTCAGCTTGGCCTTTCTGCCCAAGGACTTGATCTGGTTTTCGCGTTGTGAGGCGGGCCCACGGCCATCACAGGTCTCTTGGTACACCAACTGGAACGGGCCGCGCCCCTTGGTGTATTTGGCGCCTTGCCCTGCTTCGTGCTCGGTCAAACGCCGCTCCAGATCGTTGGTGATGCCGGTGTATAGCGTCCCGTCGGCGCATCGAAGGATGTAGACGGTCCAATCCAATCGGATTACTGCAGGTCTGACGTGTCGTCGGAGTGACTGCCTCGAAGCACGCAGTGGCCGCACTTCCGGCAGACAGGGTGCAGGTTGTTGTGTTGGGGATGGCTCTGCTTGCAGAATCCAGCGTCTTCGTCGGTGCACCTGGGGCAGCCCTCGCAATACCGGCCGCCTGTGCCCTGGGACCGCTGGGTTTCTCTATCGGTAACTGTGACCATTGATCGACCTGCTGGAATTACTAGATCCCTGCCGAACTAGATCGAATCGGCAAAAATGATGACCGGAGAATATCACATGCCAAATGGCCAAGCACAAGCTGAGTTACGGTTGGCTGATATAATCAACCGGTTTGGATGGATTCGGTCGTCTATTTTCCCGTTATAATAGGAGCCAACCAAAAAAGTGATTGAACCAACTAGAACAGTAAACCCGCAGCGGTCGAAACGATAGGAAAAGCGCGAATGGCAGACAGTGTTGAAGGGGCGGCCAACGAGGCCTCGCTGGACCAGCAGGTCCAGACCTTCTATCAGGTAAACCGGTTTATCAGCTCGATCCATGATATGGACCAGCACCTGAATCTGATCATGCAGGAGTCGGAATCCGCTGTCGATGCCGAGGCAAGCTGCATCGCCCTGCACGATCCGATCGACGGGCATCTCCATATCGAATATGCCATTGGTGAGGCCAGCGAAGAGGTACGGCGTGTAACTCTTGCCATGGGGCAAGGGGTTCTGGGCACGGTGGCCGCAACCGGGAAAACCCTCCGCGTTGATGATGTGACGCAGGACTCACGGTTCGACGCTTCAGTGGACCGCAAGTCTGGGTTCGTAACCCGGTCCCTTCTCGCCACTCCTATCCAGTGGCGCGGCAAACTGCTGGGCGTGTTGGAAGTGGTGAACAAGCGTGATACAGGCGCGTTCAACCAGAGTGACGAGCGTCTTCTTGAGATCGTGGCCAACCAGGCTGCCCTAGCTGTTGAGAACAACCGTTTGGTTGAAGCCATGGTGCGGGCGGAACGGTTGTCCGCCATCGGAAACATGGCGGCCTCTTTGATGAATGATTTCAAAAGCCCGCTTACGGATATCCGCGGGTTCGCTCAACTGCTCGCCAACCCCGAGATAGATGCGGGCCGGCGGAAGTGGCTCTCCGACATGATCCTAGAAGACGTAGACCGCTATCTGGGAATGGCCCAGGAGTTGATGGACTACTCCAAGGGCGAGATCAGTTTGAATCTAAGAGTCGTCCAGATCGGGACCTGGCTGGACCGGTTGACCGACCATATGGCAGAAGATTTAGCCGAGGCCAACATTGGCTTCTACATGAACGTCAACTTCGCGAGAGACGTGATAATGGACGAGGCTAGGCTCCGAAGGGCCGTGCTTAATCTGGTGGCCAACGGCGTGAAATCAATGCCCCAGGGCGGTGAATTGACCATCGCCACGGAAGAATCCGACAGCGGCTGGCGGTTGTCGGTGGCGGATACCGGCCCCGGAATACCCTCTGACTACCGCTCGCGGGTATTCGAGCCATTTGTAGCCATGGGTAGAGTCATTGAGCCTGGGTTGGGTTTGGCCATCGCCAAAGAAGTGGTGGAGGCTCACGGTGGCCGGATAAGTTTTGAAACCCGAACTGCCGGCGAGGCCGGAGAACTGGAGCCGGGCACGGTTTTCCAGATAGAGCTTCCGGTTTCTCCAACCCAGCCAGGATAAGCTCATCGGCCTAGAAGGGCGTGCCGCCGCAGGGTGCAACCAGTAGACAGGTTGCAGCTTGGCAGATGGTCAGACGCAAAAAAGCACCACCGCCATCAGGGGGGAATGACGGCGGCGGCGCTGACGGGGGATGGCAATCCGTATTTTTCAGACGGATCGGAGATTATTTCAGATCATTTCATGCTAGTTAGGCTGGCGGTAGCTGCTTTTCCGCTGGACCGGTCACTGTCCGAATCTGGCGGCCTGCATCGGCGTTCCCGTGGGTTATCAGGTACAACGCTGCCGACCACCAGATCGATAGGACACACCCTCCCACAACACGGAAAACAAACCCGATACTAAGAAGCGGGGTCCGCAGACACCAACTGAGCAATATGACGGGCGCGATCGCCGCCGTCGAAACCCCGGCTAAAACGGACGAAAAAAGAAACTGCTGGGGCGATTTGTCTCGCATAGTGAACTGCATGGGGTCAGTATTCCTCCGGAGCGGCCGGGTCACCAGTACCATAACGGCCACTTTAATGGCCCAAAAGGACCACCCTAGCAGGCCCAACGGGCCAAGCCCATAGCGTATGGACTTGACCGGCTCAGGGACGGTGGGCGTAGAATCTCCAAAGACTCAACCCCAACTAGCCTGATACTGAGCTATCGATCTGAAAGGAACGATAAAGAGAAGATATGACCAATCAGAACTACAACGCCCTGAACGCCGAAGAACGGTACGTGATCGAGCACAAGGGGACCGAACGGCCCTTCACTGGTGAATATGACGACTTCTACGAAGAAGGCCACTATATCTGCCGCAAGTGCAACGCCGAACTCTACCGGTCCGTAGACAAATTCGATGCCCATTGCGGTTGGCCTGCCTTCGACAAAGAGGTGGAAGGGGCCGTGAACCACCTGCCAGACCCCGACGGCCACCGGACCGAGGTTGAATGCGCGAATTGCGGTGGCCATCTGGGCCATGTGTTCATGGGTGAAGGTTTTACCCCCACCAATGCCCGCCACTGCATAAACTCGATCTCGATGAAGTTCGTGCCAGGCGAGTAGCCAGCTAGGGGCCGTAACGGGAGTAAGAGATGTGCCGGAGCATTAAGATACTGCGAAACATTGAACCCGAGGCGTCAGATACTGAGGTACGCGAGGCCGCCCTGCAGTTCGTGCGGAAGATCAGCGGCTACCGCCAGCCGTCCCAAGCCAACACAGAGGCGTTTGAGAAAGCGGTAGATGAAATCTCCGTGGTTTCGCGGCAATTACTCCAGGACTTAGTGGCCCGTCCAAATAAAGCAGCTACGAAGACCGGCTGAGCCGGCGGCAGCTACAAACCCTGGTTGCACCGGCGCTTAGGTGAAGAAGTTTCGGATGGACTCGGCGATGGGGCCGGGGTTTGAGATGTCTTCCATGCGCACCGTCTGCCGTTCGCCGATACCGCTCGATACGATCACGCTGCCCCTGCCGGTGATGATCTCGAAGAAATTCCGGGCCTCAGATATGGAGATGATCCTGGCCGCTGGAATCTCCTTGGTGTTTAACCACAGGAACCGGTATTGCTGCACCACCCGCCTGTCCGTGACCGTATAGGTGATGTGCAGGTTCCGCAGGTAGCGCATACCCCCCTTGAAGAAGAGAAATAGCGCAACCACAAAAAGCACAAACGGGGCCACATAGGGAGCCAGCGTGAATTCGAACAGGTACCACGCTACGGCGAAGAACGGTATGCTCATCACCATTCTCGCGAACGCTGGTTTCATGGTGGGGCGGCGGCTGACCAGCAGGCCTTCCCCTTCAACCAACGCCAATCCAGGAATCACTCGCCCGATGCTTATCAGCGCGACGAAGGCGAGCAGCACGCCGACACAGAAGATGACGGTGGATGCCCAGGCCGGGAACTCAGATTCGTAGAACCCATAGCCGCCAGCGGCCAGGAACGGGCCGGCGATGAGCACGGTTGCGGCGGCCTTCTTGAGCAGCGATCCTTGCGGCTGAGAATCTGCTTCGAGGTTTTGCTGCTGTGTCGTTGCAGCCATGCTAATTGCCCTTTACCAATTGGATAGCAGTAGCGGCCAATGTTATCAGTATGCCAAGCACAGCCAGAGTTGACGGGTCTAATGACTCGCCCAGGTCGCCAAGGGCGCCGGACTCCGAGTTGAAGAAGAATCCCCGGCTGTTTCCTGAGTCATCGCCACTTGGAGGAACGGGCGGTTGATCATTCCCATCGGAATCATTCGACCCAGACCCTGTCGCGGTAACTTTGTTACCGGCCCCCGTGTTACTCCCTTGGCTTGTAGCGTTGTTTGTGGGCTGGTCTTCAGACTGGTCCAGGATCTGGTCCAATGTTATTCCAGCTGTCTTCAGCTTTTGGTCCAATTCTCTCTGCAGTTGTTGTATCGACCTGGTGAGCCGGTCCACCTGGGTCGCTTTGGTGATCTCGAGTTTTGACAACTCCTGTTTCATGAGCTCTCTTTTCGCGCCGGCCTCTTCGTTGAACCACGCCCACATATCCGCGATCATCACGTCTAACTCGCGGTCCAGATCTACAACGACCCGGTTTCTACCGAGTCTCGCAGTTACCTCGCGTTTCTCCTGTTCGATCACCTCGGTCGCCTCGACGACGCCGCCTTCGATCTCGGTCCGAAGATCTTCGATCTCTTGCTCCCAATGAGCGGTTATCTGTGCGGACTCTTCCTCCACTTCTTTCCCCAATTTTTCTGACAGTTTCGCCCGCCGGTCGCGCAGGTCCACCAGTTCTGATTGAAGTTCACGAATCTCTTTGATCAACGGAGAATCCGCCACAGAGTCCTTGAGATCGGTTAGCCGGGAGACCGGGCCGCTGTCCCCGATGAACAATCGCCATTCGCTGACGAAATTCGTATGGGGTATGGAATACTGTCCAGCTATACTGTCGCCGTTCAGCAGTCCAGAAAAATTCCGGTCTCTATCGGCATCGCTGGTTTCCGAAGTAACGGTGAACCTCAGGACGTTGCCGTCGATGACGCCGTAAAAGGGGCCGGACCCTGAAAATCCGGCCGCCATGATTTCCATTGTTCCGGTGAACCGGCAACCGAACTGATCGAACGTCGCTCGGATCTTGGATGAGATCGAGGGCGACTCCCCAAAAATCTCCCCCAGAAGCGGGCCATCAAAATCGAGGATGTCGCATACGGGGGGCTCGTCGCCGACAAAATCTTCGTGCTCGGCATGAAACGTGATCTCCGTTCCGCGGACCAGTTCATTGGCGAATGTTGAGGGCTGAATCAAGAACCACAAAAGAACGGCGAGCCCTAGTGCGGCCAGGGCTCCAGGCCAGATATGGATCCAGTCTGTTCTATGCCGGATAAACATAGGTTAATGATAGGCCATTACTGCCTCTAAATCTAGCCAAATAGCGGAAAAAGAGGAGTGTGGGCAATACAAATACAGCCCAGTTGATGATGCCTTGATGGTGGCCAAAGGGAAGGAACGTGTACCGAACGCGCCGCCAGATGGAATGCCCGGTCGTACAGCCGGACGTTCAGCCTACGGTGGGGTCGTACTTATCGCCTTCTTCGCGGGTTATGCGGCCGGAAGCCATGAGCCACATGCGGGATATCTCCGGGCCCATGAACTTGAAGGTGGAACGTAGTTCCTTCTGGAGCGACGGATAATCAGTCCCTGGCAGCGCGTCATAGAACCAATCGCAAAAACCGCCGTGCTCTCTCCGTATCTCCTGCACGATCCCCGCGTTAGCGATCACGGCCTGAATCTTCTGCCGGTTGCGGATGATACCTGGGTCCTCCCTTAGTCTCGCCACATCGTCGGGGCCCATCGCGGCCACATCATCGATCTTCCAGCCGGCGAACGCCGCCCTGAAACTGTCCCGGCGCGATAACACCATCCGCCAGGTGAGACCGGCCTGGAACACCTGCAGGCTCATCACTTCGAACAGAGCATCGTCGTCTGAGGCCCGCTGTCCCCAGATCTCTTTGGTGTACCACTCCCGGAGCGGGTCGCCGGAGACCCGTTCATTAGCCTCCCATTCTGCCGTAGTTTCTTCTGGCATTCTTCACTCTACCTGGGGACGATCGAAAGATTGACGTGAGAAGCCTGCTGCCCATCATGGAACACCGTTTGAAGGGCCGGACGCAGTTCTGTGTCCTCTGCGATGATGTTACCCGTGTTGGTATTCCGGTCGAACCGGGGGAAATTGCTGCTGGAGATCTCCAGGCGGATCTGGTGTCCGGCTTTGAATACATTGCTGGTCGCCCAGAGGTCAATCTCGTAACGATAGGCCTGGCCTGGCTCCAACAGGGTGGGGTTGGACATGGAATCGCGGTACCGGGCCCGGATGATGCCGTCGGTCAGGTTTCTGGCGCAGCCGTCCTCGCAGACGTCCACCAACTTGGCGGTGAAGTCGGTGTCGGTGGCTGAGGTCGAAGCCCACAACGTAACCGTGACAGGGCCGGTGACCTCCACATCTTGCGCCAACGGCGGAGTCGAGTAGACCAAGACATCCTGCCGTTCTTCAACCTCGTTCTGGTCGTAAGCCCCGTTGGCGGCGAAGTAGGGATTGCAGCAGAGCGCACCGCCGGTGGTGGGGACGGGATCGGCTGGGTTGTAGAGGAAAACGTCCGCCGCCTCCGATTGTGGCATGTCTGTGCTCAAGATACCGTCACCGTGTTTGGAGTTTGCCTTGCCGCCGCTGTGGAGGTAATACTTGGTCTCCACGGCCCTGGCCAGCGGCCATTCCTGCTCGTCCCGCCAAACGTCGTCGCCCATGACAAAGATGCGCACCGGCGCCTCTTCGATGATGCCGTTCGCTGCGTCGTTCAGCCAGTGGTCGAACCAGCGTAGATGGACACCATCCACGTCGGTGGCTGTAGGGTCGGCCATGATGCCGAAGTAATGGCGGCCCGCCATCGTCGAGCCCCGCGCGCCGTGGGCCCAGGGGCCGATGATCAACCTCTGCCCGCTCCTGGCCGTTTCGTTGGCCCCCGATTCCTTCATGCCCAAGTAGTTGCGGATGGTCCCGCCCAAGAAGATGTCGTACCACCCGCCGAAATGCAGGGCAGGCACATCGATCTCCGAGTGGCGCTCCTCGATGCACAGCTTCTTCCAATAGTCATCGAAGTCGGGATGGGCCAGCCAGTCGTAGTAATACTTGGCCAGACCCGAGTTCAAGCCGGGGAAGTCCTTGGTTGGCAGGTAGCTGAAACCCTCGGTCATGTTGTCCACGCGGGGATCCGTCTGATTCGCGTTGGAGTAGGATTCCCACCACCGCACCGCGAACGGCTGATCCCCCTCGGGAACCACGTAGCCCTCGCCGATGTCCCTCGCGTTGAA
>CAYXDE010000014.1:0-24266 GCA_964463525.1 uncultured Dehalococcoidia bacterium | reverse complement strand
CATGTTGTCCACGTCGTGGATCAGGCCGGCCCGGCGTTCCCGGGGCACGTTCTGGACTCCGGAAACGTTCTTGAAGTTGGCCAGGGTCAATTGGAGCAGTGTCCAAGACATGTTGAACCCCAGTTCGAAGGCGCCGCCCTGGTAGGTCCAGCCGTCATGGTAGTTGGAAGCGGTGACCGTTGGCACGATGGTCACCAAGTGGGGCGGCCGGGAGGTGGCGGCCAGCCATTGGGTCGCTCCCACGTAAGAGGCCCCGTACATGCCAACCTTGCCGTTGGACCAGGGTTGGGCGGCGGCCCATTCTACAGTGTCATAGCCGTCGTCGATGTCGTCCCGGAAGGCGTAGAACTCGCCCTCCGACGCGTGCCTTCCCCTGGTGTCTTGAATCACCACTGCAAAGCCGGCCTTGGCCGCGCGGATGGGGTCCAGCATGGTGTTGGTCAGGCTGGTCGTCTTGTCGTATGGCGTGCGTTGCAAGATGGTTGGGTAAGGCCCCTCGCCGTCGGGCCGGTAGATGTCGGCGTAGAGGGTAACGGCGTCTCTCATGGCGACGGCGACGTTGTTTTCCATCTTGATGTTGGTTGAGTCCGGCATGGTTCTGCTCCTGGTCTGAAACTATCGGGTTTGGGTGTCTATCCCTGGAATTGCGGCATTACGTGGGAGGCGAACATCTCCATCTGCCGGAAGAACGCGTCCGGTTCCGAGGCCAAGAATCCCAGATTGATGTGTTCTACCCCGGCCTCGATACGTTCTTCCACCGCCTTGATGCAATCCTCGGGCGTTCCGGCGATGCACAGCGCCTGAGCGATGCTTTCGGCGCTCCGCTCCGGGGTGACGTAGCGTTCACCCACATTGGAAACCGCCAGCGCCATGGCCTGCGACCCGTCCGAAGAGATGGCAGTTGGCTGGTTCAGTCCCCAATGGAACCCGGTCAGGTCACGCCCCGCCTCGGCGGCGTACTGTCGCACCATGTCGTTGCTGGCCTTGATCCGGCGAACGGTGAACAGATATGGGTACCAACCGTCTCCCATCAACCCGGCCCGCCGCATGGCCGCCTCGCTGCGTCCTGATACCCAGATGGGCGGGTACGGCTTCTGCGCCGGAAATGGCAGGAGGGTAACGTCGTCGAAATCGAAGAAATCGCCATGGTGGGACACGTGTTCCTCGGTGAACAAACGCTGCATCACCTGGAGCATCTCATCGGTGCGCTTGCCTCTTGTGTGGACATCAACCCCCACCGCGTCGAACTCGATCTTGGTGCCCCTCTGCCCGCTGATTCCGATGCCGAAGTCCAACCGGCCTCCCGACACCTGGTCCACGCTGGTGACCATCTTGGCCAGGGTCACCGGATGGTACAAGGGCGCGATGACGATCCCCGTCATCACTCGCAGGCTGGAAGTGGCGCCCGCAGCTGCGGCCATGGCCGGCAGATTGAGCAGGGTTGGCCTGGGCGGATTGCCGTCCATGATGTGCTCGCCCATGGTGACCCGGCCGTATCCCAGGTCCTCCGCCCGCCGTGCGAACTCGGGGACGTCCCAGTAGTTGTCCACCGAGAGATTAACGCCAAAGGTTATGGCCATCGCTCCTCCATAGCCGGGTTAGTAATGCGTGGTTACTCGTCGTTCGGGTCGAGCCCCAAGGCGACTTTTCCGATGAATTCGAAAGCCATGTTCCGCGCCCAGGGTTGCATGAATTGTCCGGCCCTAACGTCGCGGTACAATCTGGCCAAAGTGCTGTTCGCAACGTATGCCCCGCCCCCGTATAGCGAGAGTGACCGGTCAACGACTGCTGCCGATGTTTCCATAACGAACGTCTTGGTGCAAGCGGCATTCTTGATCAGTTGGAACGCCGTTTCCGTGGAAGTGTCGATCTCGACCGCTTGTCCAGGGGCAGCGTTGGTTTGGTAGAAATCGTCGAATGATTGGGCGCCCCGGGCCAGCATGGCCCGGATGGAGGCCAGATCGATCTCGTTTTCCGCGATCCCGGCCTGGTTCATCGGGTCCCGCGTGTTGTTCCGGTCTTTGATCGCGTCTACTACGACCTCATGGGCCGATTCCGCGATTCCCAAGAAGATCGAAGAAAGACCCATGCCTGCTCCGGAGGCCACGGCTAGGAAGGGCGCGTTATATTTCCCGAACTCCCCGATGTCGTCAAACTCGTCGTCGCTCACGAAGTAGTCAGTAAACACGACGTCGTGGCTACCGGATGCCCTCATCCCCAGGCCGTCCCAGTCGTACATGATCTCGACACCGGGCCGGTCTACAGGGACGACGGCGGAGCCCAAACGCGTTTCTCCGGCCTCGTTCTCATACCGGGCCCGCACGGCCAACACGTCGGCGGCGGGGGAGCCGGTGGCGAAAGTCTTGGTGCCGTTGAACAACCATCCGCCTTCCACTTTGGTGGCCAGGGTACGAGATGTCCGGATGTTGGCCCCACGCTCTGAGTTGGCAACGGAGATGATCAATTGTCCGGCGCCGATCTTCCGGAGTAATTCCTCCGACCGCTTCTGCCGCACCTGGTTCCCTGAGGCAATGGCATTCCGCAGTATCCGGACCGTGCTCATTGTCCGGAACAAGTGCATGGTGAACGCTAACGGCGTCGATCCCTCAGCCCGTCCCAAACGGCTCATCGCCACTAGACAATCATAGATCGAGGTCACTCCCATTCCACCGAATTCTTTGGGCACTGCCGCTGCGGCAAATCCGCTCTTTTTCAAGGCTGTGATGTTCTCGATCGGGAATATCCCCTTGCGGTCATTTTCCGCGGCCGTCACGGCGAAGTCGATGGCGTGTTTCTCCGCCAATTCGACCATTTGCTTTCCTGCTTCTGTCGAGGCTTTTAGTTCAAAGTCCAATCCGGTCCCCCTGGAGTCTCTATCTAGGTTTCTTGTGCGATTGATTTCCGAGCAACAGATTACTCCCTGGGCCATCGGGAATCAATTTGCGGCTGAGGCTGTGTTCGGGTTGGCCGGTCCATCCCACTTTGTGGAACTACAGGTGCCACCAAGTTGGGCCGGCCGGCACTAGGTAACGACGATGTAATGAGGTACGATTCCGGGGTCGTAGACGAGAGTCGAAGGGCTTGGGAGGCCCAGATGGCGATAAAAACATCCTGCCGGTCTGATCTGATGGCCGGTAAAACCTGTCTGGTAACCGGGGCCACGGATGGCATCGGACGGGTCACTGCCCTGGAGTTGGCTCATATGGGCGCCAACGTCGTCATCGCTGGCCGGAACCCAGCCAAGAGCGCCATCACCGCCATGGACATCAGGGAACAGAGCGGTAACCACGCCGTCGAATTCCTGGTGGCCGACCTCTCTTCTCAGGACCAGGTCCGGCAACTGGCCAGGGAATTCAAAGAACGGCACCAGCAGTTGGACATTCTGATCAATAACGCCGGTGCATTCTTCGTCGGCCGAGAAACAAGCGTTGACGGCATCGAGATGACCTTTGCCCTGAACCACCTCTCCTATTTCCTCTTGACCAACCTCCTGTTGGACGAATTAGCGGCCTCAGCCCCAGCCCGAATAGTGAATGTGTCATCCGGCGCTCACAAGGGCGCCCAGATAGAGCTGTGCGGCGTCCACTCCCCTCGCCGGTATTTCGGCTGGCGGGCCTACTCCCGCTCCAAGCTGTGCAACCTGCTGTTCACCTACGAACTGGCCCGGCGGCTTGAGGGAACCGGAGTGACGGTAAACGCACTGCATCCCGGCCTGGTCGGCACCAATATCCTGAACAACAACGGTCTGATCGGCCGGGTACTGAACTTCTTCCTCGGCGTCCGAGGCATCAGCGTCGAAGCTGGCGCCTTGACTTCGGTCTATGCCGCGACCTCGCCGGAGATGGAAGGGGTTTCCGGAAAGTACCTTGAGAAGAGAAAGATCGTCCGCTCCTCCAAACCCAGCTATGATGAAACTCAGGCGGCCGCCCTCTGGGAACTCAGCGCCAGCCTGACCGGTCTCCCCTCAGCTGCCCCTATCCCCGCTCTAACTATCAACTAAACGGTTGCGGCGCCCCGGCTCGTTATCGAAAGCCGCGAGATTGACAGCTACAGGCCACCCTCCCATAATTCCTGCCATCTCTCCTCGGAGTCTCATTTCACATGGCAGAAAAAACTGACGTAGTGGTTATCGGCGCGGGAGTCGTAGGCTGCTCCATCGCTTATTACCTTGCCAGAGAGGGCATCAAAGTCGCCCTGCTCGAGCGCGAATCCATCGGCAGCGGTTCTTCCGCCCACGCCACCGGGTTCATCAGCCTCCTGGGCACAGAATTCACCCCCGGCCCATCCTTTCAGTTCGGCCTTGAAAGCTACAACGAGTTCCCGGCGCTTGTGGCGGAGTTGGAAGAAGCGACGGGCATGGACCTGCTTTACCAACGGCGTCCCTCGCTCAGGTTGGCGCTGGAAGAGAGCGAAGAGCAGCTGATCAAGGACATGATGTCCTGGCAGCAAGAACACGTGGCCATGCGCTGGATCACCGCCGCCGATGTCCACGAACTGGAACCGCGGTTGACCCCATCCCTCAGGGGCGCGGTCTACGAAGATGAGTCCGCCCAATTGGACAGCTACCGCCTGAACCTGGCGCTGGCTGCCGGAGCTGAAAAGAAGGGCGCCCAGACCATCAACCGCAAGGTCACCGGCTTGGTCTCCGAGGGCAACCGGATCACCGGCGTGCGGACCGACGCAGGGGATATCTCTTGCGACACGGTTGTGATCGCGGCCGGCCTTTGGAGCCCCCCCTTCCAGAAAGACCTGGACTTCCCGATTCCCGTGGGCGCTCTGAAGGGCGAACGCGTCCTGCTCAAGTACGACGGTGACCCGTTGCAGGTGTTGATCAGCTCGCCCAAACGTGGCCACATGATCAGCCGCTTGGATGGGTTCCTCAGCGTGGGCAGCACCGGCGGACGGGACTACGATCAAGACCAGCTATACCAGGGCGAAGATATGGACCGGGTGCCCACTGAGACCGCGCGGGTCGAGATCATGCAGAGGGCCATAGACGTGTTCCCCGACCTAGAGAACGCGGCGCTGGTAGAACAACTTGCCGGGTCACGTCCGTTGAGCCCCGACAGGGTGCCCATCATCGGGCCGGTCCCCGGAAAAGAGGGGGTGGTGCTGGCTACCGGACACACCACCAAAGGAATCCACCTCGGCCCCAGCACCGCCAAGGCCGTTACGGAATATATCCAGGGCGGCTGCAAGCAGGCGCCGTCGTCCATCGACCTGTTCCTGCCAGAGCGGTTCGCTGGGATGACCGAGGCCGACTTCCAGACCGCCGGCCTGAACGTAGACGAGTAACAGGAGCACAAGCAATGAAACGCGCAGTCGAGTTCTATAGCGAGGGCTTCAAGCTTTGCGGCGATGTCTATGTTCCCGACGACCTGCCGGCCGGAGAGACCCGTTCCGCCGTTCTCCTCTGCCACGGCTACACGGGTGTTAAAGACCTGTATCTGCCTGACAACGCCAGGGTCCTGAACGAAGCCGGATACGTGGTGATGACCTTTGACTACAAGGGCTGGGGTGAGAGCGAGGGAAAGAGTCCCAGCCGTCTCGCGCCCTACAGCCGGGTGGCCGACGTCCAGGCCGCCATGACCTTCCTGGGTCTTCAACCCGAGGTGAACGAGGACAGCATCGGCATCTATGGCACCAGCTACGGCGGAGCCACCGTGTCCTGGGTGGGAGCCGTGGACAAGCGGGCTAAATGCATCGTAAGCGTCGTCGGCATCGGCCACGGAGCCCGGTGGATGAGCCGGGTCCGGCGCATGGACGAGTGGTTCGATCTGCTAGACCGGTCCAAAGCCGACCGGGAGCAACGCGCCCTGACAGGACAATCCGAGATGGTGGAACGGGCAGATATACTGCTGCCGGACCGGCAGTCCGCTGAGTTGGCCGCCGCCGCCCGGAAGGACAACCCCGCAGCAGTCGGGACCATTCCCGTGGAATACGTAGACGACACCATCGGCTTCAACCCCGAGTGGATCGTGGGCCAGATATCTCCCCGGCCCATCCTGTTCATCACCAGCGTCGATGACCGTCTCGTGCCGCCCGAGGAGTCGGAACAACTGTACGCTCGCGCGGGAGAACCTAAGAAGCTGGTCGTATTGAAAGGCGTCGGTCATTACGAAGTCTACGCAGAACCGGCCTTCACCGAGGTTATGAGAGAAACCCTGTCTTGGTACCAGGCCTACCTGCCAGCCAAGAGCTGAGGCCGGTTGCGCAACGGCCCCCGCCGACCAATTGTCATTCTGAGCAGCGCCGTAGGCCGGTCAAGAATCTGCCGTGCGGGGCCATGACAGGCCCTTCGCTTCACTCAGGGTGACATTCCAGCGGAGAGGTGGCCTATGCGGAATCGAATTTCGTTATCGCCATAACCTAAGGATCGATGATCAGGCTCTTGAACCTTAGCCCCAGCCACGGCTTTCGGCCCCAGGCGATCATCTTCCCCTTGGCTACCTGGCCCCATTGGCCAACCCGCCCGTAGAAGACCTGTATCATGGCCACCGGGTCCGCGGAGAGATAGCAGTCCGCCCCATCCGGCCCAGGACCCTCGCCCTTCAGATCACCGTCATCGAACCGTGCCACGAACCGCCCTCCGCCGCGGACCCGAACATCGTAGGAGCCCTTGAATCCGGCGGCGTTTGACCGGTGGACGAACAGCGGCAGGGCAGGCGCGGTCCCGGCGATCACCTGGGCGGCATGATGGCGGCGGATAACCCAGTCCTGCCCAACCGACCTGGCGATGTCGAAACCATGGACCAATAACTCACCCAACACGGCAGCCAGGACCGTGCTGACGTCCTGCTCCACATCGTCCACCCACCGGACCAGCCGGCCGGCTGGATAGGATTTGGCGGCAGCAACTATCTCAGCCGCCGCCTGGAATATCCCTTCTGCCAACCCGTCTGAACTTCGGTCGTTAACCAGGGTCAGGCGCTCCCGGTTGATGGCCGCGATATCTGCCACCGCGTGCGTCTCTCGAGTCCCATTCAGTAGGTCGGCGTTCTGGCTGATCGCCGCGACCAGGTGGGAGGCGGTCTCTCCGACGGACCAGTCCAGCCCTTTGGCGGCTAGGTCAAGGTCGTGAATGCCGCGGACCATCACCGCCAAACGGCCGGCGGCGGCCTCGATGGACCGGCAGACCTCTGAGACATCCGCGCGAAGTTCGGTCGTAGACACCGGGGAAGCCTAGGCCATCATCTCTTCGATCGCCCGGTTGATGTCGTCGGGGCGCTCGGCCATGGGGAAGTGCCCCGCCTGTTCCAGCTTGATGTACTTGGAGCCGGGTACCGCTTGGTGAATCTCCAGTTCGTACTCTGCCGGCTTGCCGGGGTCATCCACGCCCCGGACCAAAGTCAGGGGGGCTTTCAATTCGCCTATCCGGTCGCGCACGTCGAAGTTGTCGATGGTGACCAGGTCGTTGTACTGGGATCGCGGGCCCACTTTCCGGTGGCACTCGATCAAAGTGTCGCTTAACTCAGGCGCGATGAACATCTGGGTGTGGCGCATGGCCTCCAGCCATTCCTGATGCACTTTGGGGTCCTTGGCCGCGTTCAGCCGGAACTCCAACCCGCCCGGCGCCCGTTCTTTGGGCCGCATGGCGATGGTCATCAGGACCAGCCCAGAAACTTCCTCCGGATAGTCCAACGCGTATTGGAGGGCGATGCACGCCCCCAGGGTGAACCCAGACAGGACCAGGTCTTTCGTGTGGCCCCGGCTGTGCAGCCAGTCCCGCAGCCACTCGGTGTACTCGGCCACCGTGGAGAGTGAGTCGCCATCAGGGTGGCCCGGCAGGTCCGGCGCCAGACTTCCAGGAAAGTGCTGCAGTTGGTATTGGTACCCCGCCGAGCAGCCACCGGCTCCCGGCCCGTGGATCAGAACTAATTGGGACATCATCGTCTCCCGTTCAAATCAAGATTTTCTTGCCGGATCAAACTATGGGCCAGCGGGCCGGGAACGATAGCCCGGCCCTGGCGAGCATGTCCTCGCCCATACCTTGCACTTTCTGGGCTAGGGCCCATTCATCGACGAACAACGGTTTGTGGTCTTCAACTACGATCTGACCGTCCACCATCACGGTGTCGACGCTGCGGCCGTCGGCATTGTAGACCAGATTGTTCACCGGATTGAACAGCGTCTGCCACTCTGCCCTGCGAGTGTCAAAGAGCACCAGGTCGGCCTTTTTTCCAGGCTCCAGAGACCCGATCTCGCCGTCCAGACCCAATGCCTCTGCCCCTTGGATGGTCGCCATCTCCAAAGCTGTCTCAGCGGGGATGGTCTTGGAGTCCTGACGGGCGTCTTTGTACAGCACGGCGATCAGGTACATGGCCCGGTTGGTCTCCAACAGATTGGAGTTATTCCCAGCGTCGGTGCCGATACCTACAGCCATTCCGGCGTCAAGCATCTCGGGGAGCAACCCTGACTGGGTCATGCCTGCGCCGCCTTTGACCGCCGCGGTTGGGACAACTACAGCCCTGGTGCCGGTCCTTGCCAGCACTTCGACCTCGCTTTCATCCAACCCAAGCACATGGGACATGGTTACGTTCCCACCCAAGATGCCCAGCTTCTCCAGGTATTGGGTCGGCCTCAGTCCCGACTCCTTGAGGCTGGCTTCCACATAATTGGATCCGTTGTTGTAGTGGAGGGTGAGCCCCGTGTCGTAATGGTCTGCCAGGCGCTTGCACTCCAAGAGCAGCTGGTCCGTGCACATGCTGGGCGCAAAGGGCATCGCCCAGGCCCGGACCCGGCCGTCCAACTTCCGGTCGAAATTCTCGATGGTCGATTCAACGGCCTGAATGGCATCGGCGGTGGATGAGACGGGCAGATTCAGTGGGTTGGCCTTATCGGTGACATGCGTGCCCACGATGATGCGGCAGCCGGCCTGCTTGTAGGCGTCCATGCAACGGTCCAGGTATTTGGTGCTGCCCGGGTCGATGAAGGTGGTGGTGCCGTATTTGAGGAGCTCAGTGATGGCTAGCAGGCTGGTGTTATATTCCTCTTCCTCGGTCATGATCGCCTGAAGCTTGAATACGTTGGGCAGGTAGGCCGAGCCCAGGTCGTCGGGGAAGATGCCTCGTGTGGCGTGGGCGTAGCTGATGTGCATGTGCCCGTTGACGAAACCGGGGGTCACGACCATGTCGCTGGCGTCGATGACCCGGTCCGCCTGGACGTCAGCCAACTCCTCGGTCTTGCCGACCTGGATTATGTTCTGGCCCTGCACCACCAGCGAACCGCCGCTGATGATGCGGCGCTCCGGGTCCATGGTGATGATAAAGCGGGCGCCTTCGATCTTTACTGTGGTGTCTGGCATCGTTTCCCCCACCTCTGGTATGAACCGGCTCTGAAAGTTGGGTAATTATACCGTGCGGTAGATAGGCTGCTTGTTGACCGGCACCCACGGCCCGCCTATCATGCTGTAAATCTTCCCCGGCGGCCGCTCCCTTTGAGACTATGAATAAATCCGATCTACCGTTCCTGAGCGCAACCGAACTGTCTGCGTTGCTGGCTGCCAAAGAAGTCTCTCCCGTGGATGCCACGGAAGCTTATCTGGAGCGGGTCCAAGCGTTGGGCAGCAAGCTCAGGGCTTTCGTAACGGTGACCGCTGATGCGGCTCTGGCCTCTGCGAAGCAAGCGGAAGATGAGATAGCCCAGGGCAATCACCGGGGCCCCATGCACGGAGTTCCGGTCGCTGTTAAAGACCAGATATACACCAAGGGCGTGCTGACCACCGGCGGCTCACCGGTCTTCAACGATTTCATCCCCACGGTCGACGCCACCGTGATCGAAAACCTGAAAGCAGCCGGCGCAGTCATGTTGGGCAAGCTCAACATGACCGAGCTTGCCACCTCTGGCCTTTCCCACCAGTTCGACCCGCCCCGCAATCCCTGGGACTTGGAACGGTCCACGGGTGGCTCCAGCAGCGGTTCCGGCGCGGCCACGGCTGCCTTTCTCTGCGCCGCGTCTTTGGGTGAAGACACCGGCGGCTCTGTGCGTTTCCCGGCGTCGTGGTGCGGGCTGGCCGGGATCAGGCCGACCTGGGGAAGAGTCAGCCGTTACGGAGTCATGCCCGGTGTCCGCTCCATGGACACCATCGGCCCCCTGGGGCGCACCGTGGCGGACTGCGCCATTACCCTCGGCGCCATAGCCGGCCACGACCCCAAGGACAAGCTGAGCAGCAACGAGCCGGTGCCCGATTACCAGGCTGCTTTGACGGGCGATATCAGAGGCCTGAAGGTGGGGATCGTCCGGGAACTGATGAACACCGGTCTGGTGGACGAAGAAGTCCGGCAGTCCATAATGGCGGCCGCCGCCACTATGGGGGATCTGGGAGCACAGGTTGAGGAACTTTCGATACCATTGGCCGCCAACGCCGGGGCCATCAACGGCGCCATCAGGGTGGAGGCCCCAGTCACCTACGGAGACCTGCTGCGTGACCGGCCCCAGGACATCGCTCATGACAACCGCATCGCTTATCTGGCCAGCAGCATCATGCCCTCTCCCTATTACTACAAGGGCTTGCGTCTTAGGGCCATGCTGCGTGATCAGGTCCTCGACGCGCTGACCGGCGTCGACCTGTTGTTGTCTCCAACCACCGGAATACCGGCGCAGCCGTTGGGACCGGACCCGATCATCGACAGCAAGGCAGCCAGCAACCGGATACCTTGGCTGCTGGCGACCACATTCAGTCTGGCCAACGTCCCAACCCTCAGCGTGCCCTGTGGTTTCACTGCCGGCGGACTGCCCATCGGCCTGCAGATCGCGGGCCGGCCCTTTGACGAGAGCGCCGTGCTCAGGGTGGGCCATGTGTACGAACAGAACACCGAGTGGCACACCCGCAAACCGAGTATCTAGATCGGCCCCAATCCGGACCCACCGTGGATTGCCCTTTTAGAGACAGTATGAGAGATTTAACTGGTGCTTAGTTACCTCGACGTGAAGGCATCGCTGGAGGGCCTGGTCGTCATTCGTGACGACCGGCTGCCAGAGCGGAGAATCCCACTCCGGGAGAAGCCGCTGCCTCGCTACGTGCTGCCATACCGGGGACTGCTGGGCCTGGCGCTGATCGCCCTGTTCTGGCCGGCGTCCTGGCTGAAATTGGGGTTGCTGGGGCACTACTCATTCTTCCCCCTCTGGCTGGGCTACATCCTGACTCTTGAGGGTCTGGTCCTGCGCCGCACCGGTACATCACTGATACAGCGGAACCCGTGGACGTTCGCTGGCATGTTCGTGATCGCCACGCCGTTCTGGTGGTTCTTTGAGGGTGTGAACCAGTTCACGGAGAATTGGCGCTACCTGGGCAACGAAGACCGCTCGACAACCCACTTCATCCTCTTCTCGTCGTGGGCGTTCTCGATAGTGGTCCCAGCAGTTCTGGAGACCGCAGAATACCTGAACTCCACCCGCTTCATGGACCGGCTGAGCATCGGGCCGGTGGTTAAGCCTTCGAAGACGTTCATCACCGGAGCGGTGGTTACAGGAGCCATCTGTCTGGTTGCACTGGCGATCTGGCCCCGCTACGCGTTCCCAGTCACCTGGCTGGGTGTGTTCTTCATCCTGGACCCGATCAACTACCTGCAGGGGCGGCCCAGCGTTTTAGCCGCAGTGAAGCACGGAGAATGGCGGCTGCCTTGGTCGTTGGCGTTAGGCGCTCTGGTCTGCGGGTTCTTCTGGGAGATGTGGAACTTCCACGCCATACCCAAGTGGGAATACGACGTGGCGTTCTTCGACGTCCTGCATATCTTCGAGATGCCGTTGCTGGGCTACGGCGGCTACCTGCCCTTCGGCTTGGAGACCTTCGCGGCCTACCACTTCTTTGCCGGCATCATCGGCTGGTCCAAGGGCGCGCTTTCTCCCAAGGACGAGCACAGGCAGCCGGCCGCCTACCGGTCCGGAGCGGGACAGGCCTGATCCCTCCCCAACCCCGGCTTTCTTGTACCACGTGCCTAACCCGGTGTATCCTTGCTCCAACGACTTGAGTACCTGCCACTCAGTCTTACCCTGAATTTCAGCACGCTAACAAAGGAGATCCACAGATGAAGTTTGGAATCTTCACCATCGTCCCCTGGCACGAGAGCAAGGGTCAGCAGCAGTCCCTGGACGAGGGTCTGGCCCAGATCGAACTGGCCGACCAACTCGGCATCGACGAAGTCTGGCTGGGCGAGCACCGTTTCTCGCGCCACGGCCTTCTTTCGGGAATCTGGTCCTTCGCTGGCATGGTCGCCGGCCGCACCAAGAACATACGCATCGGCACTGCGGTAGTGGTGCTGCCCCTGCACAACCCGGTATTGGTTGCGGAAGAAGCAGCGATGATCGACGTCATCAGCGGCGGCCGCCTCAACCTGGGCATCGGCTCCGGCTACCAGCGCCAGGAGTTCGACGGCCTCGGCATCGACATCAACACCAGCCGCCAACGGTTCTACGAGGCTGTGGAAGTCATCAAGAAGGCCTGGACGGAAGAGACATTGACCTTCCACGGCAAGTTCACCAACGTGGACGATCTGTGGGTCCTGCCCAAGCCGATCCAACAGCCCATCCCGCCCCTATTCCAGGCTGTGAGCACCTCCCCGGCAAGCATCGACTTCGCCGCCAAGAACAATATCCAGGTGATCGCTGGCGGCCCCACCGACATTCTGGGTCAAGCTCCTCAGGTCGTGAAGGCTTGGCGGGCAAAGATGGAAGAGTACGGCCATCCCCACGAACATCTGGACCCGCCGATGTCCAAGGGCATCTACGTTGCGCCCAACCAGGAAGAGGCTGAGAAGGACGCTGCTGAGCTTCAGAACTTCTCCTCACGCATCCTGAACTCCCAGGGCAACAACGGCGCCATTGGCATGCCCACTGACAGGGACGGCAACGTGCCTCCGGGCTACGAGCACTGGGCCGGACGCCAGGACGACCGGGACCGCCGTGACGACCCTGGCCATGCTGGACTGCCGCCACTGGTTGGCACGCCCGAGGTTGTTATCGAACGCTTGAAGGCCACCCAGGCCGCCGGTATCAACCACGTGTTCGGCAACTTCGGGTTCCCTGGACTGCCCCATGAGAAAGTCATTCGGTCCATCGAGCTCTTCGCCAAAGAAGTGATGCCAGAGTTCCAAGGAGCTCCGGTAGCTTAGTCCGCCGATACAACCAGCACAAAAGAAAAGGGCGCGGCCAACAAAACCGCGCCCCAAATTTATTACAAAACAAAAAGAGAATTAGACAAATATGTCGGTAAAGACCAAATTAATCATCAAGGTTTTGTTGCTGAAATAGAACATTTGGAAAATTTTACTTTAAAAGATTTTTTAAATAAAAATATTGGGGGGCGCCAAACTGGGGGGCGCCCTTTTTGGTTTCCATCCGTCATTCCGGCGAAGGCCGGAATGACGGATGGAAACAAGTTTACCTTCGGCTCAGTGTAAGCCCGTCGAACCCCATGTTTCTCAATAGCCAGACTTCACCGAGCCGTCTTTCGACAGGCCAGGATGAGCGGGCGTAGCAGCAGATCCAGGGTTAGCTCGGGGGCTCCGGTTCCCTTTAGACCGGGTTGTACCCGCCGGCTAATCTACCGGCCCGCCAAGCGGCGTCGTGGGCCCCTCGCAGGCTAGGAACTGGCCATAGCCCGGTTTCTGTTCCAACTTGCCTTGGTTCAACAGCACCTGGCCCCGAAGGAGGGTCATCCATGGTCTGCCGCTGATGTTCCAGCCCTCGAACAACGTATAGCCCGCGTTGCTATGGTGGTCTTTGGCCGTCACCACCCGGTCCACGCCTGGGTCGAGGATCAGCAGGTCGGCGTCGGAGCCCGCTTGAATCACACCCTTACGGGGATACAGTCCAAAGATGCGGGCCGGGTTCTCCGACATCACCCGGGCCAGCCACCAGATGGGGAAGCCACGCTTGACCACGCCCTCGCTGTACATCAAGGGCGCCACGGTCTCGATTCCGGGAGAGCCAAAGGGCACCGATGCCCCGTTCGCGTCCACGAATATGTTGTCCCAGCCCGGCTTCTTCAGTTCTTCAGGATGGGGCGAGTGGTCGCTGCCCACCAAAGATATCTGACCCTGCCTCAGCCCATCCCATAGGGCGTCCCGGTCCGGTCCGTCCTCCGGCCGCAGCGGAGGTCCGATCTTGGCCAGGGGCCCGAACGTAGCCATCTCCGCGTCCGACAACAGCAGGTACTGGGGGCAGGTCTCGGTCCATATCTTCTGGCCTTGCGCCTGGGCCTGCTTGATTCGCTCCAGACCCAATTGAGTGCTCAGGTGTACCACGTAGGTGGGACAACCGGTGGCGGCGCCCATCTTGATGGCCCGGTTGATCGCCTCTTCCTCAGCCCAATCAGGACAGGCGGTGGGGAAGTCCGTAGGGTGGGTGTGACCCTCGGCCATGAGCTTATTCTCGAGATACTCGATGATGTTGCCGCTCTCGCAGTGGAGCTGCAACACACCGCCGCCCTTAGCCACCATATCCATGGCGTTGCAGATGTAATCGTCGCCGCACATGCGGCCCGGCCGTTTCTTGTAGGTCATGAACATCTTGAAGGACTTGACGCCCAATTCCATGGCCTTGGGGAGAGAAGCCAGGATGCTGGGCCGGTTCTGCAGGATGAAATGGAACCCGAAATCCACCAAGGCCGCCGTTCCCACCTCGTCTTGGATGCGGCGGACCGCCTGTTCCAAGGTCTCATCGCCCTCCAAGGCGTAATTGCCGAAGGGGACCAGGGTGGTCAGTCCGGCATGAGCAGCGGCCAGCGCGCCCAGGGCATAGTCGTCATGGCCGTCGAGATGTACGTGGGAATCGATAAGACCTGGCAGGACAAACTTGCCTTCGGCGTCGATGTACCTGTCAGCTTCTGGCAGTAGGTGTTCCGGGCCGACGGCGGCGATCTTCTCGCCTTTGATGGCCACTGCGGCATCAAACACCTGGGATGAAGTGACAACCTTTCCGCCTCTAACTATCGTGTCCACTCTTGTTTCAGCCATACCGTGCCTCCCTGCGCCTGGAATCCAAGTTGCCGCGAGTGTAGTCGGGGCGCCTGAGACTGTCAACGAGAGTTGTTCGTTGACAGGCAAGTTGGGCATGGCTACCCTAGGCACAAATCCCATTGGAATGCGAGAGGTCCATCATGCAGCTTGAAGATAAGATCGCTCTGGTAACCGGCGCCGGCAGAGGCATGGGCCGGGCGATATCCCTGCAATTGGCCCAAGAGGGCGCGAATGTTGCAGTATCAGACATTGACGCATCCACGGCGGAAGACACCGCAGTGGCTATCAAGGAGATGGGCCGTGAAAGCATCGTTCTGCCTGCAGACATGGGCGATCTGAACGATATCGACCGCATGTTCACTCAGGCCAAGGACGCTTTCGGCCGCCTGGATGTAGTGGTAAACAACGCCGGGGTGACCAAATACCTGGACATCATGGACGTGCAGGAAGAAGACTGGGACCGTATCCACCGTGTCAACGCCAAGGGCGTGTTCTTCTGCATGCAGCGGGCGGCCCGGGAACTCATCGACCAGGGACAGGGTGGCCGAATCATCAATATAGCCTCCATCGCCGGCAAGGGCTATGCCGGCACCTCCAACGCCGCCTATGCCGCTAGCAAAGGCGCGGTGATCTCCATGACCAGCATCGCGGCCTTGCAGCTAGGACAATACGACATCAACGTGAACGCCATCTGTCCGGGTTCAACTCTGACCACCATGGCGGCGGACACCATGTCCGGCAGGGCAGAGCGCACCGGCCAGAGCATGCAGGAATTGGAACAGGCCCGTGACGCCAAGATACCCATCGGCAGACCCAACGAACCGGAAGACATCGCGGCTATGGCATTGTTTCTGGCGGGACCGGGAGGCCGGAACATCACTGGGCAGGCTTTCAACGTGGACGGCGGCCTGGTGATGCACTAGGCGTCATATTGGCTGAAACAATGGGTCCCATGCGCCTTAGACCTTCGTCCGTTGCCTGATAAGATGAAACGAACCGGATCTGGGAGGGGAGGCAGTGGACGTGCGGCCGAAGTTGCTCTTCCTCATGGCGCTGGCGGTCTTTACCGCGGCTTCGTTCTCTGAATCTGCGTCCGCCACCTTGGCCTCTGAATTAGTTGTTTCTCCTCAGATAGTCGTTCCTAACCAGAGAGTATCGATCACGGGCCGTGGTTTCACCTCATCGGACGTGCCGGGTGGCTCTGGCCCGTCGGGTTCGCATCAGATCAGCGGCATCGGCGAAAGCGTAATAACCGTTGGGGGGACGGTCCTCGATACACCCCACGCCTTCTATCCCATCGACCTCGACGAGGTCGGCGACTGGACGTCTTTCATATCGAAACCAGACACCGAATTGACGGTGTCGGGCGGCGCCATCGACATAACAACGGTGGAAGATCAGGGTTTCACTCAGACCGCGCAGGTCATCATCAGGTCGCCGTCCATCAGCCTGGATACTTCCTCCAGCCGGATCAACACTGAAGTCACCGTTAGCGGCCAAGGCTTCCCTGCATCAAACGTCCTCACCCGCGCCAATAGCCAAGTGCCGATATCCTATGACGGTTTTTCTTTGGCGGTGGTTTCGGCGGACGATACCGGCGAATTCACCGCCGTGATCCGGGTGCCTTCAGCAACTTCGATCCCTTCAGACAACCTCATCGAGGCCAACGTGCTTGGATTCAGCCAGTTGGCAATAGCCGTCCACTCCGTTCCTGGCCCAACAGTCACCCTTTCGCCATCCGCCGGCGTGCCTGGAAATGCCGTGACGGTATCCGGCCAGGGTTTCCCTCCAGGCGCCTTGGTCACAAATATCAGGACGAACAACATCAACGTGACAGGTTCAACGGCAACATTTACAGATGAAGACGGCGGCTTTGTGGCGTATTTTTCGATGCCTGTGTTTGCCCCGGGGATTCAGAATGTTTTCGCCACGGCTGAGGGAGTTACAGGCGGCAGCGTTTTCACGGTGACACAAGGGGCACCGGTGATCGAGCCATTGCCCACTCCGCCGCCTGCCACCACGCCTGCACAGGCCTTGGAAGCGTTGACCAGAGAAGAGGATCTGCTTCGGGTCTGGGCGTTCGATAACGCGACCAAATCCTGGGAGTTCTTCGATCCCCGGCCCGCCTTCGTCAAAGCCAACACCATCAAGACTATGGTGCCCGGCCGCATCTACTGGTTTCAGCTGGTCCGGGACCAAAACGCGCTGCTCAATGGCAAAGGGGTTTCTCTGTTCGAAGGTTGGAACCTGGTCCCGTGGTGAGCTAAGGCTGAGACTAGCGCGGCATGATTGGCTATGGGATAATACTCAAACAAGTTCGGACTGGCCCGGCACGATTGGACGGGCTTTTTTAATAAGCGCAAGGTGCCCATCCCATGGAACTTAATGTCAGGTTATTTGCCCTCTACCGGGAGCGCGCCGGCCGGAACACAGTCTCGGTGGCCGTTCCTGACGGAGCGACGGTGGCTGATCTGACCGATGAGGTCCGCAAGCGATTGCCCAACCTCGCGCCGCCAGAAGTGAAGATCGTGGTGGCGGTGAATACCGACTACGCAGAATCTGACGTGGTACTCCAACCGGGCGACGACGTCTGCCTCATCCCGCCGGTGAGCGGAGGATAGACCCTCACTGGGGAGGAATCGTGATGATAGAACTAACAGAAAAGACCCTCGACCCGGAAAAGATCACCGCCAAGGTACGCCGTGACACCAACGGTGCGGTGGTCACCTTTCTCGGCACCACCAGGGACAACTTTGAGGGCAAGACAGTTGTGACCCTGGAGTACGAAGCCTTCGACGAGATGGCAGTCAAGAAGCTGGAAGAGGTGCGTCAGGAGCTGATGGCTGAATTTGGCTTGGAGCAGATCGCCATCAGCCACCGCATCGGCACGGTCGGCATCGGGGAGATCAGCCTGGTCATCGCCGTTGGGTCGCCCCACCGCAAAGAGGCTTTCTACGCCTGCCACAAGGCTGTGGACCGCATCAAAGAAGTGGTGCCGATCTGGAAGAAAGAGGTCTATCAGGACGGGTCACGTTGGGTGGCCTGTGAAGACCACGAGTTCTCACCCATCGACCAACCGTCAACCGGGACCCACGCTCACTGAGAGAGGACTATACCTAGTGGAATTCTCAGAAGGCGGGGACTAGCCCGGCTCCAGCGCCGCCTTGGATTCCCACTCTGGTTCCGAATCGCGCGCCTCGGACCGGTTCCTGTTCCGGTCTTTGGTCAGGACCGCGTTGACCGCCTGCCGCAGCGTCCGCACTCCGACGACTTTTATCCCCTGCGGAACGTTCAGACCTTCCAGGCACGACTCCGGCAATACGCACTTCTTCAGTCCCAGCCGCGCGGCCTCGGTGACCCTGCGCTGCGCTTGAGACACGGCCCGTATCTCGGCACTGAGGCCAACCTCGCCGAAGGCGAATATATCGGCATCCAGCGGGCAGTTGTACAGGCTCGATGCCATCGCCAGCACCAAAGGAAGGTCAGCCGCTGGCTCTCCGATCTTGAAGCCACCGGCCACGTTGACGATGATGTCCTGCCCGGACAACTCCAGCCCGGCCCTCCGGGAAGCGACCGCGGCCAGCATGAGCAGCCGGTTGTAGTCCACTCCATTTGCGACACGGCGCGGCGCGGGCAGTTGTGAAGGGGATGTGAGGGCTTGGACCTCCAGAAGCAGGGCGCGGCTGCCCTCCACCACGGGCGCCAGAGCAGCACCTATGGAACCTCCGGCGCGCTGGGAGAGCAGTGCCTTGGATGGGTCTTCAACATCGGCCAATCCGTGCTCCGTCATCTCAAACACGCCGACCTCGGTGGTTGCGCCGAACCGGTTCTTGCCGGCACGCAAAACCCGGTAGCCGCCGTCTTCCTGGGATTCCAGGTATATGACCACGTCCACCATGTGTTCCAAGACCCTGGGGCCGGCCAACGACCCGTCTTTGGTCATGTGGCCGGAGACGAACACCGGAGTGCCGCTGTCCTTGGCCCATCGTAGGAGCCGGAGACCTGCTTCGCGCACCTGGCCAACGCTGCCGGGGCCTGAGGTCTCATCGTCGCTGTAAAGCGTCTGTATGGAGTCTACGATGGCCAGGGAAGGCCTCACCGAGTCCAACTTCTCCAAGACTGCTGAAAGGTCGGTCTCGGGAAGCATCATGACACCCTCGCCGGCGAACCCCAGACGGTCAGAGCGCAGCTTTATCTGTTGGGGCGATTCTTCACCGCTTACGTAGAGGACTTTCCTGTCTTTGCCAGCAACGTATTGGGCCATCTGAAGGAGGAGTGTCGACTTGCCGACGCCGGGTTCCCCGGCCAGCAGAACAACGGATCCGGGAACAACGCCGCCACCCAATACCCGGTTCAACTCAGGAGAAGGCAGCGGATCACGCTCTTGGTCGCCGGAGGAGATTGCGGAGAGCTCTACGATCTCGGCCGCCTGCTGGGCCAGCCAGCCTGGGCGTCCTTTTGGCGCGGTTGGCGCCGCGGCCATCTCAACCAAGGGGCTCTGGGAGCCGCAGCCCAGGGCCGGGCAAAACCCCATCCATTTGGCGCTCTCATTGCCGCAGGCCGGGCACATGAATACCGATCGTTTGCGATCTTTCGCCTTAGCCACACCACACCACCGTCTAGTCGGATCCCTTCAACATGCAAGGCTGAATCGCGGCCATTATAACAACAGAATACCCCATCCTTCCGCGGAAGGATGGGGTATTCTGTCAGTAATCCCGGTCTTTTTTGGGCCTAGCCGGTGATCTTAGTCACCGGAGGCGGCCGCTTCTGCCTCAGCTTCCGGTTCAGCTTTGGCCTTCGCTTTTGGCTTGGCCTTGGCTTTCTTGGAAGTGATCTTGATGGCGCCTTCACTGTCCAGGTCGATCAGGGCAACGTCGCCCGCCACCAACCGCCGGCTGAGCACCTCGTCTGAAAGGCCGTCTTCGATCTCGTTCTGGATCAAACGGCGCAGCGGCCGTGCTCCCAAGATCGGGTCGAAGCCCTTCTCTCCCAGGTAGACCTTCGCCGGTTCGGTCAATTCAAGGTCGATCTCTTTCTCGCCCAGTTCGCCGCGGACCTGGTCCATCATCAGATTGACGATCTCCAGAATCTCGGCCTGGGTGAGCTGATGGAAGACCACGGTTGAATCGATCCGGTTCAGGAACTCGGGCCGGAAGAACCGCTTCACTTCCTCCATGACCTTTTCGCGCATGCGCTCGTAGGCGCTTTCGTCGGTCTGGGCATCAGTGGTCTTGGCTGCAAAGCCCAGAGTGGACTCACGTTTGATCAGGTCAGACCCCAGGTTGCTGGTCATGACCAAGATGGAATTTCTGAAATCTACCTTCCGGCCTCTGGCGTCGGTCAGCTGACCGGCGTCGAAGATCTGCAGAAGGATGTTGAACACCTCAGGGTGGGCTTTCTCAATCTCATCAAGGAGCACAGCGCAGTAGTTCTTGCGCCGGACGCCCTCGGTGAGCTGACCACCCTCGTCGTAACCCACGTATCCGGGAGGGGCGCCGATCAGGCGGGCCACGGTGTGCCGCTCTTGGAACTCGGACATATCCAGGCGGATCATGTTGTCTTCATCGCCGAACATGAACTCTGACAGGGCCCGGACCAACTCGGTCTTTCCCACGCCGGTGGGGCCAAGGAACATGAACACGCCGATGGGCCTGCGGGCGTCTTTCAGCCCGGCCCGGGCACGGCGGACCGACTTGGAGATGCTTACGATAGCTTCGTCCTGGCCGATGATCCGCTTGTGCAGTTCCGCTTCCATCTGGAGGAGACGCTCGGTCTCTTCCTCGGCCAGCCGCGTTACCGGAATACCGGTCCACATGCTGACAACTTCGGCAATATCGTCTTCAGTGACAACCCGGCGTTCCGCGTTCTCGCCTTCCTGCCACTCCTTTTCCAGGGTGTCCAGGTCTTCGTTCTGACGCAGTTCCCGGTCACGGAGTTCCGCCGCCGCCTCGTATTGCTGAGAGGCGATGGCTTCGTCCTTCTCTTTCCGGACCTGCTCCAACACCTGCATGGCGTCCTTCACCGATGCGGGGGTGGCGCTGCCGCGCAGCCTGACCCGGGAGCCGGCCTCGTCTATAAGGTCAATGGCCTTGTCCGGGAGGAACCGGTCTGGGATATAGCGCTGGGCCAAGAGGGCCGCGCTGCGGATAGCTTCGTCGGAGATATCAACCTTGTGATGCTCTTCGTACTTGCTCCGGACGCCCATCAAGATGGCCACCGTGTCGTCGTCGGAGGGCTCTTCAACCCGGACGGGCTGCAGGCGGCGTTCCAACGCGGGGTCCCGTTCGACATACTTGCGGTAGTCGTCCAGAGTGGTGGCCCCGATGCATTGAATCTCGCCACGGGCCAATGACGGCTTAAGGATGTTGGAAGCGTCTACAGCGCCTTCAGCGGCGCCCGCGCCAACGATCGTGTGAATCTCATCGATGAAGAGGACACAGTTGCCGGAGGCCTTGATCTCTTCAATGACCTTCTTCAACCGTTCTTCAAATTCGCCGCGGTATTTGGTGCCCGCGACCAATGCGCCCATGTCCAAGGTGACCAGGCGTTTGCCGGAGAGTGTGTCGGGAACATCCCCGCCGCTCATCAGTTGGGCCAAGGCTTCTACGATAGCGGTCTTGCCAACGCCCGGCTCACCCACCAGAACAGGGTTGTTCTTGGTGCGGCGGCTCAGGATCTGGACCATCCGCTCGATCTCTTTCTCCCGGCCGATGACCGGGTCTAACTTTTCCGACTTGGCGGCGACGGTTAGGTCGATGCCCAGTTGGTCAAGGGTTGGTATGGCTGAGGATGCGGGGGGTCTCGGCCCGGACCTTGTCCAAAGTGACGCCCAGGCTTTCAAGGACGCCGGCGGCCACACCTTCTCCCTCACGCAGTAGACCGATGAGGAGGTGCTCCGTCCCTATATATGTGTGGTTCATCCGCCGGGCTTCGTCGACGGCCAATTCCACAACCTTCTTCGCACGGGGGGTTAATCCGATCTCGCCTTGGGCCGGCTTCTCGCCGCGTCCGATGATGAATTCCACTGCCGACCGGACCTTGCTCAGGTCCACCGACAAGCTGGAAAGCACCCGGGCAGCAACGCCTTCCGTCTCGCGTACGAGACCTAGAAGGATGTGCTCGGTGCCGATGTAGTTATGGTTAAAACGCTGGGCTTCTTCTTGTGCCAGCGATAATACCCGTCGTGCGCGTTCGGAGAACTTCTCGAATCTACTGCCCATGTTTCCGCTCCTGATGGGAGTAAGGTGAGGAACCCATTTCGCCATGGTTCCTTTTAGAGAGGCTTGCCACTTACGAAACTTCTACCCATTTGGTATCCGGGGTAGAACCGCCACCCGGCCGCTACAATCACCCGAGATCTGAGGAAAACCCGTGGACTTGTCCCGTTCGTGGGGGGACGGGGTCCTGACAGAGAATTCACTCTCATGACCCTCGTGCAACCAATTATATTAGAGGCCCTACTATGTGTAAAGGCACAATAACGCAGTTAACCTGCTGGAAGCGTGTGTTCAACCGGACCGGAAACATTGGAAGATACCGGCCTCAAGCGGACCTGTACGGGGCTCTAAATGAAAACTACTGAAGAGGGTCCGTTGGTTGGATTCACCGGGGCCGTAGACTGGGAAGGTGCAAGGACTGTGGGGGCTTGCTGAGGATATACCCCCCGGCGGTGACCTATTTTCCCACTCCGTCACCAGAGCAGTATCGTAGGCGCTGAAGCGTTTCACTACCGTGTTCGGGATGGGAACGGGTGGGGCCGCTTCGCTAGAACCACCAGGAGATACATCAGCCTGGTTAGTATGCACCATTTTTCACAACCCCGCAAGGGCAAAACGGGATTTTCCCGCCACCGATTTTTCAGGCGGGATTCCACGTGCCGCCACACCCCTGATCTTCGTTGTAAGATCTGTGGATCAGGGTTACATAATCAATACATGTTTTTCAGTTGATTTTTGCCGGGAATGCTGATTAAATCAACTAAAGAATCGGTAACGGAAGAGGTGCGTAGGGATGGGGAGAAGGCTATTCAAAGAACTTGAACGTTCTTACGGTTTCGACGAAGTAGCTATCGTGCCTGGTCAGGTGACAATCAACCCTGAGTTGACCTCCACCAAAATGACCATCGGCGACCTTGAATTCGAGATTCCCATCATGGCCTCGGCGATGGACGGAGCAGTTTCCCCCGGGTTTGCTTCCTATATGCATGAGATGGGCGGCCTGGGCGTCCTGAATGCCGAGGGCCTCTACAGCAGATACGACGACCCCTACTCAGTCCTAGAAGAGATAATCTCCCACCCACAAGAGTCCGTAACGGAGTTCCTCCAAAAGGTATACTCCGAGCCCATCCGCGAAGACCTGATAGGTCAACGCGTCAGAGAGATCAAGAACAGCGGCGCCACGTGCGCCGTTTCTTTTACCCCCCAGAACACCAAGCGCATGTCCCCCGCCGCTGTTGAAGCCGGAGCAGATATGGTTGTGGTCCAGTCCACGGTCACCACCGCCCGGCACATGTCCATCAGTTACCGGGGGTTGGTATTCTCCGAGCTGATCGACGATCTGAAAGTACCGGTGGTAGTCGGCAACTGCGTAACATATGAAGTGGCCATGGAACTGATGGAGACCGGTATCGACGGTGTGCTTGTTGGAGTCGGGCCCGGCGCCGCCTGCACCACACGCGAAGTTGTTGGTGTGGGTGTTCCCCAAGTCACCGCCACCTTGCAGTGCGCGGCCGCCAGGGAAGACTATTTCAGGCGCACCGGCCGTTACGTCACCGTCATAACCGATGGCGGGTTCCGCACCGGCGGCGATGTCTGCAAAGCCATGGTCAGTGGGGCCGACGCCGTGATGCTCGGCACCCCCTTCGCCCAGGCCGAGGAAGCGCCCGGCAGGGGCTTCAACTGGGGTATGGCCAATCCCCATCCGGAACTTCCCAGGGGCACCCGGATCTCTGTGGGGACCAAGGGTTCATTGAAAGAGATTCTCTACGGGCCGACTTCCAAGACCGACGGCACCCAGAACTTCGTCGGCGCTCTGAAAGTGGCCATGGGGATGTGCGGTTCTTATACCATCAGAGATTTGCACAAGGCCGAGATGGTTATTGCCCCGTCCATCAAGACGGAAGGCAAGTTCTTCCAGATGAACCGCTGACCGCCCCTTTTATCGTAACCACCCGGGAGGATTTCATGGCGCAAGCAACAGGGATGATAGAGATACTGGACCCGACAGCCGAGGACGTACCCGAGGAGTTGGGTCTCAGTGACACCCTCCCCGACCTCAAGGGCAAAGTTGTGGGTCTTTTGGAAAACC
>CAYXDE010000013.1:10457-60060 GCA_964463525.1 uncultured Dehalococcoidia bacterium | reverse complement strand
GAGCTTGGTGGCCCGGTTCTCTAGAAGTGTGTCTACTCGGTCTGCCATGTATTTGTCAGAGTCCTGGGCCGTGATGGGCGGAAAAATCGGGTGGAAAAGACGGGGAAAACAGCGAAAAGCGTCGTCTCGTCTGACTAGCGATTGTAATGCCGGGCCCAGGCCTTGTAAAGGAAATGCCAGCTTCATCAGGCACCGTTCAGAGGTTTCCGTATTGACTAGATTTATGATGTTTATTAATATCCTTTATGTGATAGTCACGAACGCCAATATCTTCTCGAATCCCAACGCCGGCTTTACCTGAGTCCACGCCTGCGGGGCCTGGACAGGCCGGCGGTCCCACTGGGTTCTGATCTAGTTCCAGGAACTCTTTTCCTGGCTTTCTCCCTCTAGCGCCGCCCTACGCCTTCCTCGCCCTAGGTATGCCGTTGGACTACCAAACGTCGGTCTGTCATTGGTAGCCGTGCAATGTATTCCCGGGTTATTGGAAGGAGAACCACTATCTCTACTCGCGTTTTTCTGGTGGGCTTTGCCCTCCTGATAGGTCTGTTGGGTATTGCCGCTTGCGGCGGGAGTGACACGCCCGTGCTAAGGGTGGGCGGTATTCCCGACCAGGACGCCTCCAGGCTAGTCCGGCGGTATGACGGCTTCGCTGAATACCTGTCCCAGAAGCTCGGAGTGGAAGTGGAGTACATTCCCAGCGCCGACTACGCCGCGGTTGTCACGGCCTTCAGTCAAGGGAACCTCGACCTGGCCTTCTTCGGCGGACTTACCGGGGTGCAAGCCCGGTTATTAGACCAGGGCGCCCAGGCGGTTGCCCAGCGGGAGCACGACGCAGAGTTTCACTCCAAGTTTATCGTCCGAAACGACTTGTCGGCGGAGTCTCTGGCCGGACTGTCAGACCTGGCGTCTGGACTGACCATCACCTTCGGCAGCGAAAGCTCAACCTCGGGACACCTGATGCCCCGCTTTTTCCTGGACAAGACCGGCCTGGACCCGGACTCCGCATTCAAGTCCCCACCCAACTACTCAGGCTCCCACGACCTGACCTGGCGGCTGGTGGAGAGCGGGGCCTTCGACATCGGCGCGCTGAATGAAGACGTATGGGAGAGAGCCGTGCGTGATGGGGCCGTGGATACCGGCAAGGTCAGGGTTCTGGAGACGACTCCGCCCTACTTCGACTACAACTGGACCGCTGGCTCAAGAGTGGATGAGATCTTTGGCGAGGGTTTCACCCTGAAGATCCAGACGGCTCTTTTGGAACTGAGTTTGCCGGAACACGCGGAGATTCTGAAATTGTTCAGCACCGAGCGGTTCATCGCCACGGAGAACGCCAATTATCTGGCCATTGAGGATGTGGCCAGAGAGCTGGGGATAATCAAGTGATCGCGACAAAGAACCTGGTGGAAGGCCGCGGCCTGGGCAAGACTTTTGGCGCGCAGACCGCCCTAGCCCCGCTGGATCTTACGATCGGGCCTGGGGAACGAGTGGCATTGGCCGGGCCCAGCGGCAGCGGAAAGTCCACATTGCTTTACATCTTGGCCGGGCTGCTTCCGCCGGACCGGGGGCAGTTGTTCCTCAACTCCCAGCCGGTTTCGCAGCTCCGGCCTGGCCGTGAACTCTCCGAGGCCGTGGGGCTGATCCAGCAGCAGTTCGACCTGGTCCCCCAGTTGCCGGTTGTGCAGAATGTGCTTGCCGGGCGGCTGGGTCAGTGGGGCCTGCTCCGGTCGCTGGCATCGCTCTTCTCGGCGCGGGAGCGAGACCTAGCGGCGGCGGCGCTCTCCCGTTTGGGCATGGCCGACAAGATGGACCAGCGTACATCCCAACTCTCCGGCGGCGAGCAGCAACGGGTGGCCATCGCAAGGTTGATGGTCCAGTCGCCCAAGATCATCCTGGCTGACGAGCCGGTCTCCTCTTTGGACCCGGCCCAAGCCGAGGAGATTCTGAAGCTGCTGACCGGCCTGGCCGACGACACCGGCGGCGCGATGGTGGCCAGTCTCCATGCCCCCGATCTGATCCGCCAGCACTTCACCCGCGTCATTGGTCTTCGGCAGGGGGTACTGCGATTCGATATTCCAGCCCGGGAGCTGACGCCTCCGGTGTTGGGGGCGCTCTATGATCTGGACCGGGACGCCCAAAGCTAGGGGGCCGGCCAGGTTCCTAGAGACCCGGCGGCTGCTGTCTCTGGTACTGGTTGGAGCCCTGGTCTGGAGTCTGGCCAGCGCCGGGTGGGGCGGCGGCATCATCCACACGGGCGGCGGCGCTGCAATCAAAGCTTTCATCCTCGCGCTGTTTCCGCCGGAGCTGTCTCCCGAATTCTTGAAGGTGGCTATAGCCGCCAGCTGGCAGACCATCGTCCATGCCGTGGCGGGGATCACCCTGGCGATAGTTATCGGGCTGCCGGTGGGGGTTGCTGCATCAGGTTCCCTGGCAAACCCGGGCCGGATGCGCTTGGTGGTGGCGGGGACCGTTCGATTCATCCTGGCGTTCATGCGTTCGATACACGAACTGGTCTGGGCCGTGCTTTTCGTCACCGCGTTTGGCTTGTCTTCCCTGGCCGTCGTGCTGGCCATCGCCATCCCATATGCCGGGATATTGGGGCGTATCTACTCAGAACTGTTGAACGACGTTCCCCAGGGTCCGTTGGCAGGGCTGCGTTCTTCAGGCGCCTCTCCGGCAAGAGTGCTGTTCTACGGCCGGATCCCGATGGTCTTCACCGATCTGCTCGGCTACACCTTCTACCGGTTCGAGTGTGCTTTGCGCGCCGCCGCCATCATGAGTTTCGTGGGCATCCGCGGCTTGGGGTTTGAGATTCAGCTGTCCCTGAATGATCTGCGCTTCGACGAGGTGTGGACTCTGCTGCTGTTCTTGGTGGGGCTGGTATTGCTGGTGGACTATTGGAGCGCCAGGGTCCGCCGGAGTCTCCGATCATGAAGCAGCTGAGCCGCGGCAAGATCACGTTTGCCCGAGCGTCTCTCTACGCATTCCTGGCTCTTGCTGCCGCTTCCTGGGGATACATCTTGGCAGGGGGAGATAGCGGACTGGAAGATTTCTTTTCCGGTCGTGCCTGGGAGAACGCTGTCGGCTTCTTGAAGCAACTTTTGGGGTTGGAAGATAGTCTTGTAGACGGCGGGCGTCCCGCCTTTCTGCAACTGGACCGATGGGCTGATACGGGAAAGTTGGCCTACAAGACGCTGCTGATGAGCGTATTGGCCATCAGCTTGGCTGGCGTTGGGGTGCTGCTGACGTTCCTGCCTGCCGCACGAAACGTGAGCAACGGTGGACTTGGCGGGCGTCCCTCCCCCGGACTAGGCGTTTTGTATCACCTGCTGCGGTTCGTCTTTGCATTCACCAGGGCCGTGCCGGAACTGGTCTGGGCCATGGTGATAGTGTTCTTCCTGTCGCCGGGGGTTTTGCCGGGCGCCATCGCCTTGGGTCTGCACAACTACGGGATAGTGGGCCGGTTGTCGGCGGAAGTGGTGGAGAACATGGACCCCGGTCCGGCGCGCGCGCTGCGTTCGGCCGGGGCGGGAAACCTGCAGATGCTGGCCTACGGGATCATTCCCCAAGCCATTCCTCAGTTCCTCACCTATTTGCTGTACCGCTGGGAAGTGGTGATCCGGACCACCGTGGTGGTAGGGTTCGTCAGCGCCGGCGGTCTGGGTAGGGAATTCCGGCTCAGCCTAAGCTTTTTCCAGTACACCGACGTTGCGCTGATCATCCTCTGGTACCTGATCTTGGTGGTGGCGGTGGACTTGCTGAGCGCGTTCCTCAGACGGATGGTCCGGCCCGATCAGATCGTAACCGGGTAGATGACCTGGATGACTTTGTTGTCGCGCAGTCCGTCGAAGTAAGGGTGGGGCCGTTCCGGGTTCTGCAGCCAGCGCCGCACGAAATAGGCGACCAGGTTGGCCAATTGGCTGCCCACGGAATGTTCTTGTTCCACGTAGCAGATGTCATCGATGAGGCCGGTGGCGTCGATCCCCTCATCGGAGCGCAGAAATTCCGACATGAACTTGGCTTCCACCGAAGCCCCGTTCTGGGCGACGACCAGGGAGTGGTTGGCGATGGCCATCGACCCGTCCATGATCTGGTCCTCGGACATGAGAGACAGATTGAGTTCGTCCAGGAACATGCTAACGGCGAAGAAGAACTTGTTCACCAGCGGGCCGGTCGGGGTTTCCCACTGCGTGATGTAGGGATCGGCGCCAGCGGCTCTGGCATCGAGGAAGTCCTGTTTGTGCACGTAAGAAGTGATCACTGGGGTCTCGCGCCGAATCATGATCCCCAGGCAGTCTTGGATCAACTCGTTTCTCTTCAACACAGGCCAGGAAGAGAAAAAGCCAAGGCCCTGGTAGATGTCCACCGGGCGCAGCACGTCGGGCGCGCCTTCCTCGCCCAGAGGCGCTCCAAAGTGGCGGCGGCAAAGTGCGCTGAACTCACCGTTCATGGAGATCGACTGACTCTCGTGCACGAACAACCCGGTGTATACCTGGTGCTGCTGTGAAGGGTCGGTTGGTGTGACGCCGGTGATGCCCGATTCCCCAACGTAGGTCAGGAACATTTTCCTATCTCCAAAACAACCGCCGGAGGAACCTGCCCGTTAGGGTCCGCTCCTCCGGCGTTATTAGACTTTATTGGTCCCCGCCGCCAAAGCGGAACGGGAACACGGAAAGACGTGGCTCCGAAGACTATTCCTCGGATGCCTCTTCCTGGGTGTCGCCGCCCTCGCCCATCTCTCCTTCCTCGCCTTCTTCGCCCTCGACGGCCACTTCCTCGGCAACACGGGGAAGCTCGATCCGGACAACTAGTTCTTCAAGGTCGGAGAGGAGGGTTGCCGACTCGGGTAGTGGCAGGTCCGATACACGGATCACCGAGTCGGGCTCTTCCATGACCGAGATGTCTACTTCTATCTGGCCGGGCATCTCCAGAGGCAGGGCCTGGACATCTACCGTCCGGAGCTGATGCATCACGGTGCCGCCAACGTTGCGGGCGCCGGCCGACTCTCCGGTTAACACAACCGGTACTTGAGCTGTGACCGGCCGGCTGATGTCGGCGGCCAAGAGGTCTACGTGCAGTAGGTCATCGCGTCTGGGGTCCCACTGAATCTCCCGGGCGAAAGCAAGGTGGTTGCCGGACTCGCCCTGGATGGTGATCTGGATGGGGGTGGCGCCGCCTGCGGTGGCCAGCACTTGGATCAACCGGGACCCCTGGCATTGCAGGGCCCGAGGCTCCATGCCGGGGCCGTAAAGGTGCACGGGCACGATGCCGGCCCGGCGCAAGCGCCCAACCTTTTTGCCCATCAATTCTCGTGGGTCTAGTTCGATCTGGACTGCGTTGGTGGTCATGGGACGATGGTCTCCGGTCGTTTTTGTGCTGCTTGTTGACGGTCGGGCCGGTCCCTGCGGTTCACTTCCAGGGGGAACGGCGCTCGTGGAACAGTTGCAAGAAAACCTGCAGAGCAACCGTCTAATAATAGCATCAGCCACCGGGAAAGTGAATGCCGAAGGTGAACACGACCTTTCCCGTCCCGATATATTGACACCCGGTTTATCATGGTTTTGGACTTTGACCGGAGGGAAACTGATGGCGTCTCATTCAATGGGTTTGTCCCTGCACGAAGCAGCGCGAAAGATGGGTGTTCCGTTCACCGACGAGAATGAGCCTGTGGACCGCACGGTTAAGGCCAATGGCTTAAACTTCCACTACCTTGAGTGGGGCGACCCAGCGAACCCCACGATCGTCATGCTCCATGGAGTCTCGCAGCAGGCCCACAGCTGGGACTTTGTCAGCCTGGCCCTGTCTCCGGCTTACCACGTGATCGCAGTTGACCAACGCGGCCACGGCGATACCGACTGGGCGTCCGACGGCGTTTATTCCCTGGACGCCATGCAGGCCGACATCGACGGCGTGATAGATGGCCTCGGCCTAACCGACTTCAATCTCATGGGCCACTCGATGGGCGGGCGGAACAGCTTCATCTGGGCGTCGCGCCATCCCGAGACGCTGCGCTCGTTGACCATCGTGGACACCGGTCCAGAGACCCAGCGGCGAGGCTCGGACCGCATCCGCAACTTTAGAGAACTGCCCAACAACCTAGACAGTTTCCAAGAGTTCGCCGAACGGATCAAAGAATACACAGGGCGCACCGACGAACAGGTGTTGGGCGCGCTCAAGTACAGCATCCGCGAGACGCCCGACGGCAAATGGTCTTGGAAATGGGACCCGGAGACCAAGAACCGCACCCGCAGCGGCGCCGACCCCAATTGGACGACGGACAAACTGTGGGAATGCGTGGAGGCGGTGGATTGCCCGTCTCTGGTCGTGCGCGGCAGCCGCAGCGACATCTTCGCTGAGGAAACCCTGGCGAAGATGGGCCAGGTGATGACCGACTGCACAACCGAGACCATCAAAGATGCCGGCCACCTGGTCCAGGGTGACAACCCCGTAGACTTCATCGCTGCCGCCCAAGGCATCCTCTCCCGCACCAACGGGTAAAGCAAACTTCCCTCTCCCTCACAAAGGGGAGGACTAGTGTGGGGCAACATATATCCGCGATGCAACGAAGTGTTGCCAGTGTGGTCTGAGCGGATTCTGGCGAAGAAAATTCCCTCCCCCACGCATGGGGGAGGGTTAGGGTGGGGGCGCTGCTTCTCTTGCAACCGTCCTCGCCGCGAGCACCGGTCCTTCGACGGGCTCAGGATGATCGGGAAGTACGGCCGCTACATCCCTAAGTGATCAACCTCGGAATCAAGTCACCCAGACCGAACCCGACTCCGGCCGATATCGCCCCAACCACCAGTATCTCCAAGCCCTGCAGCAGCGGCGAACGCTGGACCAGCCGGCCCTTGCCCACGCCCAGGATGAACAACCCGGTGAGAGCGGCTGCTATGGATATCCCGATGGCCGCGCCGCCTTCTAGGAAGAAGTGAGGCATGATCGGAATGATAGCCGCCAAGATGAAGGCGATCCCCATGGTGAGAGCGTCTTTGCTGGGGTTGGTGGTCTCGTCGGGGCTGATGCCCAGTTCTTTCTCCACGAGAGTGCGCAGCCACAGGTCTTTGTCCTGCGCAATCTCGTCTGCCAGGTGCCGGGCTTCCTGGTAGGTCTTCCCTTCCCGCTGGTAAAGGACCACCAGTTCCGCCAACTCCTCGGCCGGATTTTCTTCCAACTCCTGGGCTTCCCGGGCGATCTCGGCGCGTTGCACGTCCTGCTCGGCGCGGGATCCCAGCCAGGCGCCGGTGGCCATGGACAGCATCCCAGGCAAAGCGGCAGCCAACCCGGCGACTAAGACCGTTGTCTGGTTCTCCACGGCAACCGCGACACCGGTGACCAAAGCGACAGTGCTGAGCAGTCCGTCTTGGGCTCCGAAGACCACTTCGCGCAGCCTGCCCAATCGGGCGACACGCCATCGCTCCCGGTCGATCTCCGTGGCGGCGCTGACGTAATCAGACATGGTCATGCCGTCGGTCTCGATCTCCAACGCCCCTCCCGGAGGGGTTACGGGTTCAGCTCCTGGCGCTGCCGCCACCACCGGCTCCCCTGCGGCGACGTTGGCGGCGGTCTTTGCCTCCAACAGGTTCAGAGCGTTGGTGAATACCTCCAAGTGATGACGCTCCCGGTCCATGGCGAGGGCGAAGGAATCGGCGGCGTCCTGGCGGCCTTCGTCCAGCGCGTCTTGGATCATCTTGGGGTACATGGTGCTGTATTCTTTGGACTCACCCTCGGTCACGGTGCGCAGGTTGACGGCGGTAGTGTCCAGGCCTCCCGACACCCGCAGATGGTTCATACCGTGGATGGTCTCGGCGCCGGCCACTTCTTGGAAGACCTGGGCGACCTCAGGGTGACCCTCTTCCAGGGCGCGGTGTGCGTACGCGTTGTATTTCAAGTAGGCCAAAGCCTCGGAGACGATGGCCGACCAAAGGTTCCGGTCCGTCTTTGACATCGACGGTGATTCTGTAGCCATGATCGGTGTCCTTTTGGGTTTCTATGGGGCTGCCAACGGACATCAGACAGGCGCAGCTAGATGCCTGGATGACGGTTGGGCAACTGCTCCATCTTATCAGGTGGCGGACAGCGACCGTTGGAAAAGGGTGTGCGGGTTATGATAGGCGAGGGAGTCCAGTCGCGGGATGGGCAGTCCTGCTCAGCCACCCTGCGAGGCGTGGTGGGCGACCATGCGCCAACCCTCTGGATAACGGGCGAACACGTTGGTGGCAAAGGTGCTGAAGTTGGTGGCCGTGCCCTGCACCACACTGGTGATGCCCTCAACGCAGGTCACGCAGCCAAATTCACCTTGGACAACAACGTTTAGGTAACGGACTTGGAACTGCATCAGGGCGGTGTTCTGGAAGATCCGTTCCCAACTCATGCGCACGGCTTCCCAGCCGACCAAAGGGGACCAGCCGGGGTGGACGCACAGGGCGCGGTCCGAGTTCTCCCAGACGCGGTCCATGCCGCCGATGTCCAGGTCGGAAAATGCGTCGTAGAACCGCTGGTTGGCGGCCTTTATCTCTTCAACTATCTCCGGCTCGGGTTGGGGAGTCGTCATGCGCTCTTGCCCCTGCCGGCGCGGTTCTCCCAGTATTCCCAGGGCCGGTGCTGTATCCGCGGGTTCACCTGGCTGGCAGACATCTCTGCGATCTCCCCCGGTGTCATGTATTCGACCTCGCCCAATTTCAGGGATTCCAACAACAGCCCGGCGTTCACCTGGAGGTAGACCGAGGCCATTACCACTTCCTTGACGTTGTTCCCGGCGATCACGCAGCCGTGGCCGCGCATCAGAGAGACCCGGCGGTCTCCCAGGCAGCGTGCCAGGTCCCGGCCCTGGTCCATGGTCTTGACCAGCATGTCGGTGTCGCCGAAGTTGTCGCGGATGTCCCAGACCGGCAGTTCCGGCCCGATTATAGCGGCCAGGTGAAAGATTGGCCGCAGCGGCGTCTTGGTCACTGTGAACGGCACCACGGTGGGCGAATGGTTGTGGACGATGGCCATCACGTCGTCCCTGGTCTCGTAGATGCCGCCGTGGATCGCACGCTCCGAGTACATATTCCGGCCCTGCTGGTCGATGGGGTCTCCCTCCAGGGTGTACTCCATCAGGTCAGGGACATCCACCAGGTCCGGGGCGCGCGACTGGGACAAGATATACCGGTCCGGCCGCTCCGGGTGTCTCATGCTGACATGCCCAAAGGCGTCAACCACACCCTCCCGTGCCAAGATCCGGTTGGCCGTAACCAATTCCTCAAGTTGTTCAGAGATGTCGTTCATAGAATCTATGGCTGGAATGCAGCATGTGTCGTAGGCGCAGGTTTTCAACGCGCGTGGGCGTCACGTAGACCGATTTTGGAATCCCGAAGTCAGGCCAAAATGCCGTTCTGGCCGTTCTGAAGGCATGGTCTCCCCAGAACGATGGGGGTTAAAAACCCGCGCCTACGGATAGTTCTGGCTAGGTCTCCCTGAGACAGGGCAGGTTAGAAACCTGCCCCTACGTGCCTCCATTTGACCCTGTGCATCTATCAGAATGACGAAGGAGGGCCTGCCTAAACTAGCCGGCAAACCCTCCAATTGTTACTTGCTCGCTCGTCCGATCAAAACCCGGCTGTGCCGGCTAGTGCATGGGGGAGAAGGACGATGGGACCATGATCTTGTTTTCCTGGCTGACCAAGAACTCGCGGGTGGGCGGCGGCCAGGAAGGAGTCTTCACGGCTTCGGCGCGGATCTTGTTCCGCTGTTCCAGGTCCTCGTAGGGCCAGATGTGGACCCACTTGTTCAGTCCGCCGACGTCGGTGTACATGGCGGCGGCCAAGGGGGAGAACTCCTCTCTGGCGGGGACAGCTTCGGCCCAGATGTCGATGACCTTGCCGATGCTGCCGGTTTTGTAGGTGTAGGTGCGCATCTCGTAGAGATTGCCCAACGCCTGGTCTCCGCCCATGGGCCGCATGAACGGCGCGGGGATGAATATCTCCGAATTCATGCTGACATACATGTCCGGGTCGTTGGCCGGGGGCCAGTTGGGGTCCTTGCCGGCCTCTTCGCGGATGGAATTGCGCTCTTCCACGCTCTCGTAAGGCCAGACGTGGATCACCTGGTTCAAAGGACCGATCTCCGTGTGCCAGAACGCTCCCAACTTGGAGTACTTCTCGCGGTGGGGCAGGGCGGCGGCGAAATTCTCTTCGAACTTGGCCACGCTGCCGGGTTTCAGTGTGTAGGTACGCACTTCGTAGATCATTGGGGCTCCTCTCAGGGTTGTTTGCTTTCAGACCGTCTGCCCAGGCTCGATTTAAGCTGGGCGGGAAGTTAGGCGACAGTGTAGCAAAACCGACTCGGTGGGGCAAACACGCGCGGCTCAGGCGCTTGCTTGTTGGATCACCACCTTGTCGCAATGCTCTTCCGCGGCTTTCAGCACGTCCGGGTGTGACTCGGAAGGACTGCCCATGGTGCAGACCACGGTCCAGAGTCCGGCGCGGGTGTCCCGGCCCAGCCGTGAAACGACCTCGTCGGTGTTGCTTCCATTCAGTTCCAATTCAATGCCACTGGCGAAGTTGCGCACCGCAGCCAGGGCGTCCGGAGTGCCTGCTACGTAGTCGGCGTGCCCCAGCAGGCCCACGCAGGAGGCGCCCATCTCGGATGGAGCATCCGGGTTCAGCACGATGAAGGTCACGGCCCGTTCCTTGGCCGCGAACGCCTCCACATATTTGCGGGTCTCCACGATCTGGCGGGAATGGGTAGACTCGTGGCCCGAAGACCGCTCGATCAGTTCCAGCAGAGTCAGAGCAGGGAAGTTGTTTTCCGGGTTCGCTTTGGTCACCGGCTTGGACATCTGCTCTTCCGTCAGTCCCTCGACCAACGCGCGGAACCGCTGGTAGTTCTCATCCAGGTGGTCCAGGTCTGACTTGAGCTTGGCCTCGCGGCTGTCGAAGGCAGGCAGCATGTCCTTCTTGCCCGCTGCTATCTCCTCCAAAGCCTCGACGAACTTAGCTGTGTCCAGGTGGTTCATCACCTCCCAGACAGACCAACGGGAGCCCAGGAACGCGTCCTCCGGGTCGATACCTTCCAATGACGCGTGGAGGTCTTTGTGGCCTGCGTCCAGCCGCTCAAGCACCCTTGCCTGGCGTTGGAGCGTTGTCATGTCTCTTAATGATGCCATCTTTTCCTCCGAGGGATTGTTGAGGCCATTCTAAGGCCAGCGTAAACTCCAGGGAAGTATGAACCCACGGTGGTACAATTTTCCTGGAATACGATGACTCAATCGAGAAACAGGACCGCCACGCCTGCCGCCGGCCTTAATGGAGACTGGCTGACCAAAGAACGACTGCAGAACCTTCTGAACGTGCGGAAGCCGTCGGAGGGTGAAGCCGCGTCGTCCCTTTACCTCAAGCCTGGCGAGACCGCTGAATCGCCAGAGTGGCGGGAGCGTCTGGCCAAGCTGGGCAAGACTCCCGAAGAAAGCGGCTGCGGCCTGGTCTGTTTCCGGGCTGGAGATAGGGCGTTGGTCATCGCGCCCCCGTTCCCAGTGATCGAAAGCGGGGAATTCAACGACTGGAACGAGGGACCCCTCTGGTCTCTGCTGGACCAAGAGCGCACCGTCGGCGTCGTCCTGGTGCGTCTGGGCCGCTACTCGGTTGCGGTCTACCGGGGCAGCGACCTGGCCACGTCCAAGACAGACTCCCGCTATGTGAAGGGCAAACACCATGCCGGAGGCACGTCCCAACTCCGTTACACCCGCATCAGAGAAGGCCAGATGCGGAGACTGTACGTGAAGGTCTGCGAGTCGATCCGTGACCAGTTCGAGCCGGTGGCCAGCGAGTTGGACTTCGTGGTGCTGGGCGGTGAGAAATTCACCCTGAACGGTTTTCTGAAAGTCTGCCCACGCCTGGACGAGTACAAGAACATCACGTTGAAACGAAGACTGAATATCAGAGACCCCAAACGCGACACCCTGGACGACCTGGGGAGCACGCTCCACGAGAGCCGCGTTTGGGCGCTTGATTGGTGAGTATTGAGCGATCCTGAACAAGAAATAGAACACCCGGCTGAGCCAGCCCGGCACGATTTCAGTACCCGGACCGGGCCGCGTCCTTGGGACAGCGACCTGGGCGGCTTCAACTTTGCCGGGCCGTTGCTGGAATTCGACATGGTCCGAGAGCAGATCGCCGGTCACACCAAGACCGTCGTCGGCGGCGAGCGGGCCAACGCCTTGGCGCCCACCAAGGACCTGCTGGAGATCGCCACCAGACTCCAAGAGACCTCAGAGGCCCGGCAGTACCTGGAACAAGGGGCCGGCCTGGAGTTTGGGCCTGATCAGGACTTCAGAGAGCTATTGCAGAGGGCTCTGCTGGGCGGACTGCTGCGGGGTGAAGAACTCTTTGCCGTGAGAGAACTGCTCCGGGCGGCACGTTTCAACCGCACCGAGCTTGGCCGTCATGAAGATATACCCATGCTCACCAGCGTCTCCGAGAACCTGCCTGAACTAAGCGACCTAGAGCGGGTCATATCCGGCGCCATCAGTCCGGCGGGAGAGGTGCTGGACAACGCCAGCCCTGTTTTACATAACCTGCGCCAAGAAGCCCGCCAAGCTCAGAACCGATTGAACGAGATCATGGAGCGCAACCTCCGCCGTCTCCAACGGGCCGAGGTTGTCCAAGAGCCGCTGATAACCCAGCGCAACGGCCGCATGGTGCTGCTGATCAAGACTGAGATGCGCTACAGGGTGCCTGGCATCGTCCATGACGTGTCCGACAGCGGGGCCACGGTGTTCGTGGAGCCCATGCCGGCCATCGAGGTCGGCAACCGCTGGCGGGAGGCCCGTTTGGCCGAGGAGAGGGAGGTCGAGCGGATACTGCGCCAGTTGTCCGGCATGGTCGGGCTGTCCGGAGAAGACTTGCTGCTGACCCTGGACCTGATGGCGCGGCTGGACCTGGACATGGCCAAGGCCCGCTACTCGGCGGCCATCAACGCCGTCGCTCCCTGGGTGGCCGACCAGGAAATCTCAGAGCGGCATCTGAAGCTGGTGCGGGCGAGGCATCCGCTGCTCACCGGCAATGTGGTGCCCGTGAGCGTCGACCTGGACCGCGACCAGGGCGTTATGCTGATCACCGGCCCCAACGCCGGCGGAAAGACGGTTACCCTGAAAACCGTGGGACTGCTGGCCATGATGGCCCAGTCCGGCCTGCACGTTCCCGCTGAAGAGGCCCATTTCCCCAGGTTCGACGGTGTCTATGCCGACATCGGCGACCAACAGAGCATCCAGCAGTCCCTGTCCACCTTCAGTTCCCACATAACCAACCTGAAGGGCATCATGAGCAGGGCCACGGTCCACTCCCTGGTTTTGGTCGACGAGCTGGGCAGCAGCACTGACCCGGAAGAGGGTTCCGCCCTGGCCAGCGCCGTGCTCCGGTACTTCCAGAAGATCGGGTCATTCGTGGTTGCCACCACCCACCACCGTGGCGTCGCCAGGTTCGTCCAGGACGAGCCGCGCATGGTCAACGCCAGCGTCGACCTTGACCCAACCACCCTGGAGCCCACCTACCATGTCACCCTGGGTCTGCCCGGCCGGAGCTACGCCCTGACCATCGCTGCCCGTTTGGGTGTTCCTCAAGAAGTGATCGATGATGCCATGAGCGGAATCTCCCCCGTGGAGCAGGCGACTGAGGGACTCCTGCAGGAGTTGCAGCAAGAACGCCGCGTGGTCGAGGAACTACGGGAGGTAGCAGAGATCGCCACGGCGGACGCGGTGCGGAAGCAGAGGGAACTGGACGCCCAGTTGGCTGACGTAGAATCGGCCAAGGCTAATCTTGTGGAAGAGTCCCGCCAGGAACTGCAGGGCCGTATCAGCGGGATACTGGACCGGCTGTCCAGGGCTGAACGCTCGCTGGAAGCCGCCGAGATCCGTCAGAACGCCGAGGCCCAGGCCAACGCCGAAGCCAGGGCCAACGCCCAGTCGCGGCAGGAGATGCAGGCCCACCGGTCCGATGTCCGAGACGTCCAACGTCAATTGGAGTCGGCTGCATGGTCGCCCATCGAAGTGGAACGCGTCCCTTGGCAGCAGATACTGAAAGAGGGTGACCGCGTCTATATCCGCGGCATCGCCCAGCCGGTGGAAGTCATCTCCCCCGCAGACAGTCAGGACCGGGTCGAGGTGCTGTTGGGCACCATGCGGGCCAAGATTCCGGTGTACCAGCTTGAGCGTAAGGCCGATGGACACCCAGCCGCCGCCAGTCAGGGAGTGTACCTGGACCGTGCGCCCCGGAGAGAACCGGTCAAAGGTCCCAACGCCGATCTGGACCTGCGTGGTATGCGGGTGGACGAGGCACTGGGCCGGGTCGATGAAGCGCTGAATGACGCTGCACTGGACGGGACAGGCGCGATCAGGATAATCCACGGCAAAGGCACCGGGGCATTGCGTCAGGCCATCAGGGAGTACCTGGGCGGCCACCCTCTAGTGATTTCAGTCGAGGAAGGCGAGGGGCCTGGCGGAGACGGGATCACCGTGGCGGAACTGTCTTAGCCTGGCTGTTCTTACTTCCCCTCGAACCGTGCCTGACGGCGTTCGGTGAAGGCTTTGATCCCCTCTTGGAAATCGGCTGACAGGGCTATCTCGGTGAAGGTGTCGGTCTCGGCGTTTAGCTGGGTGGCCAAGTCGTTGTCCCAAGAGCTGTTGAACAGCCCTTTTACCTTGCCGTAGGCGGCGGTGGGGCCTTGGGCCAGTCTGACGGCAGTTTCCATGGCGTGGCGGTGCAGCGATTCATCTTCGACCAGCTGTGTGACCAGCCCCATCTCCAGGGCTGCCGGAGCGCCGGTCGGCTGGCTGGCCAGGTAGAGTTCCATGGCCCGGCCCGCGCCAACCAGGCGGGGCAGCAGATAGCTTGATCCGCCGTCGGCCGGGGCCCCGATGTTGGCGTAGGCCATCAAGAACCGGGCGTTGTTGGCGGCGATGCGTATATCGCAGCCAAGCATCAGGCTGAAGCCCGCGCCGGCAGCCACGCCGTTGATGCCGGCAACCACCGGCTTCTCCAACCGCTGCAACTCCAGCACCACCTTGGTGTGCAGGTCGTCTGCCAGGGCGCGGATATATCCCTGCAGACCTTCCTGGCCTTTGTTTTCGAGGGTATCCACAACGGATTTCAGGTCGGCGCCCGAGCAGAACCCGCCACCCGAGCCCGTGAGCAGCACCGCCCGCACGTCAGCACGCTTGCACGCCTGAATGGCTTCTCCCATCTCGGCGACCATACCTGGGATGAGGGCGTTCCGGGACTCGGGGCGGTCCATGGTGATGATTCCCACTCCGTCCATCTTTTCGAACTTGGTGTATTCGCCGGCCATTTAGACGCCCTCCATGTACTCTGATATCTCTTCCAGGCCGAACCCGGACACCGCGATCTCGGGGGCCCAAGTCACCTGGTCCGACGACCAGCGCACAGTGGCCCGGCGTTGGGACGCTATACCCAGGGTGTTGTTGATCAGCCGGAGGACGTTGTCATTCATGCGGACCGTGTTGGGTTTCAGGGGCGCGGCGAACCTGCCGTCCTTGATCAGGTAGGAATCGCCGATGATGGTGCCGCTGAAGTCGCCGCTGGTGGTGCCGTTCACCGGGTAGGTATACCAGATGCGTCCGATGTACACGCCGTTGCCCACAAGCTGCAGCAGTTCCTCCTGAGTGTGCCCGCGGGTGCCCTCGATGACCAGGTTGCTGGAGACCGCTCCGGGCATGGAGCCGAAATCGCGGCCGCCGCCGTTGCCTGGCCGGAAGCCGTTGCGTGGGGCGATGCTCTCCAGAGCATCAGCCGGGTTCGTTCCCAGTTTCTCCCTTCCTGAGTGGTCGTTCAATATGCGCTGGTAGTTGTAGTAATCCGCCAGCAGGCCCGAAAGCGTTCCCCTGTTGATAAGTTCCGTGCGGCCGGTGGGCAGACCCTCGTCGGTGATGGCCTTGGAGCTGGGCAGACCGGCGCCCGCCCCGTCGTCATAGAGACTGAAGTCGGACGACGCAACCATCTGGCCTAACTTCCCCATGAAAGGCGAGGCCCCGGCGAAGAACATGTCCAACGACAGCCCAGGCATCAATACCCATTCCAGTATCTCGGCCACTGCCTGGGGGCCGAGGATCACGTTGTACTCGCCGGACGGTATGCGCTGGCCGTTCATGGACTCGATAGCGTTGCGAGCGGCCTCTGCGGCAGCCTCCCCAGAAAACTCGGAGAGCCGGCTGCCCACGGACCAGCCGCTGCCCTTGCTGGCCTGACTCTCGATCATGGCGGTGGCGAAGGACATGATCAGCGTGTTCTGTTCGGTCTGAATCTTGGGGATGTGGGTCGATGCGATGGCCATCCGGTCTTGCAGCATGACCACGTCGCCGCCCAGGATCAGGCCAAGCTCGGCCATCTTTTCCGCGGACCCGGCCAGCCCCAACAGGTCTTCCGAAGACTGGAATGCGCCCAAGGCCCGGTCCATCATGCTCCAACCGGCGTCCACCAGCCCCCGGCCGCCGATGCGCATCAAGGCTGGGTCGTAGTTGGCGGGAGGGGTATCGTCCTTCGCTGTTGGACGCATGGGCGAATCCAGCTTTGGGAGAGAGACGAACTCAGCGTCGGAGACCGCTCCTGAACGCGCTTTTTCGAGAGCCCTTTCGGCCCCTTCAACAGACAGGTCGGTGGGCTCGCTGCCGAAGCCGGTCTTGATGCCGTCGGGCGTTCGGAACGTGGCCCGGATGCCCAGGCCGTAGCCCTCGGTGGACTTTGGTTCCTCCACGCCGTTGCTGGGGATGTGGGAGGTGTAATTCAGACGCACGGTGAGGTTGGCGCCGGCCGAAGCAAAGACCTCAACCTCGGCCACATCAGGCTGGGCCGAGGCGAATGCCAGGGAGTTCTTAACGGCGCGTCGCAGGTCGGTTAGCGATAGCATTAATTCTCATCGATATTGGATTCAGCCAGATCGGATTCGGGCAGAGCCATCGGGTCTTCGAGTTCAGCGGCTTCGATCTCGGGAGCATCGGGAATATCACGCTGCCTGCGGATGTCCTGAATACGGTCCAGAGGCCGGTCCAGCGCCCGGCGGCGGGTGGTTGTCAGTGACTGAAAAGCGGTCTGGGCGGAATCGATACGCCGGCTGACCGTATCCATCTGACCGACGAAGTTCTTCCACTGCTGGTCGAAGATCGCCAGCTCAGACAGAATCTGGTTGGACGCCTGCTCGATGGCGAAGTTGTCCAGCGCGTGACGTATCACGCTTAGGATGGCGAAGAGACTGATGGGCGAGCAGAGCACCACCCGGTTGCGCAATGCATCTTCCACCACCGTGGCCCCGTGCTGTTGGATATGGTGGAACATCTGCTCGTTGGGGATAAAGACCAGCACGTAGTCCAGGGTGTTGTCTTCGGGGTTGATGTAATCTCTGCCCACAACCTCTTTGGCCCGGTCTCGCACATCACGAAGGAACGCCAGGCTATGCTGTTGAGCTTCTTCCTCGTTCTCCGACTCCACGTACCGGACGTAATTGGTCAGAGGGAACTTGGCATCCATATTCAGTTTCTTGCCGTCCGGCATGAATATGGTGAAGTCCGGGCGGGAATTGCCCTCAGTGATGGTGGCCTGCTTAACGTAGTTCACATGCTCGACGAGGCCGATGATACGGAACACGTCCTCGGCCATGCGCTCCCCCCATTGCCCCCGGGCCTGGGTGTTGGCCAGGATATTCCGGAGGGCGGAGGAGCTGCTGTTCAGGCTGGTGAGCATCTCCTCAAGCCGTGCCGATTGTTGGCCGCGGTCAACGTTCAGGCTCTGTATGGCCTCGTTGACCCGGTCGATGCCCGTGCGGATCTCGCCCACCTGGTGGCCCAGGGCGCTTTCCTGGCCTTGCGAGCGGCCTTGGAGGCTGAGCAGACGGACAAGGAGGAACAGCGCCAACCCTGTAGCAAGTAGGGCGACTGCACCGATAACGACCACCGCTGCTTCCATGCTACCCTCCCGCTCCCCTTAGCCCGGCCCGGTCAGACGGGCGATGCCGCGCATGGTGGGCCCGCCGTTGCTCATCCGTTTGGCCTGCATGGGCTGCCCTTTGCCGCAGTTGGGGATGGGATTCACCCGCAAGTCGTTGCCCACGGCGTCGATGGACATGAAATAGTCGCGGCTGTCGGAGGTGATGCCGCCGTCCCGGTAGAGCTGGCCCAACTGTCCGTTCTTGATCTCGTAGATCTTCACGGCGGTGATGCGGAAATTCTCCCGGGACTCGGCGATGGACGGCGTCCGGTGTCCGTCGATGTAGTAGCCGTCTTCGACCTCTGAAAGGATGTCCTGCGGGTCTTGTTCTCCGGTCCCGAAGATGGTGTTGGTCATGCGTATCAGCGGCACTAATTGGGCCTCGGTGGAGCGGGCTGACCCGTTGGGCTCAACCCCCATGATGGCCGCTGTCTGGCGGTTGTTCAAGAACTCTTCCAGCACGCCGTTGCGCAGGATGTAGGCGCGGCGTGCCGGCGTGCCTTCATGGTCGTAGTTGAAGGAGCCGTACCCTTCCATGGTCGGGTCTGAATAGGCGGTGACCAACGGCGATGCGATCTGGTTGCCAAGTTGGTTGTCCTGCATGTCTTTCAGGAACCACGACCGGCCTGCATACCCGGTCTCATACTTCAGCGCACGGTCCAACTCTGATGGATGGCCGACAACCTCGTGGACCAGGAGGGTGTTGAAGTGGGGGTTGGTGACAACCGTTACTTCTTTGTCGGGCGGCTTCAGCGGCGGGGCGGCGGTGACCTCCACGGCATCCGCGCCGAGCTTCGCACAAAAATCCATGAAGTTGGGCAGGATTATCGGGCCGTTGCTGTAACCGTCCGTGAGGACCTCCCAGCCGCGCTGGTGGCCGGTGAAGTCGTAGAGTTCAAAGTTGCCGTGCTCCCCGGAACAGATGGCGATGGCGAACCCCTCTGTCTGGGCGAAACTCTGGTCGATGTCGGCGCCGTCCGAGCTTAGAAACAGTTCGCGGAGCAGGAACGTCGAGGCTGAGGCAGCGGAATAGACGACGCTGCTGCCCGCTCCCTGCATGGCCTTGCATCCGTCCACCGCCATGGCGACGGTGTCCGCCAAGGGAACCTGGCGTGGATCGGCAACGAAAGTAGCGGGGATGGTGTCCTGGCTGACCGCCACCGCGGCGAGTTCGCTGGGGGTCAGGCTGCTGCCCAAGTTGGCGTACCGGCCCCGCATCTGAGACTTCTGGCGGGCGCTGGCACGGGCGCGGTTGTGGGCCTGCTTGATGCCGTCCCAGACCACATCTTCCAGGCGGTCCAAGTCGGTTGCGCCCAAGACCCTGCCGAAGTAGCCGGATGAACTGGTGCGTCCCCCGGCGATCACCCTGACGCCAAAGTCGAAGGCGTAGTCCTCGGAACTGCCCTTCTCTGCGCCGTTCTCCGCCACCGCACCCTTCTCTTCGCGTACCTCGATGCGCAGGTCGCAATAGCGAAGGCTGGGCAGAGTCTTGGTCTTCTCAGCGACCAGCGACTGGAGATTGCCCCGGAACCGGTCCAGGGATTCCACGGTGACGCGGGAGGTCAACCTTACTCCTTGTTACATTCGGGCAGGTGCCCCCATTTTCGGCAAAATTCGAAAATGAGTTGTCGTTCGACTAACTTGATCCATGCCAGGCTGACCGGATCTTTTTCTTTGGCCGGAGATTTCCGTTGTTGGCTTTTGATATACGTTTCGACTTTTGCTTTAGACGCAGGGTCCTGGCTAAGAAGTCGTTGTCGTTCCGCATCTAATGATTTTGAGTATCTTCTGTCCGATTCTCTTACGGGCATATATCCGACAAACAGAACATCCTCAGTTGAAACATTCGGTGTTACCCGACGAGTATTAGCCGTCTTGAAAAAAGTGGCCTTATTGAACGAGTCCCAACGAGCCTTCAACTTACGGGTGGCTTCACCGATGTACACAATATGGGAATCCAACGGGTCTGCCTCTCCCTTGGGAGGGTCTTGAGAGTCATACCTGGAGATTAGATAAACGCCTGGGAGGTTTTTGTCTTCCTTCTGATTACGAACCCTCCACGGAACCCAAGGCGAGAAATGAATTGGCGGTGCGTCAGTCTCAATCTCTAACAACATCACAACGATTTCCTGACAACAGATGATTTGGAACCGGGCTCGGTAGCAGTAACCCGCTAAGCCGCCCCGGACACTGCTTTGGCTACGGTCTGGGCCACCTGACGGTCTAGAGACCAGGGCAGGACGTTCTCCGGCGTGGGCTCGGCGACCAAGTCGGCCAGGGATTTGGCGGCGGCCAGCTTCATACGGGTGGTCACCCGGGTGGCATGGCTGTCCAGTGCCCCCCGGAACACGCCGGGGAAGACGAGGCTGTTGTTGACCTGGTTGGGGAAGTCGCTGCGGCCGGTGCCGACCACAGCCGCTCCGGCGGCGCGGGCATCGTCCGGCCAGATCTCCGGTATGGGGTTGGCCATGGCGAACACGATGGGGTCTTTGGCCATGGAGGAAACCATCTCCGGAGACACGGCTCCGGCGGCGGCAAGGCCTATGAATACGTCAGCCCCTCTCATCGCTTCAGCCAGGTCGCCTTGTAGGTTCTCGGGGTTGGAGGTGTCCAGCATCGCGGACTTCACGGCGGTCAGATCGGTCCGGTCGCGGGAGATGATGCCCACGCTGTCCACCAAAGTCACGTGGGTCGCGCCTTGGTCCAGGAGCAGCTTGGTGGAAGCTATCCCACCCGCTCCGGCCCCGGCGAACACGAACTTGGTGTCTTCGATCTTGCGTCCGGTGACCAGCAGAGCGTTGATCACACCAGCCAGGACGGCGATGGCCGTTCCGTGTTGGTCATCGTGGAACACCGGTATGCCCAGGTCCTGCAGAGCGTCTTCGATATCGAAGCAGCGCGGGGCGGCGATGTCTTCCAGGTTGATGCCGCCAAAGGTGGGAGCCAGGTGACGCACGGTCTGGATTATCTCATCACTGTTCTGGGTCGCGAGGCAGATGGGGAAGGCGTCGATGTCGGCCAGGCCTTTGAACAGGATCGACTTGCCTTCCATCACAGGCATGGCCGCCTCCGGTCCGATGTTGCCCAGCCCCAACACGGCTGAGCCGTCGGTGACCACCGCCACGGTGTTGGCCCGGTTGGTCAGTTGATACGACTCGGACTGGTCGCCGTGGATGGTCATGCAGACCGTTGCGACGCCGGGAGTGTAGGCGATGGACAGGTCGTCCAGTGTCTCCACCGTCATCTTGGGGGCGATGCTGACCTTGCCCCGGGTTTCCCGGTGCCGGTCGACTGCTTCTTTTCCGTAATCCCTGGATTGTTGAGCCATCTTCTTCCTATCTCCCTAACGCTTATTACGGCCTTAACCGAAGAACTCCATGATGAACAACAAGCCCACCGCCGATAGTCCGGCAGCGGTTACTGTGAACCTGACCAACCAAGGGGTTGGACGGGTCGGTTGTCCCGTCTGTTCTGCCATCCGGCGGCGCAGCGGCCCCGCCATCTCGTCGAAGACGTCATGACCTTCGGCCCGCAGCGCTGCGATGGTCTCGAGTTCTAACTGGTTGTAGTCTTTGCGATCTTTGGACATGGGAACTCCGGCCTAATGGGTAACCGCCCCTTCCGACGCCGACGAGACCAGTTTGGCGTATTTGGCCAATGCGCCCGTCGTGTAGTTGGGCGGGATCGGCTTCCACTTGCTCTGACGGTCCGTCAACTCTTCTTCTGAGATCTTTACGTTCAACTGTCGACCCGGTATGTCCAGGGTCACGATGTCGCCTTCCTTAAGCAATGCGATGGGCCCGCCAACCGCGGCCTCAGGGGCTACGTGTCCGACCATTGGGCCGTGGGACGCGCCGGAGAACCGGCCGTCGGTGATCAGCGCAACGTCATCGCCGAGGCCCTGACCTACGATGGCGGCGGTGACGGACAGCATCTCTTGCATGCCCGGCCCGCCCTTGGGGCCTTCGTAACGGATGATCACGATGTCTCCAGCCTTGATATCGCCACGTTGGATGGCCTGGAACGCGGCCGGTTCTTGGTCGAAGACCCTGGCGGGGCCTTCGAAGACCTTCTCTTGATGTCCAGCGACTTTGATGACAGCGCCGTCCGGGGCTATGTTGCCGCGCAGGATGGCTAGACCGCCGGTGGGGCTGCGGGGGTTGTCGATCTGGTAGACCACGGGCTGGTCGTCGACGGTCTCCACCGCTTCCACGTTCTCTCTAAGGGTTTTGCCGGTCACCGTCATGGCATCGCCGTGGAGCAGGCCTGCATTCAGCAATCGCTTCATGACCAGGGCGATGCCGCCGTATCGGCTGAGGTCAGCCATCAAGTATTTACCCGCCGGTTTCATGTCGGCGATATAAGGCGTGTTGCGGCTGATGCGGTCGAAGTCGTCCAAGGTCAACGGCACTTGGAGCTCATGGGCGATGGCCATCAGGTGCAGTACCGAGTTGGTGGAGCCGCCCATGGACACGGCCACGGTGATGGCGTTCTCGAAGGCCTGTTTGGTCAGGATGTCCCTGGGGCGGATGTCTTCTTCCAAGAGACGCATGAGCGTGCGCCCAACGTCCCGTGCCTCGCCCAGCTTCCGGGGGTCGATGGCCGGAGTAGACGCGTCGCCGGGGAGGGACATGCCCATGACTTCGATGCTGGTGGACATGGTGTTGGCGGTGAACAACCCGCCGCAGGAGCCCTCGCCGGGGCAGGCCACACACTCCAGCGCAGTAAGGTCTTCCAGGCTCATGTCGCCCTTGGCATAAGCGCCCACGGCTTCGAACACGTCCTGGATGTTTACGTCTTGGCCCTTGAACTGGCCGGGCATTATCGAGCCGCCGTACATAAAGATGGACGGCACGTTCAGCCGGGCCATGGCCATCATGCAGCCGGGCATGTTCTTGTCGCAGCCGGCGATGGTGATCAGCCCGTCCATGCGCTCGCCGAAGGTCACCAGCTCTATGGAGTCGGCGATGACTTCCCGGCTGACCAGAGACGTCTTCATGCCTTCAGTGCCCATGGAGATGCCGTCGCTCACCGTGATGGTGCCGAACTCAAAGGGCACGCCGTCGGCGGCCCGCACCCCTTCTTTGGACGCCTGGGCGAACCGGTCCAGGTGCACATTGCAGGGCGTAACGTCGCTGGCCAGGTTGGCGATGGCGACGAATGGCTTCTTGAGGTCGTCTTGGGTCAGGCCCATGGCCATCAGCATGGCCCGGGCCGGCGCCCGCTGCGGGTCGTCGGTCAGCTCACTGCTGCGGTGCTTCATGTGGGCCGGTCTAGATTTTGTCGCCACTGGGTCATCTCCTGGGAGTCGAAACTCGCCGAATAACTTGCGAATGATTGATATTTACCCGTCCGGGGTATCGCGTAATTGAACAATTATAAGTGCCTATACTAAGTGGTTACAAGATGGCCCAGCTTCAGGGGCGTCTCAGGCACGAATCAGGGGTTGCGTCCCTACCGAATTTTGATTACGCTGTTGGCTGTTTCAAATCAGGCGTACTCAGGAGAGGATGCGATGTTTAACCCAATCGGCTGGTTCAAGCCAGGAATCGCCCAAGCTCATTGTGATATCCCGTGCGGGATCTATGACCCCGTTTCGGCCAAGATAGCTGCTCAGACAGTGCAGAAGATGGTCCTCCGCATCCAGGCGTTGGAGCCGGCCGACCCCAGTGATGCCGCTGCCCGCCAGGACTATGTCAACAAGATCGCCCGGTACGTGACGGTCAAAGACGAACATGCCGAGGTCTGCAAGCGGGAACTCGCCATTCTTTGGGCCGACTACGGATGGCCCAACACTCCCGCCGGTTTCGACGTGCACGCCACGTTCAATGCCGCTTTGAAGTTGGCCGGCCAGTGCAAGCAGAACGTCGACATGGCCAAGTGCGAAGAACTGGTCGCCACCTGCGACACCATCGCCACGGCTTTCTGGGCCACCAAAGGCGAGACCTACAGCGACCCCTTGGCCGCTGCCCGCTACGGCGCTTAGTTCACAACCCGGTAACGGTGAACAAAAAAAGGCTCCCCGATTCTGGGGAGCCTTTTCTGTTGCTGAAACTTAGGGGAGGCTAGCGCAGAGTCGCGAGAGCTGCTGACGCTTTGGCGATGGTCGCGTCGATGTCCGCCTCGGTATGGGCGGTGGAAACGAACCCGGCCTCGAATTGGGACGGGGCGATGTAGACGCCCTGCTCCTGCATGGCGTGGAAGTAGCGGCCGTACATCTCCGTGTCCGACCCCTCGGCGTGGGCCAGGCCTGCCACCGGACCGCCGTTGAAGAACCCGGTGAACATGGAGCCGATGCGATTGATGGTAGAAGGCATCTCCACCGCTTGGAAGGCTTTGGTCAGGCCCTCAGTCAGGCGCTGCGCCAGGGTGTCCAGTTTCTCGAAGGTGCCCGGCTTCTGCAGCTCGGTCAACGTAGCTATCCCGGCGCTTACGGCCAGCGGATTTCCAGACAATGTGCCTGCTTGGTACATGGCCCCCAGAGGCGCCACCATCTCCATCACGTCCTTCCGTCCACCGTAGGCGCCAACCGGCAGACCGCCGCCGATGATCTTGCCCATGGTAGTGATGTCTGGGGTTATGCCATAGAGGCCCTGCGCGCCGTTGGGCCCCACCCTGAACCCGGTGATGACCTCATCGAAGATCAGCAGTGCGCCGTTGTCTTCAGTGAGCTTACGCAGGTCCTCCAAGAATCCCGCTGCGGGGGGTACCACGCCCATGTTGCCGGCCACAGGCTCGATGATGATGGCGGCGATGGACGTGGGGTTGGCCAGGAAGAATTTCTCCACCGACTCGATGTCGTTGTAGTCGGCAACCAGTGTCTCGCTGGCGTAGGACTCAGGCACGCCCGCGCTGGTGGGGATGCCGTGGGTCAACGCGCCGGAGCCGGCCTTGACCAGCAGGCCGTCGGCGTGGCCGTGGTAGCAGCCGGCGAACTTGATGATCTTGTCGCGGTTGGTGAACGCCCGGGCCAGCCGTATGGCGCTCATGCACGCTTCAGTGCCGGAGCTGACCAGACGGACCGACTCCACAGAGGGCAGCCCGTCGCAGATGATCTTGGCCAGTTCAACTTCTTGTTCCACGGGCGCGCCGAAGCTGGTGCCGCCTTCAGCTGCTTTCTTTACGGCCTCGACCACCGCCGGATGGGAGTGCCCCAGGACCAACGGCCCCCAGGAACCCAGGTAATCGATGTATTCATTGCCGTCCACGTCCCAGACCCGCGCGCCCTGGCCACGGGCGATGAAGGGGGGAGTGCCCCCCACGGACTTGAATGAGCGGACCGGGCTGTTAACGCCGCCGGGGATGTATCTCTGGGCCTCGGCAAATAGTGCTTCCGACTTGCTAAGTTGCATGCAACGTCCTGATTTATCTTCCGGGTGGAGACCTACTTAGTCTCTTTCAGCCATTTTGCGACTCTCGTTCAAACGCCTACGGGTGTGGTCTATTCCGTCTCTCGCAGCCACCGCGCCACTTCCTTGGCGTGGTAGGTGAGGATGGTGTCGGCGCCGGCCCGCTTGATGGAGGTCAGCACCTCCATCGTGACGGTCTTTTCATCGACCCAGCCGTTGGCGGCCGCGGCTTTGATCATGGAGTACTCGCCGCTGACGTTATAGGCGGCCAGCGGGTGGTCATAACGCTCTTTCGCTTGCCGGATAACGTCCAGGTAGGAAAGGGCCGGCTTCACCATCACTATATCTGCGCCCTCGGCGATGTCAGCCTCGATCTCTCGCATGGCCATCCGGGCGTTGGCCGGGTCCATCTGGTAGCCTTTCCGGTCGCCGAACTGGGGCGTGGAGTCGGCGGCCACCCGGAAGGGGCCGTAGAACCCGGATGAATACTTGGCCGCATAGCCCATGACCGGGGTGTCGTCGTACCCGTGGTCGTTCAACGCCTGGCGGATGGCCCAGACCTGGCCGTCCATCATGGCAGACGGCGCCGGAAGGTCAGCCCCGGCCTGCACGTGGGAAACGGCGGTCTTGCCCAGCAGCTCCAGGGTCTGGTCATTGTCTATCCGGTCATTGGCGATCACGCCGCAGTGGCCGTGGTCGGTGTACTCGCACATGCAAACGTCGGTGACCACCATCATGCCGGGATGGTTCTTCTTGATCATGCGGACAGCTTCCTGCACGATTCCCTCGGGATCGTAGCCCTCAGTGCCCAGCGGGTCCTTCTCGGCAGGCAGCCCGAACAACAAGACGGCGGGGATGCCCAACTCCGCAGCCTCGCCAACGTCTTCCGACAGCACGTCCAGGGACATCTGGAACTGGCCGGGCATGGGCTCGATGGGGTCTTTGACGCCCTGTCCGTGGCCCACGAAGACGGGATAGACGAATTCTTTGACCGACAGCCGGGTCTCCCGTGCCAGGTTGCGCATGGGCTCGCTGCCGCGCAGACGCCGCATTCGTGAGTCGGGGAAACTGGTCATGATCTTCTCTTCTCCCTGGGTCCTTCTCTTGATGACTACTTTCGGGAAAGCTCGCCGCTGGCGAAATGGCTGGTCAGCGCGTCCACCAGGCCCTCGACCGTGTGTTCGGTGGCTTCAAGGTCCACCCGCAACCCCAACTCGCGGCAGGTGGCGGCGGTTACCGGGCCGATGCAGGCGATGAAGCTGGATTCCAAAGCAGATCGGTCCTCATCCAGCATCCCCACCAGGTTCCGCACCGTTGAGGAACTGGTAAAGGTTACGACATCGACACCGTCTTTAAAAGCGTTCCTGGCCAAGTCGTTCACGCCCTGCACCGGAACGTTGTGGTAGGCGGCAAGGCGGTTGACCGTCGCGCCCATCTCCGCGAGTCCCTTCTGGAGTTCGTCACGTCCGATGTCCGCAGCAGGCAGCAGGACCGACACACCCTTCCAGTCACGGTTCGACAGTTCCTGGAGCACGGCTTCAGAGACAGGCCGGCTGGGAACGAAGTCAGCGGTGATCCCCCGGGCAGCCAATGCTCTCGCGGTGGCCGGGCCGATGGCTCCGATGGTGGTTCCTGCCATGGCGCGGGCGTCTTTGCCCTGCGATTCAAGGCGTTCAAACACTGACTCAACGGCATTGGCGCTGGCGAAGATCACCCAGTCGTAGCTGGAAAGCTCGGCCAAGGTTGCGTCCAACTCGGAGAAATCTTCCAGGGGGCCGATCTCGATGGTCGGCAGCTCTATGGCGTTGGCCCCAGCCTGGTCCAGCAGGGCGCAGAGCCGGGACGCCTGGGAGCGTGACCGGGTGACCAAGACGCGCTTGCCGAACAGGGTGCGCTTGTCGAACCAGGCCAGTTCTTCCCTGAGGTTGACCACCTCACCGATGACGGTGATCACGGGAGGAGACAACCCCGCGTCTTTCCCTAGATCCAAGATATTGGCGATGTTGCCGGTGACGGTCTGCTGGTCGGACCACGTGCCCCACTGCACCAACGCCGCAGGGGTGGTGGCTGGCAGGCCCTCTTTTTGCAGGGTGGCCAGTATCTTCTCCAAGGAAGCCCAACCCATCAACACCACCATGGTGCCGCCATTCTTGGCCAGGGTTTCCCAGGGGATGGTGGAGCCGGGCTTGGTGGGGTCCTCACTGCCGCTCACGACTGTGAAGGTCGTCGATATGCCCCGGTGAGTCAGTGGGATGCCGGCGTAGGCGGGGCCGGCGATGGCCGACGTCACGCCGGGCACGATCTCAAATGGCAGGCCGTTGGCTTTCAGTTCGAGGGCCTCTTCCCCGCCCCGTCCAAAGACGAAGGGGTCTCCGCCCTTGAGCCGGACGACGGTGTAGCCCTGGGAGGCCTTGTCCACCAGCAGCTGGTTGATCTCCGGCTGGGTCAACTCCTGACGGCCCCTGGCCTTGCCTACGAATATCAGTTCGGCGTCGGCGGGAACGGCCTGAAGTTGGACGGGGTCGACCAAGCGGTCGTAGACAACCACCTGGGCCTGCTCCAAAGCCTGCATGCCTTTAACGGTGATCAGGCCCGGGTCGCCCGGACCAGCGCCCACCAGATAGACTTTTCCGGTCAATCTTTCATCTCTAGAAAACGCCCAATTAGGCGCATGATTATCCTTGGTTTGCCCTTGCGGCGGCCACCAGGTCGGAGCCGCCTTCCCGTTCCAGGGCTTGGTAGGCCGCGGCGGCGATTCCCAGGGCATCTTCTTTGGGTCCTTTGACCTGGGTGGTGACGCTCTTCCCGCCGTCTTCTGTGCTCATAAAGATGGTCATCAGCATGTCACCGCCGGTGCACTGGGCATAGGCGCCCACGGGAACGCTGCAACCACCGCCAAGTTGTTCTAAGAAAGACCGCTCTGCGGTAGCTTCCAACCGGGTGTCTGGGTCGTCGATGGCTGACAACAACGTTAGCATCCGGTGGTCGTCTTCTCGGGCTTCCACCGCCAGTATCCCCTGTCCGGGAGGGGGCACGAACTGGGTGATGGACAGGTATTCCGTGACCTGGTCCTGCAGCCCCAGGCGGATCATCCCGGCGGCGGCCAATATGGCCCCGTCGGCCTCTTCTCCCTGGGCCTTTCGCAGCCGGGTCTCAACGTTGCCCCGGATGGAGACCACCTCCACCTGCGGCGCGTATTTCTTCAGTTGGGCGGCGCGGCGGGGACTGCTGGTGCCGATCTTGGTCCCCGGGGAAAGTTCGTCTAGGGAACGCCCTTCCCGGCTCACAAGAACGTCCCGGGGGTCTTCCCGGGATAGGACGGCTCCCAGCACCAGGCCATCGGCCAACTGGGTGGGCATGTCCTTCAGGCTGTGGACGGCGATATCCAGCTTGCCGTCCAGAAGTTCTTGTTCCAGTTCCTTGACGAAGATGCCCAGGCCCATGCCCGCCAGTCTTGACGTCTGATCGGCGTCGCCCCTGGTGCGGACGGTGTCTACTTCGAAGTTCAGAGCGGGGCTGTTGGCCTTGAGCCTGCCGATGACCACATGGTCTTGGATCAGGGCAAGCGCACTGCCGCGGCTCCCGACCTTCAGTGGGGGAACGCCTGATTCGCTGGGACTGTCTTCTGAGCCGCCGGATACCACTGGCTAGTCCCCTGCGGTCTGTGCCAGGTTGTCTTGGGAGCTGGCATTCCTGGTCTGGCAGCCCCCGGTGACACACTCAGCAACGTTGGAGCATTTGCCGTCGGGGTTCTTGCCCAGAAGACCGTCCAGCAGTTTTTCCAGGGCCTCGTCTTCGTGTCCCGACTTGGCCAAGCTCAAGATTTCTGAAGTCATGCAGCACTGCCAACGTTGGGGGTCCACCGCCACCTGTTTGTCTTTGATGACTTGGCGGGCTTTGGAGACCACGCTGGTGGCGTCGGCCCATTCCAAAGCTGGAGAGCCGTCAAGGGTCTCACGGAGCTTGCGGGCCAATGCCGGGCTGGCGCCTCCGGTCGAGATGGCGACCGTTACAGGACCTCGCTGCACGATCGAAGGCGCGATGAAAGAGCAACGGGGCGGGTCGTCGACGGCGTTGAGCAGGATTCCCAGCTTCTCCGCCTCTTCGAAGATCTCCTGGTTGACCACCCGGTCGTTGGTGGCGGCGATGGCCAGGAAGGCGCCGTTGAGGTCGCCGGCCTGGTACTTGCGCAACTCGAACTCGATGTCTCCACGCTCGGCCAGAGAGTGGATTGTCTGAGTGGCATCAGGGCTGATGACACTTATCTTTGCGCCTGAGTCGAGCAATTTGGTGATCTTGCCCTCGGCTATCAGCCCTCCGCCGATGATCACGCACCGGCGGCCGGTCAGGTTCAGGAAAACGGGGTAAAAATTAGTCATGTGTTCTCTATTTATATCTCGGACAAAACCGCGGCTTTGGTCTAAGCCGTGATTACAGCGTCGGGTTTTTCTGTGTCCACGTATTCGTCATAGTCAGGCACGAAATAGCGAACGCGGGTCTTCTTGTATTCCCTGGTGCTGTAGAGCACCAGGCGCTCGGTGATCCCGGTGGCCTCGCTGATCTCATTGTTGATCTCTTCACAGCCTTCGGGCGTGGTCGCGTGGACCATGGTGAAGTGGGTATAGGGCCAGTCGGGGAAGGTCGGCCGTTCGTAACAGTGGGTCACGGCGTCGTGGGCGGCCATCATCAAGCCCACTTCCTCAGACCGCTCTTCGGGCACCTTCCACACGATCATCGCGTTGGCCCGGAAGCCGGAGCGGCGGTGGTGGAGCACCGCGCTGTAGCGGCGCATGATCCGCCGGTCTTGGAAGTCCTTGGCCAGGGCGAAGAGTTCTTCGGTAGACATGCCCAACTGTTTGGCCAGCGAGTCGTAGGGACGGGGGACCAGGTCCAGGTCTTCCTGCATGGCTCGGATGGCGTCTTTCTCGGACTCGGTGACCGGAACGGCCTTGTTCCAGGAATCAGCGGCCTCTTTGTCGGCAGCGCTCTCGCCGCCGGATGCGTCTTTCTTGACGTTGTCGGGGCTGAAATTGAAGGACGAACCCTTCTTCTTGACCATGTCGAAATTGACGCCGATCTTGAAGAACCGCTTGGTGGGCATCAGACGCTGGGCAAGCGCTCCGGTTTTCTTGCCCATGTATGTCGCGGTGGCTTCCAGATCATGTTCTGGGGGCACGGCCACGGTGAACCAAAGATTGTAGTAGGAACCTTCGCGGGCGTAGTTGTGACTGACGCCCGGGTGCTTGTTGATCTCCATGGCGGCGTCGTGCAGCTGCTCGGGCTCGTAAGCCATGGCCACCAGAGTCGTCTTGAAGCCCAGGCGGCGTGTGTCGAAGATGGCGCTGATCTGCCGCAGCACGTTGGTCCGCTTCAACTCGGTCAAGCGGTCCAGGACTTCCTGCTCACTGATACCAACCTCTTCGCCCAATTGTTGGTAGGGCTGGTCGACCATGGGGAAGGGGCCTTGAATCTTGTTCAGAAGCTCGCGGTCGGTGATATCCATAGCTGTCTGCGGTTCCTCCGGCGCTAGATTATTCGTTGGATAGGGTTAATCGGATGTGGCCGCTGCCAAAGCGGCGGCGTCCTGACCTGATTCTTCGTACGAGTCGGCCAGCCCGACCAGGACCCGGTCGGCGGCTTCGATGATGCGGCTCCAGGAGCTGGGATTGGTCGAGTCCAATACCATGGTCCGGAAGAAGACGAAGGCCTCGATGGTGTCTTTGAGGGTTACTCCCCGTTCCGACATCTCAGTCCCGTATTCCCGGCCCAGGAGGTGCGCTTCCACCAACAGTTCCTGCCTGCGGCGGCGGGGTCCGGCTTCCTGCAGCAATAAGGACAAAAGGCGGCGGCCAAAGAGCCGCATCCGCACTTTCCCCTCTTCCTCGACGCTCTGGTACCAGGGCTGCTGGAGCACGTCGTTCCGGCCCAGGCTGCGGCGGATCTTGCGTAGGGCTGAACCCTCGATGGCGTCTTCCCGGCCCTGCTCTTGGGCCTGCCCGGGGGCGTTCGCGAACGATTCCACATCGTCGCGGAGGAAACGGCGGTGGCCGCCGGGCGTGCGATAGACGCGCAGATAACCGTTGTCGGCCCACTGTCTCAACGTGGTGTTGCTGACATCAAGTAGACGGCAGGCATCCCGGAGCGAGAGCCACTGGGACTTTTCGGTTATTCGCGTTTCGTCGTTCTGAATCTCTACCAAGCCTACTACCTTGAACGGTCTCCGGGGAACGGTCTCCGGTTGGATGTCAACCGAAAACCTATCAAAATCTCTAAGAAACTAAGCTTAAAACTTCGAGCTTAATCCAAGTTAGCATACGGGTTTAGTAGCGTCAATCACTCTGGGAGCAATGGCCGGAAAATCGGGATTACGAGGCTAAAAACTTCGTTGTAGAGTACGTTATGTAATGCTATATTTAAGTTGATGGCAGAGCAAGATTTGGACAAGAAACTACTCTCGGATCGTCGCGAATTGTTCATCAGTTTGAGGCGTTCTATCAGGTCGCGTGAGGTCCTGAAAGCCATGGAGCGCGTTCCCCGGGAGGCGTTTGTCCCCGTGGCCGAACGCGCCAACGCTTACCTGAACATACCTCTGCCCATCGGCGAAGGCCAGACCATCTCCCAGCCTTACATCGTGGCCTTGATGACAGAGGCCCTCCGGCTGCAGCCAACTGACCGGGTGCTGGAGGTCGGCGCCGGTTCCGGCTACCAGGCCGCCGTGCTGGCCGAGATGGTGCCGGAAGGCGATGTGGTGACCGTTGAACTGATCAAGAGCCTGGCCCAACGGGCGCGGGAGACCCTGAAAGACCTGGATTACAAGAACGTTGTCGTAGAAGACGCCACCGAGACCCTGGGTTGCCCCTCGCGCGGGCCTTATGACGCCATAATAGTCTCCGCCGCGGCGCCAAGCTTGGCGCCCTCGTTGATCGGCCAAATGGCTGTGGGCGGACGTATGGTCGTGCCGGTGGGTGAGCTCGACCACCAGGAACTTATGTGTGTCCTGCGCACCGGTGAGGGCGTCTCTCTGCGCATGCTTGGCCCGTGCCGGTTCGTCCCCCTGCTAGGCCGCGAAGCCTTCCCCTCCTCCTAGGCGGCGCTGCAAGCGCTTCTTTATCTTTTCATGGCTCTTTGGCGCGGTTAATATAATCAATCAACCATGTCAGAGTTATCTTCCGAACTTTCACGGTCACTGGACCAGGCTGCCGCGCTCATCTCGCACGCCAAGCATGTGGTTGCGCTGGCGGGAGCTGGCCTGTCGGTCGAGAGCGGCATCCCGCCCTTCCGCGGCCCCGGCGGCCTCTGGACCAAGCACGGCGAACCATCTAATCTTTCCTACCGGGAATTCACCAGCGACCCGGGGGAATGGTGGGAGGCGCGGTTCCGCAGCGAGGACAAGCCCGGCGACCCCACCTACGAGATGAGAGTGGCTGTCGATCTGGCCGAACCCAACCCCGGACATCACGCTCTGGTCGAGATGGAAGAGCTTGGCCTGCTGCGATGCGTGGTCACCCAGAACGTGGATAACCTGCACCGGGAAGCCGGCAGCAAGTCGCTTTTGGAGATCCACGGCAACCGTACGTGGCTGCGTTGCGTCGGCTGCGGCGTCCGCCAACCCAGGGACGGCTACCACTTCGACAGTCTGCCGCCCATCTGCACCCACTGCGGCGGCGTGATCAAGATGGACACGGTCATGTTCGGCGAGCCCATCCCTGAAGACGTACTGCTGGCCAGCCGTGAGCAGGCTGAGAGTTGTGATTGCATGCTGCTGGTGGGAACCTCCGGCACGGTGAACCCGGCGGCCCGCTTGCCTTTGGTTGCCAAAGAACTGGGCGCGACCCTGATCGAGATCAATCCCGAGGCTACCACCCTCACCCCCTACTGCGATATAACCCTGAACGGCCCCTCTGGAGAACTGCTCCCGCTGCTGCTAAAACGCCTCAGAAACGGCGCTTCGACCGAGCCTGGAAACCCAGCCTGAATGCTATAATTTCGAGGCTAGAAGCCGGGTTTCCCGTCTCTGGTTTTTCCGCCAATCTCAGCCGCGCCCAGGAGTAGCCCATCCTGATGGATTCCGTTTTGTTGGAACCGGTCCTGGCCCGTTTTGGATTGGGCGACCCAGAGTGGTTGGACCCCGCCACCGCCGGCGCGATCGTCCTGATCGGCCTGGTCGTGGCGTTACTGGTCCACAAGGTCATCTTCTCGCTGATCATCCGGTTCACCCACTGGACACCCACGGACCTGGACTCACGGCTTGTCCGTTCCCTCCGCTGGCCTGCCACCCTTGGCATCATGGCGCTGGCCGGGTATCTGGCGGTGACTATCGGACTGGACCTGGGCGAAGACCAGAAAGAAGCGAATACGGTAGCCAGGGCTGCGGGCGTTGTGGTTGGGATCATCGCCGTGGCCGGTCTGCTCTCCAGCGCCATCGACTGGTACCTGGTCAATCTGGCGTCCCGCACCAATCACGTGGTGGACCTACGTCTATTTCCCCTGATCCGGCGGGTGGGCGGAGTGATCGTCTATGGCATCGGCGCGCTGCTGGTGTTGGACGTGATGGACATCAACATCAGCCCGCTGATCGCCGGTCTGGGTCTGGGCGGTCTGGCCGTGGCCCTGGCCATTCAGCCGACCCTGGCCAATCTGTTCGCCGGAACTTACGTGATGACTGAAGGAGTCATCGACACCGGAGACTACATCGAGCTTGAAAGCGGCGTGGCGGGATATGTGGTGGAAGTGGGTTGGCGGAGCACCCGCATCCGCACCTGGGGCAACAACCTGGTGGTGGTGCCCAACGCCCGGTTCGCCGAGACCATCATCACCAACTACCAACAGCCCGTGCCGGCGGTGAACGTCTATCTGACCTGCGGCGTCAGCTATGACAGCGACCTGGACCTGGTGGAAGAGATATCCCGGGAGGTCATGGACGACCTGGTGCAGAACGACCACAACGCGGTCAAGTCCTACGGCTCCTGGTTCGCCTTCAACGCCTTTGGCGAGTCGAACATCGACTTCTGGTTGTTCCTGCAGGCCCGAGACCGCATCGCCAGCTTCAACCTGCAATCGGCCCTGGTCAAGAACCTGCACCGGCGCTTCCAAGATGCAGACATCACCATCAACTACCCCGTCCGTACCCTCCAGTTCCCCGACGGCTTCACCCCCGAGTCACTGGGCGCGACCGCCACTGCGACCGAACGCCAACCCAGAGCCCCCCGCGCGACCCGCCCGCCCCGCGAGTTCCACCTCCAACGCGAGTCCGAAGAAGGCCCCGACATAGGCGGCGTCCCCCCCGGCGGAGGCGAGGGCCCCCCAGGGGGCCCAGACGGGCCGGGCTAGGCGGCGCAGCCGCGTTTTCAAGGGATGGATCGCGGCGAATCTGGATCCGTATCAGAAGCCACCTTGCCGCTACACAAGCCAGTCGCTATAATCCAAACGTGGCTGTTGGCCACTCCCCACTATGTGGGCCTGTAGCTCAGGTGGCTAGAGCGCGGTCCTGATAAGACCGAGGTCGTTGGTTCAAGTCCATCCAGGCCCACCATTTCTTAGCATTCGATGCCCCAGCCCCTTGAGGCCGGGGTATTTTGATATCCGGGATGAGGGCTGAAGTGAGAGTGAAAACGGATATGAAGCTGATCGCGGTTGTTTTTCTGATGTTGGTCTCGGCGCTGGCCGCGGCCTGTGGCGGCGCACCCACCAGCACTCCCCTGCCGCCAGTCCCGCCGACGCAAACCCCAACTCCGGCACCCACCCCCGAGGCTATCGGGTACGTCATCCAGGGCGAGGTGCTGGCGAGCAGCACCAGCGTCCTGCTCGGCGGCCAGGTGATCCTGGAGCCGATCGGAAGATCAGTGACGACCGACCTGACCACCGGTTCATATGCGATCTCCGAGGTTCCTGACGGAGAATACAACATGTCGGTCGCGCCTCGTTGTGTCGCCTACGGGTGCTATTACGACAAGATACTGGTCGTTTCCGGCGCCGACATATTGGATTTCCACATAGCGCCGCTGCCCGCCCTGCTGCTGCCGGGAAGCCCGAAAACTGTCAGGTCATTATCAAAGACAGTGGGCGGAACTATCCCTCTGGATGAGGTAGAGCTCGCCCACGATTACCTGACCTTGATCAGCCCCACCGACCTGCAGGCCGGCGATACGGTCCAGATAGTCCTTGCCGGACCGGCATGTATTCGCTGCGAGGACCTGCTGGTGGTGGATGCCGCTGTCACCTGGTCTGTTGAACCGTCCGATGGCGCCAGCATCGACGTGGATACCGGCCTGCTGGCTATCGCCGTCGATACGCCCACAGGGTCTGCCTACACGGTGACCGCCGACGTTGGCGAGGGGCAGTTCTCAGTATCGTCGGAGCTCGTTATCTACTCTGCTGAAGAAATCCCGGTGGCTGGAGTATGGACGGAAACGGCCACCGGGAACATCAACCAACTGCTCCTCACCTCCGGAGGCGAGTTCGCGGTAACGGCGAACCCCTACGAGCACTATCAGGACTATTGGGGCACCTACACTTTCGATCTGGCGACGGGTGATATCCAGTTCACCTCGTCCGGCGCCAATCAGTCGCCGCCGGACGGTGACGGCACCGGCACTTTCACCATCGACGCCGACGGAAAGTTGATCTTGGAGAGCATCTGCTTGGGCGGATGGGATGCCTCCACCCTATCCCTGGCCAAGAACTGCGGGCACGAGTTCGAGAAGTAGGCCGGGTAGGGCTGTTGGCCATCCTCCACTATGTTGGCCCAAAGCTCAGGTGACCAGAGCACGGTCCTAGAAAACCAAGGTCGTTGGTTCAAGCCCATCCAGGCTCATCGTCATGCCGGCCACTTCGTAATATAATAGGATGTAAGTGGAAGAAAGAGGTATTGATTGCGATGCTCTTCAAGATAAGAGGAATCTCGTACGACATCACGGCCGAAGCGGTTATTACCGCCGCTGGAGATGAGTCTGCAGATGTCCCGAACGGTATGAACAAATACTGTGTTGCTTTGGAAGGGGGTAGATACCCCATCAAACAACTCATCAGCCTGGCAACCGGTCTTCCCAGAGTCGGTTTTACAGCTCAGGATGCGCACCGCATCCTTACGAAGCTTGGATTTGATATTGAAGAGTATTCAGTAACTGGAGTGTCCGAATCGCGGCCCAAATACAATGTTGAAGAGTCCTTATCATTTCCGATAACCATCGAACAGGACGAAGATGGCGTTTGGGTGGCGAGTTGTCCCTCCCTCCAAGGATGCCATTCTCAAGGATTTACACGTCCCGAGGCGGTAGCGAACATCAGGGAGGCTATTCGAGGATACTTGGCAAGCATGCGGTCGCACGGAGAAACCCTTCCCGACCAAGAGTGGGCTCTGGTTGAAGTAAGCCTCTAGTGGCCCGGCTGCCCGTTGTCTCCGGTGATGACTTCGTGCGAATCATGCGACATGCGGGGTTCGTTTGGGACTACACCCAAGGCAGCCACATGATTCTTCTGAACCAGGACGGGTTACGGGTATCAGTGCCTAGGCACCGAGAACTAGGCAGAGGCCTGCTTCGGGCCTTGATCCGCGATGCCGGTCTAACGAGGGATGAGTTTTGGGAACTGTATCAACGGTAGCGAATTGCGATCGCCTCTTATTCTTACCTCGGAATATTCCTCTCAACCCACTCCAGTTCTTCCTGAGCGGTATCGAAGTAGTCGAAACGGTGGAACAACTTGGTCGGGCCCCTGGAGCTCTGCAACTCCTGGCGCTTGGCTGCGGTGGCCCGAGGGTCAATGACCAGCGTGTCTGGTTCAATGACCACTCCGTAGGAATCCTCGGCGGCATCGACGCTTACGAAGCCGTCTAGCACGTCGTCCAACACTCTTTCAGGCTCCCGTTCTAGTGGGTCGCCCCAGCCGCCACCTCCGGCGGTGTAGACGCGGACCAGGTCGCCCTTCTTCCACATGTTGTCGTCGGAGAAGGCTCGTATCTCTTTCTCCTCCGGCGTGCCGGGGTTTATGACCACCCTGGATGTGCCGCCGCCCATACCGCCAGCCACGCCCCAAGTCGGGAAGATATTGTTCTCAACCCTCAGTCCGAAGGTTCCCTCGTCGGCCAGGATGCGCACATCGCGGAAGATTCCGCAGCCGCCCCGGAGCAGGCCGGGCCCGCCCGAGTCCATGGCGATGGCGTAACGCTCCATGCGCAGCGGGTACTCCATCTCCATGAACTCTCCTGGGTAGTTCTCGTTGTGGCGGCTGTAGATGGCGTCCAGGCCGTCGGCAAATGGGCGTGCGCCGTGGCCAACGGCGATGCCATCGGTGCAGAGCAGCCAGTCTTCCCCTGAATTCTTCATGCGCCAGTAGGCGATAACGTACACCGCCGACCCAGCCATGACCTTGCCGTCCGTGGCCTCGGCCAGGAGCGCCCGCACCGAGCTTTTCAGCTTGGTGAAGGTGTGGGCACGGCAACCCAACGCCGCCGGGAAGTCGGGCTGGAGGATGCTGCCCTGCCGCAGTTGGACGTCGTTTATCCCCGCCAGCAGGCCGTGGTTGGGCAGCAGCGAGGTGTCGTACTGGTGGAAATACTGCCCGAAATAGGCTGCCAGAGCGCCGTCGCTGGCCAAGAAGTTGATCGAGCCGTCGGCCTGGTCGTCACTCTCGGTGGCGTCCAGGGTGATTTCGTCTTTGTCCCGGCTGAGCTTCACGTGGTAGGAGTACCAGCGGTCGCTGACCCCGGCGTGGTCCATGAAATCCCTGACGCTGAAGCTGCCTTGAGGGATGAGTTCCAGAGACTTCTCCCGCACCATGGTTGCCGTGTCCGCCTGATCGGCGTCCAGGGCGGCAAGTGTGGTCTCTTTGCCGAACCGACCGAACATCTCCAGCAGGCGCTCTTGGGCCCGATTGGCGGCGGCCATCAACGCCCTGGTGTCGCCTTCCAGCAAGTCGGGGTACCGGGAGTTGCGCAGGATGATCCGGTAGGCTTCGTCGTTCAGTTTGCCCTGGTCGATGATCTTGATGGGCGGCACCAGTGTGCCGTCATGGAATATCTCCGTGTTGGCCGGGCCGATGCTGCCGGGCCGTGAGCCGCCCAGGTCCCAGAAGTGGGCGAAGGAATGGCAGTAAGCCACGGCCTCACCCTCGAAGAACACCGGGGCCAGAAAGGTCATGTCCGGGGTGTGGGTGACGCTGCCCTTGGAGAGATAGGGGTCGTTGTACCAGTAAAGGTCGCCGGGCTGCATCGTCTCCACCGGGTAGGTCTCCCAGACGCACTGCACCATATCACTGCCCATGGTGTCGCCGTAAAGCTCATGCCCGTTCCGGTCCAGGAAGTTGACCTGGTAGTCCTTCTTTTCGCGGATGAAGGCCGACATAGCAGTGCGTTCGATTAGCAGTTCGCACTCCAGCCGGGCCGCCCTGAGCGAGCCCCGGATCAGTTGTCTCGTCACCGGGTCTACGCTGTGTGTATTGTTCGCTGTCATTAGATCGGCTCCATGATGCAATTGCCGTACTTGTCTATCTGACCGGTCCAGCCTGGGTTGATCACTACTGTCGAGTCCATACCCTCAAGGATGGCGGGGCCATCGATGCTGGAACCGGGTGCCAGCCGGTCGAAACTGAAGATGTTGCAGTCCACGAACCCGCCCGACTCGTCGAAGAACACCTGACGCTGGCTGGCGATGGCTTGGTCCGGGACAACCAGGCCGCCGGGGCGTTCGGGCATGTCCACCGACCCCACATCACCCGAGGCCGAGACCCGCAGCGTCACGATCTCCACCGGCTGGTCCAGGGAGAACCCGTAGAGTTGCTCGTGGTGGTCGTGGAACTCCTGGATCACTCCGTCGATGGTCTCGCCGGTTACTTGTGATCCATCGAAAGCAACAGTTACCTCCGAGCCCTGGTGGGTGTAACGCAGATCAGCCCAGCGGTTGAAGACGTGCTGGTCCTCGGGGACTCCTTCCTCGTTGAGCCAGGCGCGGCCCTCCGACTCCATCTCGCCGTAGACTCGTTCCATGCCGTCCGAATCGTAGTCCGGTGGGGTCTGGAGCGACGTTCGGGCGTAGTCATTCTTCAGTTCTGCCACGAGTAGTCCGTAAGCGGAGGCGATGCCGGGATGCAGCGGCGCCACCACCCGGTTGATGCCGAGAAGGTTGGCCACGTCGATGGAGTGCATCGGGCCGGCGCCTCCGTAGGCAACCAAGGCAAACTCGCGGGGGTCATGGCCGCGCTCGACGCTGACATTGCGTATGGCCCCGACCATAGTGTTGTTGGCGATGCTCAAGATGCCGCTGGCCGCGGCGTGCAGGTCCATGTTCAGGGGCGTGGCGATCTTCTCTTGGATGACCTTGGCCGAGGCGTCGGCGTCCAGGGGCAGGCTACCACCGGCGATCTGGGTGTTGATGCGGCCCAAGACCAGGTTGGCGTCGGTGACAGTGGGCGCAGTGCCGCCTTTGCCGTAGCACACCGGGCCCGGCACCGAACCGGCGCTGGAGGGCCCCACGGTCAGACTGCCGTAAGGCGAGACGTTGGCGATGCTGCCGCCGCCGCAGCCGATGGTGGCGATGTCCAGCATGGGCAGTTGGATGGGCCAGGTGCCCAGCCGACCCGCCAGGTTGAGGGTTGGGTTCCCGTCGCGCATCAGCGAAACGTCGGTGCTGGTGCCGCCCATGTCGAAGGAGATGGAGTTGCTGACGCCGGTGTTCTCGGCGATCTGCAGAGTGGCCATCACTCCGGCGGCGGGGCCCGAAAGGGCGGTGTGCACCGGTTGGCGGACGGCGATGTCGGCGCCGATCATGCCGCCGTTGGACTTCATGATGGAGAACGACGAGTCAACAGCGTTGGCCCGCAGCGAAGACTCCAGGTTGCCGATGTAGCTGCTCACCCTGGGCATCACATAGGCGTTCAGCACCGTGGTCATGGTCCGTTCGTATTCGCGGAACACGGCCAGGACTTCCGATGATATGGAGACCTGTGCGCTGGGGTACTCCTCCAATATGAGCTCCTTGGCCCGGTTCTCGTGGTCTGGGTTGGAGTAGGAGTGCAGGAACGAAACAGCGATGGACGCGATCTCGTCTTCCCGGAATTTCTTGGCGGCGGCTCGGACGGCGTCTTCATCCAGCGGCACCAATACCTCGCCGGAGAAACCGGCCCTTTCGGCTACTTCTACGATGTCCCGGGGGCGCACCGGCCGGTCAGGTTTGACCCACGATTGGGGGTTCACCAGGCGCGGCGTCCCGTGGCGTCCGATCTCCAGCACGAACTTGAACCCATCGGGCACCACCAGCCCCACCGGCGAGCCCTTGTTCTCCAAGATTGCGTTGGTGGCGATGGTCGTGCCGTGGAAGACGTGCTTCACCTGGGACGCCTCAACCGAGTTCGCCGCCAGCACCTCACGGAGTCCGGTCAGGAACCCGGTGCTGGGGTCGTCGGGCGTTGAAGGTGTCTTGTGTACCAGTTGCTCGTTGGTGGCCAGGTTGCAGAGCACGATGTCGGTAAAAGTACCGCCCACGTCCACTGCAACTGAGTAGTCGTCCATAGTTATCTGTTAGTCCTGAAGAAATTACGAATGCGGTGCCATTCTAGCAAACCTAACAAACCTGTCCGAACAAAACGCGGTTGCACCGCCGTCGTTGACACCTACAACCCGCGTAACTACACTCACCCGGAATGACATAATCCCCTAAGGGGTCCAATAAGGGAACCAACCATGAAGAGATTCGAGTATCAGGAAGCCCGTACTGTGCGGCAGGCCATATCCATGTTGCAGCGCTACGGCGACAGCGCCCGCATCGTGGCCGGCAGCACCGATTTCCTGGTGCGCTGGCGTCAGGGCGTTTGGAACCCCGAACATGTGATCAACATCCAGCGGGTTGCCGGCCTGAGCCGTATCACCTACAGCTCTAAGAACGGCCTTCGCATCGGGGCGCTGGTCACTGTCAGGACGCTGGAACAACACCCGGCGGTGCGCCGGCGCTACCCGGCCCTGGCGGCGGCTGCTGCTTCCTTCGCCGGGGTACAGGTGCGGAACCTGGCCACCGTGGGCGGGAACATCTGCAACGCCTCGCCGTCCGGAGACACCATCCCGGCCCTGCTGGTCTTCGGTGCGGAGTGCCGTATCGCCGGCCCCGGCGGCGAACGTTGGGTCGCCCTCGACCAGTTCTTCAAGGGCCCCGGCCAAACGGTGCTGGAAGCAGGCGAGCTGCTGGCGGAGATCAGAGTGCCGCCGCCGCCCCGGAACACCGGCTCCCACTACATCAAGCACAGCCCCAGGGGCGCAATGGATATCGCCACAGTTGGTGTGGCTTCCCTGATCTCCCTGGACGGACGGCGCGGCCCCGCCTCCGAGGTTAGGATCGCACTGGGCGCGGTGGCGCCAACACCGGTCAGGGCCTACTTAGCCGAGGATATCCTCCGGGGCAAAGACATCAGCCACGACCTGATTCAGGCCGCCGCCAACGCCGCCCGCGATGGGGTCAGACCCATTGATGACATACGCGGCTCGGCAGCCCACCGCAAGGAGATGGTCGGAGTGCTGACCCGCCGGACCCTGGAGCAGGCGCTGAACGCCGCCGCCAGAGGTCCGCTGAATTTCGAAGAACAACGGAGGTTGACGGTCCAGGCCGCTTTCTGAGCAGGTCAGTGCCGGGAGTAACCATGAAGAAACAACTGCAGATAACGGTCAACGGCGAACTGAGACAGGCCCTGGTTGAGCCGTACTATTCCTTGTTGGACACCCTGCGCGATGAGCTGCACCTGACCGGCACCAAGAAGGGCTGTGATGAAGGCGACTGTGGGGCCTGCACCGTCCTGCTGAATGGCAAGCCGGTCTGCTCCTGTCTGGTGCTGGCCCACGCCGCCCACGACGGTGAAGTAACCACCATCGAGGGCGTGGCCAACGGCCAGGAACTTCACCCCGTGCAGAAGGCCTTCGTCGAGCACGGCGGCCTCCAGTGCGGCTACTGCACCCCCGGGATCATCCTCTCCACCGTGGGTTTCCTGGAGAGCGGCGAAGAGCCCACTGAAGAGAACGTCAAACACGCCCTGGGCGGCAACCTCTGCCGCTGCACCGGGTATTCCAAGGTCATCGAGTCTGTCATGGTGGCGGTTAAGGCCACCGAAAAAGGGACGGAGTAAATATCATGGCCGACTTTCAAACCATAGGCCAAAGTCATATCCGGGTGGACGCTCTGGAAAAGGTCACCGGCAAGGCAACCTACGCCGGAGATGTCTATCTGCCCGGCATGCTCATGTGCAAACTGCTGGTCAGCACCCACAGCCACGCCCGCATCGTTAGCGTCGACACCGCTGCGGCGGAAGCCCTGCCTGGCGTGCGTTGTGTCATAACCGGCAAGGACTACCCAGACGCCCGCTTCGGATCCGGCGCACTCAAGGACCGCCGGGTCATGGCCGTGGACGAGGTCTTCTACGTCGGCGAGCCCATCGCCGCCGTGGCTGCCGACGACGAGATAACGGCCCTGGAAGCCGTGGAACTGATCAAGGTCCAGTACCAAGACATCGACAACGTCGTAGACCCCCTGGAGGCCATCTCCGGCCGGTCCACCGACATCCATCCCGAGCTGGAGGACTTCGAAGGCTACGGATTTGCCTTGGGCGGCAACAACTGCACCATGCTGGACGCCGACCGTGGCGACGTGGAGCAGGGCTTCAAGGACTCCGATGTCATCGTTGAAGAGACCTACCACACCCAGCCCATCAGCCAGGGGTTCTTGGAGCCCATGGCCTGCGTGGCCGATGTGGAAGCCAACGGCCGCCTGGATATCTACGCCTCCACCCAGGGTCCGTACCAGGTGCGGGCGCAGCTCGCCTCGGTGCTGGACATGCCCATCGGCAACATTAAGGTCACGGCCATGGAGATGGGCGGCGGTTTTGGAGCCAAACTCCGTCTGGCCCTGGAAGCCTTCCCGGCCCTGCTGGCCATGAAGACCGGCAGGCCGGTCAAGCTGGTCAACACCCGCGAAGAAGCATTCACCCTGAACGGCCCGCGCCTTGAGACCAACATCTACCTCAAGACCGGCGTCACCAAAGACGGCAAGATCATGGCCCGTGAGGCCCGCAGCATCTTCGACGTTGGCGCGTACCTGGGCGCTGGCCCCAACGCCGGGGTCGGCCACGGGTTGGGGGCTTACATGATCCCCAACTTCAAGCTGCGCTCTTACGGTGTCTACACCAACAAGATCTATGTTGGCTCCTACCGGGCCTCGGGCGTGGCTGACATGACCTTCGCCACCGAGTCCCACACCGACGTCATCGCCCACAAGCTGGGCATGGACCCCATGGAATTTCGCATCAAGAACGCCCTCAGCGAAGGTGACACAGCCGTCAACGGCTCCACCATCCCCCAGAACGGCCTGATGGAGACCCTGGATGCGTTGAAAGAACGCATGGGCCTGCCCAAGAAACTGGAAGAAGGCCGGGGTGTGGGCATATCCGTGGGCGAATGGCGGAGCGGCAGCGGCCCTTCCACCGCGTCCATCAGCGTTAACGAAGACGGCACCGTCAGCCTGCTCACCGGTTCCGTAGACATCTCCGGCAGCGACACGTCGTTGGCCCAGATCGCAGCCGAGGCGTTGGGTCTGCGGCTGGACCAGGTGGTGGTGGCCAAACGGAACACCGACATGGCCCCCTACACCGGCCCCAGCGGCGGCAGTCGTATCGTCTATAGCCAGGGCCGGGCGGTGCAGAACGCCGCCGAAGACGCCAAGGCCAAGCTGCTGGAGCTGGCCGCGGACCGGCTGGGCGTTCCGGCAGATGCGCTGGAGTGCGCCGGTGGCTCGGTCTACGTGCAGGACAACCCGCCCCAGTCCATGGACCTGGGGCAGTTGGGCCGGATGAGCCTGAGCTCTAGAGGCGGGCCGATCATCGGCACGGCTTCACTCTCCAGTCTGCCCTACGCCCCCGTGTTCAACGCCCAAGGCGCAGAGGTCATAGTGGACAAAGAGACCGGACAGGTGCGGGTCACCCGGTTCGTCCAGGCCCAGGATATCGGCAAGGCCATCAATCCCATGGGCGTGGAAGGCCAGCTGGAAGGCGGGGCCGTGCAGGGGATCGGCCGGGCGCTCAGCGAGGAAATACTCATCGACAAGGAGACCGGCGAGGTCAGGAATCCCTCCCTGGCGACCTACCTCATGCCCCTCTCCGTGGACCTGCCCGAGATCGAGAACATCCTGGTGGAAGTCCCCAGCGCCGACGGGCCGTTCGGCGCGCGGGCCGTTGCTGAGTCGCCTGGATTCGGCCCGCCGGCAGCCATCGCCAACGCGATCTACGACGCCGTGGGAGTAAGGATCAAGACCCTGCCCCTGTCGGCAGAGCGGGTCCTGGCCGCCATCCAAGGCCGCAACGCCGACGAATACACGGTGGACGCCGACGGATTACGCGCCGCCGAGGAGATCTAAGCTCTACGTTCTGATTCAACTGGTTCCCTTGGCCCGGCTTGCCCAGCCGCTGTCAGTCTGAGGAGTGCCGAAGGCCGACGAAGAATCTGCCGATCAATGCTTTGGCAGACCCTTCTCCTGCCCCGGAAGGATCAGGGCGAAATTGGGGCAGTGCGGCTAGAAACAGCAGAAGAGTGAGGCTGATTCCCTCCGGCCGGCTCTTACAGACTGGAAAGGCTGTCAGCTAGAAGCAGATACAGGTAACAGTATTGGTCACGCCTTTGATGGGGCGGATCCTATTCCGTAGGATGGCTGTGATGTCCTCCTGGGAGTCTGCCTCCAGGTCCACTACGAAATCGTAGGGTCCCAGCACCTCGTGAATGACGGCGCCGTTGATGGCCTCCAGTTTCTTGATGACATCCTCGGTGCTTGTGGGGTCGGCGTTGACCAGGATATAGGCGTTGGCCGCCATGGTTTGACCTCCCTTGGGCGTGATCCTGATGACTTATCTCGCATTATGGCAGGAAATTCCCGGCCCGTTTTAGGGTTTCAGCACCGTGATTGGCACCGAGTGGATTGAGTTGACCTCGTAACCCCGGAAATTCCATGTCGCCAGCATGGGCTGCACGTTGCCCGCGCTGTCTGTGGCCCTGGAGCGGACCAGCGAATGACCCGCGGCCGACGCGTCCCAGTCGTATTCCCAGTGCTGCCAGGAGTGATCCCCGTTGGGCTCCTCCAGCTTGGCGGCATGCCACGTGCGGTCGTCGTCGGTGCTGACCTCTACCTTGGTGATGTGACCGTCGCCGGACCAGGCCACGCCAGAGACCTTGTGCTTACCGGCGGGGAGGATGTCGCCCTTTTCCGGGCTGCTGATGAGAGATTTGACCTTCAGGGTAGTTACCCGTCTGGCCTTGGGGTCAGCTTTGCCGTCGGCCGCCGGGTAGATCCAGTAGTCCATCTCATGGAACCCTCGGTTGGGGTGGTCCATGACAACGATATTGACCACCCATTTCACTGAGGTCATACCGTACCAACCGGGCGTGATCAGTCTGATGGGGTATCCGTGGTCCTTGGGCAGGGGTTCGCCGTTCATCTCGTAGGCCAAGATGGAGTCGGGATGGAGCAGTTTCTCCATCGGAACGCTCATCTCGTAAACCAGCGTTCCCTCGGCGTGGGACTCGGTGCCGGAGTCGGCGCCGACGAATAACACGTCGGTGGCCGATCCCTTGAACCCCGCCTGCTCCAGCACCGTCTTCATCGGCACTCCCTTCCAACGAGAGACGCTGAGCCCGCCGTTGTTCCATTGGACACCTTCAGCCGGCGGCTGCATGGTTGAACGGCTGTTGCCGGCGCATTCCATGAGACTGGTGACCTCATGGCTGGGCATCTTTAGAAGATCGTCGTAGCTCAGGTCTAGATGAGTTTCCACCTCTCCGGTCACGGGAAGTGACCAACCGGAGGACCCGATCACGGGGGCGGCAAAGTGGCTGCGGATGAAGTGGCCTTCGGTGGCCGAGACCGGAAGGTCCATGTCCGGCAGGAAGAGGGCCGCGCAAAGTGGGTCCGGCGAGAGCACGTTGAGGTCACTATACGAGTTCGATGCTGGGTCCGGCATGTCAGCCTCCTTATCGGCGGGAAATGAACGTCCTTTTAAAGATTTATCACTAGGCTGGCATCGTCGAATAGGGCCGAACGGACATGCCGTTAGACCCCTGGTTGGCTGGGCTCAGACTTGTCGAGGCGGCCCGATGTGATTATGCTAACGGCAATCTGTTGGGAGCTCCGGAAACGCCCCAAGAGATCTCCAACTAGTATCCAGCTACTAATCGAGCTACTAAAAGGAAGGTTGAAATGGCCGATATCATTTCCGCTAATGATCTAAACGCACTGTTGCAGGGCAAGTCCAAGTTCGCCCTGATCGACGTCCGGGAAGCCGGCGAATACAACAGCTCCCACATCCCCGACTCGAGCCTGATCTCCCGCAAAGAACTGGAGTTCCGGATGGACGTCTCCGCCCCGGTCAAAGGTGAGAAGATCATCATTTGCGACGACGACGGCCGCCGGGCGACACTGGCCGCCGCAACCCTGGAACGCATGGGTTTCACCAACGTCTTGGTCCTGGACCGGGGCATCAACCAGTGGTCCACTGAGGGCTTCCCCACCGAGTGGGGCAGCAATGTGATCAGCAAGGACTTCGGTGAGCGCATGGAGGTCGAGTACCACGTCCCCGAGATCGAAGCCACCGAACTGCATGAGCGCATCGAGCGGGGCGACAAGCTGGTGATCCTGGACACCAGGACGCCCGAGGAATACCAGCGTTTCTGCATCCCCGGAGGCCGCAGTGTCCCCGGTGGTGAACTGGCCCTGCGCGTAACCGACATCACCAAAGACTTGGACCCCGACACCACCGTCATCGTCAACTGCGCCGGCCGGACCCGTAGCGTCATCGGCACCAGGGTGCTCCAGCGCATGGGCATGACCAACATATTCGGCCTGAAGAACGGCACATCCGGATGGCTGCTAGCCGGGTACGACCTGGAAACGGGCGGCGACCGGTTGGACCTGCCTGAGCCGTCAGCCGAAGGTCTGGCTGCCGCCGAAGCCTACGCCGCCCAACTGGCTGAGGAAGACGGCGTGCGCTACCTGGACATCGACACCGTGCAGAAGATGCTGGACGAGCGCGACCAGAAGACCTGCTATTTCGTGGACGTGCGCCGAGCTGAGGAGTACGCCGAAGGCCACATCCCCGGCTTCCGCTGGTTCCCCGGCGGTCAGGTGGTTCAACGGTCCGACGATGTGCTGGTGGTCAAGAACTGCCCGGTGGTCTTCGCCTGCGACGGCCACGCCCGCGCCACCTTCATCGCCTCCTGGTACCGCCAGTTCGGTTTTGAGGAGGTCTACGCGGTCGACGGCGGCGCAACCGCCTGGGCCGAGAGCGGACGCCAATTGGAGACCGGGTCCGGAAACGCCGCGCCCAGCGGCCTGGACGAAGCCCGCTCCCAGGTGAAGATGGTCTCGGCCGAGGACCTGGACGCCAATAAGCCGGCTTCGGTTATCAACGTGGAGAACAGCCAGGACTTCACCCGGGGTCACGTTCCCGGCGCGCGCTGGGTCCCCCGCGGGTCACTGGAACTTCAGATAGGCGAGATAGCTCCAGACAAAGGCGGGTCCATCACTGTCACCTGCAACAACGGCCAGAACGCGGCCTTGGCCGCAGCCACACTTAAAGATCTGGGCTATCAGGACGTCTCGGCCCTGGAGGGCGGGATGGACGCCTGGCGGCAGGCCGGGCTGGGAGTGGAAGAAGGCCTGACCGGTGTGATGCGGGCGCCCACCGATGTGGTGCTCTCCGGCCCCGAACGCAACTTCGCCGATATGATGAACTACCTACGCTGGGAGACGGCCCTAGGCGAGAAATACGCTACGGACTAGGCTTCTCGGAAGATGGTGAAAAGCCCCGGCATCCTTCAGGATGCCGGGGCTTTTTTGTTGTTGCCTCTTGCCCGGCTCCCAAAACCGGACTCCGCCGGCGGACCGTTTGGCGCGGGAAATTCGGGACGAACGGCCCTTTGCTGCGGAGTCCACGGAATTAGTCTATGACTAGACGTATTCCCGTGCCCTTTTAGGAGATGATTCATGACCAGCAGACGCGAGATCGAGGGGGAATTCATTCAGGGATGGGCCGACCGTAAGAGGTCCACTCCCTACACCCTGACGGATGCGGACGGCCGGGTTATCAGTCAATGCACTCCGGTGGCCGACCTGCAAGGGCTGATCACGCCGACAGACCTCCGCTACGTGGTGGTGCAACTTGACGCTCCTGAACCGGTCCATCCCGATGACTGGAGCGTGGAGATCGGCGGCCAAGTGGACAAACCGGGGACATTCACCATGGAGGACCTGCGCCGCCTGCCGGCCAAGACGGTGCGCTGCGTCCACGAATGTTCCGGCAGTGAGCAGGACTTCTTCGAATACCTGAGGAGTAACGGCGCGTCCTACGGCTGTTACATCCACCCATCTCAGGAAGGAAAGCCCACCAGGCACGTCCCGGAGAACGACCACAACGGCCTGATCAGCTCTGGTGAGTGGACCGGCGTTCCCTTGGCGGCGGTGCTGGAGAAACTTGGCGTGAAACGCGGGGCTTACGGGGTCCTGGCCCAGGGATTCGACCGGGGCAGGCCGGCTGAGTTCGCCACCGCCGGCGCGCAATCGGTGCCAGAGGGAGAGATCAACTTTGAGAAATGCCTGCCTCTGGAGAAAGCGCTGCATCCCGACACTCTGCTGGCATGGGGTCTGAACGGGGAATTCATCCGGCACATCCACGGCGGTCCCGTCCGCCTGATAACGCCGGGTTGGTCGGGCAATTGGTCGGTGAAATGGCTTCAAAAACTTGAGGTGATGGACCACAAGCCGGCCCTGTATTACCAGGACCAGTACTTCTACCTGGCCGAGGACCCGGACGAGCCCGATAAGGATATGATCACCGCCATGGGGGTGAGATCTCTCATCACGGAGCCCAGAGACGGCGATCCGCCCCTGCCTCGGGGCGGGCACCTGGTCACCGGTCTGGCCTGGAGCGGCGAGGGTCAGATCATCAGGGTTGAGGTCAGCACCGACGGTGGACAAAATTGGCAGGACGCCCACCTGGAAGGGCCCGTCGAAAGGTGGCTATGGGTCCGCTGGTCTCTCCCGTGGCAGGCTGACGAACCGGGAGAATACAGCATCATGGCGCGGGCGACCGACGAGAGGGGCAGGGTACAGCCCCAGATCGATTGGAATTACCTGGGCAAGAACTTTGACGGCATCGTACCCGTGGAGATTGAGGTGGAATAGGGATTCCGGCGGCGAGAAATACGCTACGGACTAGGACTGGCAGGCCCCCCCCCAAACCCACGCCCCCGCCCCGGGGGGAGGGGTTTGGGGGGGGGCC
>CAYXDE010000013.1:0-10447 GCA_964463525.1 uncultured Dehalococcoidia bacterium | reverse complement strand
TTTTGTTTTTTGTTTGGCCCGCCCCCCACAAAAACCTTCCCCCACGCTGGGGGTTGTGTTTTTGGGGGGGGGCCATGGTTTTCAGCAGATCGTCCAATGCCCGCCGCCAAAACTTGCCTGGATTCCGGCGAAGGCCGGAATAACGAATCAGGCCAGCCCGCGCCAACTAAGATTCTGCAGGCGTAGGTAAAGTCCTCGCTTCTTCAGGCAGGGCCAGCTCCCAGTCCGGGATCAAGACGTGGGTGCTGGGCGAGAGACTCAAGACAACCAATACCCCACCCAAACTGAATCCCATCGATATCATCAGCACCGGATCGAAAGACCCGGTGGCGTAGATCACCAGTCCGGCCAGACCCGTGGCGACCGCATGACCCAAGAAGGCGCCCATCATCTCGATCCCGTAGAAAGTGGACAGAGGCCCGGAACCGAAATACTGGCGGTTGACCACGGGATAGGCGGACATCTCGCCGCCGAACCCGATCCCGAATAGCACCGCGAATAGATAGAAGGTCCAGGCGTCCTGGGCCCAGAACAGTATCAATACCGTTGAGCCTTGCAGGGCCAGCGCGGCGGCCATGGCCGGTTTGCCGCCGAACCGTTCGGCGAACATGGGCGCAAGGAACCGGCTGACGATGCTGAAGATGGATATCAGGCTCAGGATCAACGCCGCCGCTGTAAGGCTGATGCCCTGTTCCACCGCGATGGGCACGGAGTAGATCAGGATTATCGCGTGTCCGGTGCATCCCAGGTGGTGGATCAGAGGCAGGTTCCAGAATTCCTTGGTGGTCCGGATGTGTTCGTTGAAGACCTTCATCCGGATGGCCTGCAACCTGTCGCTCCAGGCGACTTCCACGGGTTCATCGGCCTCGACTCCGTAGGCCCGCATACCTCTGTCGGCGGGGCGGCTCCGGAAGAACGCCGCCGATAGGAGGACCAGCGCCCCGCCGACCGCGGCTATGGACCAGAACGTGCCCCGCCAGCCGACGTTGTCCAACAAGACGGCAACACCGCTGGCCATCAATCCGGCGCCCAACCCCTGGGCGCCCCACAGCAGGCCGACGGCTATCCCCAACTTGTTCCTGAACCACACATTGACCGCGGCGATCATGGGCCCCATGGCGATGGACTGGGTGACCGCCAGCATCAGACTGAACACCAAGAAGAACTGCCACAGGGAGCTGACAAAACCCAGCAGGAACATGCTGAGGGCGAACAATGCGCCGCAGAGGACCATGATCTTGCGGGTGCCGTACCTGTCCGCCAGCCAGCCGCTGATGGGTGAGAAGATGGCCCCCACCAGGAAGAATGTGGCCAGGGCCGCGCCGATGACGGCGATACTCCAGCCAAAATCGCCTTCGGGGTCGCTGAGCGGCGTGACCATTATCCCGGCGGCCATGGAGATGGAGGAGCCGATGATCTGCACGATCGCCAGGGCTGTCAGGATGATCCAGTGGTAGCTGATCCGGTTGGAACTACTGCGCGCTCCAACCGTTGGGTTAGTCTTGGGGATCAAGTGGACCTTTATCTTTCATCAAGAATAACGGGGAATCGTACGACCGTTCCGCAATCGTATATGAAAACACCCGGCCTCTGCCGTATTCCCCGCTTTGGTTAATGGAGTTTACCAGGGCGCCCCGGAACCAAGGGGCTAGTGCGCTGCCGCCATGGCGCCTGGAAGCCGTTGCTCTTTGATAGTGAAAATGGTCCCCGTGGCCAATAGCAGCAGTGCGATGTTTGACCAGATGCCGATGGCGTAGGTGCCTTGTGCGTCATAGAGCAGGCCACCCAGGTAAGCGCCAAAGCCGGAGCCCAAGGGCATCACGGCAAACATGGTGCCGTATATCGTGCCCAGTTGGGTGATTCCGAAACGGTCGGAGGCGTACGCTGCGGTGATGGAGACGACGGCGTTCCAGGAGAACCCCACCAGCAGTACCCCTGCCAGCAAGGCGGTGATGCCAAGGGACGGTATGTTCAGGAAAGAGATTCCCATGGACAATAAGACCAACACGAACCCAAGGGCGCGCAGGTGGTAGGACAGGCTGAGCAATCTGCGGCGGCCGTGCTGGTCCGATAGATGTCCCAGCAGCAGGGCTCCGATGATGGCCGATGCACCGATCAGACTGAAAGCGCCGGCGGCGACCATCTTGTGATAACCCAGGTCCTGAACGTAGGTGACGAAGTGAGCGTTCACGAAGCTCATGGAGTAGCCTCAAACGAAGTACCCCATGGTCAAACGGTAGAAAAAGGGGACCCGCAGAGCTTCTTGAAATGTGGCGTCTCTCCCCAACAATCTCTGATCGATCGCCTCGGAGGCGGGACCGCCTCTGGTTCTGGCCTCCGACGCCTCGAGAGGCTCAGCCCCCATATCTTGGGGCCGGTTCCTGATAAGGATGAACCCGGCGGGCAAGACCAGCGCCAACAACAACAAACCCAGGAACCAATAGGCCTCCTTCCAATCAAACAGCACCAGGAAGAAAGACGCCGCCGGGACCAGGATCATCGCTCCGAATGAACCGGCGCCGCTGACCAACCCCAGAGTCAGTCCACGCCGGGTGTGGAACCAGGCACTGACGATCTTGGTCAAGATGGGCCCGGTGCCCAGGGTGATGCCGATGCTCATGATGGCGAACAGGGCATAGAGCTGGGCCAGGCTGCTGATGAAGGGGATCAGGAGCAGTATGCTTCCCATCACTGCGACGCCGGAGAGGACGGCAGCTTTGGGGCTGTACCGGTCGGCCAGATAACCGGCCACCGGCCGCAGCAGGCCTGAGATCATGAAGGTCAGGGCAAAGGCCAGGGACAATGAACCCCGGCTCCAGCCGAACTCATCGGTCATCGGTTTCAGGAAAACGCCGAACGAGAACTGGCCGCCGGCAACGCCGAAGGAAACCAGGACGCAGCCTGCCACGACGAACCAACCGAAGAAGGGCTTTTGGCGCAGCGGTCTCATGTCTGCCGCTGACCTACGGCTCCACCCGAGGGCTCTTGAATGATACCGGGGACGGTTCGAACAGCCAGACCTCGGTCTGGGATGGCAGGCTCTGGGGAGAGAACTCGGCGCTGGGGCCGTCCAGCCGTTTGACGTTGGTCTGGGTTGCCAGCCAACCCTCGGGCGGTTCCAGACCGGTGTCGCCGGCCATCAGCCCCGGTATCTGATAGTGCATGGGAATCACGATCCTGGGCTCAAGCCGTTGGACCAGCGAGTCCACCTCTTCGTAGTCCAGCAAGTGATTGGAGTCGTCTACCGTGACCAGCAATACGTCCACCTCGCCGATGGCGCGGGCCACGTCTACCGGCCAGTCGGCCCGGTTGTCCCCCAGATGCAGAAAGCTTACGCCGCCGGTCTCCAGGCGAAACATCACGTTGGGAAAATCCCGGAGGCGGGAGGCCCCGGAATGGAGGTCCAGCACGCCCCGGACGTTCATATCCCGGTTGGAGAAATCCCCGGGCATGCGTATCAGGGAAGCGCCTTCGGGGAGGCGTTCGGCGGCGTCATGGTCGAAATGGGCGTGGGTGATCAGTCCCAGGTCGCACTCCACGTCTGGAAAGAGCCTCTGGAACCAGTAACGCCCGGCTATGTTGCGGTAGGGGTCGGCCAGCACATTTAGCCCTGCTTCCGTCCGCCACTGAAAGGCGCAGTGGCCGTAATAGGTCAGGGTCAAAGGGCCGCCTGTATCAGTGGGCATAAATATTCCGCAAAAATATAGAATCGCAGGCTTATAGCTATTCTAACGGAGGCGGGCTGCGGCCACCAGCGGCCTTTCTGGAATGGCGATGGTGATGGTTAGAATGTAACGGTAATATATCTTATAGAAATAGTAATTCAGCGAAGCTTATAACGATGCAGACCTCTTATCCGGCAGGCCCCTCCTCAGAGATGGGCCGCCAGATCGCCGAAGGCGGAAAAGAAAGGATTCCGGAGCGGCTGTTGGCCAAGCTCTGGAAAGAACGGGCGTCCCGTCAGACCAGCCTGCGCACCCAGGCCGGCAAGCGGGTTAGGGTCGTCTATCCCGGCCGACCCGGCGTAACGGCCGGTCCGGACTTCCGGGACGCTCTGTTGGACGTGGAAGGGGTTGGACTGGTCCGGGGAGATGTGGAACTCCATATAAAACAGGCGGACTGGCAAGCCCATGGCCACGGCGGAGACCCCAACTACAACGGCGTGGTGGTGCATGGAGCGCTGGAGGTCTCTTCCCTGGAAACACGTTTGCACAGCGGGTCATTGGCGCCCGTCATGGACCTGAGCGCGCTGCTGACGGAGTCTTCAGGACCCGAGCCGTTCCTCGATCTATGGCAGGTGCTGGCGAGGAAAGGATTCCCACGACCAGAGACTCTGAAAGAAGCCGAGGAAGCCCTGGACCGCGCCGGAGACGAGCGTTTCAGGGCCAAGGCCGATTGGTTGCTGCGATGCATCCAGTCGGATGGGCCCGATCAGGCTTTGTACCAGGCATTGATGGAAGGGCTGGGCTATAGCAGCAACCGGTCCCCGTTCCTCCGGTTGGCTGCCGCGGCGTCTTACCCGGCGTTGGCGAAAACGGCACTGCAACTGCCCGCCAAAGAACGCGCGGGAGCCATCGGACAGTGGCTGGTCTCCTGTGCCGGGTTGGGTGGGCCTGGTACCACGGGACGCCGCTCTCCCAGGGGCATGGGCCCAGCGATGGACCGCCGGGAGTGGCGTCTTTTCCGGGTCCGCCCGGCCAACCATCCACGCCGCCGCATCCTGGGCGCGGCCATCATCTTGACCCGTTTTCTGGAGCAGGGCCTGGCGGTAGGCCTGCGGGAGGAGGCTCAAAGGCTAAGACCCGCCGGCCTGGCGGCAGCGCTATGCGCCGTAAGCGAGGGAGGGCCGGCCTACGTGGGCCGGGCAAGGGCCAAGGACCTGGCGGTGAATGCAGTGCTGCCATTCTTGCGGGCTTGGGAACAAGCAGAGCATGGCAGTGGAGGAGATGGGCTGCCGGAAATTCTCTATCAGAAATTTCCTTTATCGGCAGACAACGAGGTAACCCGGGAGATGACCGAGCAACTGCTGCCGCCCGCCTGGCGGGGCGTAGTTTCCAGCGCCCGGCGTCAGCAGGGGTTGCTGCACCTGTCTGCCCTGATGAAAGGGGCCCACTGAACCGGGCCGGTCGAACGAAAGAGCGCTCTCCAGCTGGAGAGCGCTCTTTCGTCATAGTCCGGATGGGCCGGTTAGCTGGGCTCGGCTAGGGGGACGGCCAGGGAGGCGCGGGGAGTGTCGCCCAGGCTGCGGGCGATGTGGCCGTGGCCTTCCAGGTCCTCTGCCACCAGGATGTCTCCCGGTTCCATCTGCCACTTGGACCCGTCGGCGCACTCAAACTCCGCCGTGCCGGACAGGTTGACCACGTACTGCCTGCGGGGGGCGTTGTGGTAATCGGAGAATGAAGGCGAGGGCCGCAGTCCCAGGGTGATGTCGCCGGGGCCGATCCGGTTCACGATGTTGGCCATCTCTTCGGGGGTGACGTCCTCGAAATGGGACTCACCGTCGTCGCCTGAGAATACTCGTACGATCTTCATGTTCTAAACCTACTTCGAAATTTTAGAGCCTATTTGGGGGCTTGGAGGTATCTTAGGTACTGGATAAATGTTGGCCGCAACCGACCGCCGAAAGCCCGAAACCCAACTTGGCCGGCGATCTAGTCGGCGGCGGCCAGGGGCACGGCCAGGATGTAGCGGTCACCTTCGCCCAGTCCGCGGGCTATGTGGCCGTGGCCGGTCAGGTCTTCGGCCACCAGCACGTCTCCTGGGACCAGTTGCCGCTTCGAGCCGTCGGCGCACTCATATTCGGCGGTGCCCAACAGGTGCAGCACGTACTGCCGCCGGGGCGCGGTGTGGTAGTCGGAGAAGGACGGGGCCTGCCGCGCGTTCAGTTGGATATCGCCCTCGCCCAGCCGCGCGGCGATGGTCACCATCTCCTCGGGCGTGACATCCTCGAAATGGGACTCCCCGTCGTCTCCGGAATAAACTCGAACTATCTGCATTTCTTGATCTTCTCCCGAAATTACTGTTAGCGGCAACAGGATCCAGGGTTGGATCCAGCCAACCGCCGAAGGCACCAACCCCGACTTAGTCGGCCAGAGGGACGGTGCAGGTTATGCCGGGGCCGCCGCCAACGGTCTTGGTGGTGTGGCCCTGGCCGGTGGTGTCCTCCACCAGGCGGGCGTCGCCGGGGCCGAAGGTGTGGGTCGAGCCGTCGCCCAAGCCGATCTCGATACCGCCGGAGATGCAGATCACATACTGCCGGCGGGGCGCCGGATGCCAGTCGATGAACCGGCCGGCCTCATGCTCGGTGAATGTGATGTGGGTGGTCTTGACCGCCTCGGCCAATTCAGGGTGGGTGGCCAGACTGGTCTCCTCTATGTGGGTCTGGCCGTCGTCGCCGGTGTACATTCGATAGATGCCCATGATTCCTCCGTAGTTGATGATTATCTATGCCAGGGGTATGACGGCGGTTATGGCAGGCTCGTCATTCGGCGCTCCCGGCACCAAAGTCGTGTGGCCTTTGCCCGTCGTGTCTTCCACCAGACGGGCGTCGCCCGGCATGAACCGGTGGGTCGTGCCGTCTTCCAACCCCACGTCCACGATGCCCGATAGGGACACTATGTACTGCCGCCGGGGCGCGGGATGCCAGTCGATGAAGTGTCCGGGTTCCCATTGGCGAAAAAATATGTGCTGGGTCGCGGTGACCGCGGTCAGTTCCGGGTGAGAAGCCAGGTCCAGTTCTTCGACCTGACTCTTGCCGCTGGCGTTGGTGAACAACCTGAAAACGCCCATGGTTCCGTCTCCCGCCGGCAAAGCCGGACTTCTTCAGTGCCGGGGCTGGCGGCCTGTGCCGCGTCTGGGTCGGCACACACTTTACTGCCTGGAACGGCATCAGGCAATATCTAACGAAGTTGTCAGTGTGGTGAAGGGAGGAATACCGGAGCGTAGAGCCAGCCCTCCAGCCGTGCGGTGTGGAGTTCGTTCTCGTCCTGGCTGGGGGGCCCGCCGCGGGGCGAGGGGTCCCCGGGACCGTCTTGGGGTACTCGGAATGAGGCCTGGTCATCTTTCCAGAGACAGGCCGCAACGGCGGCGGCCACCGAGTCCAGGCAATCGTCGTTGCCCAGGCAGTAGTCACGGAACCGGTCCAGGTTTGGCAGGCCGATGCCGGACCTGACAGCCAACCCGTCCAGTATCTGCCGCCGCAGGTCCACCGCATGCTGTCCCTTCTTGTAGCCCTTGAAGGGTAGTCCCAAGGCCCTGAGGGCGGCGCCTGGCATCGATTCCAGCAGCAACGGGCCGGTGCGGGCGTCATCGGACAGGGGCGGCACCCGGCAGCCGGACCGCCACAGGTGGTCCAGCATCTGCATGCCCCGGAAGGTCATGGGCACCATGTTGGGGTTGGCCTTGTGGAGGCAGGAGTAGCACTCGGGAAAGTAGAGGTCTCCCCGCCGGTAGGGTTCACCGTGTTCAGCCACGAACCCGTCACGCAGCGCCATGAAGTCTTGGAACTCCATGTTGGCGGCGGCCTGCCAGAGTTGGGGCATGTTCTCAGCGGCGGGCAGCCAGTGGCCGGCGAATTCCCTGGGCACCGAGAAAGGGAAGTCCAACGCGGCAACCGCTGTATCCGGCGCTGAGGCGAGCAGGACTGCCAACTCCGCGCGCGGCGTCGGTTCGCAGGAGCGTATCTCCAGCACGCCGTCGATGAGCGTCCCCTGTGTCACCCAGGTATTCTTGTCGGCCTTGGCGCCGCTGAAATCGACGCCGAGGATCGTGACGCTGCCAGTCACGGACTCTCCCAGTTCCCCTTGTGGGGGCTATGTTAGGTAGGGGCTATGTTAGAATGGGCCGGAATTTCCGCCGCTCCGAATCACGCCTGCGCGTGCCCGGACCAGGCAACAACTCTGCTACTAGAAAGGTGCATCATGGACTTTACCACGAGAAGAGAGAGATACCGGGGCATATTGGCCGGAGACAAGTGCGTTTACCCCGGATCGGTGTTCGACCCCATCTCGGCGCGCATCGCCGAGGACCTGGGCTTTGAGGTTGGCATGTTCGCCGGTTCCATCGCGTCCGGCACGGTGCTGGGGGCGCCGGACCTGATCGTCCTGACCCTCACCGAGTTCGCCCAGCAGATACACCGCATCTGCCGGGCCGGTGACCTTAGCCTGATGGTCGACGCCGACCACGGCTACGGCAACGCCCTGAACGTGATGCGGACGGTTGAGGAATTGGAGACCGCTGGCGTCTCGGCCCTGACCATCGAAGACACCGTTCTGCCACGGACCTTTGGCGGCGGAGCGGATGCCGTGCTGCCCATCGACGAGGGCGTCGGCAAGATGAAGGCGGCCCTGGCGGCGCGCCGCGACCCCAACATGGTGGTTGCCGGGCGCACCAGTTCCCTGCGCATCACCGACCTGGCCGACACCATCGCCCGGGTCAAGGCCTACGAAGCAGCCGGAGTGGACGCCGTGTTCCTGGCCGGAGCGAATACCAAGGCTGAGGTTGAGGCGGTCAGCTCAGAGATGAATATCCCGCTGCTCTTGGGCGGTACCACCGGCGAGTTGGCCGACAAAGAATACCTGGGCTCCGTTGGAGTGAGGGTCGCACTGCAAGGACACCTGCCCTTCGCGGCTGCCATCAAGGCAACCCATGACACCTTGAAGGCCCTGCGCGACGGTGTGGCGCCGGCCGATCTGGCTCCCCAGCTTGCGACCACGGCGCAGATCGACCAGTTCACCCGCAAGGCCGACTACGCAAAGTGGACGACGGATTTTCTTAGCTGATTTTCTGTTGGACCACCGATAGCCCAGGGGTACATCAATAATCGAAGCCGATAGAAGAAATCCGCTCAGGCCATTCGACCCATCTCTGATCCAAGTTTTCCTCGGCGGCAGGGATTTGGTTTCGGTGACCCTGCTGCCTGCTGGCAAATCCAACACAAACTACAAACTGGTCTTGAGCGATGGCGAGACCTGTGTGCTGCGGCTCCACAGCCATGGAGATACTCGGCGGGAAGTCCACGTGATGAATCTGGTCCGGGGCCTTGTTCCGGTCCCTCTCGAGGTCAGCAGGGGCGAAAACTGGTCGCTGTTCACTTTCGTGGAAGGAGAGATGCTGCAGGGTATCCCGGATGCTTTGGATGTGGCGGCGCAGACCCTGGCAAGGATATCTTCGGTGAAGTTCCAGGCAGCCGGATGGATCGAAGCCGACGGATCAGTCTCACCCTTCCCATGGGGAGGCGTAGAGGGGTACGCCACGGCAGAACTTGAATCATCCGAGGTGCAGACGTGGCTGGGAAGCGAGATGGTTGAGGCGGTGTTACGGGTATTGAGATCTGAGAAGCAACGGCTCGCCGAAGTTGACGCGGACACCAGCCTGGTGCACGGTGACTTCAACCCCACAAACATACTCATCCGGGATGGGTCCGTCAGCGGAGTTCTCGACTGGGAGTACTGCCACGTGGGAACACCTTACATGGATATAGGCAACCTTCTGCGGAATACCGCTGCGAAATATCATAGTCGAATCAAATCCGGTCTTCAGGCGGCGGGGATGTACCTGCCCAAAGACTGGCAAAAGCGAGCCCAGCTAGTCGACCTAACTAGTCACCTGGAGTTCCTGAGCTCCACCAGGTCTCATGCCTTCAAGCGACATTGCGTTGTCAGGATAAAGAGATTCCTCCGAACGTTCGAAGGTTAAGGCCGACTACGCCAAATGGACGACAGACTTTCTCAGCTAACCGCCACAGGCGGGATAAGAAAAAGACCGGGGCGGCCTTATGCTGTCCCGGTCTTTATTGTTCTATGGCTTAGTTGGTTAGGGCGATCAACCGCTCGGCGTTCTTGTAGGCGAGGTCTTCCTGGATGGCAGGATCGAACCTGCCGATGAAAGCCCGGCCGAACTCGGCCAATATCTGGCCAACCTCTTCGTCGTAGCCCCAGACGATATCCCCCCGGTCAGTGCCCCACATGAACCGGCCGGGGTGGGCCTCGATCATCTCTCTGTATAGCGCGTCCGCCTCATCGAGCAGCCGGTCCCATTCAGACCTCATGTCCGATAGGAACGTGGCCTTCTCGCCGAACCGGAAGGTCTCGATCAGGTCGCCGAAGATGTCATTGTAGGTGTAATAGACGTTGGGATTCCGGTCCATGATCCCTTTGACGTGAGGCCGGACGAAGTCCGCGTGGATGATGAACGTCACGTCAGGGAACCGCTGAAGGGCCCTTTCCAGATTGTCCTGATGCCCCTCGCCGGGATGGAAATACACCAGCATGTTGCCGTGGTTCTCAACAACCTGGAAGTCACCGGTGTAGATCTCAGAGTCGGGTTCCGGATTGATGGGCTCGGTGGGTGAGTCTCCAACCTCGCCGAAACCGGCGAACAGGCCGGGCTCCACTCCGATCATCACGTCCAGAATCTCCCCCTCAAGGGTCGCTATGCCGCTTCGGGA